>NZ_FXUY01000002.1:855000-1460000 GCF_900182985.1 Pseudomonas helmanticensis | reverse complement strand
GCTAACAGTTACGCGCTCGAAATTGGGTCTGTAGCTCAGTTGGTTAGAGCGCACCCCTGATAAGGGTGAGGTCGGCAGTTCGAATCTGCCCAGACCCACCAATTTTGTTATGGGGCCATAGCTCAGCTGGGAGAGCGCCTGCCTTGCACGCAGGAGGTCAACGGTTCGATCCCGTTTGGCTCCACCATATAACTGCTTCTGAAAGTTTAGAAATGAGTATTCCCTTGAGAATATTGATTTCTAGTCTTTTGATTAGATCGTTCTTTAAAAATTTGGGTATGTGATAGAAAGATAGACTGAACGTTACTTTCACTGGTAACGGATCAGGCTAAGGTAAAATTTGTGAGTTCTCTTAATTGAGAAATTCGAATTTTCGGCGAATGTCGTCTTCACAGTATAACCAGATTGCTTGGGGTTATATGGTCAAGTGAAGAAGCGCATACGGTGGATGCCTTGGCAGTCAGAGGCGATGAAAGACGTGGTAGCCTGCGAAAAGCTTCGGGGAGTCGGCAAACAGACTTTGATCCGGAGATGTCTGAATGGGGGAACCCAGCCATCATAAGATGGTTATCTTGTACTGAATACATAGGTGCAAGAGGCGAACCAGGGGAACTGAAACATCTAAGTACCCTGAGGAAAAGAAATCAACCGAGATTCCCTTAGTAGTGGCGAGCGAACGGGGACTAGCCCTTAAGTGGCTTTGAGATTAGCGGAACGCTCTGGAAAGTGCGGCCATAGTGGGTGATAGCCCTGTACGCGAAAATCTCTTAGTCATGAAATCGAGTAGGACGGAGCACGAGAAACTTTGTCTGAATATGGGGGGACCATCCTCCAAGGCTAAATACTACTGACTGACCGATAGTGAACTAGTACCGTGAGGGAAAGGCGAAAAGAACCCCGGAGAGGGGAGTGAAATAGATCCTGAAACCGTATGCGTACAAGCAGTGGGAGCCCACTTTGTTGGGTGACTGCGTACCTTTTGTATAATGGGTCAGCGACTTATTTTCAGTGGCGAGCTTAACCGAATAGGGGAGGCGTAGCGAAAGCGAGTCTTAATAGGGCGTCTAGTCGCTGGGAATAGACCCGAAACCGGGCGATCTATCCATGGGCAGGTTGAAGGTTGGGTAACACTAACTGGAGGACCGAACCGACTACCGTTGAAAAGTTAGCGGATGACCTGTGGATCGGAGTGAAAGGCTAATCAAGCTCGGAGATAGCTGGTTCTCCTCGAAAGCTATTTAGGTAGCGCCTCATGTATCACTGTAGGGGGTAGAGCACTGTTTCGGCTAGGGGGTCATCCCGACTTACCAAACCGATGCAAACTCCGAATACCTACAAGTGCCGAGCATGGGAGACACACGGCGGGTGCTAACGTCCGTCGTGAAAAGGGAAACAACCCAGACCGTCAGCTAAGGTCCCAAAGTTATGGTTAAGTGGGAAACGATGTGGGAAGGCTTAGACAGCTAGGAGGTTGGCTTAGAAGCAGCCACCCTTTAAAGAAAGCGTAATAGCTCACTAGTCGAGTCGGCCTGCGCGGAAGATGTAACGGGGCTCAAACCATACACCGAAGCTACGGGTATCACCTTCGGGTGATGCGGTAGAGGAGCGTTCTGTAAGCCTGTGAAGGTGAGTTGAGAAGCTTGCTGGAGGTATCAGAAGTGCGAATGCTGACATGAGTAACGACAATGGGTGTGAAAAACACCCACGCCGAAAGACCAAGGTTTCCTGCGCAACGTTAATCGACGCAGGGTTAGTCGGTCCCTAAGGCGAGGCTGAAAAGCGTAGTCGATGGAAAACAGGTTAATATTCCTGTACTTCTGGTTATTGCGATGGAGGGACGGAGAAGGCTAGGCCAGCTTGGCGTTGGTTGTCCAAGTTTAAGGTGGTAGGCTGAGATCTTAGGTAAATCCGGGATCTTAAGGCCGAGAGCTGATGACGAGTGTTCTTTTAGAACACGAAGTGGTTGATGCCATGCTTCCAAGAAAAGCTTCTAAGCTTCAGGTAACCAGGAACCGTACCCCAAACCGACACAGGTGGTTGGGTAGAGAATACCAAGGCGCTTGAGAGAACTCGGGTGAAGGAACTAGGCAAAATGGCACCGTAACTTCGGGAGAAGGTGCGCCGGTGAGGGTGAAGGACTTGCTCCGTAAGCTCATGCCGGTCGAAGATACCAGGCCGCTGCGACTGTTTATTAAAAACACAGCACTCTGCAAACACGAAAGTGGACGTATAGGGTGTGACGCCTGCCCGGTGCCGGAAGGTTAATTGATGGGGTTAGCTAACGCGAAGCTCTTGATCGAAGCCCCGGTAAACGGCGGCCGTAACTATAACGGTCCTAAGGTAGCGAAATTCCTTGTCGGGTAAGTTCCGACCTGCACGAATGGCGTAACGATGGCGGCGCTGTCTCCACCCGAGACTCAGTGAAATTGAAATCGCTGTGAAGATGCAGTGTATCCGCGGCTAGACGGAAAGACCCCGTGAACCTTTACTATAGCTTTGCACTGGACTTTGAATTTGCTTGTGTAGGATAGGTGGGAGGCTTTGAAGCGTGGACGCCAGTTCGCGTGGAGCCAACCTTGAAATACCACCCTGGCAACTTTGAGGTTCTAACTCAGGTCCGTTATCCGGATCGAGGACAGTGTATGGTGGGTAGTTTGACTGGGGCGGTCTCCTCCTAAAGAGTAACGGAGGAGTACGAAGGTGCGCTCAGACCGGTCGGAAATCGGTCGTAGAGTATAAAGGCAAAAGCGCGCTTGACTGCGAGACAGACACGTCGAGCAGGTACGAAAGTAGGTCTTAGTGATCCGGTGGTTCTGTATGGAAGGGCCATCGCTCAACGGATAAAAGGTACTCCGGGGATAACAGGCTGATACCGCCCAAGAGTTCATATCGACGGCGGTGTTTGGCACCTCGATGTCGGCTCATCACATCCTGGGGCTGAAGCCGGTCCCAAGGGTATGGCTGTTCGCCATTTAAAGTGGTACGCGAGCTGGGTTTAGAACGTCGTGAGACAGTTCGGTCCCTATCTGCCGTGGACGTTTGAGATTTGAGAGGGGCTGCTCCTAGTACGAGAGGACCGGAGTGGACGAACCTCTGGTGTTCCGGTTGTCACGCCAGTGGCATTGCCGGGTAGCTATGTTCGGGAAAGATAACCGCTGAAAGCATCTAAGCGGGAAACTTGCCTCAAGATGAGATCTCACTGGAACCTTGAGTTCCCTGAAGGGCCGTCGAAGACTACGACGTTGATAGGTTGGGTGTGTAAGCGCTGTGAGGCGTTGAGCTAACCAATACTAATTGCCCGTGAGGCTTGACCATATAACACCCAAGCAATTTGCATGCTCCGCGCTGAAAAGCGAGAGAGACCAGATTGCGGTGTGTGAAGACGAAACGAACCGAAAGTTCGATGTTCACAAAACACCGAAAGCTGTCACATACCCAATTTGCTGAAGCGAGGCCGTCTGGCCACGACTCGGTACCCGAATTTCTTGACGACCATAGAGCGTTGGAACCACCTGATCCCATCCCGAACTCAGCAGTGAAACGATGCATCGCCGATGGTAGTGTGGGGTTTCCCCATGTGAGAGTAGGTCATCGTCAAGATTAAATTCCAAAACCCCAATTGCGAAAGCAGTTGGGGTTTTGTTTTGCCTGCGAAAAAGTTTTGCTCGCGACAGCGAACAAATTTGCACAGTTATTTTCGAATCAGAACACTAGAATAGCCCCACCTTATTCGGAGCCAGAGCCTTTATGTCAGAGTCGGTTGACGCCCCAGGGCTGTCAGATTTACCGCTGGAAGACTTGGTGGCCTGTCACGAGTGCGACCTGCTGATGCGCAAGCCAACGCTTGCCCACGGCGAGAAAGCCCTCTGCCCTCGCTGCGGTTACGAGTTGTATGCCCACCGCCATAACGTGGTGCAGCGCAGCCTTGCCTTGGTAATTGCAGCGTTATTGTTGTACATCCCGGCAAACTTTTTACCCATCATGCAACTCAATATCCTCGGACAATCCTCGCAGGATACGGTCTGGAGCGGCGTTCTCGGCCTGTTCAACACTGACATGCAGGGCGTTTCGATTGTCGTATTCCTGTGCAGCATGGCCATACCGCTGCTCAAGTTGCTGTGCCAGTTGTTCGTTTTGCTGACGATTCGCTTCAATGTCGGCCGCAGCTACGGCCTGCTGCTTTACCGTATCTATCACCACCTCAAAGACTGGGGAATGCTTGAGGTTTACCTCATGGGCGTGTTGGTGGCGATCGTCAAACTGGCGGACATGGCCGCCATTACCGTAGGTCTGGGCTTGGCATGTTTCCTCGGATTGTTGTTGGTGCAGGTCTGGCTGGAAGTGGTGATGTCACCGCATCAGATCTGGCAGGCGTTATCAGGAGAGGACGCTCATGCGGGCGATTGATGCGGGCATTCTGGTGTGTACCGAATGTCACGAACTGAATAAACAGGAAGCGGGTACCGACGAGCAGACTTGCACGCGCTGCGGAGCGCTGGTTCACGCCCGGCGTCCGAACAGTCTGGTGCGCACATGGGCGCTGCTGATCACCGCGGCGATCATCTATATTCCGGCCAACGTCTTGCCGATCATGACTGTCAGTTCTTTGGGGCAGGGCGATCCGAGCACGATCATGTCCGGCGTGATCCAGTTGGTGCAGCACGGCATGATTCCCATTGCCGCCGTGGTGTTCATCGCCAGTATCCTGGTGCCGACCTTCAAACTGGTGGGCATCGCGCTGCTGCTGTTTTCGGTGCAACGACGCCAGCCATTGTCGGCCCGTCAGCGCATCTGGATGTACCGCTTCATCGAGTTCATCGGTCGCTGGTCGATGCTCGATATTTTTGTGATCGCCATTCTCGTGGCGGTCGTCAACTTCGGCCGGCTTGCCAGTGTCGAAGCCAATCTTGGCGCCATCGCCTTCGCCAGTGTGGTGATTCTGACGATGCTCGCCGCAGTAACTTTCGATCCCCGACTGATTTGGGATAACACGGAGTCGGACGACGACCATGACTGATTTGCCCGTAGCGAAAACCCGACCGGCCTCGAACTGGTCTGCCATTTGGGTACTGCCTCTGATCGCGCTGATCATCGGCGGGTGGCTCGGCTGGCGTGCCTATTCCGAAACCGGTATCGAGATCCAGATCCGCTTCGAGAGTGGCGAAGGCATCCAGGCCAACAAGACCGAGGTCATGTACAAAGGCATGTCGGTCGGTAAGGTCAAGGCACTCAAGCTCGATGACGAGGGCAACTCCAAAGGCGTGATTGCCACCGTCGAGATGAACAAGGACGTCGAGCAATACCTCAAGACCAGCACGCGTTTCTGGCTGGTCAAACCGAGCGTGACTCTGGCCGGGATCACCGGGCTGGAAACGCTGGTGTCCGGTAACTATGTCGCCATCAGTCCCGGCGAAGGCGAGCCTGTGCGCAAGTTCAAGGCGCTCTCCGAAGAGCCACCGCTGTCTGACGCCAAGCCTGGCCTGCACCTGACCATCAAGGCTGATCGTCTCGGCTCATTGAGCCGTGGCAGCCCGGTGTTCTACAAGCAGATCAAGGTCGGTCAGGTTAAAAGCTACCTGCTCTCGGAAGACCAAAGTACCGTTGAACTCAAGGTCTTCATCGAACCGACCTACGCCAAACTCGTGCGTAAACACACGCGTTTCTGGAACGCCAGCGGCATCAGCATCGACGCCAACCTGTCCGGTGTGAAAGTGCGCAGCGAATCGCTGGCCAGCATCGTAGCGGGCGGTATCGCCTTCGCCACGCCGGAGAATCGCAAAGACAGCCCGCCGACCGATCCGAGCCTGCCGTTCCGTCTCTATGAAGACTTCGACGCCGCCGCTGCCGGGATTCGCGTGAAGGTCAAACTCAGCGATTTCGAAGGCCTGCAAGCCGGACGCACGCCGGTGATGTACAAAGGCATTCAGGTCGGCAACCTGAAAGCACTGAAGGTCGATCCCGATCTGAACAGCGCCACGGCCGAGCTGACTCTTGATCCACTCGCCGAAGATTATCTGGTCGATGGCACGCAGTTCTGGGTGGTCAAACCGTCGATTTCTTTGGCGGGCATCACCGGGCTCGAAGCGCTGGTTAAGGGTAACTACATCGCCGTACGCCCAGGTGACAAAGGCGCTGCGCCGAAGCGTGAGTTCGAAGCACGACCAAAAGCGCCGCCGCTGGATCTGCGTTCACCGGGCCTGCACTTGGTGCTGTTCACCGACACCCTCGGCTCGATCGATGTCGGCAGTCCGATTCTGTACAAGCAGGTCAAGGTCGGTTCGGTGCAGAGCTACCAGTTCTCGAAGACGCGCAAGCAGATCATCGTCGGTGTGCACATCGAGAAGGAATACGAAAACCTGGTCAACGCCTCGACGCGATTCTGGAATGTCAGCGGTGTCACCCTGACCGGCGGTTTGACTGGCGGGATTCAGGTGAAGAGCGAATCGCTGCAAACCCTGATGGCCGGCGGCATCGCCTTCGAAACGCCGCAAGCCAAGGCGCCATTGCAAAAACGCATCCCGCGCTTCCGCTTGTTTGCCAACCATGACGACGCCAATCAGAAAGGCGCCGTGGTCACGATCAAGGTCGATCGCGCCGACGGTCTGCGCAGCGGCACCCCGGTTCGTTTCAAAGGCCTGGATGTCGGCAAGATTGAAAGTGTTGATCTGACTGACGATCTGCAATCGGTCATCCTCACCGCGCGCATCACCGAAGTGCCAGAGAAGATTGCCCGCGTCGGCAGCCAGTTCTGGGTGGTCAAACCGGAATTGGGCCTGATCAAGACAGCTAACCTGGAAACCCTGGTGACCGGGCAATACATCGAAGTGCAGCCAGCGGCGAAGAGCCTCGGGCCGCAGAAGAACTTCGTTGCCCTGGCTAATGCGCCGGAAGTGACCAAACAAGAGGCGGGACTGAGTCTGGTATTGAGCGCAGCCCGTCGTGGTTCGCTGAAGCCGGGTGTGCCGGTGACTTACCGCGAAATCACTGTGGGTAAAGTGACGGGGTATGAACTGGGGCAGACGGCGGATCGTGTGTTGGTGCACATTTTGATCGAGCCGAAATATGCGCCGTTGGTGCGCAGCGGTAGCCGGTTCTGGAACACCAGTGGCGTAGGGTTTGATATTGGTTTGTTCAACGGGCTGACGGTGCGAACCGAGTCGCTGGAGACGGCGATTCAGGGCGGCATTGCCTTTGCCACGCCGGATGGCGAGCGCATGGGCAGCCAGGCGCGGGCGGAGCAGACGTTCCCGTTGTTCGACAAGTTTGAGGATGAGTGGCTGACGTGGGCGCCGAAGATTTCGCTCGGTAAGTAAATCCTGCGGTGTCTGAAGTGGCGCCATCGCGAGCAGGCTCACTCCTACAGGGGAACGCATTCCAACTGTAGGAGTGAGCCTGCTCGCGATAGGGCCAGCCAATTCAGTACAAATCTCAAGCCATAAAAAAAGGGCCGCGATCCAGACAGATCGCGGCCCTTTTTATTGCCTTTCAGTCAACGCCGATCAAACCGCATCCAGCTCCGGTTCATCCGCTTCAACATTCACCGTAGCCTTCACCACATCATGGCGACGGATGTACTTCCAGTCCGCCTCATCAATGTAGATCCCCGCCGGGCCGCTGCCACCTTCCAGGTCGATGGCGACACTGGCACAGACCTGCGGCTTCACACTCGCCAGAATCGGCACGAAGCCCAGTTGCAGGCTGGTTTCCAGCAGCGCTGCCTGGTTCTTCTCGTCGATGTCCGCCGCCTCGTCGAGGTAGTACGGCAGGCGTACGCGCCCGGCCAGATCGCGATCCATCAAGTGCAGCAACAAGTACATGTTGGTCAGCGCCTTGATAGTCATGGTCGTACCGTTGGACGCCGCGCCATCGATGTCGGTGTGGATAACTGGTTGGCCGTTGACCTTGGTGATCTCGAATGCCAGTTCGAACAAGTCTTTGAGGCCGAGCTGGTTGTGGTTTGCCGCAACCAACCGCGCCAGGTATTCCTTGGCCTCTTCGTTCTTGTTGTCCTGCTCGGCGCTTTGGCTGAGGTCGAACACCGACAGGGTTTCGCCTTCTTCGTACTGACCGGCGCTGTGGATGATCTGGTCGATGTGCTTGAGCGCTTCCTTGTTCGGCGCAAGGACAATACGGAAACTCTGCAGGTTGGAGACCTGACGCTTGTTGATCTCGCGGTTGAACAGCGCCAGTTGGTGCTCAAGGCTGTCGTAGTCGCTGCGGATGTTGCGCAGGGTCCGGGCGATGTCGGTCACCGCCGCACGACGTGCCTTGCCCAGCGTCAGCGCCTCATCGGTACGGTGCGCGTAAGCGTTGATCAGCAGCGACAGACGGCGTTCCATGTCGTCTTCGCTGTCGAACTTGGCCACGCCTTTCAGACGCACCTGTGCGTACAGCGCTTCGATCTGGCCATCGGCGCGCAACAAGCCTTGCCAGCTGTCCTGATAGTCGTTGAGCAGCGGCAGCAGGTTGTCCATCGAATCGTCGACCGGATCCATGAACGGCGTACCGAACGGCAGATCCGCTGGCAGCAACTGACGACGGCGCAGCGCATCGTCGAGAGTACGTTGCTTGGCCTCCATGTCGGCGATCTGCCGGCCGACCAGTTGCAGCTTGGCCGACAGTTGCTGGACGCGCTCGGTGAACGCATCGCTGGAACGCTTGAGTTCGTCCTGCGCGCCTTCCATTTGCGCCAGTTGCTCGAGCTTGTCGCCTTCTTCGGCGCTCAACGTCTGCGTGCGACGGAAATCTTCCAACGCCTTTTGCGCATCCAGCACTTGCTGGTACAGCGCCTCAGTCTGAGTCTTGCTCGCGGCGCGGTCAGCGGCAACGGCCTGCTGGGTCTTGAGCTGTTTCAGCTCTTTGTCCAGACGTTCTTTCTGATCGCGCAACGCAGCACGGTCGGCCAGTGCTTGCAGCGCCGGTGGCTCGATGTGCGAGATGTCGATGGACAGGCCCGGCACTTCGAAGCGCTCGCCCTTGAAACCGTCGAGGATCAGCTCAACGGATTTGACCCATTCGCCACCCTCGTCGAGGGTGATGCCGTGTTCGCCCAGCGGCAGGCTGAACAGTGCGCTGTTGAACAGACGCATCAACCGTTCGACGTCGGGTTGCGAGAACTCTTCGCGCAGGCGGGCATAGCTGTTGTTGTCGGCGTGATCGAGTTGTTGCTTCACCGACTTCAGGCGTTTTTCCAGATCGCGCAGGCGCTCTTCCAGATCTTCGGCGCTGAACTGACGCGATTGCGCCAGGGCACCGGCCAGTTCGTCGTGCGCGTCTTTGGCTGCGAGCAATTGTTGCTCGAGTACTTTGACGTCATCGACCAGGGCGAAGCGATTTTTCAACACTGACAGCTCGCCGAGCCAACGCTGGATGCCGGAAATTTCCCGCTCCAGACGCATCAGTTCCTGAGTACCGCCGCGCTGATTGTTTTGCAGACTGTCTTGCTCGCCACGGTAGTGGTCAGCCTGAATCGTCAGCTCTTCTTTGCGTGCACTGGCGTAATCCGACCAGGTACCGAGCAACGAATCGAGCAGCGGCGACAGGCGATGCAGTTTGCCGCGCAGCACGTCGCGCTGTTTCACGCCGTTGGCCAAAGCCTCAACCAACGGGCCGGCCGCGACCAGCGAGTTATAGTCCTGCTCCATGCGGCGCACGTCGCGGAAGGCTTCTTCGCACGCGGCGATGTAATCGACGCTGCCGGAACGCAGGCTGTGTTCGAACGCATCGAGGAACAACTGCTTCAATTTGGCTGCGGTGATTTCGCGCATGTGCAGCAGGTTGATGAACAGCGCGCGGAAAGTCTTCAGGCTCTGCTCGCTGGTGGAGCGCAGCGGGATCAGCGTCAGGTCGAGCGGGATCGAGGTGTGACCGCCCACCAGCAAACGACGCAGCTCATCAGGCTTGAGTTCGTAGGCTTTCAGGCCTTCTTTCTCAAGATTGCTGAACAGCTCTTTCTGACGCAGGCAGGTGTCGTTCTTCTGGTAATGAGCCAGATCGAGCTTGCCGGCATACGCGAAGAACTGGTGACCGAAACCACCGCCCGGGCCACGACCGACCACGCCGATCACGTGCGGGCCGTGCGGCAGATTCACTTCGACAAGGATGTAACTGGTGTCGGAAGCGAAGTAGAAGCGCCGCGATTGTTCGAGGCTGTACTTGCCGAAACTCATGTCCGACATGCGCGCCAGGATCGGGAACTGCAAGGCGTTGATCGACGCCGATTTACCGAGGTTGTTTGCGCCGTAGACCGACAACGGTTCTTCCAGCGGAAACAGGCCGAGGCTGTAACCGGCGGTGTTCAAAAGGGCAAAGCGGCGGATGCCGTAGCGTTCCTGGCTCATGCGTCGGACTCCTGTTCTTCGGCAATGGCGCGGGCCAGTGCGTCTTCTTCGCTCTCTTCATCGAATTCGGTGAGATCGAGCGGATCGTCGGTTTCGAGGAATTTGGCTTCCGCCGCTTCGTCGATCAGCACCGGCGCCGGCAGTGGCAATACACTGTGCACGCTGGCCGCCAGATCGCGGTCTTGCTGTACCGACAAGCACACGTCGAGGAAACGGTGCATCGGCGGCAGGAAGCGATACACGCCGTTTTCTTCGCCGGCGAAACCCAGTTGAGTCATGCGGCGCATGATCTTTTCTTCGAGCTCTTCAACGGTCTGCACTTCGGCCTGAATGAACAGGTCGCGGTATTTCTCCAGCAGCGACGGCAACTCTTCGCGGCCGAGGCTGCCGCCATCGAGCACGGCAATCGGGTCACGGCCCTGATCGGCCAGATGCTCGACGAGGATGAAGGTGAACAACGCCAGACGCTGGGCAGTCTTGTTCACCGCCGCAGCGGCCATGTCCGGTACGAAGTAGTAGAAACCACGGGTGTCGCAGACCAGTTCAAACCCCAACGCCTTGAACAGCGTGCGGTACTGATCCTGGAAGTTCGACAGTTGCGCGTACAGCTCCGGATCGCGGCGGCTGACGTGGTAACCCTTGAACAGCTCGCGGAAGATCGGCGCGAGTTGCGACAGTTCGGAAAGATCAAGATGCATTGGGGATGCTCGCAGAATTCTCGGCGGCGCTATCGCTGGCCGAGAGCAGGGCGAAGGAGCGCAGGCTGACCTGGTGCTCATGAGTGTGGTATTCGCGGCGTTCCAGACGCTCGCGCTTGAAGCGTTTTTCCCGCGACAGGCGCGAGAACCAATAGAGCAATTCGTCGGTGGCGCCGTCCGGTTCCTGCTCCAGCAGCCAGGTCATCAGATCCGGCATCGGCAGGGCTTCTTCGCAACGGTCGAGCATCTCGCGCACGGTGCGCGGGGCACGTGGGGCTTCACCTTTCTGGGTCTTGTGCGCTTTCGGGAAGCGTGCCGGTTTCGGCTCGAAACGCGCCAACGCATACACGTAGGCTTCGACCTGACTGGCGCTGCCGAGGAAGGTACTTTGCGGGCGGGTGAACAGCGGCATCGCCGCTTGCGGCACGGCGTCGATGCCTTTGCGGCGAATCGCGGCCAATGCGAGCGCGGCGCCACGGGTCACGGCGTTGTGCCGGCGCGCTTCTTCACGCAGCGGCAGCAGCAGTTCGCGGGCATGACGCAGGGTCAGTTGCGCGCTGGTCTGCATTTCGAGGATGCGCGCGTGGGTGCGCAGCAGCATGTCGTCATCGACCAGATGGCCGAGGCGTTGCTGTTCGCTGAGCATTTTCAGCAGCACGGTTTCGACCTTGCGTACGCCTTGCTCGAAAGCGCCGTCGGCGTTCACCAGATCGATCATCGGCTCGACGTATTCGTCCCACGTCGCCAACACTTCGGCGTAACGCTGACGCAGCGGAATCTGTCGATCGCTGGTCTTCGCGCGTTCGGCCACAGCCACCAGCGCCTGTTCGTCGTTGTCGAGCTTCTTCAGCACGTCGCGTACGCGCATGTCGAGCAAGCGCAACTGGCGGGCGAGGTCGTGGCCGTCGCGGATGTCGAACGCGTCCTGGATGTAACCGGCCAGACGCTCGAGGTGGCGCAGATAGGCTTCGATTTCCAGGCACAGGCCCAAGCGATGTTCACGCCGCAGGTAAGCGAGGAAGTCGTGGATCTGCGCGTTCAGCTCGAAACGGTTCGGGCTTTTCGCCACCGGAATCAGAATATCGAGGCGAATCCACACGTCGAGCAGGCTGGTGATGTCCTGTGGCGTGCTGTCCAGTTGTTGGGCGGCCAGTTGCGTACGCAGTTCGTTGAGGCTCAATGTGCCTTGGTCGAAGTGCTCGCACAAAGGCTCCAGAAGTGCCCAGTGTTCAGCGAGGGCGCGCAAGACGCGCTTGGGTTCGATCATCGGAATGCCCGGCTGGTTGGCAATGAAAAGCGGCGATTGTACTGCATCATGAAGGATGCGATTCACTCTCGGGACGGGCTGTCGCATTTTCTAAGGGAGAGAGCTTCGGTAAAGGCTATCGATCAACAGCAAGCGATCTTGAACGAAGGGCGGTAGAATCAGCCCACTTCAGTTATCCACAAGTGGCCGACCCTTTGCTAATCGAGTCCCGCCGCCGCGCCTATTTGAACGCCATGCAGGTGGTCAACTGGCTGCCGCGCACCGAATTGCCTTTCGCCGCACCGTCGCGGCCCGAGCTGCTGGACATGCCCGAGCCAGAGGTAGAGGCGCCGATGGTGCTTGCACCGCAGGCCGAGGCGCCGGTGCAACCGACCGCCCGTCCGAGCGAACGGCCGAAAATCGAAGTGCCGCGCCCTTCGCTGGCCAGCACGCGAACCAACGCCAAACCCGCGCAAGAGGCTGACGACACGCCAGTCGTCGCCAAACCTGCGCCGGTGCCACCGCCACGTTTCGCTTTGCAATTGCTGCGTGCCGGGCGCTGCCTGCTATTGGTCGAGTTACCCACAGGCGAACCGTTCCAGAGCCGTGATCCGGCGTATTTGCTGCTGAAAGACATGCTGCGCGCCGCTGGTCTGCCGGATGCGCCGCAGATCGTCGGCGAGCCGGTGCGTTGGCCGTGGCTCAATCGCGGCACCATGGATCAGGGGCCGGAAGCGGCGCGCGACTTCGTCCAAGGGTTCCTCTCGGTGCAAATGGAAGCGGCGCCGTGCGCCTGTCTCTGGCTGATCGGCCTGCCGGCGGTGCGCTTTGCCGGTGAGGCGGATGCTGAAGCATTCAATCGTGAATTGCAGATCGAGGGTCTGGGCTCGGCCTGGGCCGTTCCCGGTCTGGAGTTGTTAATGGAAGAGCCACAGCGCAAAGCCGCTGTGTGGCAAGCCATGCGTCGGCTGATGGCGCGCTGGAAAGAAATCAATGAGTGACGCTGTAACCTTCCGCCCGATGATCGAGGCGGATCTGGACGCTGTGCTGAAGATTGAATTCGCTGCGTACAGCCATCCGTGGACCCGCGGGATTTTTCTCGACGGCCTCGGCAAGTACCAGATCTGGCTGATGTTCGAAGGCGAGCAACAGGTTGGCCACGGTGTGGTGCAGATCATTCTCGATGAAGCGCACCTGCTCAACATCACCGTCAAACCGGAGAATCAGGGGCGCGGCTTGGGCCTGACGCTGCTTGAGCACCTGATGTCGCGCGCGTATGCGGCGCAGGCGCGGGAGTGTTTCCTGGAAGTGCGCGACAGCAATCGTTCGGCGTTTCGCCTGTACGAGCGCTATGGCTTCAACGAGATTGGCCGGCGTCGGGATTATTATCCGGCGGTGGGCGGGCGCGAAGATGCCGTGGTCATGGCCTGCACCCTGGTCGACTGATCCCCTGACTCATTCTGCGGATACAACATCCCCCTGTAGGAGCTGCCGCAGGCTGCGATCTTTTGATCCTGTTTCGGCTCATGCAAAAACAGATCAAAAGATCGCAGCCTGCGGCAGCTCCTACAGGGATCAGGGCTGTTAGCGGTTACCGTCCAGCGGATCGCGCCGCGCCAGCTCCGCTTCATCCAGCCCGTTACCACCGCCGATGTCGTCTTCATCGACCAGGCTCAAGTCCCAATCTGCCGGATTACCTTCACCGGCCTCTTCGGCATCCCGCGCGCCATCTTCATGAATCAGCGTTTCCGGGCTCATGTCATCGTCCGTCGGCTCATGATCACTGACCGAAGCCCCGGTCATGCCCGCCTCACGCACGCGCTCATTGGGCATCAACTGCTCGCGTTCACGCTGCGGGATTTCATCACCGATTTTCGCGCTGGGCTCGTCTTCATCGAAATCCAGCTCATGCACCGAACCCATGCGGTCTTCGTTATCATCGATGGGCTCCGGTTGCACCGCATCGTAAGGGCGTCGTGAATCAGTCATGGCAAATCCTCATACTGTGGGCCTTACTTAGGTGGACTCACCGGGCACACGAGAATTCCCACGAAATCACTTTCGGCTCAAGCGTGACCCCGACGGGCGGTCGACTGTCATACCAGCGCATCTTTCTTGAGGCCTTACAGCATGCATGACTTACAAGACCTGATTGATAACAACGAGCGTTGGGCTGACGCGATCACCAAGGAAGACCCGGATTTCTTCGCCAAGCTGGCGCGCCAGCAAACGCCGGAATATCTGTGGATCGGCTGTTCCGACGCACGTGTGCCGGCCAACGAAATCGTCGGCATGCTGCCGGGCGATCTGTTCGTACACCGCAACGTCGCCAATGTGGTGCTGCACACTGACCTCAACTGCCTGTCGGTGATCCAGTACGCGGTCGACGTGCTCAAGGTCAAACACATCCTCGTCACCGGCCACTACGGCTGCGGCGGTGTGCGCGCATCGATGCAGGATCGCCAGTTCGGCCTGATCGACGGCTGGCTGCGTTCGATCCGCGATCTGTACTACGAAAAACGCGAAGAGCTGGCCAAGTTGCCGACCGAAGAGGAGCAGGTTGATCGCATGTGCGAGCTCAACGTGATCCAGCAGGTGGCCAATGTCGCCCACACCAGCATCATCCAGAACGCTTGGCATCGCGGGCAGAGCCTGTCGATCCACGGGTGCATCTACGGCATCAAGGACGGTCGCTGGAAAAGTCTGAACACCACCATCAGCGGTTTCGAACAATTGCCGCCGCAATATCGTTTGCGTCCGGTCGGCGCGCCGTAAACTGCGATTCGACGCTAGTGGCTCCGCCAGCGATGTAGATAGGCGTGGCCTTCGATACTGGGTGGTTCGTCGTAACCGGTGATCCACCCGCGACACTGTTTCGAGCCGCAACCGCAGGCGAACTGCTGCAGCAGTTTGTCTTCGGTGGCGGCGTAATCGATGGTCAGCCGTTCGCCCCTGTGGATATCTTTCAACGCCCACAGCCACAGCTCGCTCATGTCGAGAAATACGTTCGGGTCGCAGACGTGTTCCAGCAGCCCGCAAAAGCGCGGATCGTAGACGTGGATGCCTGAGAGCAGTTGTCGCGTCTGGCGACACCGATAGGGCAGCAGTTGCCCGGACACCCGGCACAGGCGCCGGCTACGCAGAAAATCCCGGCGCGCCGCGATGGCCATGGCATGGCCGTGGATATCGTGAACAATTTCGAAGTCGTTGCTAGACGGAAAGCCGAGGCGCACCGGCAGGCCGGCGAACGGGTAAATCCCTTCGGTATCGCGAGGCTCGCTGGCGATTGCGTGGCTGTTCATAACGATCCTTGTTGTCAGGGGCTGCGACTTCCTTTGGCTGACGTCATGTCAGTCCTGCAACGGGTTGTGGATCCAATTTTCGTGTATGCGCCAGCACGGGTCTACTGTCAGATCTGACAGGCGAAATGGGCGTATTCCCGCGTCAGCAAAGGCTGACACGGGAAAGAGCTATCGCCGGTTACAGATGTGGGGCGGGAATGGCGGCGGCGGGTAATGCGCTCTTGAGTTGCTGCAACTGCGCCTTGATCGGTGGCGTTGCACATTTGGCAGCCGCCTGATCTGCGCTCAGGTCGCGGATCGAGGTGTAGAACAGCTCGCAGGTTTTGACTTTCTGCGTCACCTGCCAGGTTTGCATGCAGTTGTTGAGCGTGGTTTGTGCATTGCTCCCCGGTTTACCTCCCATGCCGGCCTGCCAGCAGGCGGCGCTCAGATCCTGGCCCATGACCTTCAGACCGGCTGCATCGGCCTTGGCCTCGTCACCGTCGTAGCTCGCCGGGTCGGCGGCGTACCAGATGTAGCTCGGGTGGTTGGAACCCAATACCGGCACTTTCACGCCTTCGCTCGGGCTGATGGTCGCCAGGCCCAGTACGTTTACCGTCGGCCCGTATTGCTGCTTGATCCAGTTGCGCACCGGCGCACCGAACGCGACCATCGGCAAAGTTGTGCCGGCGTTAGTCTGGCTGAACTGTTTGACCAGCGTGGTCTGGTAGTCCTTGAAGTAGTCATAGACGCCTTCCAGATCCTTGCCTGCACTGGACGGCGCGGCGATCGGGGCGATGTCGATGATGGTCTGGAACGCTGGCGTCTGGTCAGCCGGAATACCGTTGTCGGTGAGCAGCGCGGCCCAGCGATCGGTGGTGTTGGAGCGCAGATAATCCTGCGCTTGAGTCAATGAATAGTCCGGCGGGAAGTGCAGCAACTCGACGCTTTTGCGATTTTCCAGGGCCATGCCCAGCGGCAGGAACAAGTACCAGCTGTACGCCCACTTGCCGTCGGCGTTGAGCTTGCTGGCGCCGGTGTAGGCCAGATCACCGGCGTCGAGCAACGCCGACAACGGTTTGTCATAGCCTTTCGGCACGCCACTGATTTCAGCGTAGAGCTGGCCGTTATCGGTTTTCACCAGGACTTTTGCTGCGGCATAACCGTCGCGCTGTACGCTCTGGGTCAGGTAATGGGCGACGGTCTGCTCCAGCGTCCAGTTACGGAAGCAGATCACATTGCAGTTGTTGGGGTAAGCGAAGAGGCGGGTGACGCGTTCGGTGCTGCCCAGTTTCAAATCGACATCGGCGTGGACGGCCGCGCTCAGTGTGAGCGCGGCGAGGGCCAGTGCGGTAGGGGCCAGTGTGGCGGGGATGAGTCCTGCGAGTTTGAACATGCTCAGATCCTTTTCAGCGTGGGTTCCCCGTCGGTCGGGGGCGCCTCATAGTGGATCAGCCGTGTGGCGCAGAGAAGCCGTCATCGGGAGTTTTTTTCAGCGCTGTGCAGGACTCGATTTCAGGCGTGAAAATGCAGGGCGTTGGTCAGATCGCCCAGCGGTTTCTGACCACGGGCGATCATCGCGTCATCGCGCTGCTTGAGACCATCGAGCGTTTCCAGTTGGAATACCCGGGTAATCAGCCGCAGGATCGACGCGGTGTCGTAGACCGTGTGATCCACCGTGCCCTTGCGCGCAAACGGTGACACCACCAGCGCCGGCACGCGTGAACCCGGCCCCCAGCGGTCACCCTTGGGCGGCGCAACGTGATCCCACCAGCCGCCGTTCTCGTCAACGGTGACGATCACCACCATGTTTTGCCACTGCGGGCTTTCGCGCAGCACTTTCAATGCGCGGACGATGTGTCGATCCCCGGACGCCACGTCGGCATAACCGGCGTGCATGTTCAGGTTGCCCTGAGGCTTGTAGAAGCTGACGGCCGGCAATTTGCCAGCCTCGGCATCGGCAAAGAATTTATTGCTGCTCGACTCGTCGCCCAGACCGGCATCGCGCAGGCGCTTGTTACGCTCGTCCGGGTTTTCCGGGCCTTGCTGTTTGAAGTAGTTGAACGGCTGGTGGTGATACTGAAAATTGGGGATTTTCGGGATGCCGCCGGAATCCTTGAACTGCTCCAGCGTCGCTTGCCACGCGCCGGCATACCACGCCCAATCGATGTTCTTTTTCGACAGCTTGTCGCCAATGTGTTCGTGAGTCTGCGGCACCATGACGTTGGGCAGATCGGGCTTGGAATAGGCCGGATGCTCAGGGTCGCGAATCCACGTCGGCCAGTAAGGCGGGGCGAGGGTGTTGACGCCGAAACCGTCCGGAGTCAACGCACTCGGGCCGAACTGCGGTGGGCCGGTCATGGCGCTGGCAGGGGATGGTTCCAGCGGTTTGAGGCGCGAATCTTTCGGATCGTCACTCTGCAACGCAGCAATCTGCGACTTGGCCACCGAACTGGCCACATCCGGATAAAACGGCGCGGTGGCGCTGATCAGGTATTGGTGGTTGAGGAACGAGCCACCGAAAGCGCCCTGGAAGAAGTTATCGCACAGCACGAATTCCTGCGCGACGTCCCACAGGCGCAGGGAATATCGGCTCTGCGCGTAATGGCCCATGGTCAGGCCACCGGAGTCGGCCCACGCGACGAAACCATCGTTCTTGCCGCCATTGATCTGCATCTGGTTTTGATAAAACACATGCCACAGGTCGCGCGTTACCAGACCGAACGGCAAGTCCTCACCGTTCGGGCCTTTGAGGGCGAACGGTGCGTTGGGCAGGTTTTCCTGAAACTGCGTGGCGCTGGGGTAAGTCACGCCATCGAGCATTTGCGGGCCGATCTGCAACGTACCGCCCCAGACGGGTGGCAGGGTTTGCAGCAGCGAGCCGTCGCGATCACGTTGCTGGTATTCGGCAGGCTTGAGTGCTGACAGCGGTTTTTCGACGCCGGGAAAATCGCCGAACAGGTTATTGAAACTGCGGTTCTCGGCGTAAATCACCACCACGGTTTTCACCTGATCGCGCAGGGCCTTGTCCAGCTCGGTTGGCGTTAGCGGGCGCTCGACCGGTGTGCCGGGTTGATCGCTGGCGTTGCCACACCCGGCCAGAGTCGCACCGACACCGAGCACCGCGACGCCGCCGAGGAAGCGGCGGCGACTGGTGTCGGTGGGATTATCGGAATCAAGGGAAGATGTGTCGGTGCCGTCTGTATCGTCGATCATGTCTCAGCCCGTTTTTACTTAAATGTTTCAGTATGTTTCGGGCGGACGCTAGCAAGGGAATATGACGGTTAGGTGACAGCTGCGAGGAAGGGTCAAAGAGTGTGTGAGCCAGAGGCTGGCTCACACGACGCATGATGGGCGCGCGGGTTAAAGGAGACGCAACGAAAGCTCGCTGCCAGCCCGCAGGTATTCGACCTGAGCGGTTACTGCGTCCCTGACAATGGCTTCGCCGGTATCGGTCAGTTTGGCTTTCTTCGCATCGATGACAGCGGTCTGCAGCAGTTGCATGGCTACATCCATAGCTTTCTGAAAAGCCGTCAGGTTGTTGTGCTGACCAAACTCACGCACGACGGCATCCATGCGGCGGTCGGCATCATCTCGCAGGGTTTTATACTCGACTACGGAAACGCTGCCATCCTGATAAATGTCGTTGATCAGCTGTTCCAGCGTCTTGGATATCGGGGTCATCGGTTCTTCCTTAAACAGGGGTGATTGAGCCGAGACAAGCTAAACGAAGATGAGGGTTGGCAAAGTCAGCACTGTTCCACGGGAGGCGTGGGACAGTGCAACGGACTTTGTAAGAAGAGGGTTAACAGGCTGTCGGAAAGTTTTATTGGTTACGGCATCACCGGCGGCGTATATGCCAGTGTCGTCCCCAATGCCCACAGCAACAGCAGCACCAGCGGCGTGTGCACCAGCAGTTGCACGAACGAGAAACCGATCAGGTCCCGCGCTTTCAACCCCAGTACACCCAGCAGCGGCAGCATGTAGAACGGGTTGATCAGGTTCGGCAGCGCTTCGGCGGCGTTGTAGATCTGCACCGCCCAGCCGAGGTGATACTGCAGATCATTGGCGACCTGCATCACATACGGCGCTTCGATGATCCACTTGCCGCCACCGGATGGAATGAAGAAACCGAGAATCGCCGAGTACACACCCATCAACAGCGCGTAAGTATCGTGCGAAGCGATGCTGACAAAGAAGGTCGAGATGTGGTGCGCCAGCGTCTGCGCATCGCCACCTTTGACCGTGGTCATCAGCGCGGCAATCGAACCGTACAACGGGAACTGGATCAGCACTCCAGTGGTGGTCGGCACGGCGCGAGCCACGGCATCGAGGAAGCTGCGCGGGCGCCAGTGCAGTAGCGCGCCGAGCATGATGAACAGGAAGTTGTAGGTGTTCAGCCCGGAAATCGCGGTGATCGCCGGTTTGGTCGAGAACTCGTGAAACAGCCATCCCGCCGCCAGCAGCACCAGCACGATGATCAGCAGCGGGCTGTGTTCCAGCCATTCACCGGGGCGGGTGCGCGGTTGCAGTGGCGGCAGGTTGAAAGCCGGGTCGATACCGCAGGCCTTGGCGTCACGCGCTGAATTCGGGCCGGGAGCGGTGGCGTAGGCGATGATGATCGAGACCACGATCAGCGCCAGCAACATCACCCCGGACTGCCAGAGGAAAATCGTTTCGGTGAACGGAATCACCCCGGTGATCGACAGGATCGATGGCGGCAGGCTGGCCGGGTTGGCCTGTAACTGCGCGGCCGACGACGACAGGCCCAGCGCCCATACCGCGCCGAGGCCCAGGTAAGCAGCGGCCCCGGCGGCGCGATAGTCCATTTTCAGATCGGTGCGGCGGGCGAGGGCGCGGACCAGCAAACCGCCGAACACCAGCGACAGGCCCCAGTTGAGCAGGGACGCGACCATCGAGATCAGCGCCACCCAGGCCACGGCGGAACGGCCGTTCTTGGGGATGCGTGCCAACCGGTCGATCAGCTTCACCGCGGGTGGCGAGCTGGCGACCACGTAGCCGCCAATCACCACGAAAGCCATCTGCATGGTGAACGGGATCAGGCTCCAGAAGCCGTCACCGAAGGCCATCGCGGCATCGGTGGGTTTCGCACCCATGGCCAGTGTGGCGACTGCCACGATGATCACCGCCAGCGCGGCGAATACCCAGGAATCGGGAAACCAGCGTTCGGCAAAACTTGAACAGCGCAGGGCAAAGCGCGCAGAGCGGCTATCTTCGATATCAACGGCCACAGGGAGTACCTCGGATTTTTATGGTTATTTTTTGATCCAGCAGGCTCACTCCTACAAGGTTCCCGGCTCGGCTCGAGGTCGGTGGGTTTCACCTGGCTGGACAGGCTTCAACAGTAAATCAAGCGAAGACGATTTGTGAGCAGCTTTTGCAAAACCGGGACTATGGTCTAACGGGTTGTCCATCCGCGCATTTGCGTAGACCATGGGCGCCTTGGTTTTTTGCCTGATTCAGAGTTCTTTGCCATGACTGCCCAATCCCCGGCCAAACCTGCGCCGTTCAGCCGCTCCGACTACAAGACCCTCGGCCTTGCGGCCCTTGGCGGTGCGCTGGAAATCTACGATTTCATCATTTTCGTCTTCTTCGCCCTGACCCTCAGCCAGTTGTTCTTCCCGCCGGAAATGCCCGAGTGGTTGCGCTTGCTGCAAAGCTTCGGGATTTTCGTCACCGGCTATCTGGCGCGGCCGCTGGGCGGGATCCTGATGGCGCATTTCGCTGATCGGCTGGGACGTAAAAAGGTCTTCAGCCTGAGCATCCTGATGATGGCGCTGCCGTGCCTGCTGATCGGCATCATGCCGACCTACGCACAGATCGGTTACTTCGCGCCGCTGTTGCTGCTGGCGCTGCGCATCCTCCAGGGTGCGGCGGTCGGCGGTGAAGTGCCGAGCGCCTGGGTGTTCGTCGCCGAGCATGCGCCAACCGGGCATCGCGGTTATGCCTTGGGTTTTTTGCAGGCCGGGCTGACCTTTGGTTATCTGATTGGCGCATTGACCGCGACCTTTCTCGCACAAGTCTTCACGCCTGCTGAAATCCTCGATTACGCTTGGCGCTATCCCTTCCTGCTCGGCGGCGTGTTCGGTGTGATCGGCGTCTATCTGCGTCGCTGGTTGAGCGAAACTCCGGTGTTCATGGCGATGGAGGCGCAGCGCGAGGCGCGCGTTGAATTGCCGCTGCGCACGGTGCTGCGCGAGCATCGCCTGGCGATGCTGCCGGCGATGTTGCTGACCTGCGTGCTGACTTCGGCAGTGGTGGTGTTTGTGGTCATCACGCCGACCATGATGCAGAAAACCTTCGGCATGACTGCCAGCCACACCTTCGCCCTCAGCGCGCTGGGCATTGTCTTCCTCAACGTAGGCTGCATGATCGCGGGGTTGCTGGTCGATCGTCTCGGCGCCTGGCGCACGGTCATGCTGTACAGCCTGTTGCTGCCATTGGGGATTGGTGTGCTTTACGGTTGCCTGATCAGCGGTGGCGAGTGGATTGGTCTCGCTTACGCCATAGCGGGCCTCGCATGCGGCGTGGTCGGCGCGGTGCCGTCGGTGATGGTCGGTTTGTTCCCGGCGCGTATTCGCGTCTCAGGCATCTCCTTTACCTACAACATTGCCTACGCGATCTGGGCGAGTATCACGCCGCTGTTGCTGATCGGTCTGATGCCGTGGAGTCCGTGGATCTGTGTGATGTTCTGCGCGGTGATGGGGGTGGTCGGCATTGTCAGCGCGGCGTATTTCGGTTCGCGCATGCCGCGTGTCGGCAGCCGGTCCGTGGCGCCCTGTTCCTGAAGCGGGTCAGCGGCTTCGGCGCCAACCCGCCGAGGCCGTCAGGTTAACCAGTGCCACCACAGCAACGTCCCGATCAAGCCCACCACCGAGACAATGGTTTGCAGGATCGACCAGACCCAGATCGTCTGTTTCAGCTGCAAACCAAAATACTCGCGAACCATCCAGAAGCCGGCGTCGTTGACGTGGCAGAAGAACACGGAGCCGGCGCCAATCGCCAACGCCACCAACGAACTCTGCGTTGCGGCGAGGCCCGCCATCATCGGCGCCAGAATCCCCGCCGTCGTGGTCGTGGCCACCGTCGCCGAGCCTGTGGCCTGACGCAAGGCCACGGCAATCAGCCAGGCCAGCAGCAGGTACGGCATGTGCGCGCCTTCAGCGACTTTGCTGATGGTCTGACTGACGCCAGCATCCAGCAAAGTCTGCTTCAAGCCACCGCCGGCGCCAATCGTCAGCAACAACACGGCAATCGGCGCGAGGCTTTTGCGCAGTGTGCCGCCGACGTCTTCACGCGGCATGCCATTGGCCCAGCCGAGGCAGATCACCGCCGCCATTACGGCAATGCCCAGCGCCACCAACGGTTCACCAAGAAATTTCAGGGTCAGGGCGACGCTGCTTTCGGGACTCATCGCGACTTTCGCCAAAGTGCTGCCGAGCATCAGCAGCACCGGCAGCAGAATGATCAGCAGCGACATGCCGAAACTCGGTTGGCGCAGTGCTTTCGGCGGCGCACTGAACAGGGCGCCAAGCTCAGCCGGCTCATCGACGTGCATGCGTTTCGACAGCCAATTGCCGTACAGCGGCCCGGCCAGAATCACCGCCGGGATGGCGATACTGAAACCCAGCAACATGGTCAGCCCAAGGTCGGCATGCAAAGCGCTGACGGCGATCAACGGCCCGGGATGCGGCGGCATCAGCGCATGCAGCGTGGTCATCCCGGCCAGCGCCGGAATCGCGATTTTCAACAGCGGCTGCCCCGAACGGCGAGCCATGACGAAGATGATCGGCACCATCATCACCAGCCCCACTTCAAAAAACAGCGGCAGGCCAATCACCATCGCCACCAGCGCCATGACCCACGGCAAAGACTTGCCTTTGCCCAGCCCGAGCAAGGTCGAGGCAATGCGGTCGGCGGCGCCGGATTCGGCCATGAGCGCACCGAGCATCGAACCCAGCGCAATGATGATCCCCGCTTCACCGAGAATCGCCCCGGCGCCTTTGCTGAACGCCTTGGCCACGTCTTCGGGCGGTAAACCGGCGCCGACACCCGCGATGAAAGTGCCGATCAGGATTGAAAGAAAGGGCGGCAGTTTAGTCGCGCTGATCAACACGATGATCGTCGCAATGGCCAGCAGGCAGCAGAGAATCAGGCGGGTGTCATGAAACATCCAGGCAGCGGTCGATAAATCCAAAACGGAACTCCTTATCGGGCGAATACCGGCAACATGTTGTTGCAATTTGTTTTGAGAATACCTGATATGGCCGGGCCAGAGCGCTGGGTTTTGTATCGGCTGAGCAGGTTACGAATGAGACCAGTGGCCTATTGCGATTATTTTTGACTGACCGGTCGCAAGCGCTCTTCAGAAAAGATTTTCAAGGCCGATGGTTAGGCTGCATCCCGCTTTCTCTCCTGCCCATCGGTACTTCCCCATGTTCAACAAACGCCTGAAGCAAGAGCTGGCCGCTCTTCGTGAAGAACTCTCCAGCCTTGTGCAAGTGAAGGAAAGCCTGGAAAGCGAGATGCTGGTGCTGAACCTTGAGCCCGACGGGCGCATTCAGTCGGTCAACCAGAACTTCCTCACCGAGATGCTCTACAAGAGTCAGGACCTGGTCGGTCGACTGATTGAGGACATCGTTCCGCCACACGTGAAGTCCGACGAATTCCACCACCGCTTTCGGAATGCCATGACCCGCGGCGAACATTTTGCCGGTGCCATCCGCCTGCTGCGCGGCAATGGTGACGAAGCGTGGTTGCGTTCGATCGTGCAACCGGTGCGCTCATCGGACGGGCGAATCAAACACATCTCGATCTTTGCCAGCGACTTGACCCGCACCATCGAAGCCTCCCGTGAACACGAAAACCTGATCGGTGCGTTGGTGCGTTCGACTGCGGTGATCGAGTTCGACCTCAACGGCAATGTGCTGAACGCCAACGATCGCTTCCTCAGCGGCATGGGTTACAGCCTGGCGCAGATCAAGGGCAAACATCACCGCACGTTCTGCGCTCCGGAGGAATACAACAGCGCCGAGTATCAGAACTTCTGGCGGCGTTTGAACAACGGCGAGTTCGTCGCTGACCGCTTCAAGCGTGTCGACAGCCATGGTCGTACGGTGTGGCTGGAGGCTTCGTACAATCCTGTGGTCGATGCCAACGACAAACTCTACAAAGTGGTGAAATTCGCCACGGTGATCACCGATCAGGTCAACCGCGAGCAAGCCGTCGCCGACGCCGCGAGCATTGCCTACAGCACCTCGCAGCAAACCGACAGCACCGCGCAACGTGGCACCACCGTGGTCACTGAGGCGGTGAATGTGATGCGTGATCTGTCGCGGCACATGCAGGCGGCGGGTGAGGGCATCGAGGCACTGAACGAGCAGTCGCAGGTGATCGGCACGATCGTCAAAACCATCAGTGGCATCGCCGAACAGACCAACCTGCTGGCGCTCAACGCTGCCATTGAGGCGGCGCGCGCCGGTGAGCAGGGCCGTGGTTTTGCCGTGGTGGCCGACGAAGTGCGACAACTGGCGTCGCGCACGAGTCAGGCGACCGAAGAGATCGTCACCGTGGTGCGGCAGAACCAGGAAATGGCGCGCAACGCTGTGGCGCTGATGACCGACGGCAAGCTCCAGGCCGAACAAGGCCTCGCGCTGGCGGCAGAGGCGGGCACGGTAATCGTCGAGATTCAGGACGGTGCGCAGAAAGTCGTCAACGCCGTCGGCCAGTTCGCCAACCAACTCTCCCACTAATCTCCACCCAACCCCTGTAGGAGCTGTCGAGTGCAACGAGGCTGCGATCTTTTGATGTTGACTCCGAGAAGCAACATCAAGATCAAAAGATCGCAGCGTGCCGCAGCTCCTACAGAGTTTTCACCTGCCGGTGTTTCGGTGCTGGCGCTACAATCTGCTCCTTTTCCCCCGGAGCAGATCCCATGAGCGATTCCCACCGCCGCCCGGTGCCCCTGAACAAAGCCTACCGTTTGCTCAATCACGGGCCGACCGTACTGGTCAGCGCCGCCCACGACGGCCAGCGCAACATCATGGCCGCCGCCTGGGCAATGCCATTGGACTTCGAACCACCGAAAGTTGCCGTCGTCCTCGATAAATCCACCTGGACCCGGCAACTGCTCGAAGCCTCCGGCACCTTCGTGCTCAACGTCCCTTGCGTCAATCAGGCCGACATCGTGCAAACCGTCGGCAATACCTCGGGCCTCGAAATCACCCAAACCCAAGGACAAGACAAGTTTCAGGCGTACGGCTTACAGACCTTCAATGGCGAAAAAGTCGAAGCGCCGCTGCTCGACGGCTGCGTTGCCTGGCTCGAATGCCGCTTGCTGCCAGAGCCGCGCAATCACGAGCAATACGACCTGTTCCTCGCCGAAGTCATCGCCGCCCACGCCGATGAACGCGTGTTCAGCGAAGGGCACTGGCATTTCGAAGGGCATGACGGTTTGCGCACCTTGCACCACGTGGCGGGTGGGCATTTCCTGAAGATTGGTGATGCGGTGGATGGCAAGACGTTGTCGGTTTGAAGAGCGGACCGGCTTACATGAAAAAAGGCCTACCTCGCGGTAAGCCTTTTCTTTTTGTCTCGTAACCTCAATCCCCCAACGCTTCCCCTTCACGCCGTGGATCCGCGCCACCTTCCAGCGACGCTGTCCCCTGCGCATCCTTGACCCGCACGATGGCCTGGGTGCCGCTGGTCATGTCGATTTCATTCACCGCATGCCCTTTGTCTTTTAGCGCCTGAATCAGCGCCGGGCTGAACTGGCCTTGTTCCAGTTCGGTCGGTCCATTGCGGCTGCCGAAGTTGGGCAGGCTGATGGCGCTTTGCGGGTCGAGGTTCCAGTCGAGCAGGCCGACGGTGGTTTTCGCTACGTATTCGATGATTTGCGAACCGCCCGGCGAGCCGACCGTGGCGACGAATTCGCCGCTGTGGCGATCGAAGATCAGCGTGGGCGCCATCGACGAGCGCGGACGTTTGCCCGGCTCGACGCGGTTGGCGACTTTCTGGCCGTTCTCTTCGGGGATGAACGAGAAGTCGGTCATCTGGTTGTTGAGCAGAAAGCCCTGAACCATCAGGTGCGAACCGAACGCGGCTTCGATGGTGGTGGTCATCGACACGGCGCCGCCGAGGTCATCTACCGCGACCACTTGCGAGGTGGAAATGCGCAGCGGCGAGCGGTCCGGCGCGTAGGCAACCTGTACGCCCGGCGGTGTGCCCGGTTTGGCGCTGCCCATGCTGCGTTCGCCGATCAGGCTGGCGCGGCTGGTGAGATAACCCGGGTCGACCAGGCCTTTGACCGGCACCGGCACGAAGTCGGTGTCGGCGACGTATTGCGCGCGGTCGGCGTAGGCCAGACGTTCCGCTTCAGCGATCAAATGCACGGCTTGCGGATCCGGTTCAATGCCGGCCGGCTTGTCGGTTTTCACTGGTTTGAGCGGTGTCAGGGAAAGGCGTGGGTCGCGGGTTTCCAGCGCTTGCAACGTACCGAGAATCTGCGCCACGGCGATCCCGCCCGACGACGGTGGCGGCATGCCGCAAACCTGCCAGCGTTTGTAATCGGTGCACAGCGGCGGACGTTCTTTGGCCTGATAGCGCTGCAGATCGTTCAGCGTCAGGCTGCCGGGGTTGGCGTGGCCTTGCACCTTGGCGACGATTTCATCGGCGATCGGGCCTTTGTACAACGCATCGGAGCCTTCGTTGGCGATGCGTTTGAGCACGGCGGCCAGCGCCGGGTTTTGCAGGCGCGTGCCGACGGCTTTGACGCTGCCATCAGCGTTGAGGAAGTATTTGGCCATGTCCGGCGACTGGCGGATCACCGGGTCTGCTTCCAGCAACGAATGCAAACGCGGCGAAATCGCAAAACCTTGCTCCGACAGTTTGATCGCCGGTTCAAACAGCTTCGCCCATGGCAGGCGACCGTGTTGTTGATGTGCCATCTCCAGTGCGCGCAATACACCCGGCGTACCGACTGAGCGACCACCGATCTGCGCCTGCGGGAACGACATCGGCTGGCCGTCCGCGCGCAAGAACAGCTTCTCGGTGGCGCCGGCCGGTGCAGTTTCGCGACCGTCATACGTGCGCACCTGTTTGCCGTCCCACAACACGATCATCGCGCCGCCGCCGATCCCGGACGATTGCGGCTCCACCAGGGTCAGCACCGCTTGCATCGCAATCGCCGCATCAATCGCCGAACCGCCCTGACGCAGCATCTCGCGACCTGCTTCAGCGGCCAATGGATTGGCAGCCGCAGCCATGTGTTGGCTGGCGTGACGGGTTTGCAGATCGGTGCGGAAACCGGACGCGGCTTCTGGTGCCAGCGGTAAAGTCGAGGAGGGCGGGGCGTTGCACGCGGTGAGGGTCAGGGCGCTGATGATCAGCGTCAGGGCAGGCAGGCGAAAGCGGCTCAAGGGCAAGGCTGAAAACACGCGGGCTCTCCGTCCGTGGGATAAAAGTCTCAGGGACTTTATCGACCGCTCGGTCGCGACGCAAACCGGTGGGCATTTTTGTCTTTCTTTTCAGGTCGGATGTTCGCTAGGGTCAACCGCAATCGATCGACCGCACACGTCCCCTTGTAGGAGTGAGCCTGCTCGCGATAGCGTCATCACATTCAACATCATTGCTGACTGAACCACCGCTATCGCGAGCAGGCGAAGGCCTACAATTACAAGATCAACAAGAGACCGATATGCACAGCGAGTTCCCCACTGAATCCAGCTACCGCGATCAACGCGAACAGTTCCTCGCCGCCGCCCATGCCGCCGGCGCCACGCTCACCTCCTACGCACATCCACGTTGCGGCCCCTTTGGTGAACCCCTGAGCACCGACGTCGCCGTGCTCGGCGATCCGCAGGCCAAACGCCGACTGGTAGCGCTCAGCGGCACGCACGGAGTCGAGGGCTACTACGGCTCGGACTGTCAGATCGAGTGGCTGAAGGCATTCGAACCTGGTTCGCTGCCCAAGGATGTCGCGGTGGTGATGGTTCACCTGATCAACCCATGGGGTACTGCGTGGTTACGCCGGGTCAACGAAGACAACATCGACCTCAACCGCAATCACCTGGATTTCACCGGGCCGCTACCTGATAACCGCGCTTACGCCGCACTGCATGACATCTACGCCTGCACCGATCTGCATGGCCCCGAGCGCCAACGCGCCGATGCCTTGCTCGATGCGCAGATCAACGAACACGGCTGGCCAGCGGTGATGTCGATTGTCGAGGGCGGTCAGCACAGTCATCCCGATGGGCTGTTTTACGGTGGCCGTGCGCCGAGTTGGTCGTACCGCACGCTGCATCAAATCATCGAAACGCATCTGGCTGGCGCTGAAACCGTGATGTGTTTTGACCTGCACACTGGCGCTGGTGAGTACGGCCATCCGATGTTGCTGACGATTACCCAGGCGCCGTACCCGGCACTCGCGCAGGCCCAGGCAATTTATGGCCCATGGCTTTACACGCTGCACACTGGCGCCGACACCTTGAGCGAAACCGGTGTGGCAGCGACGGCTACGGGGTACACCTCGCAGGCGTTGCTCAATGCTCTACCGGACGTGCGGTTAATGCCGTTCGTGATCGAGTGCGGGACGTATCCGGGGCCGGATGTGCATCGGCATTTGCGCGATGACCATTGGCTGCATCTGCATGGCGATCCGCTGGACGCGACGGGGAGGGGGATCAAAGTGAATTTGCTGGAGCAGTTTTATCCGGCCGATCCGGATTGGCGGGCGATGGTGGGGCTGCGGACTCGGCAGATTTGGGCGAAGGGGTTGGCATCGTTGGTCACAGAGGACTCTGAATAGGTCCAGCCTCAGCTAGGGGGGCTCCATGACCATCGATGCTAACGGCTCGGCATCGATGGAAGGCTAGCTGGTCTCTAGAGTCGGCAGTACTCACCGCTATGAGATGGGCATCATTAGCGGACGTTCCGATGGGCGAAAACCAGCTAACCCAAGATCAATTTCTGGTTGTTTTGAGGTTACTCAATGACCCCCTCAATCATGACTTGGAATACTCTATAGGACTACTGCAAAGAGTTGTCTGGATTTGAGTCTGGGTAAAAACCACTGATTACGGGAAAACTCACCTTGGGCCCTGATCATTTTGCAGAGGGCTCACTGCTTGAAACTAGGCAGTCCATTCGCTGTGCGCCACTCTTTTACAGTCTTCGCAATGCCCTCAGCAGAGTTGTTTGCTCCAGGCTCTGGATAAAAAATCAGGTCGGTTCCATCCGGGTGACCGGTAAGCGTCCTGAACCGTGCCAGCAGTTCACCAAGCTCCGTATCCGATCCACCTTTGTTGGTTTCCCGTATTTTTTCGATGAAGCGGATAAATTCGGCTTCAGTGTATTCAGATATTTTTACCATGTGCGTTCACTGTTTCTTGTGTTGGCTGATGTGATTTCTAGGGGTGTTGATGCGGAGGTTATCTATGCCGTAGACAGCGCCGCCGTCTACGACCCGCTCGATATGGTGTATTTCAAATACACCGCGCGTACCTACAGCTTCGCTATCCCGAACCGCGGGTGCGTTGCCTGACATTAGACGATCTTGGGCATCCACGTTGAACTGATCAAACAACGCTGGATCATCCCGCACGGCCTGCCAGAATGCTTTCCGAAATGCATCGAAGCTTGAAAACTCCCGTCCCCTCAGCCTGTCCGCAATCCGTGTCGGAATCGGCGCGCCGATCCCCGTTCCCGCCCCAGCAAGCCATATCCCCGGAACATCCTCACCAATCCCAGTCACCATACCCGGCGTCAGTCTGGCCGGCCTCGAAAACACTACATACAGCGACTTCAGCCCAGTGTCCGCCGGGAACACCAGAATACAATCCTCGGCAGTCATGTCCTCGCCGGGCAGGCCTTCTATCTGGGTATCCGTGTTCTCGGGAATCGGATGAACAAGGATCGTGTTCAGTTGCTCGCCGTGATCGGGATAGACCAGCGGCGGCATTGCACCGAGTGGCCCGCGTTGCGGCGTCCACAAAATCGTGATGCCGTTGAGCTTGGCCTCCATGGCGGTCTTGTCGCTGTTCCACGCGACTTTGACGGTACGCACCGAGTCATCGCCCGAGGCGCCGGTGTGGATGCCGTAGACCTGCATGACCCCTTCGACGTCACGCCGGAACTGGAAGCGAACGCGGGTGGTGGCGCGGGTCATGCGGCGTAATTCGTCATCGGTGTGCAGCGTGCCGTCGCCCATCCTGGTCGGCAGCATCCCGAGGATGAACACGCTGGCCGGCCCGCCCGCGCCGCGAATGGCCCAGTTGAGGCGTTGTTGCAGAATCCCGCCGCCGGCTAAACGGCCCAAGGCCAGATCGGCACCTATCGCCGTCGCGACAGCGGTGCTGGCTGACGGAAAGAGCATGGCCCCCGCGACCATGATCTTGCCGAAGTTGGCGGCAGATTCGGGCAGCGTGCCGGCGTCCGTTCGGCACCAGTTACCCGGCGTGCAGGACTTGGCGAACACCTGACTTTCGCGGGGCTTGGGCGTTGGCCATTCATCCTTTTCGATGTAAACCGGCTCCGGTGGGGAGGCGGACTCCATGCGGCCCACGAGCCGCTCCATCTCGGACGTTTCCAAGGCCAGTCTTCATCGAAGATAGATTTGAATCGAGCCACGACAACTCCCTGTATGGCCTTGAATCGAGCCAGGGAAGCTTGTCGGTCAGTGGGGATTTCGGGCAAACCGCAGGGGTGAGTTTTATGCGCCTGGATTTACGAAAAATCCAATTCGTACCTGGATCGAATCCGTTTCCTACAGCGCTCTCTCGGTCTGTTGATTTGGCGATTGATACAGATTAACCAGCGGTGTTTCGCGCTTGTAGTCCTTCGGTTTGGATGGCGGGGTAGTGTGCATTTCTCCTACAGACTTTTCAGGTCGACAACTTACGCGCCTTTACCTGAGGATGGTTTCTATCGTTTTTTCCAGGATGGATTTCAGATGAAAAGGATGAGTCCGTTGCCATTCAACTCTATTTTCAGTCGGCCATTGTCATGAGTGTTTCCAATGAGGATCGCGATTTTCTGGTGGCGATGGGCAGTCGTATTGCTCACTTACGCACAGTGCACGAGATCACACAGACTCGGTTTGCACGGGCCTTAGGTCTTTCCCGGCAAACCTTTCAGGGTTACGAGGAGGGCACGCGCAGTATGCCGGTCACGACGCTGGTGAAGATGGCGTTTGCGCTTCGCGTGCCTGTTGAAGACCTGCTCGGGGTTCCCTCGTACACGGAGACGCCCAGACGCAGCCTGACCTCGACGTGGTATCGACGACTGCAGTCCATCAATGAGCTTTCGAAGGTCCAACAGAAGGTCGTTGCGCAGATGCTCGACGCCCTGATCGCACAGGCAGCGACCAAAGCGAGCGACGAAGAAAAAAGAAATTTGAAGTAACCCAAAGAACGCGGAACCAAGGTGCGCAAACACCCTGGCCCCGCTAACCACAAAGCAGCTTAAAAGGAGCTGAACCATGGCTAAAACCAATCATACGACATCAACCCCCATCACTGAACGCCGGCTGAAAATCGCCGCTGATTTTTACCCCGTCCACACCAAGGAAAAATCCTACAGCCCCGCCAAACCGGTGCCCTGGATCAGGCTTCGCGGGTTGTGGTTGCGGCAGGCGGGATTCGAGGTAAACGAAAACGTCAGAGTGCGTGTGATGAAAGGGTGTCTGGTGATCACGGCGGAATAACAGATCACCGAGACTTTTCTCGAGGCATAAAAAAACGGCCTACCTTTCGGTAAGCCGTTTTTAGTACTTGGTGGCTACACAGGGACTTGAACCCCGGACCCCAGCATTATGAATGCTATGCTCTAACCAACTGAGCTATGTAGCCAAGTGGCGCGCATTATTCCCCTGAAATGGAAAAGCGTCAAGCGTAAATTTAAAAAATTTTTCTACGCTTTCAACCGTTTATCAAAATCACTGGCCGAGCAGCGGCGAAGGGCAGCGTTGGAACCAGCGGCTGGCCTGCTCATACGCGTGCGCCAGTTGCAGGACAGCGAAGTCGGCCTGGTGCTTGCCGATGATTTGCAGGCCCATCGGTAAACCCTGCGAATTGAATCCGGCCTGGACGTTGGCCACTGGGCAACCCGACAACGTGCCGGGAATGACCACCTCCATCCAGCGGTGATACGTGTCCATCGCCACGCCTTCGATAGACGTCGGCCACGGTTGGCTTTTGTCGAACGGGAACACTTGGGCACTCGGCAGCAGCAGGTAATCGTATTTTTCGAACAGACGAGAGATAGCCCGATACCAATCGCTGCGCACCACCGAGGCGGCAAACACTTCGCTGGCTGACAGCTTCAAGCCATTTTCCACTTCCCAGATCGCTTCCGGTTTCAGCAACGCGCGTTTCTGCGGATCGGCATAGGTGGCGCCCAAGGATCCGGCGACCATCCAGTGCCGCAACGTCCTCCAACTGCTCCACAGCCGCTCAGGCGCGAAACCCGGTTCAACCGACTCAACGTGGCAGCCAAGGCTTTCAAAGTCGCCAAAGGTCTTCTCGCAAAGCGACAGCAAGCCTTGCTCCATCGGCAGATAACCGTTGAAATCGCCCAGCCAACCCAAACGCGTACCCTTGAAATCACGCCCCAGCGGCGCCGCAAACGCCTCACCGGACTCCGCGATGGACAACGGCGCCCGAGCATCACCGCCAGCCTGCACCGACAACAGCAACGCCGCATCCCTCACGCTGCGTGCCATCGGCCCCTCATAACCGAGCTGGTCAAAAAACAGATCCGCACTGTCATCAAACGGCACGCGACCCTGCGACGGACGAAAGCCAAAAATGTTGTTGAACGCCGCCGGATTGCGCAGCGACCCCATCATGTCGCTGCCATCCGCCACCGGCACCAGATGCATCGCCAGTGCCGCTGCCGCGCCGCCACTGCTGCCGCCGGCGGTTTTGCTCGGGTCATACGCGCAAGCGGTGGCGCCAAACAACGGGTTGTAGCTTTGCGAACCGAGACCGAATTCCGGGGTGTTGGTCTTGCCAATAATGATCGCCCCAGCAGCCTTGATCCGCTCGACCATGATCCCATCGCGCTCAGGCACAAAGTCCTTGTACAGCGGCGACCCCAGCGTGGTGCGGATGCCTTGGGTCAGCGACAGATCCTTGATCGCATGAGGCAAACCATGCATCCAGCCCCGGTATTCGCCACGCGTCAGTTCGGCGTCGCGCTCATCGGCCTGGGCCAATAAATTTTCTGGTGATTGCAGGCTGATCAACGCATTGACCAACGGGTTGAAACGTTCGATATGGGCAAGGTAAGTCTGCATCACTTCCCGGCAGGAAACCTGACGCAGGCGGATGCGTTCGGCGAGCTCATGGGCCTGCAACAGGACCAGTTCGCTGATGTTATTAGAGTTCATTGCAAGCGCCTTTCAGACGGCTGGAAAAACGCCCCGCCAATGCGTCGGGGCGGTAGAGATCAACGCATCAGGTTGGTCCAGAGACGGTCGGCGAGGCGGATCGCGCCTTCGCCGCAAGTCTTGCTGAACACCACGTTAGTGCCTTCGGGAATGTGCAGTTCCGGCGCGTCCTTGAGCGCCGCGTCGAGGAACGGTTCGACGCCTTTGATCGGGCTCTGGTGCTTGAGAAAATTCTGCGTCATCGCCGAGTTTTCTGGTTGGCTGAGGAAGGCGATGAACGCCTTGGCATTCGCCGGATTTTTGCTGCCGGTAGGGATGACCATGTTGTCGACCCAGGCCAGCACGCCTTCTTTCGGGTAGAGGTATTTCAGCGTCGGTTTCATCTCACGGGCACGCATCGACGAACCGCCCCAGAACATCGACATGTCGATTTCACCCGAGGCGAGGTTCTCGCGAATCGAGCCGGCCTTGGAGCTATAGGTCTTCACGAACGGCTTCTGCACCTTGAGCAAAGTCAGCACTTGCTGCATCTGTTTCGGGTCTTCGCTGCACAGCGGAATGTTCAGGTAGAGGCTGGCCATGTCGACCATGTCGCTGACCGAATCGAACATGTTGATGCGCCCCTGCAACTCGGCTGGCGGCTCATACAAAACCTTGTAGCTGTCAGCCGGGCCTTTGTAGCGGGCGCTGTCGAGCACGACGCTGGTGGTGCCCCAGATGAACGGTACCGAATACGCGCCTTCCGGATCCCAACTCGGTTTTTTCAGGTTATCCACAACGCTGGCGTAGTACGGCTCTTTGACCGGGTCGAAGCGCTCCAGCAGGTTTTCCTTGATCAGGATCGGCACGAACTGGTGCGACGGAATCGCCACGTCGTAACCGGCGCCGCCCTGTTTCAATTTCGCCAGCAGCGTCTCGTTGGAATCGTAGGAATCGACGGTGACTTCGATGCCGGTCTGCTTCTGGAACTTGGCGAGAATCTCCGGCGAAAAATAGCCGCTCCAGCTCACCACATTGAGATTTTCGGCGGCCTGAACGCTGCCTGCCATCACCAGCGGCACAGTCAGGAACAACGAAGTGCCAATGCTTTTTATCCACTTGCTCATGCTATTTCCCCACAGGTCGTAGAAGGTTCAGGCGTTCTTTTTGCCCAACAGGTAAGAGAGGCTGACGAACAGCACCGAGACGCCGAGGATCAGCGTCGACACGGCGTTGACGTCGGGTGTCACGCCCATCCTTAGCAGGCCGAAGATGAAAATCGGCAAGGTCGTGGTGCCGGCCTGCGAGACCATCATCGAGATCACGAAGTTATCCAGCGAGACGATGAAGGCCAGCATCAGCCCGGAGAAAATCCCCGGCATCAGCAGCGGCAAAGTCACTTTGCGAAAGGTTCGCCATGGGCCGGCGTAGAGGTCGGCCGAGGCTTGTTCCAGCGACAGGTCCATATCGTTCAGCCGTGCACGAATCGGCAGGTAGGCGAAGGGAATGCAGAACACCGTGTGCGCGATGATCAGGTTGCCGTAGCCCAGCGACAGACCGATGGTCGAGAACAGCGCCAGCGTCGCGACACCGACGACAATTTCCGGCAACACCAGCGGCAACATGATCGCGCCCATCGACAAGTGCAGGCCCTTGAACTTGGCGCCGCGCGAGGTGCCGAGGGCGGCGAGAGTGGCAATCGCCGTGGCGATCATGCTCGCGCAGACGGCGATCAACAGGCTGTTGCCGGCGGCCTGGCGCAAGGCCTGATTGGCGAACGCGGCGCGATACCAGTCGAAGCTGAAACCGGTCCACACCGTTGCCGATTGGTTGGCGTTGAACGAGAACACCACCAGCACCACGATCGGCGCGTAGAGGTACAGATAGAACAGAAAACTGAAGCCGCCGAAGCCGGGAAAGTCCTGCACACCCAGCCCTTTGCGTTTGAAAATTCCGATCATCACACAGCTCCTTTGGCGATGCGCTGGCGCTCGGCGCGCAGGGCATAAACGGTCAGCACCAGCATCACTGCGGCCATCAGTACCAGCGACAGCGCTGCGCCAAACGGCCAGTTACGCGCATCGCTGAACTGCCGGAAGATCAGGTTGCCGAGCATCATCCGCGTGCCGCCACCGAGCAGTTCCGGGGCGATCATCGCGCCCAGGCACGGTACGAAAGTGAGGATGGCGCCGGCGAGAATGCCCGGCTTGGCGATCGGCAAAACCACTTTGCGTAACGTGCGTATGCGTCCGGCGTACAGATCCTGCGCCGCTTCGAGCAGGCGGATATCCATCTTTTCCAGCGTCGCGTAGATCGGCAACACCACGAACGGCGCATAGGTGTAAACCAGCCCCAGCAGCACCGCGCCGTCGGTGTAGAGCAACTGCAACGGCTCATGGATCACGCCCATGCCCATCAGGCTGTTGTTGATCACCCCGGTGTTACGCAGCAGCAGAATCCACGCGTAAGTGCGGATCAGCAGGTTGGCCCAGAACGGCACGGTGATCAGAAAGATCAGCAAGCCGCGTCGATGCGCCGGCTGCATGGCCAGCCACACCGCCACCGGAAAACCGATCAGCAACGTGATGATCGTGGTCAGTCCGGCAATGCCGATCGAGCGCAGGGCGATGATCAAATACGAGTCGGCAAAGGCGAGGCTATCGTCCAGTTGCCGCTCGAACAGCAGCGAGGTGTAGGCGTCGCTGCTGAAGACTTTATTGACCCCGCCGTAGGGGTTGGCTTCCATCAGCGAATAACCGATGACGATCAGAATCGGCACCACCAGAAACAAACAGATAGCGATCAGCGCCGGGCTGACCCCGAGAAAACTCTGAAAGGCTTTGCGCCGCTCCAGCGTGTTGGCAATCGGTAAGGCGTGCATGGCAATTCCTCCGGCTCAATCGTGCAGGACGCTGGCGCTGCCCTGGTCGAACAACAGACCGGCCTGGGCGCCGACGGCAAAGCGCAGGCTCTGGTCGACGCAGTTGGGCGTACGCACGGTGAGGCGCGAACCATCGCTGAGGCTGACCTGATATTGCAGGTCAGTGCCGAGATAAATCTGCGCTTCGATCCGGCACGGCAGCGCGGTTTCGGTAGCCGCTGGTACCAGATGCAGACGCTCAGGTCGCACCGACAAGGTCACGCTGGCGCCGACTGCCACGTCGCTGCACGGTTGCGCCGGCAATGGATGACCCGCCGGCCCGGCGAACCACGCCAAACCGTCCTCGACACGAGTGACGGTGCCTTCGATGAAATTGGTTTCGCCGATGAAGTCGGCGACAAAGCGATTGCGCGGCCGTTCGTAAATATCCTCTGGCCGTCCGACCTGTTGCACTTCGCCTTCGGAGAGCACGGCGATGCGGTCGGACATGGTCAGCGCTTCTTCCTGGTCATGGGTGACGAAGATGAAGGTAATGCCCGTCTTGGCCTGGATGGTTTTCAACTCTTCGCGCATCGCCTGACGCAGCTTCAGGTCGAGCGCGGAAAGCGGCTCATCGAGCAACAGCACTTTCGGATGCGGTGCCAAAGCGCGGGCGAGGGCGACACGTTGCTGCTGACCGCCCGACAGTTGCGCCGGCTTGCGGTTGGCGAAGCGCTCCATCTGCACCAGCGCCAGCATTTCGCGGACGCGCTCGGCGATTTGCGCCTTGGTCAGGACTTTGCCCATCGGCTGTGATTCGAGGCCGAAGGCCAGGTTCTCGGCGATGGTCATGTGCGGGAACAGCGCGTAATGCTGAAACACCGTGTTGACCGGACGCTGGAACGGCGGGCGATCAGCGATGTTCTCGCCGTAGAGCAGGATCTCGCCTTCGGTGGGAAATTCGAAACCGGCAATCATCCGCAGCAGCGTGGTCTTGCCGCAGCCGGACGGGCCGAGAAGGGTGAAGAATTCGTTGTCGCGGATATCCAGGTCGATGCTTTTCAGCGCCACCGGACCGGTCTGCGGATCACCGTAAACCTTGCGCACTGAGCGGATCGAGACCGCCAGCGTTTGCAGCGAATGCAGGGCATTCATGCGTTACCTCCGATTCCCCCATCGCCTGCGACTCGCTTTGCAAAGCGTGGTCGTCGGGCCATGGATATTATTTTTTTGGGCAGGATCGAGATTGCGTTCGGGTGTGAAACCAGCTGTTTTATTGTTCTGCTGTGGCTCGATTATCAGCCAGGGGTTGCGCGGCGCGACACTTCAATTTAAACATGGCAGGTGTTAGTTAATTTAACAGCCGAAGGTGCCAGGAATCATGCCCGACCACCGTTTGCCGCCGCTCAACGCGGTGCGTGCCTTTGATGCCGCCGCCCGTTTGGGCAGCTACGTCGAAGCCTCGAAAGCCCTGCACGTGACCCAGCCTGCGATTGGCCGGCATGTGAAATTGCTCGAGGACTGGTTGGGCATTCAATTGTTCGAGCGCACCTCGCGCGGGGTCAACCTGACGCCGGCGGGGGAGAAGTACTACCGCAAGATCAGCGCCGCGTTGCAGTTGATCATTGAGGCTGGCAAAGAGGCGCAGCCCAGGGATGCCGAGCGCTGGTTGCGGATCATGGTGGTGCCGGGGTTTGCCAAGCGCTGGTTGATGCCACGGATCGAAGCGCTGCGGCATCTTCGCCCGGGATTGAAACTGGCGATCGAGCCGAACTCGACCTTCACCGAAGTGGACGGGAAAAGCGCTGACCTCGGTATCGTCTACGGCCTCGACGGGCAATATGCCGACTCACGGGAGGCGCTGATTTGCCCGCGAGTTTTCCCGATCTGCACGCCGACGTATCTGGCCAGCATTGCACCGATCAACAGCCCGGCCGATCTGGTCAGCCACGAACTGATCCACGTCGATGACGGCGAATGGTGGAACCTGTGGTTCGCCGCGCACGACCTCGATATCCATCTCAATTCCGACATGCTCTACGTCAACAATGACCACGCGCTGTCAGTCGCCGAGAGCGGGCAGGGCATCGCGCTGGCCAACGAGGTGTTGGTGCGCCATGAACTCGCCAGCGGCAAACTGGTGCGTGCGGTCGACGCTCAGGTGAAGCTGGAGAGCTATCGGGTGCTGACGCCGTCCGCCGAACTCTCGGCGGATGTGGCGTGGTTCATTCAATGGCTCAAGGCCGAACTGGAAACGGACTTCCCCGAGGCTGTGATCAACTGAGGCGGAAGCGCGCGGTGTTGTCGCTCAGCGCCTTGCTGCCTTGGCTCAGGGTGTCTGCGGCCAGATTCACTGCGCGTGCGCCTTCAAGCAAACGTACGGCGGCCTGATCGACTTGCTGGATATTGCTGCTGACTTCATCGGCGGTGCTTGCCTGTTCTTCAACTGCTGTGGCGATCTGTGCGAGGGTGTCGGTGACGCTCTGCACGGCGCTGGCGATTTCGCCCAGGCGTTCACCGAGACCGGTGACCGACTCGGCATCGGTTTGCGCCTGGCCGCAGGCAGCTTCCATCAAACTCACGGCTTCGTTGACCGTCGCGCGCAAGCTGTCGACCGTGCCGGCAATCTGCGCGGTCGACGATTGCGTGCGTTGCGACAGGCTGCGCACTTCGTCCGCCACTACGGCAAACCCGCGACCTTGTTCACCGGCGCGCGCAGCTTCGATGGCCGCATTGAGCGCGAGCAGATTGGTCTGTTCGGCGACGCCACGAATGGTGTCGACCACCAATTGAATCTGCTGGCCTTGCTCACTGACCCGGCCCAGTGCCGCTGCGGTGTCGTTCAAGCGTTGGTTGAGCTGCTGAATACTCGCCGTGGTGCGTTGGCTGTCGCGGCTGCTGTCGGCGGCGATGCGTCGGGTGTGCTGAGCGCTGCCGGAGGCCTGTTCGCAGCTTTGCGCCACGCCTTGCGAGGTCGCGGCCAATTGCGTGGCGGCTGCGGCGATCTGGCTGATCTGCAACTGTTGCGCTTCGACTTCGCCGAGAGCACCGCTGGAGTGTTCGTTGAGGCTGCGCACGGCATGGCTCAACTGCGAGGTCTCGTGATCGACGCCGAGCATGCTCGTGCGTAATTGCACCACGGCGACGTTGAGTGCGGTGCTGATCGCCGCCAACTCATCTCGGCCTACCACCGGCACTTGCAGGCTGAGGTTGCCGTCGCGCAGGGCTTCAGCAAGTAAGGTGATGCCGCTGGCGCTGCGACGAATCGAGGCTTGCAGGCAGACGAACAAATACAGCGCCGCCAGCAACAGGCAGCCGAAGATTGCCGCGACGAGGATGAACTGACGGATCGCCGAGCTGTGGTAGGCATCGAGTCGTTGGTCCAGCGATACCAGTGATTGCTGGCGCAGGGCGGCGAGGTCGCTGAGCAAGGCGTCGAGGCTGCGTTCGAAGTCTTCTGGTTTGAGATTGATGCTGCCGCCGAACACGCCGTCATCCAGCACCTTCAGACCGCTGTCGAGGTGTTTCAGGCTGTCGTGGTATTGGCTGGCCCAGCTCTGTTGATCTTTCGGCAGGCGTGCTTCGAGCAGTGTGGCGGTTTTGACCAGTTGTTCGCGGGCATCGCCGATGCGGCTGCGCAGGTCACGCAATTGCAGACGGCTTTGCAGGGTGAATTGACCCGATACGACTGAGGCCTGACCGACAGCGGCGAGGCGGCCGACCCGTTCGATCAGGTCCGGCGCGTGCTGCGTGGAAATCTGCGTCAGCAAATAGGTTTCCAGCCACGGCGCGAGGGTCAGGCGATTGTCCATGACGATCTGCTCGCGCAGCGCTTGCAGGGCGCTGAGGGCGTTGGTGAAACGGTCGTAACCGTCCGGCCACCAACCGACACCGCTGAGGCTTTTCGAATCCAGACCGTTCAATGCAGTTTGCAGCGCTTGGTAGCGGGTGAGGGTTTCGCCTTCCGCGCCTTCGTTTTTCAGCGCGTTGCCCAAATCTGTGGTGGCTTGCTGCACGGCCGGTTGCACCGCATCGAACGCGGCCATGGCGGCGAGGGTGGCCGGCGTCGGTTGGCGATTGGTTTCGGTGGCGCGCCAACGGGCGGCACGGTCACGTTGCGCGGCGAGCAGGTTGTCCAGCGCATCCAGCGCGAGCAACTGCCGCACGCCGGCACGCTCGCCGGAAATCAGATTGAGCTTGTCACGATAATCCTGGCCGATCATCAACAGGCTGCCGGCCAACGGCAGAATGAACAGCAGAAACAACAACTGGAATTTACCTGCGAAGCCAAACCGCCCCAGCAATTTGATCCCCGGTGAAAGGAAAGCCTGCATGCCCCATGACTCCTCTGGACACCACGCACCAACGGCGTGCATCGCGGTCGTTCGACGTTGATGTTGTGCCCTGCTAAAAGGCCTCGAAAGTTCACTCTCGCCCGCTCTGTAGGCCGGCTCTGTAGCGAAACTTCCCATTGTCGGTGCCCTTTGTAAGGGCGCCGCGTTCAAGGGATGAAGCAAGGCAAGATTCAGACCATGGCGTTGCGCTATCACCTTCCGGAACAATACGGCCCCCTGTAGGAGCTGCCGAAGGCTGCGATCTTTTGATCTTTTAAAAAACAACATCAAAAGATCGCAGCCTTCGGCAGCTCCTACATGATTGTGTGATTCCGGTCAGGGTGGTTAGTTAGCTGGCTAAGGGGATGGCGCTCACGCACTGAAAAATGGCACATTGACGCACCTGCCTGTGTGCACCCATCTGCTGTCCGGAAACTTCCATGGCTATCAGCAACGTTCAGACCGCCGCTGCCTCGGCGCCCGCTGCTCCCCAAAGCAGTCCACTGGTGATGCGCATCATCGGCGCGGTAGCGCTGGCGCATTTGATCAACGACTTGATCCAGTCGGTGCTGCCGTCGATCTACCCGATGCTCAAGGCCAATTACGGCCTGACGTTTACTCAGGTCGGTCTGATTACTTTGACCTTTCAACTGACGGCTTCGCTGTTGCAGCCGTGGGTCGGTTATCACACCGACCGGCATCCGAAACCGTGGCTGTTGCCGGCGGGTTCGATTTGCACGCTGATTGGCATCGTGATGATGTCGATGGTCGGCAGTTTTCCCTTGATCCTGCTGGCTGCGGCGCTCATCGGTATCGGCTCCTCGACGTTTCACCCAGAAGCCTCGCGAATTGCGCGGCTGGCTTCCGGCGGACGCTTTGGTCTGGCGCAATCGACCTTCCAGGTCGGTGGTAACGCCGGTTCCGCGTTCGGCCCGTTGCTGGCGGCGGCGATCATCATTCCGTTCGGTCAGGGCAATGTGGCGTGGTTCGGTTTGTTCGCAGTGTTTGCGTTGTTCGTGCTGTACCGCATCAGCCGCTGGTACGCCCATCACTTGAACCTGTTCAAGCTCAAGGCCGGCCAGGCAGCGACTCACGGGCTGTCGAAAGGGCGGGTGACCAGTGCGCTGGTGGTACTCGGGCTGTTGGTGTTCTCGAAGTATTTCTACATGGCCAGCCTGACCAGCTACTTCACGTTCTACCTGATCGAGAAGTTCGACCTGTCGGTGGCCAGTTCGCAGCTGCACTTGTTCCTGTTCTTGGGCGCTGTAGCGGCGGGGACGTTTTTCGGCGGGCCGATTGGCGACAAGATCGGGCGTAAGGCGGTGATCTGGTTCTCGATCCTCGGCGTGGCGCCGTTTACGTTGCTGATGCCCCACGTTGATCTGTTCTGGACCACGGTCCTCAGCGTGGTGATCGGCTTCATTCTGGCTTCGGCGTTCTCGGCGATTGTGGTTTATGCACAGGAACTGGTGCCGGGCAATGTCGGGATGATTGCCGGGGTGTTCTTCGGTTTGATGTTTGGTTTTGGCGGGATTGGCGCGGCGCTGTTGGGGCATCTGGCGGATGTGCACGGGATTGAGTACGTGTATTTCCTGTGCTCGTTCCTGCCGTTGTTTGGCGTGTTGGCGATTTTCCTGCCACGCACCAAAAAGGCCTGACGCCACACAATCCCAACTGTGGGAGCGAGCCTGCTCGCGAATGCGGTGTGTCATCCGCAGAGATGTGGCTGACACTCCCTCTTCGCGAGCAGGCTCGCTCCCACAGGTGGAATAGTTTCGGCAGTAAATGTCAGGCACAAAAAAGCCGCGTATCAAACGCGGCTTTTTCTTGGGCGTGTCGCTTACACGTTGAAGCGGAAGTGCATTACGTCGCCGTCCTTGACGATGTAATCCTTGCCTTCCAGACGCCATTTACCGGCTTCTTTGGTACCGGCTTCGCCCTTGTACTGGATGAAGTCGTTGTAGGCGATCACTTCGGCGCGGATGAAGCCTTTCTCGAAGTCGGTGTGGATCACGCCGGCAGCCTGAGGTGCGGTGGCACCGACTTTGACGGTCCAGGCGCGGACTTCTTCGACACCGGCGGTGAAGTAGGTCTGCAAGTGCAGCATTTCGTAGCCAGCGCGGATCACGCGGTTCAGGCCAGGCTCTTCCAGGCCCAGGGCCTCGAGGAACATGTCCTTCTCTTCACCGTCATCGAGCTCGGCAATTTCCGCTTCGATCTTGTTGCAGACCGGAACGACCATCGCGCCTTCTTCTTCGGCGATGGCGCGAACCACGTCCAGGTGCGGGTTGTTCTCGAAACCGTCTTCAGCGACGTTGGCGATGTACATGACCGGTTTGGTGGTCAGCAGGTGGAAGCCCTTGATCACTGCCTTTTCGTCAGCGCTCATGTTCTTCATCAGGCTGCGTGCCGGCTTGCCTTCGGTGAAGTGCGCGATCAGTTGCTCCAGCAGAGCTTTCTGAACCACGGCGTCCTTGTCACCGCCCTTGGCGTTACGCGCGACTTTCTGCAGTTGCTTCTCGCAGCTGTCGAGGTCGGCGAAGATCAGTTCCAGGTCGATGATTTCGATGTCGCGCTTCGGATCGACGCTATTGGAAACGTGGATCACGTTTTCGTCTTCGAAGCAGCGCACCACGTGAGCGATGGCGTCGGTCTCACGGATGTTGGCGAGGAACTTGTTGCCCAGACCTTCACCTTTCGAGGCGCCGGCAACGAGGCCTGCGATGTCGACGAATTCCATGGTGGTCGGCAGGATGCGCTTCGGATTGACGATGGCCGCCAAAGCGTCCAGACGCGGATCCGGCATCGGCACGATGCCGCTGTTCGGCTCGATGGTGCAGAAGGGGAAGTTCTCGGCCGCGATACCGGATTTGGTCAGGGCGTTGAACAGGGTGGACTTGCCGACGTTAGGCAGGCCGACGATGCCGCAATTGAATCCCATGGTGTTTCCCCTCGGATAAGAGTCAGGCCTTCTGGCTGTGCAGGTTTTTCATCGCGCGGTTCCATTCACCGGCGAGGATATCCGGCAGCACGCCGAGGGCAAAGTCGATGCTGGCATCGAGTTTTTCCTGTTCGGCGCGTGGCGCACGACCCAGGACGAAATTTGAAACCATACTGGCGACGCCCGGGTGGCCGATGCCAAGCCGCAGGCGGTAGAACGTATTCTGATTGCCCAGTTGCGCAATGATGTCGCGCAACCCGTTGTGACCGCCATGGCCGCCGCCCTGCTTGAGCTTGGCGACGCCCGGAGGCAGATCGAGTTCGTCATGCGCCACGAGGATTTCTTCAGGCTTGATGCGGAAGAAACCGGCGAGTGCCGCCACGGCCTGGCCGCTGCGGTTCATGTAGGTGGTGGGAATCAGCAGACGAACATCCTGACCCTGGTGCGAATAGCGCCCGGTCAGGCCGAAATATTTGCGATCGGCCACAAGATTCACATTCTGTGCTTGGGCGATGCGCTCAACAAAAAGGGCCCCTGCGTTATGCCGGGTCTGGTCGTATTCAGCGCCTGGATTTCCCAGGCCAACGATCAGTTTGATGGCAGTCACGATAGGGGCCCTTCCTTTGAGTGGTGAGTAACATCGCCGCGATCAGGGAAAGCGGCGAAAGTGGACGAAAATTGCTCATTTACCATGATGTAAACTCCGCGTTCCCGCCCGCTTTCTCGCTACGTTCCAGTCCGCGATGTTACTTGCTCACTCAGGCATGACAGAGTGAATTACTCTGCTGCGCCTTCTTCGGTAGCTTCTGGAGCAACACGTGGAGCGTGGACGTTGGCAACAGCCTTGTCATCGCCGTGTGCCAGAGCAACGAACTCAACGCCTTTAGGAGCTTTGAGGTCCGACAGGTGAATGATCGAACCGATTTCAGCGTCAGCCAGATCGACTTCGATGAACTCAGGCAGATCTTTCGGCAGGCAGGTCACTTCGATTTCAGCAACAACGTGCGAAATCTCGCCGCCTTTCTTCACTGGAGCAGCTTCGTTGATGAAGTGCACAGGAACGATAGCGGTCAGTTTCTGGCCAGCGACAACGCGTACGAAGTCAGCGTGCAGCACGTGGCCTTTAGCCGGGTGACGTTGCAGAGCTTTGATGATTACGTTCTGCTTGGTGCCGCCAACGTTCAGCTCGATGATGTGGCTGTAAGCCGCTTCGTTTTCGAGCAGTTTGGCAACTTCTTTAGCCAGCATGCTGATGGATTCAGGGGCTTTTTCGCCACCGTAAACTACAGCTGGAACCAGGCTTGCGAGACGACGCAGGCGGCGGCTCGCACCTTTCCCCAGGTCGGAACGCACTTCAGCATTCAGAGTAAAATCGTTCATTGTGTATCTCCAATATAGCCATGACCGGAGTGGCGTTTGCGACCAGCGCCAAACACGGTATGGGCAAAAAAGCCCCGCCCCGGCAGGAATGCCGGGGCGGGGCGCTTTTCGTCAACGAGACATTTCGAGAAGGGCAGGGCCCTTAACGGAACATCGCGCTGATCGATTCTTCATTGCTGATGCGGCGAACCGCTTCGGCAACAACCGGTGCGATATCCAGTTGACGGATACGTGCACAGGCTTGTGCAGCCGCGGACAGCGGGATGGTGTTGGTCACCACCAGCTCGTCCAGCACGGAATTTTCGATATTCTCGATGGCCCGACCCGACAGCACAGGGTGTGTGCAGTAGGCAAAGACCTTGGCTGCGCCATGCTCTTTCAAGGCCTTCGCCGCGTGGCACAGAGTGCCGGCGGTATCGACCATGTCATCGACCAGAATACAGGTACGCCCTTCGACATCACCGATGATATGCATCACTTCAGAGTGATTGGCTTTCTCACGGCGTTTGTCGATGATCCCGAGATCCACGCCCAGGGATTTGGCAACGGCACGTGCACGCACGACGCCACCAATGTCCGGGGAAACGATCATCAGGTTTTCGAAGCGCTGATCTTCAATGTCATCCACCAGAACCGGGGAGCCGTAGATGTTATCTACCGGAATATCGAAGAAACCCTGAATCTGGTCAGCATGCAGATCAACCGTGAGAACACGGTCGATGCCGACTACGGTAAGCATGTCAGCGACGACTTTCGCGCTGATAGCCACACGTGCGGAACGCGGACGGCGATCCTGACGGGCATAACCAAAATAAGGAATAACAGCAGTGATACGAGTAGCCGAGGAGCGGCGGAAGGCATCAGCCATCACTACCAGTTCCATCAGGTTATCGTTGGTCGGAGCGCAAGTCGGCTGAATAATGAAAACGTCTTTACCGCGAACGTTTTCATTGATCTCGGCGGTAATTTCGCCGTCGGAAAATTTACCGACAGAGATGTCACCGAGAGGGATATGCAGCTGACGTACAACACGCCGAGCCAGATCGGGGTTAGCGTTCCCCGTAAAGACCATCATCTTGGACACGCGCAGTACCTAGAGGCTGAGGGTAACCTGGATGAGTATAGAAAATGGCAGGGGCGGCTGGATTCGAACCAACGCATGGCAGGATCAAAACCTGCTGCCTTACCGCTTGGCGACGCCCCTGTATCTGTTGCATCAAGTGCCGAGCACTTGGTTCCTTTAGAGCAGACTTTGCAGCTTGCGGTGCAACATCGAAACGTTGCTGCCTTTCGCTACAAACCCTGTAAGGGTCTCTGTCAGAAGGGCCGAGACTTTATCAGCTTCAGCTTTGCTTGGGAAGCCCCCAAACACACAACTTCCAGTTCCGGTGAGTTTTGCTTCGGTAAATTTACCTAACAAATCCAATGCGTTACGTACTTCTGGATAACGCCTTGCAACCACCGGCAAGCAGTCATTTCGACTGTTTCCCTCGGGAACGGGGCGCACTTTAATGGGCGGCGTGTTACGTGTCAACAAAGGATCGGAAAAAATTTCTGCCGTACTAACAGAGACTTGCGGTACGAGCACCAGATACCACGGTTCTTCGGGATCCACCGGGGTGAGTTTCTCGCCCACGCCCTCGGCGAAAGCCGCGTGGCCACGGACGAAAACCGGTACGTCGGCGCCGAGCGACAGACCCAGCGCGGCCAGGCGATCTTCATCCCAACCCAGCTGCCACAAATGATTGAGACCGAGCAAAGTCGTCGCCGCATTTGAGCTGCCACCGCCAATGCCGCCGCCCATGGGCAGTACTTTATCGATCCAGATGTCGATACCGAGCGTACAACCGGACTGTTGTTGAAGCATTTTTGCCGCGCGCACGATCAGGTTGCTGTCATGCGGCACGCCGGCAAATTCGGTGTGCAGTTGAATCACGCCGTCATCGCGCACGGCAAAAGTGATTTCGTCGCCGTAGTCGACAAACTGAAACAGCGTCTGCAACTCGTGATAACCGTCTTCACGGCGACCGAGAATGTGCAGCATCAGGTTGAGTTTGGCCGGCGAGGGCAGGGTCAGGCGTGCAGCGGTCATGCGTTATTGCCCCAACTTGCGCGGTTGCCAGGTCTTGATCACCAGCGTCACGTCGAGGTCGGTGCCGTGCAGCTTGATACGCTCAGGCAGCCAGTAACCGTTTTGTTCGGTGTAAGCGGTGTATTCAACCTTCCAGCCATCCTGTTCCAGGCTGGCCAGACGGCTGTCGGCATCCAGATTCAGGCGGCTTTTGCTGTCTGGGGCCGGCAGGCCACGCACCCACCAGGCCAGATTCGATACCGGCAATTTCCAGCCAAGCTGCTCTTCGAGCAAAGCTTCCGGGGACTGCGATTCATAGCGACCCTGGTTGGCGACTTCCAGCGACACCTTGCCCGGACGCCCGGTCAGACGTGCCGCGCCACGACCCAGCGGGCCGGACAAACGAATGTCGTAGTAATCCTGACGTTGCAGCCAGAACAACGTGCCGCTACCGGAATCTTTCGGCGCGCGGATGCCGATCTTGCCGTCGATCTGCCAGCCATCGAGGCCGCTCAGTTGCTGTTTGTTCGCCGCCCATTGAGCCGGGCTGCCGTGGCCCTCGACCGATTCGCGAGTACCAAAACCCGAGCAGCCGGCGAGCAAGGCGATGAAGCTGAAAACGATAACGTGGCGCAAAAACATGAGTTAAAGAGTCTCGGATCCGGTCAGGCGCTTGATGGTGCTGCGCAGAATGGTGCTGTCGGGCTGATCCTTGAGGAATTTGCCCCAGATTTGTTTGGCTTCACGCTGCTTGCCCTTGGTCCACAACACCTCGCCGAGGTGCGCGGCGACTTCGTGGTCAGGGAAACGCTCGAGCGCCTGACGCAGATATTTCTCGGCGTCGTCCAGATTGCCCATGCGGTAATTCACCCAGCCAAGGCTGTCGAGTACTGCTGGATCTTCCGGATTGATCTGGTGCGCCTGTTCGATCAGCGCTTTCGCTTCAGCGTAGCGGGTCGTACGGTCGGACAAGGTATAGCCCAAAGCGTTCAGCGCCATGGCATTGTCCGGATCGCGCTTGATGATCAGGCGCAGGTCTTTTTCCATCTGCGCCAGGTCATTGCGTTTTTCCGCGAGCATCGCCCGGGTGTACAGCAGATTCAGATCGTCCGGGTATTGCAGCAAGGCTTGCTGCAAGACTTTCCAGGCCTTGTCGTCCTGTTTGTTGGCCGACAGGGTTTCCGATTCGATCAGGTACAGCTGAATCGCGTAATCTGGCTGCTCGTCGCGCTGGGCGGCGAGTTTGCTTTGCGCTTCAGCAGTCTTGCCGTTGTTCATCAGAATATCGGCCTGACGCAATTGCGCCGGCAGATAGTCGTTGCCCGGGCCGACCTGGGCGTACTCGATGAGGGCGCCTTGCGGGTCATTACGTTCTTCGGCGATGCGACCGAGGTTCAGGTGCGCCGAATCGACGTGGCTTTCGCGGGCAATCAAGTCTTCCAGATAACCCTTGGCTTCATCCCACGCCTTGGCTTCGAGGCACACCAGCGCCAGCGAGTAGCGCAGTTCGTCGTCTTCCGGGTACTGCTGAACGAGGCTGGAGAACTCGGCCTTGGCATCGTCCATGCGGTCTTGCTCAACCAGCATGCGCGCGTAAGTCAGGCGCAGGCGCTTGTCGTCCGGGTACTTCTTGATGCTTTTCTGCAGCAGTGGCAGCGCTTCGTCACCACGGTTCATCACTTGCAACAGACGCGCGCGCAGCAGGATCGGGGCGATTTCGCCTTCTTCCGGCGGATGGTCTTCGAGCAGGGTCAAAGCGGCTTTGTTGTCGCCGTCCTGTTGCAGGAGCAGCGCCTTGCCGAAAATCAGCTGACTGTTGTTCGGATGACGCTGCAACAACCGGTCAAAACTTTTCATCAGACCGTTGCGGGTTTCCTGATCGGTATCGGCGGCCGACAGCGCGAGGAAGTCGAAATGGGTGTCGCCCTTGCCTTGCAGGACTTTCTCCATATAGACCATCGAGTCGTCATAACGCCCGGCACGCGCCAGTTGCACGGCGGCGGCGCGTTGCGCTTCGAGATCGTCCGGGGCATTTTTTGCCCAGATCAGCGCGGTATCGAGGGCCGGTTGATCGGCGCCCAGATATTCGGCGATACGGAATGCCCGCTCGGAGACGCCTGGATCCTGGGTGTTGATGGCCTGGGTCACGTAGTTATCCAGCGCAATGTCGAAACGATTGCGCTGGCCGGCGAGTTCGGCGCTCAACAGACTGAAAACGGTTTCCTCGCTGAACGAGCTGTAAACCTTGGGCTTTTCAGGCGCGGGCGTGGTGTCTTCGACCGGCGGCGTACCGTCCGGCGAAACGGGTGCCAAGGCCTGGCAGCCGCTGAGGAAGACAAAAGCGAGGAGCAACGCGGAAGATCTATTCATATAGGAAGAGGACGACTAACCTGCGGTCGGATCATCATGACACAAGCTTTCGGCCAAACATAACCGCTCAGGCAATTTACGCTGATGCCCCTGTGGGAGCTGCCGCAGGCTGCGATCTTTTGACGTTGTTTGAGACGCGGAGCGTCCCGGGCTGCATTCCCACGCCGAGCGTGGGAACGATCAATCAAAAGATCGCAGCCTGCGGCAGCTCACAGGGGGTGGTGTGTACATGAACGAGAATGGATCGCAGCACAAGGTGCATACAATAAGGGCGATAGATATCCAATAGTTGTTCTGAATCTGGCGAAGTAGGACAATTGCCGGCTTCACGTCACCACCAGCGACTTTGAATGGCCTTCCTTGCACTCGGTATCAACCACAAGACTGCTTCAGTAGACGTCCGCGAGCGCGTGGCCTTTACGCCTGAGCAGCTGGTGGAAGCCTTGCAGCAGCTCTGCCGACTGACCGACAGCCGCGAAGCTGCGATCCTCTCGACCTGTAATCGCAGTGAGCTTTATATAGAACAGGATCAGCTTTCTGCCGATATCGTGCTGCGCTGGCTGGCCGACTATCACCATTTAAGCCTCGATGAGCTGCGCGCGAGTGCTTATGTGCACGAAGATGATGCGGCAGTTCGTCACATGATGCGCGTCGCCTCCGGGCTCGACTCGCTGGTGCTTGGCGAACCACAGATTCTCGGCCAGATGAAATCGGCCTACGCCGTGGCCCGCGAGGCCGGCACCATCGGTCCGCTGCTGGGGCGACTGTTCCAGGCGACGTTCAATGCCGCCAAGCAGGTGCGTACCGACACTGCAATCGGTGAAAATCCGGTGTCCGTGGCGTTTGCTGCCGTCAGCCTGGCGAAACAGATTTTCAGTGATTTGCAACGCAGCCAGGCCCTGCTGATCGGCGCCGGCGAGACCATCACTTTAGTCGCCCGCCATTTGCACGAGCTGGGCGTCAAGCGCATTGTCGTTGCCAACCGCACGCTGGAGCGCGCCAGTCTGCTCGCCGAACAGTTCGGCGCCCACGCGGTGCTGCTGTCGGACATTCCGGCAGAACTGGTGCGCAGCGACATCGTCATCAGTTCGACCGCCAGTCAGTTGCCGATTCTCGGTAAGGGCGCGGTGGAAAGCGCATTGAAGTTGCGCAAGCACAAGCCGATCTTCATGGTCGACATCGCTGTTCCCCGGGATATCGAACCGGAAGTCGGCGAACTGGACGACGTTTACCTGTATAGCGTCGACGATCTCCACGAAGTGGTTGCCGAAAATCTCAAGAGCCGTCAGGGCGCTGCGCAAGCGGCCGAAGAGATGGTCTCGGTCGGCGCCGATGATTTCATGGTGCGCCTGCGCGAGCTGGCGGCGGTCGATGTGCTCAAGGCCTATCGTCAACAGAGCGAACGCCTGCGCGACGAAGAGCTGCAAAAAGCCCTGCGCCTGCTGGCCAACGGCGGCAACGCCGAAGACGTGCTCGGGCAACTGGCCCGTGGCCTGACCAATAAACTGTTGCATGCCCCGAGCGTGCAACTGAAAAAGCTTTCTGCCGAAGGCCGCCTCGATGCGCTGGCCATGGCCCAGGAACTCTTTGCCCTCGAGGGCTCACCGGATAGCTTTTCGGATAAAAAACCGCAATGAAAGCGTCACTGCTCAATAAGCTGGACATCCTCCAGGACCGTTTCGAGGAACTGACCGCGCTGCTCGGCGACGGCGAAGTCATTGCCGATCAGGCCAAATTTCGCGGTTATTCCAAGGAATACGCTGAACTCGAGCCGATCGTCCAAGGCTATAAAAAGCTCCTCGGCGTACAAAGCGATCTCGAAGGCGCGCAGGCGTTGCTCAAGGACAGCGACCCGGACATGCGCGAAATGGCCGTGGAAGAAGTCCGCGAAGCCAAGGAATTGCTGATCACTCTGGAAGCCGACCTGCAACGCATGCTGCTGCCCAAGGACCCGAATGACGGCCGCAACGTCTTCCTCGAAATTCGTGCTGGCACTGGTGGCGATGAGGCGGCGATCTTCTCCGGCGACCTGTTCCGCATGTACTCGCGTTATGCCGAGCGCCGTGGCTGGCGCGTCGAGATCCTCTCGGAAAACGTAGGCGAACACGGTGGCTATAAAGAAGTCATCGCCCGCATTGAAGGCGACAACGTTTACGGCAAGCTGAAATTCGAATCCGGCGCGCACCGCGTACAGCGTGTACCCGCTACCGAATCCCAGGGCCGTATCCACACCTCGGCCTGCACCGTGGCGGTGTTGCCTGAGCCGGACGAGCGCGAAGCCATCGAGATCAACCCGGCGGATCTGCGTGTCGACACGTTCCGCTCCTCCGGGGCCGGTGGTCAGCACGTCAACACCACTGACTCGGCGATCCGCATCACGCACATTCCGACCGGCACCGTCGTCGAGTGTCAGGAAGAGCGATCCCAGCACAAAAACCGTGCCCGGGCGATGGCCTGGTTGTCGGCCAAGCTCAACGATCAGCAAACCGCAGCGGCGGCCAATGCCATCGCCAGCGAGCGTAAATTGCTCGTCGGTTCCGGCGACCGTTCCGAGCGCATTCGCACGTACAACTTTGCTCAGGGGCGAGTCACTGACCATCGCGTCAACCTGACTCTGTACTCTCTGGATGAAATTCTCGCCGGTGGCGTTGAAGCGGTCATCGAGCCGTTGCTGGCCGAATACCAGGCTGACCAACTCGCAGCGATAGGTGAATAAATGACCATCATTGCCAGCCTGTTGCGCGCCGCCGAACTGCCGGACTCGCCCACCGCTCGCCTGGACGCTGAATTGCTTCTTGCCGCTGCGCTGGGCAAGTCGCGCAGTTTTCTGCACACCTGGCCCGAGCGCATCGTGCCGAGTGAAGCCGCGCTGACGTTTGCCGAATACCTGCAACGTCGTCGTGGCGGTGAGCCGGTGGCCTACATTCTCGGTCAGCAGGGTTTCTGGAAACTCGATCTGGAAGTCGCACCGCACACGCTGATCCCGCGCCCGGACACTGAATTACTGGTGGAAGCGGCGCTGGAATTGCTGCCCGCGACGCCAGCCACAGTGCTCGACCTCGGCACCGGCAGCGGCGCGATTGCATTGGCCTTGGCCAGCGAACGTCCGGCGTGGAAGGTCACGGCGGTGGATCGTGTGCTCGAAGCCGTAGCCTTGGCCGAGCGCAATCGTCAGCGCCTGCACCTGAACAACGCCACGGTGCTGAGCAGCCATTGGTTCAGCGCGCTGGAAGGTCAGCGTTTCCAGTTGATCATCAGCAACCCGCCCTACATTGCCGCCGCCGATCCGCATCTGGTCGAGGGTGACGTGCGCTTCGAACCAGCCAGCGCACTGATCGCCGGTGAAGACGGCCTCGATGATCTGCGCTTGATCGTCGCCCAAGCGCCGGAGTATCTGGAGGCCGCTGGCTGGTTGATGCTCGAACACGGCTATGATCAAGCCGAAGCTGTCCGTGACTTGCTGCTGACGCGCGGTTTCGAAGAAGTCCACAGCCGCACCGATCTGGGCGGCCATCAACGCATCAGTCTGGGGCGCCTGCCGTGCTGAATGATCAGGAATTGCTGCGCTATAGCCGGCAGATTCTGCTGCAACACATCGACATCGATGGCCAGTTGAAACTCAAGGACAGCCGCGTGCTGATCGTCGGCCTCGGCGGCCTTGGCGCACCGGTGGCCTTGTACCTGGCAGCGGCCGGTGTCGGTGAATTGCATCTGGCGGATTTCGACACGGTCGACCTGACCAACCTGCAACGCCAGATCATCCACGACACCGACAGCGTCGGCATGAGCAAGGTCGACTCGGCGCTCAAGCGTCTGACCGCGATCAATCCCGAGATTCAATTGATCGCCCATCGTCAGGCGCTGGACGAGGATTCTCTCGCCGCAGCCGTGACTGCGGTGGATCTGGTGCTCGATTGTTCCGATAATTTCTCCACCCGCGAAGCGGTCAATGCCGCGTGCGTGGCTGCGCAAAAGCCACTGGTCAGCGGCGCAGCGATTCGTCTGGAAGGACAGTTGTCGGTGTTCGACCCGCGTCGCACCGAGAGCCCGTGCTATCACTGCTTGTACGGCCACGGCAGCGAAGCTGAACTGACTTGCAGCGAGGCCGGTGTAGTCGGGCCGCTGGTGGGACTGGTCGGCAGCCTTCAGGCGTTGGAAGCGTTGAAAGTTTTGGTCGGTTTTGGCGAGCCTCTGGTCGGTCGCTTGCTGCTGATCGATGCATTGGGTTCGCGTTTTCGTGAACTGCGGGTCAAGCGCGATCCGGGTTGCAGCGTCTGTGGCCCGCGCCATGCGTGAAGCGCCCATTGGCGTATTCGATTCCGGCGTCGGCGGCTTGTCGGTCCTCGCGGAAATCCAGCGCTTGCTGCCCAATGAGTCGCTGCTCTATGTCGCCGATTGCGGGCACATTCCCTACGGTGAGAAAACCCCGGAATTCATCCGCCAGCGCTGCAGCGTGATGGCCGGGTTTTTCCGCGAGCAGGGCGCCAAGGCGTTGGTGCTGGCCTGCAATACCGCGACCGTTGCCGGTGTCGCCGATCTGCGCCGCGATTTTCCCGACTGGCCGATTGTCGGCATGGAGCCTGCGGTCAAGCCTGCCGCCGCCGCCACCCGCAGCGGTGTAGTCGGCGTGCTCGCTACCACCGGCACATTGCAGAGTGCCAAGTTCGCCGCGTTGCTCGATCGCTTTGCTACCGATGTGCGGGTGATTACCCAGCCATGCCCCGGTCTGGTCGAGCTGATTGAAAGCGGTGACCTGCACAGCGCGGCGTTGCGCACGCTGCTGCAGAGTTATGTCGAGCCACTGTTGGCCAGTGGTTGCGACACGATCATCCTGGGCTGCACGCATTATCCTTTCCTCAAGCCGATGCTCAAGACGATGATCCCCGAGGACATCAGCCTGATCGATACCGGCGCCGCCGTAGCGCGGCAACTTCAGCGTCTGCTGGCTGAGCGCGATCTGCTCGCTGACGGGCCGAACCAGCCGGTCAGATTCTGGACCAGCGCCGATCCTGCGTACTTCAAAAACATCCTGCCGCTACTGGGGCAAACAGCGGACGAAGTGCAAAAATTCAGCTTGTAAAAAAAATGTGAAATAACTAAAAAATCAGCTGAACTTCTAAGCAGGCGCTAGCTTCTATAGCGAAGAGTTATCTAGAAAACCAAACGATCGTTCCGGAAAAGGAAGTTTCAAAGTGAAGCGACTATTCTGCTTGGCCGCGATTGCGGCCGCACTGATGGGGCAAAGTTTTACTGCACAAGCCGCAGGTGTTGAATTTGCGGTGGGGGCCACCAGCGATTCGACCATGACCTACCGCCTGGGGATGAATTTCGACTGGGACAAAAGCTGGCTGCAGAGCGACGTTGGTCGCCTGACCGGTTACTGGAGCGGTGCTTACACCTACTGGGAAGGTGACAAGACCTCCAGCAACAACAGCCTGTCGTTCTCGCCGGTATTCGTTTACGAGTTTGCCGGTCAATCGGTCAAGCCGTATATCGAAGCGGGCATTGGTGTGGCTGCGTTCTCCAACACCAAGTATGAAAGCAACAACATTGGCGGTTCTTTCCAGTTCGAAGACCGTCTCGGTTTTGGTCTGCGCTTCAATGGCGGGCATGAAGTCGGGATCCGGGCAACGCACTATTCCAACGCCGGCCTGGCCAGTGATAACGACGGCGTAGAAAGTTACGCGCTGCACTACACGATGCCGTTGTAAGTCGTACGCATAACCCTGTAGGAGTGAGCCTGCTCGCGATAGCGGTGTGTCAGTCACACATATATTGACTGACTCACCGCTATCGCGAGCAGGCTCACTCCTACATTTGTTTTGGGGTGTTCTTGAGGTCAGCGGTAAGCGGTCGTAATGCCCTGGCGTTCTTCGATGCATTCCGGCGCGCCCATTTCGAACTCGCGGCAGATCAGCGGACGTTTCTCATAGATCGTGCACATCATCGTGTCGCGATCCAGCGCTGCACACCAGCCGTCGTCCAGACGCAGCATCACTTCACCGCCCCACTCATCGGTATCGATAAAGCGATCAGGCACGCCGGTGTCGGTGATCAGCATCACTTCGAGCTGACAGCAGCAGGCGGCGCACGTCGAGCAAGTGACCGCCGGTTCAGCGATTTGATGATGGGGAATGGTTTTCATGGCGGCAGTGTAAGGCAGTGGCCGGGCCCTGTGTGAAAGGCCTGACAGACGCTCACTGACTCAGGCGTCGCGCCATCGTGTGCAGCAGCGGAAACACCAGCGCCCAGATCAGCCCGATCGCGATCAGCGTCGGCAGTTCACCATAGGGGAATTGCACGCCGGCCAGTCGCCCGCCAGCGTAATACGACAACGCACCGCCGAGCGCACCGAGCGCGCTGGCCAGCCACCACGGCCGGGCGCTCCATTGCAGACAATGGCGTAGCGTGGTCGCCAGCAACGCCCAGAGCAGCATCAACCACAGTGGAATCAGCGGCGACAGGTCGTCGAACCTGAACACACCCAGACCGCGCAAAATACTGTCGAGCGCCGTGCCGACAACTACCACGCTGAGAATCAGCCGACCTTCCGCCGCCCAACTGCTGATCCAGCACAGATGAATCACCAGCACCGCCAGCGCCAGCAGTAACCACATGCTGTTGCCGCCAAGCACGCAGGCCAGCCAGCCAATCTGGAACAATGCCGCATTGGCGCAACGCTCAAGCATCGAAGCGGCCAAGCAATGGCGCCGGCATTGCCTCGGGTTTGGCCAGCAACAGTTGCGCGGTGCCGATGGTGCGCTCAAGGAAGCCACCCTCGCAGTAGCACAGGTAAAACTCCCACAGGCGCAGGAAGTAATCGTCGTAGCCGAGTTCGCTCAAGCGACCGTGGGCATGGCGAAAGTTCTCGTGCCACAGGCGCAGGGTCTTCGCGTAATGCAGGCCGAAATCCTCCATGTGCAGCAGGTTCATGTCGGTGTCGCGACTGACGATCTCGAGCATCTTTTGCACACACGGCAGGGCGCCGCCGGGGAAGATGTAGCGCTGGATGAAATCGACGCCGCGCTTGGCCTGTTCGTAACGTTGCTCGCGGATGGTGATGGCCTGGATCAGCATCAGTCCGTTGCTCTTGAGCAGGTGCGCGCACTGTTTGAAGTAGGTCGGCAGGAAGCGGTGGCCGACCGCTTCGATCATCTCGATCGAGACCAGTTTGTCGTATTCGCCGCTGAGGTCGCGGTAATCCTCCAACAGCAGCGTCACCTGCTGCTGCAAGCCAAGCTGTTCGATGCGTTGCGCGGTAAAGGCGAACTGCTCTTTCGACAGCGTGGTAGTGGTCACGCGGCAACCGTAATTCTGCGCGGCATAGAGCGCCATGCTGCCCCAACCGGTACCGATTTCCAGCAAGTGATCGCTGGGCTTGAGCGCGAGTTTCTGGCAGATGCGTTCGAGTTTGTTCAACTGCGCCTGCTCGAGGCTGTCTTCGGGCGTGAGGAACTGTGCCGCCGAATACATCATGGTCGGGTCGAGAAACTGCTCGAACAGATCGTTACCGAGGTCGTAATGCGCGGCGATGTTTTTCTGCGAGCCCTTGCGCGTATTGCGATTGAGCCAGTGCAGGCCTTGCACCAATGGCCTCCCGAGGCGGGCGAGGCCGCCCTCCATGGCATCGAGTACTTCCAGGTTGCTGACAAACACGCGCACCACCGCCGTCAGATCCGGTGAACTCCAGTAGCCATGAATAAACGCTTCGCCGGCGCCAATCGAGCCACTGCTGGCAACCATCCCCCAAACGGCCGGGTCGGTGATGTGAATTTCCCCCAGCAGCGCACTGCCGGGCGTACCGAAGAGCATTTGTTCGCCGTCTTCGAACACCATCAATTGCCCGTGTTTGAGCTGACCGAGTTGGCGCAAGACGCCCCGGCGCAGCAGCGAACCGGTCAAACCGTTAGTGCTGAGCCGACTGACCGACAGGCTAGAGGATTTCATGGCGGTGCTCCTTGGGAGGCACAGTGGCGGTTTGAAAGCTGCCGTCGGCAGCCTGATGAGCAAAGATCGGCGCGCGCTTGAGCAACAGGCGCAGGGCTTGCCAGTAAATCGCCAGAGCGGTTTTCGCGGTCATCCACGGGAAACGCCGCAAGTAACGGTGCAAGCTTGGGCGATCGAGCGTTTCGCGTTGCAGGTTGAGGGTGGCGTCGAACAGTTTGTGTTCGCCCTGCCAGTCAGCCATGTGCACGCCGAGGGTTTGCGCGGCAGGGCTGAAGCTCATGCGGTATTCGAGATCGCGCGGCAAGAACGGTGAAACGTGAAACGCCTTTGCCACGGCAAAGTGCTGATGAACATTGCCCGGATTGATCGGTGCGCGTGCCGGCAACACGTAGTGATAGCGCTCGCGCCACGGCGTGTTGGTGACTTCGCAGACAATCGCTGCCAGTTGACCGTCGGCCTCGTGGCAATAAAAGAAACTCACCGGATTGAACGACAAGCCCCAACTGCGCGCCTGGGTCAGCAGGCAGACCGTGCCTTGCGGCGCATGACCGATGGCTGCGCCAACCTGCTGGCGCACGGCATCGATCAGGCGCACGCCGCGACCGGTAAAGGTCTTCAGGTAATCTGTCTCGCGAAACGAGAACGGCGCAAAGCGGCTGCGCCCCGCCAGCGGTGACAGCGCCAGCACCGCATCCTGCTCGCTCAGGTCGAGATAGAGCAGGCCGATCCGATAGCGGAACTCATGCCGACGCGGCGAGAAACGCCGATGGCCGATCCAGCCGCTGTACAGGGCGCTGTTCATAAGGTTTCCCCGAAGGCTGCGGCCACGCGTAAACCGCTGACCACGCCGTCTTCATGAAAACCGTTGGCCCAATAGGCGCCGCAATAATGCGTGTGGTGTGCGCCATCGAGTTCGCCCCAGCGATTTTGTGCCGCGACCGCCGCGAGGCTGTATTGCGGGTGCGCATAGGTGTACTTGGCCAGCACTTTGAACGGGCTGATGCCGGCGCTCTGGTTGAGGCTGACGCAGAACGTGGTGTCGCTCTGGATGCCTTGCAGAATGTTCATGTCGTAGGTGACCGCGGCTTGGGTATGGCCGGATCCGCCGAGGCGATAATTCCAGCTCGCCCACGCCAGTTTCCGTGTGGGCAACAGGCGCGTGTCGGTGTGCAGCACCACTTCGTTGTCGGCGTAGGGCAGGGCACCGAGGATTTCGCGTTCGGCATCGCTCGGGCTGGCGAGCAATTGCAGGGCCTGATCGCTGTGGCAGGCAAATACCACCTGGTCAAAATGTTCGATGCCCGCCGGGCTGTGGATAACCACGCCGTGCACGTCGCGATCGACCCGGTTGACCGGGCAGTTGAGGCGAATCCTGTCTTTGAACGAAGCAGTCAATGGCGCGATGTAGGCGCTGGAGCCGCCCTCGATAACTTGCCATTGCGGACGATCACTGACCGACAGCAGCCCGTGGTTCTTGAAGAAACGCACGAAGAACTGCAGCGGGAAATCAAGCATTTCGGCCATCGGCATCGACCAGATCGCCGCGCCCATCGGCACGATGTAATGCAGGATGAAACGCTCGCCATAACCGCCAGCCTTGAGGTAATCATCGAGCGTCATGTCGGCGGCGATACGCAATTCGAGAAGGTCGCGCTGGGCTTCTTTGTTGAAGCGCAGAATGTCACGCAACATGCCCCAAAACCCTGGCGACAACAGATTGCTGCGCTGGGCAAACAGGCTGTTGAGGTTGTTGCCGTTGTATTCCAGGCCGGTGTCCGGATCGGTCACCGAGAAGCTCATTTCGGTCGGTTTGAACGTCACGCCCAGTTGGCCCAGCAAGCGAATGAAGTTCGGGTAGGTCCAGTCGTTGAACACGATGAAACCGGTGTCCACGGCGTACTGCCGGCCCTCGACGGTGACCTCCACGGTATGCGTGTGGCCACCGACCCAGTCGCTGGCCTCGAACACCGTGATCTCGTGTCGGCGATTGAGCAGGTAGGCGCAGGTCAACCCGGCGATCCCGCTCCCGACGATGGCGATCTTCATGCCAGATCCGTTTGTGGTGGTGGTTTGCGCACCATGCGTTTGCCGATGGCCAGTTGCACGCGCGCGGGCAGTTTCGACAACGGCCAGAGCGCCGCCATGAACAGGGCCGGAAAAGCGATCTCCAGTGGCCGATCCTTGAGCTTGGCAAAGATGTGCCGTGCGGCTTTATCCACAGGCCAACTGAGCGGCATCGGGAAATCGTTTTTGGCGGTCAGCGGCGTCTCGACAAATCCCGGGCTGACCACGGTGACTTCAATACCTTCGTCGGCAAGATCGATGCGCAGCGATTCGAACAGGTAACGCAACCCGGCCTTCGATGCCCCGTAGGCTTCGGCCCGAGGCAGCGGCAGATAGGTCACCGAACTGGCCACGCCGACCAGATGCGGCGCCGTGCCTTGGCGTAGCAGCGGCAGGGCGGCCTCGATGCAATAACTGCTGGCGAGCAGATTGGTGCGCACCACGTGTTCGATGATCGAGGCATCGAACTGCTTGGCATCGACGTATTCGCAGGTTCCGGCGTTGAGGATGACGCTGTCGAGCGAACCCCAGTCCTCCGCGATCTGCTGGCCGATTTCGCGCACGGTCTGGCTGTTGGTCAAATCCCCCGGGACCACCAATACCTGTCCCGGATAGCGTTGCGCCAACACTTTGAGCGGTGCGATCTGGCGTGAACTGACTGCCAGGTGCGCACCGGTTTTCAATATCTCTTCAGCCAGCGCCGCGCCGATGCCACTGCTGGCTCCGGTCAACCAATAACGCCGTGGAGTTGTACGACTCATCCCATTCTCCTTTTCAGCCAAGCGATCACCCGGCCCAATACGGGTAAATGTTCATAAAGCAGTGCCCCGGCATCGAAATAATCCCGATGGCGATAAACCTTGTCGCGCCACAGCAGGTGCGAGCAGCCGCTGACTCTGATCTCCCGGCCATTGGCCAGGCGCGGGTGGCGATAACGCATGACCCAGCGCAAGTAGCCTTCGCCCTCGCTGATCTGGTCGAAACCGTGAAAGTCGAAATGCAGTTCGCTGACGTTGGCGTACAGCTCGCTGAAGTAATCGCGCAATTGCGCCAGGCCCTGAACTTCGTGCAGCGGGTCGGTGAAATGAATGTCATCGCTGTAGAGCTCGCCCAGGCGTTGCAGGTTGTCTTTGTTCAACGCTGAAAATTGCCGGGCGAAGCGCTGCAGGAATTCACTCATGATCGTCTCCGCCAGCCTGACGCGAGGGCAGGTTCTTGAACGCGGTCAGCGCCCGTTCCCGTGAAGCGCTCAGATTGACGATCGGCGCCGGGTAGTCGGCGGCACCGAACAGACCGGCGCTGGCCGGGTTATGTACTTCTTTCTTGTTTAGACCTGCGAGTTGCGGCAGCCAGTGCTTGATGAACAGGCCTTCGCTGTCGAATTTTTCCGACTGGCTCAACGGATTGAAGATGCGGAAATACGGCGCCGAATCAGTGCCGGTCGATGAACTCCATTGCCAGCCACCGTTGTTCGCCGCCAGGTCGCCATCGATCAAGTGGCGCATGAAAAAGCGTTCGCCTTCGCGCCAGTCGATCAGCAGGTTCTTGGTCAGGAACATCGCCACGACCATGCGCAGGCGGTTGTGCATCCAGCCGGTTTCGAGCAGTTGGCGCATTGCAGCGTCAATGATCGGCAGACCGGTGCGCGCCTCTTGCCACGCAGCGAGTTCGTCCGGCGCATCACGCCACGCCAGCGCTTCGGTTTCCGGGCGGAAGGCGCGGTGGCGGGAGACGCGCGGGTAGCCGACCAGAATGTGCTTGTAGAACTCGCGCCAGAGCAGTTCGTTGATCCAGGTAACGGCGCCGACCTTGCCGCTCTCGAATTCGCCCTGATTGCTTTGCAACGCGGCGTGCAGACATTGGCGCGGCGAGATCACGCCGGCGGCCAGATACGCTGAAAGCTGGCTGGTACCGGGTTTGGCCGGGAAGTCGCGTTCGCTTTTGTAGTAGTCGATTTGCGCGTCAGCGAAGGTGTCGAGGCGTCGCTGGGCTTCTTTTTCACCCGCTGGCCAAAGGGCTTGCAGGGATTCGCTCGGGGTAGTGAAGCCTTCTACCGAATCAGCAATCGGGTCGCTGTCGATCTTGAGTTTCGCCTGCTTGCCGGGTGCCTTGACCCGCGCCGGCATCGAGCGATGCAGACGCTCGTAACAGACCTTTCTGAACTGGCTGAAGACCTTGAAGTAGGTGTCGGTCTTGGTCAGCACGGTGCCGGGCTTGAACAGCAACTGATCGAGGTAGCTGTGAAACTCGATGCCCTCGGCTTTCAAGGTTTCGGCCACGGCGGCATCGCGACGGCTCTCGTGAACGCCATATTCTTCATTGACGTGCAGCGCTTCAATCTTCAGTTGCTGGCACAGCTTGAGCAGTTCGGCCTGAGCCTGATCCCAATGCGCTGCGGTGCGAATCAACAAGGGAATGTTCAGCTCGCCGAGGCTTTTGCTCAGCTCCTTGAGATTGCGCAGCCAGAAGTCGACCTTGCACGGCGCATCGTCGTGTTCCAGCCATTGCTGTGGACTCAACAGGTACACGGCCACCGTCGGGCCGCGCGCTGCGGCAGCCGAAAGGGCGGTGTTGTCGTGTTGGCGCAAGTCGCTGCGCAGCCAGATCAATTGCATGTCGGAATTCACTGAGTTCATTAAATCAGCCCACGCTGAACGAGTGCCTGGTGCGCCGAAAGCGGATCTTCAGCCAGGTACAAATCAGCGATCTCGGAAGTTCTTACGGACAACTCGGCGTGGTGGATGCATACCGTTGGTCCGACCAGCATTTTTGTGCAACTGACTCCGTTCAGTAGCTTGGGCAAGTGCGCAAGGTTCATGGCTTTGCTGGAATACAGCAGTACGCCACGGGCTTGCAGGTGTTCGACGGTCAGCGCCAATTCACCGGCCGGTATAGGCCAGTCAAACACTTGCACCGGGCAATCGGCGCTGCTGATCAGCCACGCGCACAGCCACAGATGAGGTTCCAGTGGCAGGTCGGATTGATTGATCAACAGCAAGGGCGCGGTGTGTAACTGACGATTGTTATGGTAGATGCGGGCGCCGAATTTGCTGCGTAACCAGGAAAAAAAGAACGTGCGTTCCATCTGCGCACCGAACTGGCCCTGCCAGCGCTGTTCGAGATCAGCCAGCAGCGGCATCAGCAATTGTTCACACAGGGTGCGCGGCGGGTAGAGCGCCATGGCCTGATTGACGCTGTCGTCGAGCGCACGTTCATTGAGTTGGGTAACGGCGGCCAGCAAGGTCTGGCGCAGGCGTTGCCAATCGTTTTCCACCGATTCGCTGAAAGCATGCGGGGTGTCGAGCAGCGGCTTGACCTGACTGACCGCGACGCCACGGTTGAGCCAGGTCAGGATCGCCAGAACCCGTTGCACATGTTCGGCGCTGTAGAGTCGATGGCCCTTGGGCGTGCGTTGCGGCACGATCAGCCCGTAACGGCGCTCCCACGCACGCAATGTGATCGCGTTGACGCCGGTCTGCCGCGCGACTTCGCGGATCGGCAGCCAGCCTTCGTCGAGGGCTTTCTTGAAGTCGGCGCCGAGGTCTTCCTGGGCGCTGGAGTCGGGTTTGTCGTTCATCAGATGGCGTTTCGCAGGCTGAGGTTTTCCGGGTGCGGTTGCAGGTAAACCTGTTGCGCGATATACGGATCGGGATGTTGGCGAAAGTGATGCTTGAGCAGCGTCAACGGCACCACCAGCGGCACGATGCCCTGACGGTACTGGTCGATGACGTGAACCATTTCCTGTTTGTCTGCGGCGCTGATGACCTGTTTCAGATATCCGCTGATGTGCAGCAACACGTTGCAGTGCGTGCCGCGCGTGGCGCATTTTTTCAGCGCCGCCATCAGTTCGCTGAAGTAGCGCGGGCCGAGTTCGGCGGGATCGGTGTGCGCCATATTGCCCAGCAGTTTGCCCAGTGCTTTGTATTGCAGCGGGTTGTGGGCCATCAGCAGGTATTTGTAGCGCGAGTGGAATTCGGTCAGCGCGCGACGGCTCAGGCCTTCGCCGAGCACTTGCTGCCAGGCGCTGTAGGCGAACACGCGGGTGATGAAGTTTTCGCGCAGTACCGGATCGTTGAGACGCCCGGCTTCTTCCACCGGCAGGTCCGGGTGTTGCGCACAGAAGGCTTCGGCGTAGATGCCGCGTCCGCCGCCATTCACCGGAGCGCCGTTGGCGTGATAGACCTTGACCCGTTCCAGACCGCAGGACGGCGATTGCTGCATGAAGATGTAGCCGCAGATGTCATCGAGTTCGGCGGCCATTTTCTCGCCGTACTCGGCCAGTGGCCGGGTGACGTTGATCGCCGGATTCACCGTGCCGATGGCTTCAGGATGATCTGGATCACCGACGAGGCGGATCGGCTCGCGGGGAATACCCAGGCCGATGGCGACCTCCGGGCAGACCGGAGTGAAATCGAAATATTCAGTAAGGGTGCGGCTGCACAGGCGCGATTCCTTGTGCCCACCGTTGAAGCGCACCTCGGCACCCAGCAGGCAGGCGCTGATGGCGATTTTCGGTTTGGCCGGGGAAAGGACGGACATAAGCACCTCGAATCTAAACCTGTACAGAGAGCAATCTCTGTACAATATTGGGTTAGCATAGATTCAAAGGTGTACAAGTCAAATTGTTTGTACAAGTTTCTGTAGGGGGCTGCCGAAGGCTGCGATCTTTTGATGTTGTTTTTAAAAACAGGATCAAAAGATCGCAGCCTTCGGCAGCTCCTACATGAGCCAGCCGATTTTCCAGTGAGTGCTGTTTTGCAGAGTCTGCCAATCGAGGCGTTCGGCGCGCTTGGTCAGCACCGCCTGCAATTCAACTTCCAGCACCGTGCCGTCCTCATCACGGAACAGCTCGGTGACCAGAAAATGCTTTTCACGATTCTGCGGGTGAGCTGCTGTCCATTTCGACAGCAGCAATTTACGCGGATTGATGCGGTTCACTGCAGGTGTTCGTTCAAGCGTCGCGCAGCTTCCTGGCCACTCAGCCAGGCACCTTCGACACGTCCTGACAGGCACCAGTCGCCGCAGGCATACAAGCCCAGATCGGCATCGGCCAGCGTGCCCCATTCGTGGCCAATCGCCGGCCGCGCGTAGAGCCAACGATGCGCGAGGCTGAAGGTCGGAGCGGGCATGGCGCTGTGCAGCAGCTCGGCGAAAGCCCCGTGCAGTTGTTCGATCACCGCTTCCTTGGACAGGTCGATGTGTTGCCGGCTCCACGCGCTGGTGGCATGTAGCACCCACGTGTCGAGCGTGTTGTCGCGCCCGGGTTTGCTGCGGTTGCGCGCCAGCCAGTCGAGCGGGCTGTCCTGCACGAAGCAGCCCTCAATCGGCGTGTCCAGTGGTGTATCGAAAGCGAGGGCGACGGCCCAGGTCGGGTCCATTTTCACCCCGGCGGCGGCACCGGCGAGTTTCGGTGCGGCGGCCAGCAATGCCGTGGCTTGCGGTGCTGGCGTGGCAATTACCACATGACTGAACGGACCGTGGGTGAAGCCTTCGGCGTCCTGCAGATGCCAATGCTCTTCACCGCGAAAAACTTCGGTAATGCGGCAGGCGAAGTGCACTTCCAGACCGTCAAGCAAGCCACGGGTGATGGCGCTCATACGCGGCGCGCCAACCCAACGGGTCTGCTCGTCCGGCGACAGGTTCAGTTGCCCGCCCTGATAGGTGTAGAGCTGCGGCGTCCACTCGGCGACCCAGCCCTGACTTTGCCAGCGCTGCACTTCAGTGACGAAGCGGCGGTCACGGGCGGTGAAGTATTGCGCGCCCATGTCCAGCGAGCCGGCGTCGCTGCGCTTGCTCGACATGCGCCCGCCGCTGCCGCGGCTTTTATCGAACAGTTGCACGGTATGCCCGGTCTCTGTCAGAGCCTGGGCGGCGGAGAGCCCGGCGATGCCGGTGCCGATGATTGCGATAGGTACAGTCATAGGGGCCTCGTTTACCTTTCTGTACAGACTACGCCGTGGATGAAACCTGTACAATTTTGTTTTTTGGTATAACTTCTAGCGTTCTCGTTCTGACAGCTTGGCCTATGGTTAAACAATAGAGCCTGCCCGTTAGAAAAGATCCCTGTTTATAAAAATAGACTAGTGATCAGGGTAAAACGCCACGCGAGGAAGATGTCATGCACATATTGCTGACCGGCGGTACTGGTTTGATCGGACGTCAGCTTTGCCGGCACTGGTCAGGGCAGGGGCACCGCCTGACCGTGTGGAGTCGCAAAGCGGAAAAAGTCGCGAAAATCTGCGGTGCGCAAGTGCGTGGCATTGCGCATCTCGAAGACCTCGGCGAGGAACCCGTGGACGCGATCATCAATCTTGCTGGCGCACCGATTGCCGACCGGCCGTGGACCCATCGACGCAAAGCGTTGCTGTGGAGCAGTCGGATCAAGCTCACGGAAACCTTGCTGGCGTGGCTGGAAACCCGCGCGCAAAAACCGGCGTTGCTGATTTCCGGATCGGCGATCGGCTGGTACGGCGATGGTGGCGAGCGCGAACTGACGGAAGACTCGCCGCCGGTGATCGACGACTTCGCCAGTCAGTTGTGCATCGCCTGGGAAGAAACCGCGCTGCGCGCCGAAGCGCAGGGCATCCGTGTGGTGCTGGTGCGCACCGGGCTGGTGCTGTCGGCCGAGGGCGGCTTTTTGTCGCGGTTACTGCTGCCGTTCAAGCTCGGGCTCGGCGGGCCTTTGGGCAATGGTCGGCAGTGGATGCCGTGGATTCATATCAACGATCAAATCGCCCTGATTGATTTTCTTCTGCACCGCGATCAGGCCAGTGGTCCTTATAATGCGTGCGCGCCAAAACCTGTGCGCAATCGCGAATTTGCCAAGACGCTGGGCAGCGTGCTGCACCGCCCGGCGTTCATGCCGATGCCGACCCTGGCCCTGAAGGTCGGCCTCGGCGAGATGTCTTTGTTGTTGCTCGGCGGCCAGAAGGCTTTGCCGGAACGCTTGCTGGAAGCGGGTTTCACTTTCCAGTTCACGGATTTACGCGCGGCCCTGGATGATCTCTCCAGCCGCCTCTGAAATAGGACGTTGCATGACCGATCACGCCTTGCTTCTGGTCAACCTGGGTTCCCCGGCCTCAACCTCTGTGGCCGATGTGCGCAGCTACCTCAATCAATTTCTGATGGACCCGTACGTGATCGACCTGCCATGGCCGGTGCGGCGTCTGCTGGTATCGCTGATCCTGATCAAGCGTCCGGAACAGTCGGCCCACGCCTACGCGTCGATCTGGTGGGAGGAGGGCTCGCCACTGGTGGTGCTCAGCCGTCGCCTGCAACAGCAGATGCACGCGCAGTGGACTCAGGGCCCGGTGGAACTGGCCATGCGTTACGGCGAGCCGTCGATTGAAACCTGTTTGCTCAAGCTGGTGGCCGCGGGACACAAGCGCATCACGCTGGCGCCGCTGTATCCACAGTTCGCCGACAGCACCACGACCACGGTGATCGAAGAAGCCAAGCGAGTGATCCGCGAGAAGAAGCTCAATGTGCAGCTGTCGGTGCTGCAACCGTTCTACGATCAGCCGGAGTATCTCGACGCGCTGGTTGCAAGCGCCAGACCGCACTTGCAGCAGGATTACGATCACTTGCTGTTGAGTTTCCACGGGTTGCCGGAACGGCACCTGACCAAGCTCGACCCGACGGGTAATCATTGTTTCAAGAATGACGACTGCTGCAAGAACGCTTCACCGGCGGTAATGGCCACCTGTTATCGCGCACAATGCCTGCGAACTGCAGCGCTGTTCGCTGAGCGCATGGGCCTGCCGGACGGCAAGTGGTCGGTATCGTTTCAGTCGCGGTTGGGCCGGGCGAAATGGATCGAACCGTACACCGAAGCGCGGCTGGATGAGCTGGGTAAAAGCGGCGTGAAGAAGCTGCTGGTGATGTGCCCGGCGTTTGTCGCCGATTGCATCGAGACGCTGGAAGAGATTGGCGATCGCGGCAAGGAGCAGTTCCGCGAAGCGGGGGGCGAGGAGTTGGTGCTGGTGCCATGCCTGAATGACGACCGGCAATGGGCGAAGGCGTTGGCAACTCTCTGCGAACGAGCGCCGCTGGCCCTCTAAGAGCCAGAAGCTTCGCGAGCAAGCCCGCTCCCACATGATCGTTCCCACGCTCTGCGTGGGAATGCCTCTAGGGACGCTCCGCGTCCAGTGACGCGGAGCGTCACGGGCTGCATTCCCACGCAGAGCGTGGGAACGATCAGATCTAAGGGTTTAGATCAGCGGCTCATCCGCCTTCTTGTTCTTCCAGCCGTCATTGCCCGGCAGAATCAGGTTCAGCGCAATCGCCACCACCGCGCACAATGCGATGCCTTTGAGGCCGAAGTCGTCCGGACCAGTACCGGTACCGACCAGCACACCGCCAATCCCGAACACCAATGTCACCGAGACAATCACCAGATTGCGCGCCTCGCCCAGATCGATCTTGTGGCGGATCAGGGTGTTCATGCCCACCGCCGCAATCGAACCGAACAACAGGCACAGAATCCCGCCCATCACCGGCACCGGAATGCTTTGCAGCAGTGCGCCGAACTTGCCGATAAACGCCAGGGTGATGGCGAAGACCGCCGCCCAGGTCATGATTTTCGGATTGTAGTTCTTGGTCAGCATCACTGCGCCAGTCACTTCGGCGTAGGTGGTGTTTGGCGGGCCGCCGAACAGGCCGGCGGCGGTGGTGGCAATGCCGTCACCGAGCAGGGTGCGATGCAGGCCTGGTTTTTTCAGGTAATCGCGACCGGTCACGCTACCCACGGCAATCACGCCACCGATGTGTTCAATGGCCGGAGCCAGCGCCACCGGAACGATGAACAGGATCGCCTGCCAGTTGAATTCCGGCGCGGTGAAATGCGGAATCGCAAACCATGGCGCGGCGGCAATCTTCGCGGTGTCGACCACGCCGAAATAGAACGCCATACCAAAACCGACCAGCACACCGGAAATGATCGGCACCAGACGGAAGATGCCTTTGCCGAACACCGCGACGATCAACGTGGTCAGCAGCGCCGGCATCGAGATCAGCATGGCGGTCTGGTAGTGGATCAGTTCAGAACCGTCGCCAGCCTTGCCCATCGCCATATTCGCAGCAATCGGCGCCATGGCCAGACCGATGGAAATGATCACCGGACCAATCACCACCGGCGGCAGCAAACGGTCGATGAAGCCCGTGCCTTTGATCTTCACGGCAAGGCCCAGGAAGGTGTAGACGAAACCGGCCGCCATCACACCGCCCATGGTCGCGGCGAGGCCGAACTGGCCCTTGGCGAGAATGATCGGGGTGATGAAAGCGAAGCTCGACGCCAGAAACACCGGCACCTGACGCCCGGTGACGATCTGGAACAGAATCGTCCCTAGACCTGCGGTAAACAGTGCCACGTTCGGGTCCAGGCCCGTGATCAGCGGCATCAGCACCAAAGCGCCGAAAGCCACGAACAGCATCTGGGCGCCGGACAGCACCGTGCGCCAGAGCGGATCGTTGAACTCTTGCTGCATGGTTACGCGTCCTTCTGCTTGGTGCCGAAGATCTTGTCACCGGCGTCGCCAAGTCCAGGAATGATGTAGCCGTGCTCGTTCAAGCGCTCATCGATGGACGCGGTGTAGATGGTCACGTCCGGGTGAGCTTTTTCCACTGCTGCAATGCCTTCCGGCGCGGCAACCAGCACCATCGCGCGGATGTCCTTGCAACCGGCTTTCTTCAGCAGGTCAATGGTCGCAACCATCGAGCTGCCGGTGGCGAGCATCGGGTCGATGATCATCGCCAACCGTTCGTCGATTTCCGGAACCAGTTTTTCCAGATAGGTGTGCGCTTGCAGGGTTTCTTCATTGCGGGCGACACCCACAGCGGAAACCTTGGCACCCGGGATCAGGCTCAACACGCCTTCGAGCATGCCGATGCCGGCGCGCAGGATCGGCACGACGGTGATCTTCTTGCCGGCGATCTTCTCGACCGACACGGTGCCGCACCAGCCTTGAATATCGTAGGATTCCAGCGGCAAATCTTTTGTAGCTTCATAGGTCAACAGGGCGCCGACTTCCTGAGCAAGCTCACGGAAATTCTTGGTGCTGATGTCAGCGCGGCGCATCAGGCCGAGTTTATGGCGGATCAGCGGATGGCGGATCTCGAGGATGGGCATGAAAAAACTCCGGCGGCGGGCAAAAAAACCGGCCTAGATTAATCTATCCGAGGGTGATGTCCTATAGGACATTCTGTACGTTAGTCCACAAATGCTTGATTCGACCTCGCGGGATGCGTACCTTTGCCCGCTTTTCCGAAATCGAACCCCCTGGAGAGCGCCATGTCCGCTGATCTCGAGCATATCCGTCAAATCATGCGAGAGGCTGACTGCCTGTACACCGAATCTGAAGTCGAGGCCGCCATCGCTCGCGTCGGTGCACAAATCAACGAACAACTGGCTGACAGCAACCCGGTGGTGTTCTGCGTGATGAACGGCGGCCTGATCTTCTCCGGCAAGCTGCTGACGCATCTGCAATTTCCGCTGGAAGCGTCTTACCTGCACGCGACCCGCTATCGCAATGAAACCAGCGGCGGCGATCTGTTCTGGAAAGCCAAGCCGGAAGTCTCGTTCATCGACCGCGACGTGCTGATCATCGACGACATTCTCGATGAAGGCCACACCCTTGGCGCGATCATCGACTTCTGCAAACACGCTGGCGCGCGCAAAGTGCACACCGCCGTGCTGATCGACAAGGATCACGACCGCAAGGCGCGTCCTGACCTGAAAGCCGATTTCGTCGGCCTGCCGTGCATCGACCGTTACATCTTCGGTTACGGCATGGATTACAAAGGCTACTGGCGCAACGCCAACGGGATCTTTGCCGTTAAAGGCATGTAAGCAAGATCAAAAGATCGCAGCCTTCGGCAGCTCCTACATGGGAATGCTGTAAACCCTGCAGGAGCTGCGGAACGCTGCGATCTTTTGCTTTTAATCCCATGCTAGAGTGCTCGGCCCCGCCTTCCGGAGCCTGTCATGCGCCTCATTATCCGCAGCTTCGCCGCCCTGCTGCTGGCCCTCAGCCTGCCCCTTTCCGCCGCGCCGATGCACAGCCAGTTCCTGCCGCCGGACGATCTGACCCTGCGCGATGCCGAGCCTGAGCAGCAGCAACTCATGCAAGTCACCGACTATTCCGTTGTGGTGGGCGCGCAACGCCAGTCCAATCAGCAACCGATTCCGGTCACCTCGCCGCTGCTGATCCGCCTCAAGGGCAAGTCCCTGAACAAAGGCGCGACCATTACTCAAGTGCTGGTCAATTTCGACGGCGAAAGCAAAAGCCTGAAAAAGCCGATCTACGACGACAAGAGCAAAACCCTGACGCTTTTTTATCCACTGGCCCAATACCGCGTGGTCATCGACTTGCTGCGCAACGACAGCGTGTATGTACAGTTCCTCAGTTACGCCAACGGCCACATCTGGGCCGATTTGCACACCGGCAGTACGCGTTCGCGTTGAGCCTGGCCGTCGGGCAGGGGTAAACTGCCCGCCCCGTGTCATGTCTGCGAGCTGGAGTCGGCAATGCGTAAAGATAAGAAACAAGTGATTGGTGACGAGATCGGCGATGAGCAGATCAAGCTGTTCCTCGATTTTGAGCCGGTCGACGCCACTTCGCCGTCGCTGCACAAACTGATCAAGGCTTACCGTGGCTTGCGCATCGATGACTTCGAGCGCTTTCTGGGCTTCTTCGTCGAGGCGGGTTATGACGTTGATGGCAAGGACGAGCAGGGCAAGACTTTCGTTGAGCTGATCGCCGATCAGCGCAATGCCCCGGAATACATCGAGCTGATCGCAAAGTCCCGTACCTGAGGTATCCCCAATAACTGTGGCGAGGGGATTTATCCCCGTTCGGCTGCGCAGCAGTCGCAAAATCAGTGAGTGCGGTTTGCCTGACACACCTTATCAGCAGGTTTTGGGGCCGCTTCGCAGCCCAGCGGAGATAAATCCCCTCGCCACAAAGGTAGGTGAGCCAGCGGTATTGGTTTTACCTGGCCATAAAAAACGCCCCGCACTCACTGAGTACGGGGCGTTTTTTATGCGGCGTGATCAAGCGTAGCTTGGGGTCTCGCTGCTTTCTTCAACCAGCTCCAGCGCGATGTTGTTCTGCGTGTTGATCTTGCGATACAGCGCAGCATCGGTTTCCAGAACCTTTTCACGGGCCGGGAAGATCTCCGCCAGTTTGCCAGCCCATTCACCCTTGGCCTTGGCCGGGAAGCATTTCTCGATCAGTTCCAGCATGATCGAAACGGTCACCGACGCGCCTGGCGAAGCACCGAGCAGGGCGGCGAGGGAGCCGTCCTTGGCCGACACCAGTTCGGTACCGAATTGCAGGATGCCGCCCTTTTTCGGGTCTTTCTTGATGATCTGCACCCGTTGGCCGGCCACTTCCAGGCGCCAGTCTTCGGCTTTCGCCTCAGGGTAGAAACGACGCAGGGAATCCAGACGCTGTTCCATCGATTGCATCACTTCGCTGACCAGGTATTTGGTCAGGTCCATGTTGTTTTTCGCTACCGCCAGCATCGGCCCGATGTTGCCGGCGCGAACCGACAGCGGCAGGTCCATGAAGGAGCCGTGCTTGAGGAACTTGGTGGTGAAACCGGCGTATGGCCCGAACAGCAGGGATTTCTTGCCGTCGACAACGCGGGTGTCGAGGTGCGGCACCGACATCGGTGGCGAACCCACGGCGGCCTGGCTGTAAACCTTGGCCTGGTGCAGTTTGACCACTTCCGGGTTGTCGCAACGCAGCCACTGGCCGCTGATCGGGAAGCCGCCGAAGCCTTTGCTTTCTTCGATACCCGAAGCCTGCAACAACGGCAGCGCCGCACCGCCCGCGCCGAGGAAGACGAACTTGGCGTCGACTTCACGAGTGCTGCCGCTGTTGACGTCCTTGATGCTGACGGTCCAGCCGTTGCCGTTACGCTTGAGGCCGGTGACGCGCTTGCAGTATTTGACCTGGGTGTCGGGTGCGCTGGTCAGGTGCTTGAGCAACTGATTGGTCAGGGCGCCGAAGTTGACGTCGGTGCCGTTCATCACGCGGGTTGCGGCGAGGACTTCGTCCGGCGAGCGGCCCGGCATCATCAGCGGCATCCACTCGGCCATTTTGGCCTTGTCTTCGGTGTATTCCATGTCGGCGAAGGCGTGATGCTTGTGCAGCACATCAAAGCGATCCTTGAGGAAGGACACGCCTGAGTCGCCCTGGACGAAACTCAGGTGCGGCACCGGGCTGATGAAGGATTTGCACGAGCCGAACGTGCCTTTCTTGGTCAGGTACGACCAGAACTGCTTCGACACCTCGAACTGGGTGTTGATGTGCACGGCTTTCTTGATGTCGACGGTGCCATCGGCGGCTTGCGGCGTGTAGTTCAACTCGCACAGGCCAGCGTGACCGGTACCGGCGTTGTTCCACGGGTTGGAACTCTCCGCAGCACCGGAATCCATCAGCTCGACGACTTCCAGCTTGATCGCGGGGTCGAGCTCTTTGAGCAGTACGGCAAGGGTGGCACTCATGATGCCGGCCCCAACCAGTACTACGTCGACTGCTTCGTTATGCGCCATTTAACGCGTCTCCAAAATCTGCAGCACCAAATTGTCGGCATGGCTGCCAGGCGTTCCGGGACAGGTCATTGATGTCCGGGCTATCCGTGGTCAGGTTCGCCATGTCCGAATCTTCGCAATTTTTCGCAACTTCGACGGATGTATGCGGCTTGGCTTTCAAGAGCTCCATGAACTCATTTCAGCACGCAGCTGGCAATTCGACTTATGGTCGAGACATCCGTTTTTGTGCAACCAAATCCGTAGCGGACAGGCTTCAGGCTCCGATATTCGAGGTATACCCGGTCCTGTGTCGTTGGGCTGTTTCAGACGCTAATGGTGCATGTTCAGACGCAAAACTATTCATTTGCTCGCCACACTCTTGTGAAGTTGTGAAAACCCGTTTTTTTCACGCTCTTTTGAAGACGTGAACCTCAAAAAGGGCTGTCGGAGCCTGGCACCGTGCCCGCAAGGGCAAAACAACGCGGTGGCCGAGCCTGATGACAGCTCTGCAGATTCGCGAAAAGCGGGTTTTTGCCGGAAGAACAGGCAAGCGCGCCAACTTCACTCGATCTGTGTGGGCGGCTCTCTGTGGGCGATTTTGATGTCGATGCAAGCGCATTGACGCTGTTGCGGGGCCCGATCAGGAGACGTCCTTATAATCGGGGGGAGATTGTATCGAAGAAATGCGGGCAGTTGCTCGTGTTTAATGACTTTTATTAGGCATCCGGTCAGATGCTCAACATCGCCTGCACCCGTGCGCGGGGCTGCGACGCTATGACGCGGGCGCTGGCGGGCAGTGGCTGGTGCAACCAGTTGAGGCGGATTTCTTCGATTTCCACCCAGCCGTCGCCCATTGGCTGCAGGCTGCACTGCTTGAATGCCTGGCAATGGCCGTTACGGTCGAGCAGGGCAAAGCTGCGATGCAGCGGGCGTGGCGCAAACAACGAGATCAGATAACGCATGGCGAGTACCTTGTTGGAGGACTGATTTGCAGGTTGCCAGCAGGCCGTGACGTGAACATGTCCGTGGGGTGACGGATGCATGACAGGAACCGGCCTGACGCGGCTGGGTCAGACATTGCAGTATTCACCGCGTGACGCTGGTGACCCGCAGTGGCCCACCGCTATACTGCCGGCCTGTTTGTGCCTGATTCTGGAGAGAAGAGCATGTTGCAACGCCTGTTGTTCGGTTTGATCACTGTGGCCGGTTTGACCCTGGCCGGCTGCGCCCACAGCCCGCAACAACTGAGTCCGGAGCCGAAGCTGACCACCCAACTGGCGCCGGTCGGTCGTGGCCAGCCGGTGGTGGTGCGTGTGGTCGACGGTCGTCCGTCGCCAACCCTCGGCACCCGTGGCGGTCTGTACCCGGAAACCAGCGCCATCACCGTGCAGCGCGAGCAGATCCTGCCGAAGTTGCAGGCGCAGGCTGAAGCCGCCGTGCGTCTGCTCGGTTTCACCCCGACCAACAACGCGCCAAACGCTCCGCAACTGACCGTGACCCTCGCCGAACTGAAGTACCAGTCGCCGAAAGAAGGCATGTACGTCACCGAAGCGACCATCGGCGCGACCTTCCGCTCCGACGTGCAGAACGCCAACCGCCGTTATAGCGGCCGTTATGGCGCGTCGCTGGACCAGCGTTTCGGCATGGCGCCGAACCAGGAAACCAATACCAAGCTTGTGAGCGACGTGTTGAGTGATGCGTTGACGCGTCTGTTCAAGGATCCGACTGTGGGTCAGGTTCTGGCTGAGTAAGCTGTCGGCGGATGTGAAAAAGCCCGGGATCAGTGATGGTTCCGGGCTTTTTTGTGGGTGTCAGGGTTGGGATTTGTGTTGTACGGGAGATCGATCCCCCTCACCCCAACCCTCTCCCCCAGGGGGTAGAGGGGGAAGGGAGCCGATTTGTGTTGTTCTTGAAATCTACATTCACCTCGGACTTTCAGGTCGATGTACTTCGACCAAACACCTCGGTCAGTCCCCTCTCCCTCTGGGAGAGGGCTAGGGTGAGGGTGTTTTTGCTTATTCAGGCCGCCTGAGAGTAAAAGTCAAGCACGCTAACGCCCGTCAGCAAATCCGTCTCGGGCAAATCCGCATGCTGATGCCCGCCGAGGGCGCAATACACCAGCCAGTGGCGATCCTGAACATTGAAGGCAAGGCTGCCGACGAGGCTTTGTTGCTCGTCGTAAGGGGTGATGAGGTACAGGCGATCCTGGTTTTCAGCGTGAAGCATGTCGCGTTCCATGTGCGTTTCGAGGCGCGCATGGTGCTGCATCCACATGACGAAGCCGTGACACAGGGCAGCCATCGGTCGAATGTCAGGTAATTTGTCGCAAAGGCTGGGGCAGGGCAGTCAGGTTTCGGTAGAATCCGCGCCGCGGTCGTCGGTCTGGCGCCTGCCACACCGGTTTAGATAGAGGTCTGTGATGTCGCTGCACTTGATGACGCTGTTTACCGCCCATCCCGCCAAATTGATCAACCTGCTGGCGCTGCTGTTGGCGTTTCCCGGCAGTTGGCTGCTGCATGCAACCCGCCGCCGTGAACAGCGGGCGATGGCCAGTATCGCCGCACAGCGCCAAGCGCAACCGAATGCCGAGCCGATCCTCGATTGGGCGACGTTGCGCATGAACCGGTTTTTCTATCGTTTCGGGTTTGCCTGCCTGGCTCTGGCCCTGATCGTCTCGTGGATCAGCACGCGGTACTAAAAGCAAAAGATCGCAGCCTGCGGCAGCTCCTACATGAATCCCCTGTAGGAGCTGCCGCAGGCTGCGATCTTTTGATCTTGCCGTTGTTTTACAGCGGCAACCCAGCCTTCACCCGGTACTGATTACGCACCGGCGTCGCATATTGCAGGACCAGATACGGACGATGCTCTACCGGGCACGCGTCCAGCCGACTCTGCCACTCTTCCTGCGCCTTGGCCAGCTCATCCGCCGCAAACACCTCGGCAGCTTTCGGCACATTCAATTGCGCATCCGCATCGGCCCACTGTGCGTACGCCAGGTAATGCACCGGGAATAACCGGTAACCGCCCAGAATCTGCTTGTCCATCTCGACCGCCAATTGCTTGGTGTCCTCGAACAGCTCGCTGATCGGCGCGGCGAAGTTGACGTGCACGCGGCCCTTGTAGCCGGTGATGCCCTTGGCAATGCTCACGTCATCCTCGCCCGGCGCTTTCGCGTAAGTGCCGGTGGTGGCGCGGATGTACAGCTCGCGGGCCTTGGCCTGGTCGCACGGGTCGTATTCGTAGCTGATCGACACCGGGGTGACGTTCAGCGAACGAATGACTTCGCCGAACGGCTCGTCCTTGCGGCTCATGTGGAACATCTTGAGGATCGCCGACTCGGTGCGGTCATCGCCATCCTTCGCGCGGCCTTCGGCCTGAGCGATCCAGATCGACGCGCAATCATTGCGGATCGAGTGGTTGATGTACGCCGACAGCAGCTGATACGCGGCCATTTTTTCGCGGCGGCCGGTGATCGAGCGGTGAACGATGAAACTCTTGTTCAAGCGCATCAGATCGCTGACAAACGGCTTTTGCAGCAGGTTGTCGCCGATCGCGATGCGCGGCGTCGGCAGGCCCGCGTGGTACACGGCGTAGTTGACGAAGGCCGGGTCCATGACGATGTCGCGGTGGTTGGCGATGAACAGATAGGCGCTGCCCGACTTGAATTGCTCGACACCGGTGTAGGTCACGCCGTCGGTGGCGCGCTCGATGGTGTGGTCGACGTAGGACTCGACCTTGTCCTGCAACGTCGCCACCGAGGTCACGTCGGCGAACTCACGACGCAGCCGATGGGCTATAAGTGGTTTGAGCATCCAGCCGAAGGCACCGGCAAAACGCGGGAAGCGGAAGTGGGTGAGGATATCTAGAAACGCCTTGTCGGCGAGCAGTCTTGCCAGTACCACAGGTACTTCGCTGTCGTCGTAAGGTCGGATGGCATCGAATTCGCCCATCATGCTCTCTTGTTGGAAACGGCTAGGGTAAGTAAAGGTTTTGATCGAAAACCAACGGGGCACGGTCTGAAAAAGGTAGCCAGACAAAAATAGCCCTGCAAATAGACCGGCGATTATACGCACAAGTCACTTGGGAGACCGCGATGCTGGAAGCCGCTGAATACGAATGTCCTTATTGTGGGGAAATGGTCGAGACGTCAGTGGACCTGTCCGGTGGCGATCAGACCTATATCGAAGATTGTCAGGTGTGTTGTCGGCCGGTCACGTTTGTATTGCAGGTCCATGGCGAGGATTGGTTTCTGGAAGTCTTCAGCGAAAACGAGTGAGGCGCGCCCATGCAGCGAATCTACGATCCGGAAAACCTGATGGAAGGCGAAATGCTCAAGGGCATGCTCGCCAGCGAAGGTATCGAGGCGCACCTGGTGGGCCGCGATTTGCTTGGCGGTACCGGTGAGCTGCCGATCTTCGGCCTGTTGGGCTTGTCGGTCGAGAATGACCAGGCCGAGTACGCCCGCGAGTTGATCACCGCGTACAATGCCGCGCTGCCGCTGCCCGGCGATGAACCGGAGAGCTTTCCGGGGACGCTGGTCTGTTAGGCTGAGCTTCGTTTTACTTCAGAGTCGTGTTGCCCCATGTGTGGACGTTATGCCCTGTTTCGCTGGAACCGCGATTTCGCGGCCCTGCCAGGTTTTCCCGCCGATCAGCAGGCGCAGTGGAACATTTCCCCCAATGATTCGGTGTTGATGCTGCGTGCCGGTGAAGCCGGTGCACGCACGCTGGCCCGCGCCCGTTGGGGGCTGACGCCGCCGTGGCTGACCGATCTGTCGAAGACTCCGACGCATGCCCGCGCGGAAACCGTGGCCGAGCAGCCGATGTTCCGTGAGGCGCTGCGTCAGCGTCGCTGCCTGCTACCGGCGAATGGTTTTTACGAATGGCGCGGAACCCAGCGCAAGCGCCCGTTCTGGCTGACGCCGGGCGAGGGCTCATCGCTGTTCTTCGCGGCGATCTGGGAGGCTTACCCGGTGCAGGAGCAGGTCTGGTTGAGTACGGCGGTGATCACGCAGGCGGCATCGAGTCAGCGCCGGCCGTTGATTCTTGATGAGGCAGGGCAGGCGGCATGGCTTGATCCGGAGACACCGTTGCATGTGCTGCAAGGCTTGCTCGCCAGCGAACCGGTCGCATTACGCGAGCGAGTGCTGGCGAACCTGATCAATGATCCCAAGCTCAATGGCCCCGAGTGCCTGACCCCGGGCTAAAGCATTTAGATCAAAAGCCCCTCACCCTAGCCCTCCCGAAACGTCGGACCGCCCGTAGGGAGAGGGGACTGATTGGGGGATATTGAAGTAATACACCGACTTGAACGCTCTGCTTTGAATCCATAATCGACTGGTTTCTTTCAGGTCGATGTATGACGGGAGACAACTCGGTCAGTCCCCTCTCCCTCTGGGAGAGGGTTAGGGTGAGGGTGTCTTGACCTTAAACCTTGAACTGATTGATCAACCGCCGCTGCTGCTCCGCCAACTTGGTCAAATCGGCACTCGCCGAGCTCGACTCATCCGCACCGCCCGCCACTTCGTTCGCCACCTGACCAATGTTGATCACGTTGCGGTTAATGTCATCGGCCACCGCACTCTGTTCCTCCGCCGCACTGGCAATCTGCGTGTTCATGTCGTTGATCACCGACACCGCCTGGGTAATCGTCTCCAGCGCCTCGGCCGCTTTCGCCGCGTGCTGCACGCTTTCGTCGGTACGGTTCTGACTGTCTTCCATGACCCGCACCACGTCGCGAGTGCCCTGTTGCAGTTGCTGGATCATGGTCTGGATTTCTTCGGTAGCCTTCTGGGTCTTCTGCGCCAGATTGCGCACCTCGTCCGCCACCACGGCAAAACCACGACCCTGCTCGCCCGCGCGGGCCGCTTCAATCGCCGCGTTCAGCGCCAGCAGGTTGGTCTGCTCGGCAATCCCGCGTATCGCCGTGAGGATCGCGTTGATGTTCTCGCTGTCCTTGGCCAGCGTCTGCACCACACCTACAGCCTTGCCGATTTCCAGCGCGAGTACGCCGATCGAGTTCGATGTATCGCGGACGATCTGCATGCCCTGACTGGCCGCCTGATCGGCATGGCTGGCCGCTTGCGCCGCCTGCGTCGCATTGCGCGCAACGTCCTGGGCGGTGGCGGTCATTTCCTGCACCGCTGTTGCAACCTGATCGATCTCGGCCATTTGTTTCTGGATGCCGATGTTGGTGCGAATGGCGATGTCGGCGGTGTGTTCCGAAGAATCGCTGACGCTCTGCACTGACGTCACCACTTGCGTGATCATCGCCTGCAACTTGGCGAGAAAGGTGTTGAAGCCCTTGGCGATCGAGCCCAGTTCATCGCTGCGATCACTGCTCAGGCGGCGGGTCAGATCACCCTCACCTTGAGCGATGTCATTGAGCATCGCGACCATCTGCTTCAGCGGCCGGGCAATGCCGTGGCCGACCAGCCAGATCACCAGCAAACCAATGCCGGCGATGAGCAGACCGACCATGGCCATGCCGAAGGTGTCGGACTTGCGTTGGGCATCGAGATCACCCTGCAGTTTTTGCAGGTCCGCCATCACCGCGTTGAGCGGCAGTTGCAGCATCAGCGTCCAGCGCGCGTCGGTCTGGCCGATGCCGAATGGCAGGTACAGTTCGATGCGGCCTTTGTCCTTGTTGACGGAATAGGTGACTTCGCCGCGTTTGAGATTGGCCATGTTGGCCGTCTGTTCGGCATCGAGGATGTCGCTGACTTTCTCGCCGAATTTGCTCGGGTCCTTGGTGTAGGCAACGATCCGGCCATTGCCGCCGATCAGGGCCATTTGCCCGGCGCCGCTGTAGAGTTTCTGGTTGGCTGCGAGGAGCATTTCCTGAATGAAGTTTACCGACAGGTCGGCGCCGACGATGCCTTGGAACGTGCCATTGAGCATGATCGGTTCAATAAAGGAGGCGAGCATGACGATCTTGTCGCCGACCTTGTAGGGCGCCGGATCGATCACGCAGGATTTTTTACTCTCTTTCGAACACAGGTAGTACTCGCTGGCGCGCACGCCGGTGGACAGGGTTTTCTGGTCGTCGACGTCGACCAGTTTGTCCAGGCCGAGGGTGCCGTCGTCATTGCGGAACCACCACGGCAGAAAGCGCCCGTTGGCGGCATCGATGCCAACCACGCTGGTGCCGACGTAAGCCGCGTCATTGTGGTCCAGCGCGTTTTTTTCCCAGCCGATGTAGGTGCCGAGAATCTTCGGGTTCTTTTCGACGTTCTCTTTGATCAGGCTGATCAACTGCTCGCGGCTGACGCTCAGGCGCGGCTGGCCATCGGCGCCCGGCGTGCCGAGCAGGGCGTTGACCCGTACCAGCCCGCCGGCAATCAACAGCGGCGCTTCGAGTTCGCGCTGGATCTGGCTGACCTGGGTTTGTGCCAGCGAAGTCAGGCGCTGCTCGATGACTTGCTCGAATTGCGCCTGGGTGCGCTGCTGCACCATCTCTTGCGTGCGCGCACCGGAAAACAGCGCGTACAGCACCAGCGCGGCCACCACGCTAAGGACGATGGCGCCGGCGAGGGCGGCAACGGAAAACTGGATCGACTTGAACTTCATGGGAGCTCCGCACGCAAGAGGACGTCTGCGGTGATGTATCGGCAGGCGGCATTGGGCCATGAGTGCAAGCCGGTGCAATTACAAGCCGATGTCGCAAATGGATCTGTGCGCGACGCAGTAGCACGGGACTTGGCAGTCGCTGTGAATTTTTTACGACAGCTCTGGTGGGAAACGTCTGAAAGTCGTTGCAGCACGTCCGTTGTATCTGGCGTCGATACAATTACCCGCCTAGGATACGCGCAGGTTTTCAGGGAGCTTTTGAATGAACAAGACATTGGTTGTAAGTGCACTGAGCGCAGCGCTGTTGCTGGCCGGTTGTCAGTCGGTCAACACCACCAGCGGCGGTGCCGTGGGTGTGGAGCGCAAGCAGTACATGTTCAGCATGCTGTCCTCGCAAGAGGTCGACCAGATGTATGCCCAGTCGTATCAGAAGACTGTCGGTGAAGCCTCCAGCAAGGGTGTGCTGGACAAGACCAGTCCTGAGGCCAAACGGGTTCAGGCAATTGCCAATCGCTTGATCGCCCAGGCGCCGAATTTCCGTCCGGATGCGGCGCAATGGCAGTGGGAAGTCAATCTGATCAAGAGCGATGAGCTCAATGCCAACTGTGGGCCTGGCGGCAAGATCATTTTCTACACCGGGCTGATCGACAGTCTGAAACTGACCGACGATGAAATCGCTGCGGTCATGGGCCATGAAATCGCCCACGCCCTGCGCGAGCACGGTCGTGAAGCGATGTCCAAGGCCTACGGGATTGAAATGGCCAAGCAGGGCGCGGGTGCATTGCTGGGTCTGGGTCAGGACAGTCTGGCGCTGGCCGACACCGTGGCCAACTACGGCATGACCCTGCCGAACAGCCGCGCCAACGAAAACGAAGCGGATCTTATTGGTCTGGAGTTGGCCGCACTCGCCGGCTACAACCCGAACGCCGCGATCACCTTGTGGAACAAGATGAGCAAGGCGTCGGAAGGTGCGCCGCCGGAGTTCATGAGCACTCACCCAGCCTCGGCCAGCCGGATTGCCTCGTTGCAGGCGGCGATCCCGAAAGTCATGCCGCTGTACGAACAGGCCCCGAAATCCTGAGTAAAAAAGGCGCTCTCACCGCGAGAGCGCCTTGACCCGTTTTACTTGCCGGGCTGCGCATTGGCAAAGTTGTCTCTTAGCACCGAGCCTGGTGAGGGCAGTAGATAATCGATGAAGATGTAATTACCGCGCGAGTTGTAGTCATGATCTTTCCCGAACACGAGGAAGAACTCGCACTCAAACTCGAATTCTCGAGCGTCCTTTTTGGTGAAGTTGATCCTGAACGGATTTCCCGCACCGTCTGAAATGGTGAAGTGGGTCGGCGTGCCTGCGGCAGGAAACGTCCAATAGTAACTGTCGGATGAGTCGCTCTCGTATTGAGCGGCACGAGTGCTGTAACCGCCAACGTTTTGCACGAGCAAATCGGCTCTTCCATCAAGATATTCCAGTTCTTTCAGGCCGTTCTCGGTGCGCCCTGTCAGCAGGAAATGCACCCGTTTCGGATCAGTTTTATCCACGGTCGCCGTGTACACACAAGAGTGGCTGAAAGGCGTGTAGGGAATGATGATGCCGGACGCGGTTAACTTGGAGTAATGCTTGGGCGTAGTCATGATTACGATCCTTGTGAAGTGCAGTGAGATCAGAATTCATGAATGTATGCCCGTTAATACGGTGACGATAGCTGTCAATTCTGACAGCTATCGACCGCATTTTATTGATAGGTAATTTGTATCGGCAGTGGGCGTTACCCAACCCACCCGCTGCTCTGCATTGCCTTGTACACCGCAACGATCGCCAGAATCATGAACGCCGAAGCCGCGAGGCGACGGATCAGGGTCAGCGGCAGTTTGTCTGCGGCAAAATTACCCGCCAGAACCACCGGCACGTTGGCAATCAACATGCCGGCGGTGGTGCCGAGAATCACCAGCCACAGATCCGGGTATTGCGCGGCGAGCATCACTGTCGCGACCTGCGTCTTGTCGCCCATTTCGGCGAGGAAGAACGCAATCAGCGTGGTCAGGAAAGGCCCGAACTTGCGTGCGGTACTGGTTTCATCGTCGTCCATTTTGTCCGGGACCAGCGTCCACAGCGCCGTGGCCGTGAAGCTCGCGGCGAGGATCCAGTGCAGCGTTGCATTCGAGAAGAAGCTGCCGAACCAGGCGCCTACCGCACCGGCTGCTGCGTGGTTGGCCAGGGTCGCAGCGACAATACCGGCAATGATCGGCCAGGGTTTGCGAAAGCGAGCGGCGAGAATCAGCGCGAGCAGTTGCGTCTTGTCGCCAATTTCGGCCAAGGCAACGATTGCGGTGGGAACGAGTAACGAGTCCAGCATCAGGATTTCCTAAGGGGCGGGTCGACACGGCTATGACACGTACAGCCTTCCCGCCCCGGGTAAGGTGTGCGTGTCATAGGTCTTGTCAAACCCTGCGATCCGTCTGCTGCGGACGCTTGGGTCGCATACGCCATGATCTGAGGATCAAGTATGTTGACGTATGCCGGACGAGCTTGGCGCTCGTGGGAGACTACTCCCCTAGGACGGAGCGGATTCTGCCTTCGCAAAACCGATTGAGCAAGCCTCTTTTTTAAAAGAAGTTTCAGCCGCGCTTGGCCCGGTAGATGCGGAAACCATTGCCTTCGGCCTTGATTGAGCAGACGCCGAGATGCTCTTCGATCAACGGCTGATACTTGAGGAAGCTGTTGGCGACCAAGCGCAGTTCGCCGCCGTTTTTCAGATGTTTTGCTGCTTTTCGCAGCAAGTTCTCGGTCGCGAAATAATCGGTGTGCACGCCGACATGGAACGGTGGATTGCTCAGGATTGCGTTCAAACCCATCGGCGCAGCGTCGATCCCATCCCCGGTCAGCACTTCAGCTTCCAGACCGTTGGCAGCCAGCGTCAGACGGCTGCTGGCGGCGGCGAATGCATCGACATCGAGCAGCGTCACCTGATTGTGCGGATAGCGACGTTTGACCGCAGCCCCCAACACGCCAGCGCCGCAACCGAAGTCGAGAAGATGGCCGCTTGGCAGTTTGTCCAGATGCTCCAGAAGCAGAGCGCTGCCGCGATCGAGGCGACCGTGGCTGAACACGCCCGGCAGGCTGATGACTTTCAGCGGGCCTTCCGCCAGTGGCAACTCATAGGTCTGCGCCAGGCTTTCCAGCGATTTCGCTTCAGGGGCGTTGGCCACGGTCACTTGCCAGAGTTGGCAGTGACGCGCGCTGTCGAGCTTGCGTGGCTTGCCGAACGGATTGAGCTGCTTGGAGGCGCCTTCGATTCCGCTGCGTTTTTCACCGACCAGAAACACCTCGCGACCGGCCAGGCGCGAGGCCACGGCATTGAGGATGTAATCGGTCAGGTCCTTGGACTTGGGCAGGAACACCACGGCGCTATCAAACTCGCGTTCCGGGACGTTCACGCCGAAGTGGCTGCGGCCTTCGAAACGGGCGTCCAGCGCGGCTTGATCGCCGGCATGCCAGCACCAGCCGAACGCATTGGGCAAGCGCCCGAGCAAATCATCGGCGGGCAAACCGGCGAGCAACAACGATCCTTGAAACAACTCGGGCTGACGAAGCAGTACTTCACTGCGCGGATCCATAACTGCTCCTCAAAAAAAAGTGCCGCAGTCTATCAACTGACGACCCGCAGCGCCTTACCGCTGAAGAACGCCTCGGCGTTTTCGGTCAATTGGCCGACGATGCGCTGCCGCGCTTCAACACTGCCCCAAGCGTTGTGCGGCGTGACGATCAGGCGTGGAATGTCGGCGGCCAGCAGCGGATTGCCTTGAGTCGGTGGCTCGACACTCAACACGTCGGTGGCCGCGCCGCCGAGATGACCGCTGCGCAAGGCATCGGCCAGCGCCTGCTCATCGACGAGGCCGCCACGTGCGGTGTTGACTACGAACGCGCCGGGTTTCATCGACGCCAGTTCGCGTGCGCCGATGAAGTGGCGGGTGTGTTCGTTGAGCGGGCAGTGCAGGGTGAGCGCGTCGATTTGCGGCAGCAGTTCGTTCAGTGGCAGACGATCCGGGCGGGCAGGGCGGCCCGGAATTTGTCCGAGCAGCACGCGCATGCCGAACGCTTCGGCCAGTCGCGCTACGGCGCCACCGAGTTCACCGTGGCCGAGCAGACCAAGGGTTTTACCTTCCAGTTCGACAATCGGGTAGTCGAGCAGACAAAACTGTTTCGCCTGCTGCCAGCGACCTTCGCCTACGGCTTGCTGATAATCGGCCAGGCGTGTGGCGAGGTTGAGCAGCAGCATGATCGTATGTTGTGCCACCGACGGTGTGCCGTAACCCTGGCAATTGCACACGGTGATGCCGTGGGCGCGAGCGGCGGCGAGGTCGACGTTGTTGGTGCCGGTGGCGGTGATCAGGATCAGTTTCAGCGCAGGGTTGGCAGCCATGGCGGCGGCGTCGATCAGGATCTTGTTGGAGATTGCCACGGTCGCGCCTTGCAGGCGCTCGGCCACTTGCTCGGGCAAGGTCTGGGCGAACAGTTGCAGATCGCTGAAACATTCACGCAAGGGACTGAGATCCAGATCGCCAAGATCCAGTGAAGGGTGGTCAAGGAATACCGCGCGGCGCGTGTTCGTCATCAACTGTACCTTTTAGGCTTTGAGCGTAGGGCGTAATCTGCCGAGCCTACCAGATGAAACAAATCGTTACGCAACGCACGAAAGTCTTATGCGAACGGATAACCCTGTGGCGAGGGGGCAAGCCCCCTCGCCACAATTGTTTTGACTCTATTGAAAGGAGCGCCCATGTACTGGACCGAGTTCTTGACCGTTGCACTGATCCACTTGCTGGCCGTCGCCAGCCCCGGCCCGGACTTTGCCGTGGTAGTGCGCGAGAGCGTGACCCATGGTCGCCGCGCTGGCACCTGGACGGCACTGGGCGTGGGCACGGCGATTTTCCTGCATGTCGGTTATTCGCTGCTCGGCATCGGCCTGATCGTGTCGCAGTCGATTGTGTTGTTCAACGCGCTGAAATGGGCGGCTGCCGCTTACTTGCTGTACATCGGCTTCAAAGCCCTGCGCGCGCAACCGGCGAAAACCGTGACGGATGATCTGCACAAGGAAGCGGGTGTACGTACGGCGCGCGGCGCGTTCACGTCGGGTTTCGTGACCAATGGCTTGAACCCGAAAGCCACGCTGTTTTTCCTGTCGCTGTTCACCGTAGTGATCAACCCGCACACGCCACTGGCGGTGCAGGCCGGTTATGGCGTTTACCTCGCCGTGGCGACCGCTATCTGGTTCTGCCTGGTGGCGATGCTGTTCAGCCAGCAACGTGTCCGCGCCGGTTTTGCTCGCATGGGTCACTGGTTCGATCGCACCATGGGCGCGGTGTTGATCGCTCTCGGCGTGAAAATCGCCTTCACCGAAATGCACTGATCTTCCCAGTAGGAGCTGCCGAAGGCTGCGATCTGTTGATCCTGGTCCTTAAAAACAGGATCAACAAATCGCAGCCTTCGGCAGCTCCTACACGAGTGCGATGCACTTGCTCAGGGAGTTGAGGCTCGTCCTGCGATTGCAAATGCTGGCGCAAAGCTAGCATTTGTACGGCTTTGCAAATCATTCCTTTGGCTGATTTGGCTGGCGTATAAGGGTTCTACAGTACAAATCTTTACGCCAACACCGTGCAGCCAGAAAAGGGATTCATATGTTGCAGACTCGCGTCATTCCCCCGGCCGATGGGGCCTACCAGTATCCATTGCTGATCAAGCGGCTGCTGATGTCCGGCGCCCGTTACGAGAAAACCCGCGAGATTGTCTACCGTGACCAGTTGCGCTACAGCTACCCGACCCTGATCGAGCGGGTCGCGCGGCTGGCCAATGTGCTGACGGCTGCCGGAGTGAAGGCCGGTGACACGGTGGCGGTGATGGATTGGGACAGCCATCGTTACCTGGAATGCATGTTTGCCATTCCGATGATCGGCGCGGTGATTCACACCATTAACGTGCGCCTGTCACCCGAGCAGATCCTCTACACCATGAACCACGCCGAGGACCGCTTCGTGCTGGTCAACAGTGAGTTCGTCGGGCTGTATCAAGCGATTGCGCCACATCTGACCACTGTCGAGAAAACCCTGCTGCTGACGGATCTGCCGGAGAAGACTGCCGACCTGCCGAATCTGGTCGGCGAGTATGAGCAACTGCTGGCCGCCGCCAGTCCGCAATACGACTTCCAGGACTTCGACGAAAACTCGGTCGCCACCACGTTCTATACCACCGGTACCACCGGCAACCCGAAAGGTGTGTATTTCACCCATCGGCAACTAGTGCTGCACACCATGGGCGTAGCGACGATCATGGGCTCCATCGACAGCGTGCGGCTGCTCGGCACCAACGATGTGTACATGCCGATCACGCCGATGTTCCACGTCCACGCCTGGGGATTGCCGTACGTGGCGACCATGCTCGGGCTCAAGCAGGTTTATCCGGGGCGCTACGATCCAGAGTATCTCGTCGAGTTGTGGCGCAAGGAAAAGGTCACGTTCTCCCACTGCGTACCGACCATCCTGCAAATGCTGCTCAACGCCAAAGGCGCGCAGGGCACCGATTTCGGCGGCTGGAAAATCGTCATCGGCGGCAGTGCGCTTAATCGCACGCTGTATGAAACGGCCAAGGCGAAGGGCATTCAACTCACCGCGGCGTACGGCATGTCGGAAACCGGGCCGCTGGTGTCCTGTGCGCATCTCAATGATGAACTGATGGCCGGCAGCGAGGACGAACGCACCACCTACCGGATCAAGGCCGGTGTGCCGGGGCCGCTGGTGGAAGCGGCGATCGTCGACGCCGAGGGCAACTTCCTTCCGGCCGACGGCGAAACCCAGGGCGAACTGGTGCTGCGCGCACCCTGGCTCACCGAAGGCTATTTCAACGAACCGCAGAAGGGCGCTGAGCTCTGGGCCGGCGGCTGGCTGCACACCGGTGACGTTGCCACGCTCGACAGCATGGGCGTGATCGATATTCGCGACCGCATCAAGGACGTGATCAAGACCGGTGGCGAGTGGATTTCCTCGCTGGACCTCGAAGACCTGATCAGCCGCCACGTCGCGGTACGCGAAGTAGCAGTGGTCGGCATCGCCGATCCGCAGTGGGGCGAGCGCCCGTTTGCCTTGCTGGTCATCCGTGAAGGGCACGTGATCGGGGCGCGCGAGCTCAAGGAACACCTCAAGCCATTCGTGGAATTGGGGCACCTGAGCAAGTGGGCAATTCCAAGCCAGATCGCCCTTGTTACTGAAATTCCCAAGACCAGCGTCGGTAAACTCGACAAGAAGCGCATCCGCCTCGACATCACCGAATGGCAGGCCAACAACAGCACCTTCCTCTCGACACTTTAAGTGTCTGCTGGCGCGCCGAAAACGGCGCGCCAGACCCACCAAGCAAGCGCTTGCCTTGTGAAATCGAAAAATTCAGCCATCCTTGCCGTGCCGACATGTGTCGGACTGGCGAAAGGACTGTTCCAGAGTGGCCGGCAGCTGCAAATCACACTTTAGAGGGATCAAGCAGTACTACCTGCTGGCTATAGTCCGCTCAAGGATTTTTAAGAACGGAGCACACGCACTAAACGGGGCGAGCAACTTTGGCGTGATTTCGGGCAGCCCTGGCGCCCGGTCCCTCCACAGCGTTTTTAAAAGTACTCACTGCCATAACAATAATGCACATGGAGTAGCGTCGATGACCTCAGTAAACCAGTTCTGGCGCCGGGCGAAACTGCCTCTGGCGGTCAGCATTGCCTCTTCGCTCGCCGGGCCCGCATTCGGCGTCAATTTCAACGTCGGTGAAATCGAAGGCCAGTTCGACTCGTCCCTGTCGATCGGTGCCAGTTGGTCTACTCAGCAACCGAACAAGAACCTCATCGGCGTCAACAATGGTGGTCACGGCCTCTCGCAGACTTCCGACGACGGTCACGCCAACTTCAAGAGCGGCGAAACCTTCTCGAAGATCTTCAAGGGTATCCACGACCTTGAATTGAAATACGGCGACACCGGCGTGTTCGTGCGTGGCAAATACTGGTACGACTTCGAACTCAAAGATGAAAGCCGCGAGTTCAAGGACATCAGCGATTCGGGTCGCAAAGAGGGCGCCAAATCGTCCGGCGGGCAGATCCTCGACGCCTTCGTGTATCACAACTATTCGGTTGCCGATGAGCCGGGCTCCGTGCGTCTCGGCAAGCAGGTGGTGAGCTGGGGTGAAAGTACTTTCATCGGCGGCGGCATCAACTCGATCAACCCGATCGACGTCTCCGCGTTCCGCCGTCCGGGTGCCGAGATCAAGGAAGGTCTGATTCCGGTCAACATGTTCTACGTGTCGCAGAGCCTGACCGAAAACCTCTCGGCCGAAGCGTTCTATCAGCTGGAATGGGACCAGACGGTTGTCGACAACTGCGGTACGTTCTTCTCGCAGCCGGACATCGTTGCCGACGGTTGCAACGACAACCTGCGTGTGCTGAACAAACGTTCGCAAATTCCGGCCGTTGCTCTGGGGCCATTGGCTGCCAACGGTGTCGACGTCAACGAAGAAGGTGTTCTGGTGCGCCGTGGCGGCGACCGTGATGCCCGTGACAGCGGCCAGTGGGGCGCGTCCTTCAAGTACATGTACGAACCGCTGGACACCGAGTTCGGTGCCTACTTCATGAACTACCACAGCCGCGCGCCGATCTTCAGCGCCACCGGTGCGCCGCAATCGGTCTACAACACGGCGCGCGCGCTGCCGGGGCCTTTTGCGGCACTTGGCCCCCTGCTGGTTGCGGGTAACTCGCAATACTTCATTGAATACCCTGAAGACATCCGCCTCTACGGCTTGAGCTTCTCCACCACCCTGCCTACCGGTACGGCGTGGAGCGGTGAGATCAGCTACCGTCCGAACGCGCCGGTGCAACTGAACTCCACCGACATTCTGTTCGCCGGTGTGCGTCCGCTCGGCGGTGCACTGACCAACGCTTCGATACTCAACGGTGTGCCGGGTCAGGACCTGCATGGTTACGAGCGCAAGGAAATCACCCAGATCCAGACAACGTTCACGCACTTCTTCGATCAAGTCATGGGCGCCAGCCGTCTGACCCTGGTTGGCGAAGTCGGCGCGACTTATGTCGGCGGGCTGGAAAGCCGTTCCGACATGCGTTATGGCCGCGATCCGGTGTTTGGCCCGGGTGAGTTGCCAGCCACTGGCGGTATCGATACCTGCGCCAACATTCTCAACGCCAGCACCATCAACGGTGCAGGACCTGGGTCGCCGCAGAACAACCGCAGCCGCAATTGCGACAACGACGGCTTCACCACATCAGTGTCGTGGGGCTACCGCGGTCGCGCCATCTGGGAATACAACGACGTCTTCGCCGGCGTGAACCTCAAGCCGAACGTGGCCTGGTCCCACGACGTCAGCGGTTACTCGCCAGGCCCTGGCGGCAACTTCGAGGAAGGTCGCAAGGCGGTCAGCCTCGGTGTCGACGCTGAATACCAGAACACCTACACCGCGAGCCTGGCTTACACCAACTTCTTCGACGGCAAGTACACCACCGTGGATGACCGCGACTTCGTTGCGCTCAGCTTCGGCGTGAACTTCTAAGCACTGCATTTCAGGACGAACACACATATGAAAATAACAAAGAGTCTGTTCCACGCCGGTGTACTGGGCCTGTCGCTGTTGGCGACCGGTGTCATGGCCGCTGTGCCTGCTGCTGAAGCCGACAAGTTGGGCAAGAGCCTGACCCCGATGGGCGCTGAAATGGCTGGTAACGCCGACGGTTCGATTCCGGCGTGGAAACCGCTGCCGAAGAATGCCGGCACCGTCGACAGCAAGGGTTTCCTGTCTGACCCGTACGCCAGTGAAAAACCGCTGTTCATCATCACCGCCAAGGACGTCGACAAGTACAAGGACAAACTTGCACCGGGCCAGTACGCGATGTTCAAGCGTTATCCGGACACCTTCAAGATGCCGGTTTACCCGTCCCATCGCGGCGCGACCGTGCCGGATGACGTGTTCGCCGCCATCAAGAAAAACGCCACCACCACCAATCTGGTGTCCGGCGGCAACGGTCTGGAAAACTTCGAAACCGCTGTGCCGTTCCCGATTCCAAAAAGCGGTGTGGAAGTCATCTGGAACCATATCACCCGCTATCGCGGCGGCAGCGTGACCCGTCTGGTGACCCAGGCGACGCCACAACCGAACGGCTCGTTCAGCCTGGTGTACTTCCAGGATCAGTTCGTGTTCCGCGACAAGATGAAGGACTACGACCCGAAAAACCCAGGCAACATCCTGTTCTACTTCAAGCAGAAAGTGACTGCGCCGGCACGTCTGGCCGGTGGCGTGCTGCTGGTGCACGAGACCCTCGACCAAGTGAAGGAACCGCGTTCGGCGTGGGTCTACAACGCCGGTCAGCGTCGTGTGCGCCGTGCGCCACAAGTGTCCTATGACGGCCCGGGTACTGCGGCGGATGGCCTGCGTACCTCCGACAACCTCGACATGTTCAACGGTGCCCCGGATCGTTACGACTGGAAGCTCGAAGGCAAGAAAGAGATGTACATCGCTTCGGACAGCTACAAGCTCGACGATCCGAAACTGAAGTACACCGACATCATCAAGGCCGGCCACATCAACCAGGACCTGGCGCGCTACGAGCTGCGTCGCGTCTGGCACGTGGTTGCAACCCTGAAGGAAGGTCAGCGCCACATCTACGCCAAGCGCGACTTCTATATCGATGAAGACACCTGGCAAGCGGCGGTGATCGACCACTACGACGGTCGTGGTCAGCTGTGGCGTGTGGCCGAGGCGCATGCCGAGGACTACTACGACAAGCAAGTGCCGTGGTACGCCCTGGAAACCCTCTACGACCTGCAATCTGGCCGTTATCTGGCGCTGGGCATGAAGAACGAAGAGAAACAGGCGTATGACTTCGGTTTCACCGCCACCACCAGCGACTTCACTCCAGCCGCTCTGCGTCAGGACGGTGTTCGCTAAACCGCTGTAAACCCGAGGCCGCATCCTCGTGAAAAACGCCCCGACTGGTTCGGGGCGTTTTTTTGCGCGTTTCCCACCGCACCGCTCATGCAGGAGCTGCCGCAGGCTGCGATCTTTTGATCCTGTTGTTGATTGTAAAAAACCAAGGTCAAAAGATCGCAGCCTGCGGCAGCTCCTACACGGATTCAGCACAAGGCGCGATGTAGCGGTGATGGCGGATTTTGTCGGCGCTGTGTAGCTTTTTTGTAGCCATTTGTAGCAGCAACCTTCATTACCTCTTCGTTTAAGGCTAGTCTGCGGACATCTGCAATGCCGCCAATAGCCATTCAAACAAGAGCCGGCCATGACTGATCTGTCCCCACTTCCGGGTCCTGCAAGCGTTGCCGTCGCGGCACTCGACGGGCGTTTTTTTCGCCCGCCATTGCCCGAGGGCTACGTGCTGCGACCGCGCCTGTGCGAGCGCCTGCAAGCCGGGCTCGGTGGACGGCTATTGCTGGTCAGTGCCCCGGCCGGGTTTGGCAAGAGTTCGCTGGCGGTGGAGTTCTGCCAGAGTCTGCCGGCGCAGTGGCAAAGTCTGTGGCTCGGCCTGAGCCCGCGCGACAGTGACCCCGGGCGCTTCCTCGAGCGTTTGCTGGAAGGTTTGCAGGACTACTTTCCGCAATTGGGCAGCCGTGCATTGGGGCTGCTGAAAATGCGTCAGCGTCATCAGCCGTTTGCGTTTGAAGAATGGCTCGACGGTCTGCTCGATGAGCTGGCGCTGCACCTTGATCCAGCGGCGCCGCTGCTGTTGGTGCTCGACGATTATCATCTGGCGCAAGGCCCGGTACTCGATCGCTGCCTGCAATTCTTCCTCAATCATTTACCGGACGGCTTGCTGGTCATGGTCACCAGTCGCCAACGCCCCGACTGGCATCTGGCGCGCTTGCGCCTGTCTCGGCAACTGCTCGAACTGCACGAACAGGATCTGCGGCTGACCCACGACGAAGCTTTGACCTTGCTCGATCGCCACAGCAGCTCACTGCGCGGCGAAGCGCTGGAAAGCCTGATCCAACGTAGCGAAGGCTGGGTAGCCGGGCTACGTTTCTGGCTGCTGGCAGTGGCTGAAGCTGGTAGCGACGCCGCCTTGCCGCAAGCGTTGAACGGCGGGGAAGGGCTGATCCGCGATTACCTGCTCGAAGAAGTCATCGATTGCCTGCCCCCCGAAGTGCAGGCGTTTCTCTACGAAACGGCGCCTCAGGAACGCTTTTGCAGCGAACTGTGCGACGCCGTCCGCGAGGCCCATGACAGCGCCGAGATCCTGCGTTTCCTGCTGGCGCATCAGGTGTTTCTGGTGCCGCTGGATGAGCACGGGCACTGGTATCGTTATCACCATCTGTTTTCTGATTTGCTGCGCAGTCGTCCGATCGCGCAGGCGATGGTGCCGACCGCGACACTGCACCTGCGCGCCTGTCGCTGGTTCAATGCGCAGGGGCTGCTCGATGAGGCCGTGGAGCAGGCGTTGCGTGCCGGCCACCTTGATGTGGCCGCGAATCTGGTGCAAAACCTTTCTGAAGAACAACTACTGGCCGAACAGAACGTCGGCATGCTGCTGCGCTGGAAAATGGACTTGCCCGACAGCCTGCTGATCAGCACGCCGCGTTTGATCGTCCTCTACAGTTGGGCGCTGGGGCTGGCTTGCCAGCTCGATGCCGCCGAAGAGTTGTCCAGCCATTTGAGCCGCTTTCTGCCAGCGCCTTCGGCGACTGCGCAAAAGTCGATGCTGGCGCAATGGCTGGCGTTGAGCGGGATCATTGCCCGTGGTCGCGGCCACCGTGAACTGACGCTCAGGTATTGCAGCGAAGCTCTGGAAAGCCTGCCCGCCAAACGCTACGGCCAGCGGCTGATGTGCCTGTCGACCCTGTCCAATCTGGCGATTGCCGATGGTGATCTATGGCGCGCCCGTGGTCTTAACCGCGAATCCCTTGAACTGGCGCAACGGGTCGGCAATCCGCTGTTTGAAGCGTTGGCCCATTACGACCGCGCGCGCGTATTGCAGTCGCGCGGTGAAATTCTGCGCGCGCTGGATGAAGTGCATCAGGGCCTGGAGCGCCTGCGCGGGCTGTCGCCGCAACGCTTGTATGCGGTGCGTGCACGGCTGACGCTGTACGAAGGTTTTTTGTTGGCGATGCGCTTGCAGCCTCAGGCGGCGCGCGTGCGTTTGTTGGCCGGGATCGCCGAGGCACGGGCCTGTCGCGATATCAGCGTATTGATCGGCCATTGCGTCATCGCTCGACTGGATGGCAGCAACGGCGAGTTCGCCAAGGCCTTTGCCGAACTGGCCGAAGCCGAACGGCTGATGCACATCTGGGACGTGCCGCCGATCTACTATCTGGCGATGATCACCCTGGTCAAATGTGAACTGTGGCTGGCGCAGGGCCGCACCGATCTGGCCGAGGCCTGGCTGGCGCGCCTTGGCCAGACCTACACAGGCGAACGCGCCGCCGCGCCGCCGGAGTTTCATCCACAACTGCCGTTGCATGTTGAATTGCAACAAGCGTTGCTGGAGATGATTCAAGGGCAACCAATGCTCGCCGAAGGACGACTGAACGCGTTGCATGAAAACGGCCAGCAAACCGGCCGGCAGTTGCTCAGTGTAATGGCGTTGACGCAGAAGGTAGCATTGCTGCTGGCCGCAGATCGTGAGCCGCAAGCGCGCAAAGCGCTGAGTCAGGCGCTGGAAGCCGCTGCCGGGGGCGTGCTGCAACCCTTCGATACGCTGATGAAAGAATCCGCGGACTGGTTGCGGGGGCAGTTGGCGCAGACCTCCGGGGCGGTGGTCAGCCAGCAACTGCTGATGCATTTTCCGCCGTCAGCCAGCCGCCCGGCAGAGTCCGCAGCGGCGGAGCAACTCAGCAGCCGGGAGCTTGCGGTGCTACGCCTGATCGCCCAAGGCTGCTCGAACCAGGAGATCAGCGAGCAACTGTTCATTTCGCTGCATACGGTGAAAACCCATGCCAGCCATATCAACAGCAAGTTGGGGGTCGAGCGGCGTACACAGGCCGTGGCGAGGGCGAAGGAACTGGGAGTCCTGGGTTAACTGGCCACAAATGCCAAAGCAAAAAAAACGCCTCGATCCAGTCGGGGCGTTTTTTATGGATGACGGCCTGTATGGCAAGCCGCAATGACTGCAATAACCGTCAGGCTACCAGGTCGTTGGCGCTGAAACTGTTCACCCCGACCAACTGGATCTCGAAGTCCGCACCGGCGTTGCCGCTGACGTTGCCCGAGAGCACGTGGTCAACGAAGCGCAGTTGCCCTGCGCCGGTGAAATCAGCCGCACCGATGAAAGAGAAGCCATTGAAACCGGCATCCAGCAGGTTGGCATCAAATTTCGTCAGGTCGATCTTGTCTCCTTGCAGGCTGTTGAAGTCGGTGATGACGTCGCGTGCGTTGCCGGTTGCGGATTCGTTCCATGCGTTGAACACAAACAGATCCGCACCGCTGCCTCCCGTGAGTGTATCGGTGCCCAATCCACCGATCAGGGTGTCAGCGCCAGCGCCGCCGTTGAGCACGTTGGCACCGGCATTGCCGATCAGCAAGTTATCCAGTGCGTTGCCGTTGCCGTTGAGGCTGGCGCTACCGGTCAGTGTGAGGTTCTCAAGATTGTTGCCCAGCGTGTAGTTGACCGACGACACGACGGTGTCGATTTCAGTGCTCAGGGTGCTGGTTTCGACAACCACGTCGCCGGTGCTGTCGACGATGTAAGTGTCGTTGCCGAGACCGCCGGTGAGCAGGTCGTTACCCGCGCCGCCGTCGAGAATGTTGTTGCCGTCGTTACCGGTCAGGCGGTTGCCCAAGGCGTTGCCGGTGGCGTTGATGTCGGCGTTGCCGGTCAGCACCAGGTACTCGACGTTGGACGTCAGGGCGTAGCTGATGGTGGAACGCACGGTGTCGATCTCACTGGCCAGCGTGCTGGTCTCGACCACCAGGTCGCCGACGTTGTCGACGAAATAGTAGTCGTTGCCGGCGCCGCCGATCATCGTGTCTGCGCCTTCCATGCCGTTGAGGACGTTGGCGGCACTGTTGCCGGTGAGCACGTTGTTCAGGTCGTTGCCGACCATATTGATAGCGTCAGTACCGGTCAGCTCGCCGTTTTCAATGTTGGCGGTGAAGAAGTAGCTGACGGAGGCCTTGACCAGATCAATACCTTCATTGGCCAGTTCGACAACGGAGTCGCCGGCGTTGTCGACGATATAAGTGTCATTGCCGGCGCCGCCGATCAAGGTGTCGGCACCCACGCCGCCGTCGAGCAGGTTATTGCCGATGTTGCCGGTGATGACGTTGTTCAGGCCGTTGCCGCTGCCGTTGAGGTCGGCAGTGCCGGTCAGAACCAGATTCTCGAGGTTGGCGCCCAGCGCGTAGTTGACTGACGCTTTGACGGTGTCGATTTCAGTGCTCAGGGTGCTGGTTTCGACAACCACGTCGCCGGTGCTGTCGACGATGTAAGTGTCGTTGCCGAGGCCGCCGGTGAGCAGGTCGTTACCCGCGCCGCCGTCGAGAATGTTGTTGCCGTCGTTACCGGTCAGGCGGTTGCCCAAGGCGTTGCCGGTGGCGTTGATGTCGGCGTTGCCGGTCAGCACCAGGTACTCGACGTTGGACGTCAGGGCGTAGCTGATGGTGGAACGCACGGTGTCGATCTCACTGGCCAGCGTGCTGGTCTCGACCACCAGGTCGCCGACGTTGTCGACGAAATAGTAGTCGTTGCCGGCGCCGCCGATCATCGTGTCCGCACCGGCCATGCCGTTGAGAACGTTGGCGGCACTGTTGCCGGTGAGCACGTTGTTCAGGTCGTTGCCGACCATGTTGATGGCATCGGTGCCGGTCAGTTCGCCGTCTTCAACGTTGGCGTTGAAGACGTAACTGACGGAGGCCTTGACCAGATCCTGGCCTTCGTTGGCCAGTTCGACAACCGAGTCGTTGGCGTTGTCGATGATGTAGGTGTCATTGCCAGCGCCGCCGATCAGGGTGTCGGCACCCGCGCCGCCATCCAAAGTGTCGTTGCCGGCGCCACCTTGCAGTGTGTTGGCCGCGGCGTTGCCGGTGAGTCGATTGTCCAGATTGTTGCCAGTCAGATTGATCGCATTGTTCCCGGTCAGCAGACCTTCCTCGATATTGGCGCCGAGGGTATAGCTGATCGAGGCATTGACACGGTCGTAGCCTTCGTCTGCTTGTTCAATGACGGTATCACTGGCGTTGTCGACGATATAAGTGTCATTGCCGGCGCCGCCGATTAAGGTGTCGGCACCCACGCCGCCGTCGAGCAGGTTATTGCCGATGTTGCCGGTGATGACGTTGTTCAGGCCGTTGCCGCTGCCGTTGAGGTCGGCAGTGCCGGTCAGAACCAGATTCTCGAGGTTGGCGCCCAGCGCGTAGTTGACTGACGCTTTGACGGTGTCGATTTCAGTGCTCAGGGTGCTGGTTTCGACAACCACGTCGCCGGTGCTGTCGACGATGTAAGTGTCGTTGCCGAGGCCGCCGGTGAGCAGGTCGTTACCCGCGCCGCCGTCGAGAATGTTGTTGCCGTCGTTACCGGTCAGGCGGTTGCCCAAGGCGTTGCCGGTGGCGTTGATGTCGGCGTTGCCGGTCAGCACCAGGTACTCGACGTTGGACGTCAGGGCGTAGCTGATGGTGGAACGCACGGTGTCGATCTCACTGGCCAGCGTGCTGGTCTCGACCACCAGGTCGCCGACGTTGTCGACGAAATAGTAGTCGTTGCCGGCGCCGCCGATCATCGTGTCCGCACCGGCCATGCCGTTGAGAACGTTGGCGGCACTGTTGCCGGTGAGCACGTTGTTCAGGTCGTTGCCGACCATGTTGATGGCATCGGTGCCGGTCAGTTCGCCGTCTTCAACGTTGGCGTTGAAGACGTAACTGACGGAGGCCTTGACCAGATCCTGGCCTTCGTTGGCCAGTTCGACAACGGAGTCGCCGGCGTTGTCGATGATGTAGGTGTCATTGCCAGCGCCGCCGATCAGGGTGTCGGCACCCGCGCCGCCGTTGAGCAGGTTGTTGCCGATGTTGCCGGTGATGACGTTGTTCAGGCCGTTGCCGTTGCCATTGAGGTCGGCAGTACCGGTGAGGACCAGATTTTCCACGTTGGCGCTCAGCGTGTAGCTGACCGACGCCTTGACCGTGTCGATCTCGGTGCTCAAAGTGCTAGTTTCGACAACCACGTCGCCTGTGCTGTCGACGATGTAAGTGTCGTTGCCGAGTCCGCCGGTGAGCAGGTCGTTACCCGCGCCGCCGTCGAGAATGTTGTTGCCGACATTACCGGTCAGACGATTGCCAAGGGCGTTACCGGTGGCATTGATGTTCGCCGTGCCAGCCAGGGACAGGTATTCGAGATTGGCGCCGAGTGTGTAGTCGATAACGGAAATGACGGTGTCATATTCAGTGAGTGATGCGTTCGTCTCGATGATCACATCGTTAACGTTATCGACGACGTAGGTATCGTTACCGGCGCCACCGCTCATGGTGTCCGCACCGCCCATGCCGTTGAGCCAGTTGTTCAGATCGTTGCCGATCAGGACATCATCGAAGGCAGAGCCGGTGGCATTTTCAATCTTGGCACCGAACGCGATCGCTAGGCCGTCATTGACCGACGCCTGAGTGGTGGTGTTGACGAAAGCCTTGCCGATCTGGCTGTACTGCCCCTCATTGAGGTTCAGTGTGACTGCCGACAGTTGATTGCTTGCGTCGATGGTGTCGTTACCGCCAGCGTCCCAGATGGTCTCGAAAACCGATTGGTCAGGTGCCCATTTGTAGACGTTGTCGCCAGCCTGCCAGAGCATGTTGGCACCGTAGAGCTGCTGGATCACGAGGATGTCCAGAACCATCGGCGTCGTTGGCTGATAGGAGTACGTGTTGTTGTAGCTCATCAGGGTGAAATGCGAATCGTCGATCAACGGCGAAATAAGGGTGCTGTTGGTCGGGCTCGCTTCGAACGGGTGCTTCAGGCCCAGCGCATGACCGATTTCATGGACAAATGTCATGTAGTCATACGTGCCTCGGACAGGGTTCGGGTTATCCGTCACCGGTCCGATCCAGACGTCGCCGGCCAGAGGTTTTTCATCAGGAAAGTAGGCCCACGCGGCCGTTTTCGGGTCCATGCCGGCGTAGCCGCCAAAACGCAGGTCGCCAGCGCTGTCGTTAATGTCGCTGATCAGCGTGAATTTGATGTTCGCTACGGCGCTCCAGGCATTGAGTGCACTGGTCACGGCGGTTTGTTGTGCACTGGTCAGGGCATAGCTGTTGAGAAATTCGTTGTCCGGACTGTAGCCCTTGGCGAAGTACGACTGGCCGGGGGTGACAAAGCTGTAGGTCAGTCGGGTCGAGAAGAAATCGCTGCCACCAAAGTCCGGGCTCAGCCACTGTGTGCCAAAGATCAGGCTGTCTGCCTGGGCATTGCCGGTAAGAAACGAAGGCCTGGTGAGCACATAACCTGTTGGTGACGACATTGCGAGATCCTGAGTGGGGGCGGCCTTCCTGAATATGGCCACTTCAATAAACAATTTTGTACCAAGAGCAGCGTCAATTGATATCAGTACGCCACTATTTTTTTATCGGTGGCGCCAGAAAAATGACTCAGCCCTATATCGGTGCGCCGGCATGAAACTGAAGATCGGCAGGCTGGTATCCTGTCGGAAATCGAAATTCAGGAGCTCTCGATGAATGTCCCGGCCACTAAGCTCATCCGCGAAACCTTTCCCGTCGGCCCGCTCCAGTGCAACTGCACCATCATCGGTGACCCGATCACCAAAAAGGCGATCGTCGTCGATCCGGGTGGCAATCCTGACCTGATCATGGCGCGCCTCGATGCGCATGGCCTGAAAGTCGTCAGCATCATCCACACCCATGCCCATCTCGATCACTTCCTCGCCTCCGGCCAGATGAAAGAGAAAACCGGTGCGACCCTGCACTTGCACAAGGAAGATCAGTTCCTCTGGGACAACCTTGAGATGCAGTGCCAGATGTTCGGCGTGCCCTACATCCCGGTGCCATCGCCGGATCGCTGGTTGAGCGATGACGAGGAACTCGCCTGTGGCTGCGGCGTGGCGCTGCATACGCCGGGTCATACGCCCGGTTCCATGAGCTTTTGGTTTTCCGAGGCTAAGCTGTTGATTGCCGGCGACACGCTGTTTCGTCGCGGCGTAGGGCGCACGGATTTGTGGGGCGGCGACCAGGCGACCATCGTGCGGTCGATCAAGCAGCGGTTGTATACCCTGGACGAAGATGCAACGGTGGTGACCGGGCATGGTCCGGATACGCGACTGGGTGATGAAATGCGCGAAAACCCGTTTGTGCGGGCGTAAATATTTTGTCACGAGTGCCCGGCGGAATTTTTGTGCATTGTCATGATCCAACGCCCGCGCAGGTCCATTTTACCCAGTGGCCGCTGCATCACAGAATGCGAAAAACCAGGAGCTCTCCATGTTCACCAAGCGTCGTTTGATTATTGTCGCTACTGCCGTGGCCTTGCTGTCCGGCTGCGCCTCGCCTAACCCGTATGACAATCAGGGCCAGGCCGACGGTGGCTCTCAAGGCATGAGCAAAACCGCCAAGTACGGTGGTCTCGGTGCTCTGGCCGGTGCTTTGGCCGGTGCTGCCATCGACCATAACAATCGCGGCAAGGGTGCCTTGATCGGCGCCGCTGTGGTGGGTGCTTCAGCGGCCGGTTACGGTTACTACGCTGACAAACAGGAAGCCAAGCTGCGCGCCAGCATGGCCAACACCGGAGTTGAAGTGCAGCGTCAGGGCGACCAGATCAAGCTGATCATGCCGGGCAACATCACCTTCGCCACCGATTCGGCGAACATTGCATCGAGCTTCTACCAGCCGCTGAACAACCTGGCCAACTCGCTGAAAGAGTTCAACCAGAACCAGATCGAAATCGTCGGCTACACCGACAGCACCGGCAGCCGTCAGCACAACATGGACCTGTCCCAGCGTCGTGCGCAGAGCGTGGCGACCTACCTGACCTCGCAAGGTGTCGGCGGTGCCAACCTGACGGCCCGTGGTGCCGGTCCCGATAATCCGATTGCCAGCAACGGTGACGTCAATGGCCGGGCGCAGAACCGTCGGGTTGAAGTCAACCTGAAGGCGATCCCGGGCCAGCAGTATGGTGGTCAGCAGCAACAGCAGCCGGGTACGGTTCAGCAGTATCCGTAAGCGATTGCCTGAATGAAGAAATGCCCGATCCTGTGATCGGGCATTTTTTTTGTGTGGCCGGTTATGGCCTCATCGCGAGCAGGCTCACTCCTACAGGGGAATGCATTTCAAAATGTAGGAGTGAGCCTGCTCGCGATGGCGATCAAATCGGCACCACAAAACTATCAGGCACAAAAAAGCCCCCGGACACATCACTGTCCGGGGGCTTTTTGTTTTCAGCGAAGGCTGATTACTTCTTCAGACCATAATGCTCATCGAGCATGCCCGGCGAGTTCGGGGTTTTCGGTGCGTAGTCGCGTGGCGGCTCCTGATCGCGCGGTGGCGTCAGGCGTTCGCGTGGTGCCACTGCCGCGTCGGCATGCAGGGCGGCGATCAGGCGCTGGCGGGTCTGCTCGTCCAGGGCCAGACGATTGGCACCCTCGGCGAGATGGTCCTGCACTTCCTGATAGCTCTGGGTCAGTTTCTTGACCAGCATCGCGGTGCTGTTGAAGTGGGTGACCACCTCGTTCTGATAACTGTCGAAGCGTTCCTGAATATCATCCAGTTGACGCTGCGTGCGGCTCGGTGCGGCGTTCGGCGCAACGCGCGCGATCAGGAATCCAATGGCGACACCCACAACCAGGGCAAGAGTCGGTAACAACCAAACTAAGAGCGAGTGTTCCACGAGTCCTTCCTCTATAAACGGCTTTGCTTTACGTTAACGGCTCGAACCTGCGCTGTATACCGCGATTCACTCGCAATAGATTGGCACAGACAATTTGCTAGACGAGTCGACCCGATTCGAGGTCACGGAGTTCCTTCCTTGCTGATGCGTGAAACCCCTGTAGTGATTGCCGGCCCTGTCGGCCAAATCGAAGCTCTGCTTCTCGAAAACAAGAGCTTGGACAACGAGCAGCCGCGCGGCATCGCGCTGATCTGCCACCCGAACCCGGTGCAGGGCGGCACCATGCTCAACAAGGTTGTCTCGACCCTGCAGCGCACCGCGCGCGACGCCGGCCTGATTACCTTGCGTTTCAACTATCGTGGCGTCGGCGCCAGCGAAGGTTCGCATGACATGGGCACCGGTGAAGTCGATGACGCTCAGGCGGCTGCCAAGTGGCTGCGGGAAAAACACCCGGATCTGCCGATGACCCTGTTCGGTTTCTCCTTCGGCGGATTTGTTGCAGCAAGTCTCGGCGGCCGTCTTGAAGCGCAAGGCGTGCAGCTCAAGCACCTGTTCATGGTCGCGCCGGCGGTCATGCGTCTGGGCGAGCAGGATCAACTGCCGCAACACGGCGAACTCACGGTGATCCAGCCGGAAACCGACGAAGTCATCGATCCGCAGTTGGTCTACGACTGGTCGGAAAAACTCCAGCGCCCCCATGAGCTGCTGAAAGTGGCAGAATGCGGACACTTTTTTCATGGCAAGCTGACCGATCTCAAGGATCTGATCCTGCCGCGTCTCTCGAATTGATTGCAGTCTGACAAGCGATTACCCATGACGAACCGTACCCGTATCCTCACCGGCATCACCACCACCGGCACGCCGCACCTGGGCAACTACGCCGGCGCGATCCGCCCGGCAATCCTTGCCAGCCGCGACAGCAATGCCGATTCGTTCTACTTTCTGGCCGACTACCACGCCCTGATCAAATGCGATGACCCGCTGCGCATCCAGCGCTCGCGTCTGGAAATCGCCGCGACCTGGCTGGCCGGTGGCCTCGATGTCGACCGCGTGACCTTCTACCGCCAGTCCGACATCCCGGAAATCCCCGAGCTGACCTGGCTGCTGACCTGCGTTGCCGCCAAAGGCCTGCTCAACCGTGCGCACGCCTATAAGGCCTCGGTCGACAAGAACGTCGAAACCGGTGAAGACCCGGACGCCGGCATCACCATGGGCCTCTACAGCTACCCGGTGCTGATGGCCGCGGACATTCTGATGTTCAACGCGCACAAGGTGCCGGTCGGTCGTGACCAGATCCAGCATGTCGAGATGGCGCGTGATATCGGCCAGCGCTTCAACCACTTGTTCGGTCAGGGCAAAGAATTCTTCACCATGCCCGAAGCGCTGATTGAAGAAAGCGTGGCGACGTTGCCGGGCCTCGACGGTCGCAAGATGTCGAAGAGCTACGACAACACCATCCCGTTGTTCTCCAGCGCCAAAGAGATGAAGGACGCGATTTCGCGGATCGTTACTGATTCGAAAGCGCCAGGCGAAGCGAAAGATCCGGACAACTCGCATTTGTTCACCCTGTTCCAGGCGTTCGCCACGCCGGCGCAGGCTGGTGAGTTCCGCAGCGAACTGCTCGGTGGTCTGGGTTGGGGTGAGGCGAAGAACCGTCTGTTCCAGTTGCTCGACAACGATCTCGGCGAGGCGCGCGACAAGTATCACCAGTTGATCGAACGTCCGGCGGATCTTGAAGACATCCTGCAGATCGGTGCGAAAAAGGCCCGTGCCGTGGCGACGCCGTTTCTCAACGAACTGCGCGAAGCCGTTGGCCTGCGTTCTTTCGTCAATCAGGTACAAGTCGCAACGACGACCAAGAAGAAAGCCGCGAAAGCCGCACGTTTCGTCAGCTTCCGCGAAGACGACGGTAGCTTCCGTTTCCGTCTGCTGGCGGCCGATGGCGAGCAACTGCTGCTGTCGCGCAATTTCGCCGACGGCAAAACCGCAGGCCAAGTGACCAAACAGCTGCAAACCGGCCAGCCGCTGGACGTGCGCAGCGAAGACCTGAGCTTCAGCGTCTGGCTGGAAGGTGATTGCGTTGGCGATAGCCCGGCGTTCGCCGACACGGTTGCGCGGGACGCGGCCATCGAGGCGCTGCGCATCGCGCTGACCCCGGTTCAGGACTAATCGGCGGCACGGTCCGACCAAGGGCCGATTGCCATTCCCACGGGCCGTCGCTACAGTGACGGCCCGTTTTTGTTGCCTTGCTAACGAATTATGACGCCCCTAGAACGATACCAAGCTGATCTGAAACGCCCGGACTTCTTCCATGACGCCGCGCAGGAAACTGCTGTGCGTCATCTACAGCGTTTGTACGAGGATCTGATCGCCGCCGATCAGAACAAACCGGGTCTGCTGAGCAAGCTGTTCGGCAAAAAAGATCAGACGCCGGTCAAGGGCCTTTATTTCTGGGGCGGCGTGGGTCGCGGAAAAACTTACCTGGTCGACACCTTCTTCGAAGCGCTGCCGTTCAAGGAAAAGACCCGCACCCACTTCCACCGCTTCATGAAGCGTGTGCACGAAGAGATGAAAACCCTCGGTGGCGAGAAAAACCCGCTGACCCTCATCGCCAAACGTTTTGCCGATGAGTCGCGGGTAATCTGCTTCGATGAGTTCTTCGTTTCCGACATCACAGACGCGATGATCCTCGGCACGTTGATGGAAGAATTGTTCAAGAATGGCGTGACCCTGGTCGCGACCTCGAACATCGTCCCGGACGGTCTGTACAAGGACGGTCTGCAACGCGCGCGCTTCCTGCCGGCGATTGCGCTGATCAAGCAGAACACCGAGATCGTCAACGTTGACAGCGGCGTCGACTACCGTCTGCGTCACCTCGAACAAGCGGAGCTGTTTCACTTTCCGCTCGACGAAGCGTCCCACGAAAGCCTGCGCAAGAGCTTCCGCGCGCTGACGCCAGAGTGCACCGCAGCGGTCGAGAATGACGTGCTGATGATCGAGAACCGCGAGATCCGTGCCCTGCGTACTTGTGACGATGTGGCCTGGTTCGATTTCCGCGAACTCTGCGACGGCCCGCGCAGCCAGAACGATTACATCGAGCTGGGCAAGATCTTCCACGCCGTGCTGCTCAGCGGCGTCGAGCAGATGAGCGTCACCACCGACGACATCGCCCGTCGCTTCATCAACATGGTCGACGAATTCTACGACCGTAACGTCAAGCTGATCATTTCGGCGGAAGTCGAGCTGAAGGATCTGTACACCGGCGGCCGTTTGAACTTCGAGTTCCAGCGCACGCTGAGCCGCTTGCTGGAGATGCAATCGCACGAATTCCTGTCGCGGGCGCACAAGCCTTAAACAGTTTCGCCAAATAAACAGGGCCTGCAATTGCAGGCCCTTTTTTTATCTCGAATTCACCGGCCCGCGCACACTGATCGTTCCCACGCTCCGCGTGGGAATGCATACCGTGACGCTCTGCGTCACATTCCGGGGCGGACGCAGAGCGTCCATTGGCAGCGTTCCCACGCAGAGCGTGGGAACGCTCATCGGGGGGAGGGTTATGCAGCCTGTTGGAACTGCTGTCGATACTGGTTCGGCGACAGCTCGGTGTGCTGGCGGAATAGCCGCGCAAAGAAGCTTGCATCGTCGTAGCCGACCTCATAACTGATGGTCTTGATGCTCTTGCGGCTGCCGGACAGCAAGCCTTTCGCGGTCTCGATCCGCAGCCTTTGCAGGTAATGCAACGGTTTGTCGCCGGTGGCCGTCTGGAAGCGCCGCATGAAATTGCGGATGCTCATGCCGTGCTCGCGGGCGACGTCTTCGAAGCGGAACTTGTCGGCGAAGTGCTCTTCGAGCCAGTGCTGGATCTGCAGAATGATCACATCCTGATGCAGCTTCTGCCCACCGAAACCGATGCGTCCCGGCGAATAGCTGCGCTGCACTTCGTAGAGGATGTCGCGGGCCACGGCTTGCGCGACGTTTGCCCCGCAGAAGCGTTCGATCAGATAGATATAGAGATCGCAGGCTGAAGTGGTGCCGCCGGCGCAGTAGAGGTTATCGGCGTCGGTCAGGTGTTTGTCCTGATTCAGGTACACCCGCGGAAAACGCTCGGCGAACGCATTGAAGAACCGCCAGTAGGTGGTCGCTTCCTTGCCGTTGAGCAGGCCGGCTTCGGCCAGCCAGAACACCCCGGTGGCTTCGCCGCACAACACTGCGCCACGCGCATGCTGTTCGCGCAACCACGGCAAGACCTGGGGATAACGGCTGCAAAGCGTATCGAAATCGTCCCAGAACGCCGGAAGGATAATGACGTCGGCGTTTTCCAGGCCGCCGTCGACCGGCATGACCACGTCACTGAAGCTGTTCACTGGTTTGCCGTCGGGACTGACCAGGCGCGTTTCAAACGCCGGAGTCAGGCCGTGGCCCAGTTGCTTGCCGTAACGCAGGCTGGCCAGATGGAAAAAATCCTTGGCCTGCATGAGAGTAGATGCGAAAACCCGGTCAATCGCCAGGATGCTGACGCGCCGCAAGGGCGTGGAGACTTGCTTGGACATAATTCAACTTTTGTTTTGTTTTTATAAGGGAAAGTGGTCACCAGACGGCTGGATCGTCTTATTTTTTGTCGGATGTGTCCAGTGTCCTGTATCGCCGGTGGCGCTTAGTCTCTGAAGGTCATCCCCCTCCAACAACAAAGAAAGGTGCCGCATGATCCCCAGAACCTTGTTCAGCTCCGAGCACGAATTGTTCCGCGACAGCGTACGAACCTTCCTCGAAAAAGAGGCTGTGCCGTTCCACGCTCAATGGGAGAAACAAGGCCATATCGACCGCAAGCTCTGGAACAAGGCGGGGGAGGCGGGAATGCTTTGCTCGCACCTGCCGGAAGAGTACGGCGGTTTGGGGGCGGACTTTCTGTACAGCGCCGTGGTGATCGAAGAGGTCGGTCGACTGGGGTTGACCGGCATCGGTTTCTCGCTGCATTCGGACATTGTTGCGCCGTACATCCTGCATTACGGCAGCGAGGCACTGAAGCACAAATACCTGCCGAAACTGGTCTCGGGCGAGATGGTCACAGCCATCGCCATGACCGAGCCGGGTGCGGGCTCCGACCTGCAAGGCGTGAAAACCACCGCTGTGCTGGACGGTGACGAGTACGTGATCAACGGTTCGAAAACCTTCATCACCAACGGCTTCTTGGCAGATCTGGTGATCGTCGTCGCCAAAACCGATCCGAAAGCCGGCGCCAAAGGCACCAGCCTGTTTCTAGTTGAAGCGAATAGCCCGGGATTCGAGAAGGGCAAGCGCCTGGAGAAGGTCGGCATGAAGGCGCAGGACACCTCGGAATTGTTTTTCCAAGACGTGCGTGTGCCGAAGGAAAACCTGCTGGGGCAGGCGGGAGCAGGGTTTGCCTATCTGATGCAGGAGTTGCCGCAGGAGCGTCTGACCGTGGCCATTGGTGGTCTGGCTTCAGCCGAGGCAGCGTTGCAGTGGACGCTGGATTACACCCGCGATCGCAAGGCGTTCGGCAAAGCGATTGCTGACTTCCAGAACACCCGTTTCAAGCTGGCGGAGATGGCCACCGAGATTCAGATCGGCAGGGTCTTCGTCGATAAATGTCTCGAATTACATCTGCAAGGCAAGCTGGATGTGCCGACGGCGGCGATGGCGAAATACTGGGGCACTGATCTGCAATGCAAGGTCCTCGACGAGTGCGTGCAGTTGCATGGCGGTTACGGCTTCATGTGGGAATACCCGGTGGCCCGGGCATGGGCGGATGCGCGGGTGCAGCGGATTTATGCCGGCACCAATGAAATCATGAAGGAGATCATTGCGCGGTCGCTTTGACGGCTGAAAGGATCGCAGCCTGCGGCAGCTCCTACAGGGTTCACACCCAACCCGTGTAGGAGCTGCCGCAGGCTGCGATCTTTTTACTTACGGGGCAGGATTCGGATGATCCTTATGAATCGCCTCGATCCCTGCCAGCACTTCATCCGAGAGCTGCAGATCGAAACTGGCAATGTTGCTGTCCAGTTGCTCAAGCGTCGTTGCCCCGATGATGTTGCTGGTGACGAACGGTTGCTGGGTCACAAACGCCAACGCCATTTGCGCCGGATCCAGACCGTGTTCACGGGCCAGCGCGACGTAACGGCTGCACGCTGCTTCCGATTGCGCGTTGAAATAGCGGCTGAAGCGGCTGTAGAGGCTCAGGCGGCCTTTCGGCGGACGCGCGCCACCTTCGTACTTGCCTGAGAGGAAACCAAACGCCAGCGGCGAATAAGCGAGCAGGCCGCATTGTTCGCGGATGGCGATTTCCGCCAGGCCGACTTCAAAGCTGCGGTTGAGCAGGTTGTACGGGTTCTGGATCGACACCGCACGCGGCCAGCCACGGGCTTCGGCCAGCGCGAGAAAACGCATGGTGCCCCACGGTGTTTCGTTGGACAGGCCGATGTGACGAATCTTGCCGGCCTTCACTTGCTCGTCGAGCGCTTCAAGAGTGTCTTCCAGCGGAGTGAGATTGGCTTCGATCTTGTGCTTGTAGCCCAGCTGTCCGAAAAAGTTGGTGCTGCGCTCCGGCCAGTGCAATTGATACAGGTCGATGTAGTCGGTCTGCAGGCGCTCAAGGCTGGCATCCACCGCAGCGGTGATGTGCTGGCGATTGTGGCGCAGGTTTTTGTCGCGGATATAGTCGATGGTGTTGCCGGGGCCGGCGATTTTGCTGGCGAGGATCCAGTCGGCGCGGTCGCCGCGGCTTTTGAAGTAATTGCCGATGTAGCGCTCGGTAGTGGCGTAGGTTTCGGCTTTTGGCGGCACCGGGTACATCTCGGCGGTGTCGATGAAATTGATCCCGGCTTCCTTGGCCCGTTCGATCTGGGCGAAGGCTTCAGCTTCAGTGTTTTGCTCGCCCCAGGTCATGGTGCCGAGGCAGATTGCACTCACGTTCAGGTCGGTACGGCCTAGCTGGCGATAGTCCATCGGGTGCTCCTTGGGCAAAACAATCATAAAAGCAGGTTGAAATATTTTTCGCAATCTGCATAATTGCCGACCTCTTTCTGCAGTGGAAGTGATGCGCCGCCGCCGAAGAATCTTGCCGTTGAACGGACGCGCCGACCCGAGCCCCCGAAAGCGTCTGTATCCGGCTGCCTTTGACTTGTCAAAGTACGCACTATTCAGTAAGATCCGCCGTCTAATTTACAGGGCGGCCCCTGAGGCTATAAAGAATGAAAACTTTTACTGCTAAACCAGAAACAGTAAAGCGCGACTGGTTTGTCGTCGACGCTGCTGGTCAGACCCTGGGTCGTCTGGCCACCGAAATCGCGAGCCGTCTGCGTGGCAAGCACAAGCCTGAGTACACTCCTCACGTTGACACCGGCGACTACATCGTCGTAATCAACGCTGAGCAGATTCGTGTTACCGGTGCTAAAACCACTGACAAAATGTACTACTCCCACTCCGGTTTCCCGGGCGGCATCAAGTCGATCAACTTTGAAAAGCTGATCGCTAAAGCCCCTGAGCGCGTGATCGAGACCGCGGTTAAAGGCATGCTGCCTAAAAACCCACTGGGTCGCGACATGTACCGTAAGCTGAAAGTCTATGCGGGCGCTGCACACCCACATACTGCTCAGCAGCCCCAAGAACTGAAGTTTTAACGGAATAGTACATTATGTCGGCGACTCAAAATTACGGCACTGGCCGTCGCAAGACCGCAACCGCACGCGTTTTCCTGCGTCCGGGTACTGGTAACATCTCCATCAACAACCGTTCGCTGGAAAACTTCTTCGGCCGCGAAACTGCCCGCATGGTAGTTCGCCAGCCGCTGGAGCTGACTGAGACTGTCGAGAAGTTCGACATCTACGTCACCGTGATCGGCGGTGGTGTAAGTGGTCAAGCTGGCGCAATCCGCCACGGCATCACTCGCGCTCTGATGGACTACGACGAAACCCTGCGTGGCGCTCTGCGCAAAGCTGGCTTCGTTACTCGCGACGCCCGTGAAGTTGAACGTAAGAAAGTTGGTCTGCGTAAAGCGCGTAAGCGTCCGCAGTACTCGAAGCGTTAATTCCGCTTCCACGTTCAAAAAGAACGCCCGATTCCTCACGGAAGCGGGCGTTTTTTTATGCCTGCGATTTATCAAAAGAATTGCGCTGTGACAACTTGCCACATTCGTAGACCCCCTATACTGCAAGGCTTGAGGGTGAGAGCTCCGGGTAATTCCCTTGTCAGAATTGGGGCTTTTCATTACCATTCGGCAAAATTTTTATAAGTAACATTGATTTATTTAGTAGATGCCTGATTTAACAGGCCACAAAGCTGATGGGAGAGGACTGAATGAGCAATGACGGCGTGAATGCAGGCCGGCGTCGCTTCTTGGTAGCAGCCACATCCGTGGTGGGTGCTGCAGGAGCGGTGGGGGCTGCGGTCCCGTTCGTGGGGTCATGGTTTCCCAGTGCCAAGGCGAAAGCCGCCGGTGCACCGGTGAAAGTGAATGTCGGCAAGATCGAGCCAGGACAGCAGATGATTGCTGAGTGGCGCGGCCAGCCGGTGTTCATTGTCCGCCGTACCAAGGAAATCCTGGATAATCTGAAAAAGATCGAGGGCCAGCTCTCCGATCCGGATTCCAAAAACTCCACGCAACCCACCTATGTCGATCCTGAAGTGCGTTCGATCAAGCCGGAAATTCTGCTGCTGATCGGGATCTGCACACACCTGGGTTGCTCACCGACCTTCCGTCCCGAAGTGGCACCTGCGGATCTGGGTAAAGACTGGGTAGGCGGTTATTTCTGCCCTTGCCACGGTTCCCACTACGATCTGGCTGGCCGCGTCTACAAGTCGCAACCTGCGCCTTTGAACCTGCCAGTTCCCCCGCATTCCTATGAGACCGATGACCTGATTGTCATTGGCGTCGATACGGAGAAAGCGTGATGAGCAAGTTCATGGATTGGGTTGATGCGCGCTTTCCCGCGACCAAAATGTGGGAAGACCATCTCAGCAAGTATTACGCGCCAAAAAACTTCAACTTCTTCTACTTTTTCGGCTCCCTGGCGTTGCTGGTGCTGGTCAACCAGATCGTCACCGGTGTCTGGCTGACGATGAGCTACACGCCGTCGGCAGAGGAGGCATTCGCTTCCGTCGAATACATCATGCGCGACGTCGAGTACGGCTCGATCCTGCGTTTGTTGCACTCGACCGGCGCCTCGGCGTTCTTCATCGTGGTTTATCTGCACATGTTCCGTGGCTTGCTCTACGGTTCGTACCAGAAACCGCGCGAGCTGGTCTGGGTCTTCGGCATGCTGATTTACCTGGCGCTGATGGCGGAAGCCTTCATGGGTTACCTGCTGCCATGGGGTCAGATGTCCTACTGGGGTGCCCAGGTGATCATCTCGCTGTTCGGTGCGATACCGGTCATCGGTAACGACCTGACTCAGTGGATCCGTGGTGACTACCTGATCTCGGGCATTACCCTCAACCGCTTCTTCGCCTTGCACGTCGTCGCTCTGCCGATCGTCATTCTCGGCCTGGTGGTGCTGCACATTCTGGCGCTGCACGAAGTCGGTTCGAACAACCCTGACGGCGTCGACATCAAGAAGCACAAAGACGAAAACGGCATCCCGCTGGACGGCATTGCCTTCCACCCGTACTACACCGTGAAAGACATTGTCGGTGTCGTAGTGTTCCTGTTTATCTTCTGCTTTATTGTGTTCTTCTTTCCGGAAATGGGCGGCTACTTCCTCGAAAAACCAAACTTCGAGCAAGCCAACCCGTTCAAGACGCCAGAGCATATTGCGCCGGTCTGGTACTTCACGCCGTTCTACGCAATCCTGCGGGCGATCCCCGACAAACTCATGGGCGTCATCGCCATGGGCGCGGCGATTGCGGTGCTGTTCGTGCTGCCATGGCTGGATCGCAGTCCGGTCAAGTCGATGCGCTATAAAGGCTGGATGAGCAAAATCTGGCTGCTGGTGTTCTGCATTTCGTTCGTGATCCTCGGCATTCTGGGCGTACTGGCCCCGACGCCGGAGCGCACTCTGGTATCGCAGGTCTGCACCTTCCTGTACTTCGCCTACTTCATTCTGATGCCGTTCTACACCAGGCTCGAGAAGACCAAACCGGTTCCGGAAAGGGTGACTGGCTGATGAAAAAGTTATTTTTTGCTCTGATTTTTGCTGCTTTGCCTGTCCTGTCTTTCGCTGCCGAGCATGGTGGTCCGGAACTGGAAAAAGTCGACATCGACGTCTCCGACAAGGCTGCCCTGCAGGATGGCGCGCGGACCTTTGCCAACTATTGCATGGGTTGCCACAGTGCCAAGTTCCAGCGTTACGAGCGGGTTGCCGATGACTTCGGTATCCCGCACGAAATGATGCTGGAAAAACTGGTGTTCACCGGCGCGAAGATCGGCGATCACATGAACATCGGCATGCAGCCGGCCGACGCCAAGACCTGGTTCGGCGCGGCGCCACCGGACCTGACCCTGGTGGCTCGCGTTCGTGGTACCGACTGGCTCTACGGTTACCTGCACTCGTTCTACGAAGATCCGGCACGTCCTTGGGGGGTGAACAACAAGGTCTTCCCGAACGTCGGCATGCCTAACGTACTGGTCGGCCTGCAAGGTCGTCAGGTCGTCGGCTGCAAGCAGGTGCAGATCGTCGAGGACGGCAAGAAGCAATACGATCCGCTGACCGGTACGCCTTTGACGCATGAAGCGTGTGATCAGCTGACCATCGTGCCGAAGACCGGTACTCTGAATGCAGAGCAGTTCGATGAGAAGGTCAAGAATCTGGTAACCTTCCTGGCTTACTCGGCTAACCCGGTTAAGCTGCAACATCAGCGCATCGGTACTTATGTCTTGCTGTACCTGGCGTTCTTCTTTGTGTTCGCCTACCTGCTCAAGCGTGAATACTGGAAAGACGTGCACTGATACGCTTCAAGCATTGCTGTTAATCGCGCGCGCCCAAGGGCGCCTCCAATAACGTAGCGTCTGGTTCGCCAGGTGCTGCGGGAGGCGCCCTCTGGGCGCGCGCGTTTTTCCGGTTCCGACAAATTCAACAAGCGAGGAGGATCGCCATGGGCGTGACCAATCGGTTGGCCTGTTACTCCGACCCCGCCGACCACTATTCCCACCGAGTGCGCATCGTGCTTGCAGAGAAGGGTGTCAGCGCCGAAATCATTTATGTGGAGGCTGGTCGCCAGCCGCCTAAACTGATTGAGGTGAACCCTTACGGAAGTCTGCCTACGCTGGTCGATCGTGACCTGGCGTTGTGGGAGTCGACCGTGGTGATGGAATATCTGGATGAGCGTTACCCGCACCCGCCATTGCTGCCGGTTTATCCGGTGGCGCGTGCCAACAGCCGTCTGCTGATTCACCGTATTCAGCGTGACTGGTGTGGTCTGGTGGATCTGATCCTGGATCCGAAAAGCAAAGAGGCCGCGCGAGTCGTGGCGCGCAAGGAATTGCGTGAAAGCCTGACGGGCGTGTCGCCGCTGTTTGCCGACAAGCCATTTTTCCTCAGTGAGGAACAAAGTCTGGTGGATTGCTGCCTATTGCCAATACTCTGGCGTTTGCCGATTCTGGGTATTGAACTGCCGCGGCCAGCCAAGCCGCTGCTTGATTATATGGAGCGCTCGTTTGCGCGTGAGGCTTTCCAGGCGAGTCTGTCTGGTGTCGAACGCGATATGCGCTAAGGCTTAAGGAGCCGCTATGAACTCCAGTCGACCTTATCTGGTCCGCGCGCTCTACGAGTGGATTGTTGATAACGATTGCACCCCGCACATGCTGGTCAATTCCGAATTCCCGGCGGTGCAAGTGCCACAGGGTTTCGCCAGTGACGGGCAGATTGTCCTGAACATCTCGCCGAGCGCCGTGCGTCATCTGCACATGGACAACGACGTGGTGACCTTCGAAGGTCGCTTCGGTGGTGTTCCGCACAGCTTGTACGTGCCGATCAGTGCTATTCTCGGGATCTACGCCCGGGAGAACGGTCAGGGCATGGTGTTCGATCTCGAGTCGCCAATGGGTGACGAAGACGACATCGAGTCGGATGACGACTTGCCACCACCGGACAGTGAGCCACCGCGTCCAAGCGGCCGGCCAAGCCTGAAAGTGGTGAAATAAAAAAAGGCGATCCAGATGGATCGCCTTTTTCATGCGCGTCTCAAAAATGCATACACATCTCAAAACTGCATACATATCTCAAAATTTCATACACATCTCAAAACTGTAGGAGCTGCCGAAGGCTGCGATCTTTTGATCTTGCTTTAAAAAGATCACGATCAAAAGATCGTCCATCGCGGCCCGAGCCTTCGGCAGCTCCTACACGGAGATGTGTATCAGTCGATGTATTCGAAGAGTTTGACGATCTTCTGTACGCCGGAAACACCCTGCACCAGATTGGTTGCCTGAGTGGCTTCCTGTTTGGTCAGCAGGCCCAGCAAATAAACGATACCGTTCTCGGTCACCACCTTGATGCGCGAGCCGGGAATGCTGGCGTCAGTGAGCATCTGCGTCTTGATCTTGGAGGTCAGCCAGGTGTCATTCTGGCGCGCCAGGAAGCCGGACGGCGGTATGACCTGCAGTTCGTTATGCACGGTTTTTACCCGTTGAACGGCGGCTGCCGCCTGCTCAGCCTTCGCTTTCAAGTCTGCGCGCGGCGTTTGACCGGCCAGTAGCACGACGCCGTTGAAGCTGGTGACGACGATGTGCGAATCGTTGTCCAGAGCCGGGTCGGCCTTAGCCACGTTCACACCCACTTTGGTTTCGATCAGCGAATCGTCGATCTTGCTGCCGAAGGTGCGCGTGCCACGGTCGTCGTCGATCGGTGCTTCACGGCTGGCGTTCACCACCGAGGTGCAGCCGCTGATGCCGAGGCACAGGGTCAAGGCCAGAAGGCCAAGGCGATTAGGGGTCATTCTTCACTCCCGAACAGTTGGCTGTCGATCAGATCGCAAAGGCAATGGATCGCCAGCAAGTGGACTTCTTGAATACGTGCAGTGACATTGGCCGGTACGCGAATCTCGACGTCCTCGGGCAACAGCAGCGACGCCATGCCGCCGCCATCGCGTCCGGTCAAAGCTACGACAATCATTTCGCGATCATGTGCGGCCTGGATCGCTTGAATAATGTTCGCCGAGTTGCCGCTGGTCGAGATCGCCAGCAAGACATCGCCCGGTTGGCCGAGTGCGCGGATCTGTTTGGAGAACACTTCGTTGTAGCTGTAGTCGTTGGCGATCGAGGTGATCGTCGACGTGTCGGTGGTCAGGGCGATGGCCGGCAGGCTCGGGCGCTCGCGCTCAAAACGGTTGAGCAGCTCGGAAGAGAAGTGCTGGGCATCGCCGGCCGAGCCGCCATTGCCGCACGAAAGCATTTTGCCCTCGTTGAGCAGGGCGTTGACCATGATCTGGCTGGCTTGCTCGATGTGCGGTGCAAGTACGTCCATCGCCTGTTGCTTGGTGTCGATACTGGCCTGGAAAAGCTGGCGAATTCGGGATTGCATGTCCATCTGTGTGACCTTAAGTGGCGCGGCTGTTCGGCACGTGAATGTGCAGCCCGCAAAGCAAAGAGCAAAAGTTGTCGGGTGAAAATGTCCGGGGCGGAGGCAGATCAGCAGTCAAACGCATTCTGCAACCAGTTCAGCTGATTCGGGTGGCTGTCGATTGCCACCACATCGAAGCGGCAGGGGGAATTGGCCCAACGCGACTCGCGCTGAAGAAAATACTGCGCAGCGAAAATCAGTTTCTGCTGCTTGCGCCCATCGATGCTAGCGAGCGCGCCACCCCATTGGGTGTTTTTTCTGTAGCGAACTTCAACGAATACTACTGTATCGCCATCAAGCATGACCAGATCAAGCTCGCCGCGTTTGCATAACCAGTTCTGTGCAAGCAACTGCAATCCGTGGTTTTGCAGATGTTCGAGCGCCTGGCGCTCGGCATCCTTGCCGCTTTGCGAGCTTGACCTGTCAGGCATCAGCGCGGGGTGTCCGGCAGGCGTTGAACCTGACCGCTGACGAACTGCGCCCAAGGCAGCTGACGCACAACACGTTGGGTCTGGGTCATGCCGAGGCTGCCCGACTCACCATCAATGCGGCTGTCCGGCAGGGCTTTGAGTTGGCCCAGGCGCGGCGCCAGGCGATAGGCATCGACACCCATTGCGTACAAGCGACCGAGGCTGCCGGCGGCTTGTGGCCACTGCGCAACCACTTGCTGACGCAGTGGATCGCTGTTGTCCAGCAGCCACGGGGTTTCGCAGAAGCGAATGCCGTTCATGTCGTTGTACTGGTTCACGTCGCCACTGGCGCTGTAAACGTGCGAGGTCGCGTAAACCGGAACGTCGCCGGCGTACTGGAAGTTCAGGGTCGGCTTGATCTGCTGCGCCTGTTGTGGCGTGGCGGCAAGGAAGATGAACTCAATGTCCTGGCGACGCGAAGGCTGGGCGGCGACGTTGGTGCCGGCGGCATTCTGCAGGCTTTTGGCGCGGGCTTCGCTCTGGCGCAGCTGGAACATGTCGGCGATCTGCTGGGCCAGTTGCACTGGCTGATCGACACGTTCGGTGGCAACGATGCTGCCGCCGTTGGCCTGCCAGTCCTGGCTGAAAGCGCGCAGTACGCGGTCGCCCCATTCGCCTTTCGGCACCATGATTGCGGCACGATGCAGGCCGTCAGCGCGAGCGCGGCGGGAAACTTCGCGGGCTTCGTCTTCGGCAGCCAGACCAAACTGGAACAGCTGCGCCGGGCCTTGATCGCCTTCGCTGTAGTTCAGCGCAAGGGTGGTGATCGGCAGTTGCGGACGAGTGCTCAGTTGTTTGACCAGTGGTTTTTCCAGTGGGCCAACGACCAGTTGCACACCGTCCGCCTGAGCCTTGCGGTAGAACTCGTCCATCGAGGTCAGTTTCGAGCTGTCGTAGAACTCGATGGCCGGCGGCTTTTGTCCGGCCTGTTGAGCCTGGTAGTGCGCAGCCATGAAGCCTTCACGCAGAGCTTTGCCGACAGCGGCCAGCGGGCCGTCTTGCGGCAGCAGCAGGGCGATCTTGCTCAGCGGCTGGCTGGCCAGCTCCTTGAGTTTGGTCAGCGGCAGCGGCAGGTTGATTGCGGCCGGGTGTTTTGGATTCTGTGCACGCCAGGTATCGATCGCAGCTTGCTGTTGTTCCAGAGTGCCAGCGGATTTCACCGCCAGCGCCAAGCCCATCCAGCCGCCGAGGTCGTCGCTGGTGTTCGGTTGCAATTGGTCGGTTGGCAGCGAGCCGATCAGGGTCCAGATCGCTTCGTGGTTCTTGCTCGCGGCTTCGCCTTGCAACATCGGTGCGATGAAGACGCGCTCGCGGGCGGCAGCCAGTGTCTGGCCATCGGCTTCAAGGGCGCGGGCATGTACGGTGCCGGTACGCACTTGCTGCTCTTCAGGCATTTCGCCCAAGTGTTGCAGGCTTGGATGACTCAGGGCAGTCAGCGCGGCTTTCGGCTGATTGCGGGTCATCGCCAGCTCAGCGTTCAGTGTGCTGGCGAAGATCTGCTGGCCTGGCTTCAGTTGCTCCATCGGCACTTGTTGCAGGATCTGCGCGGACTGTCCGGCATTGCCTTGGCGATAGGCCAGGTCCGCCGCGCTCAAGCGCAACAGGGCGGCTTTTTCCGGGGTTTTCGCCTGGGTAGCCTGTTCGAGCAGTTGCTCGATGCTGGCATCCGGGGTCCGTGGAAGTTCGCCAAGGCTGGAGGAAGGGGAGCTGGCGCAAGCCGCCAACAAGGCAGCGAGGCAGAGGGCAGTGAACAGCCGCAGGCAAGCGATCATGTAAGTGTTCCTGATACTCGATCAAATTAGCGTCGAATTGTACCCAAGCACTGGCCGGGGCGCGATGTTAGTGGCGTGAAACGGACAATTTAGCTGGAGTAAATGTTGCAGCGGCGCACAACTGCACGCAAAACCGCAGGCGGGCAGAGCGCATCGCAAGCCTCGTGACGCGCTACAATGGCGGCTTTTACCGAACATGAGGTGTGCGCTTTGACTGCTCCAGGTCCTTTGAATTCCGCTGCTGGCTCGCTTTATGTGGTGGCGACGCCCATCGGCAACCTGGACGACATCAGCGCCCGGGCTCTGAAGATCCTCCGCGAAGTGGCCTTGATCGCTGCCGAAGATACGCGTCATTCGGCGCGTCTGATGCAGCACTTCGGGATTGCCACGCCGCTGGCTGCCTGTCACGAGCACAACGAACGAGATGAAGGTAGTCGCTTTATCACCCGTTTGCTGGCGGGCGACAACGTTGCGCTGATTTCCGACGCCGGCACGCCGCTGATTTCCGATCCGGGTTATCACCTGGTGCGTCAGGCCCGTGCTGCCGGCATCAGTGTCGTGCCGGTGCCGGGCGCCTGTGCATTGATTGCTGCGCTGTCGGCGGCGGGGCTGCCGTCCGATCGTTTTATCTTCGAAGGTTTCCTGCCGGCCAAATCGGTCGGGCGCAAGGCGCGTCTCGAAGCTGTTAAAGAAGAGCCGCGTACGTTGATTTTCTATGAGGCTCCGCACCGCATCCTTGAATGCCTGCAGGATATGGAAGAAGTGTTTGGCGGTGAGCGTCAGGCATTGCTCGCCCGTGAAATAACCAAGACGTTCGAAACACTCAAGGGCTTGCCGCTGGCTGAATTGCGCGCATTCGTTGAATCCGACAGTAATCAGCAGCGCGGCGAATGCGTGGTGTTGGTGGCAGGCTGGACGCCGCCGGAGTCCGAAGACGCGGTCAGCAGCGAAGCGATGCGCATCCTCGATCTGTTGCTCGAAGAAATGCCGCTCAAGCGTGCTGCCGCGCTGGCAGCGCAGATCACCGGTGAGCGCAAAAACGTGCTGTATCAGGTCGCGCTGGATAAACAGAAAGGCGTGTAAGCCGTCGCCCATAGCGGTCTTGAGGCTTTTAGCGCTTGTTCTTCAGGCGCTCTGCCGTTAACCTTCGCGGCGGAGAGTCGATCGGACAGTCGCTGCCCTCTATGAAAATTAGGGGGGGGAGGAAAGTCCGGGCTCCATAGGGCGAAGTGCCAGGTAATGCCTGGGAGGCGTGAGCCTACGGAAAGTGCCACAGAAAATAACCGCCTAAGCGCTTCGGCGCCGGTAAGGGTGAAAAGGTGCGGTAAGAGCGCACCGCACGTCTGGCAACAGTTCGTGGCTAGGTAAACCCCACTTGGAGCAAGACCAAATAGGGTCCCAAGGCGTGGCCCGCGCTGGGACCGGGTAGGTTGCTAAAGATGTCCAGTGATGGCCATCGTAGACGAATGACTGTTCAAGACAGAACCCGGCTTACAGATCGACTCTCCACCTTTTTCTTTCCCTGCTTGAATCAAAGACGACAGGGCTGTGTAATATCAGCAGGCCTGGTCTGAAAGTTCGGCAGCGGCAAACGCAGTAATAGCCATTTCCCACCTTGCTTCAATCAACAGCAGAAGCGCTTTTGTAATACCGAAAAAATCTTACTCTTAACAAATTACTTTAACTTTCGAGCGCAGCTATCAGTGCTGCATCAAGTTATGGGTCGAAACTCCGCGCCAGATTGTCGTTACTCCTCCTTTTAAGCTCCTAAATCTCCGTTCTGTAAGGGTTTTCCTTTAATCCGCGCCTTGACGGTGTGGTGGGCGCATTCCTATAGTGTGCGCAAGTGGCGGAAAGTGGCATGAAGTGGGTTTTTTGAGCTCAAAACGATAAAAATTGGAGAAACGCAGACGTGTTTCGCGGAGCTAACGCTATCAGTCTCGATGCAAAGGGCCGTCTCGCTATGCCGAGCCGGTACCGTGACGAGCTCGATTCGCGTAGTTCCGGCCAATTGATCGTCACCATTGATGCCGTTGATCCATGTCTGTGCGTCTATCCGCTCGACGAGTGGGAAATTATTGAAACCAAGTTGCGCGCACTCCCTTCGCTTCGCGAAGAGAACCGTCGCCTGCAGCGTTTATTGATCGGCAACGCCGTCGACCTCGAGCTCGATGGCAGTGGCCGTTTTCTGGTTCCACCGCGTTTGCGCGAATACGCCAAGCTCGATAAGCGCGCGATGCTGGTGGGCCAACTGAACAAGTTCCAATTGTGGGACGAGGATGCATGGAACGCGGTATCTGCCGCCGACCTTGCTGCCATTCAACAACCGGGCGCGATGCCTGATGAACTGCGTGATTTGATCCTGTGACTATTGATAGCGGCTTTAACCACATCACCGTACTGCTTGACGAAGCCGTCGAGGCTCTCGCCGTACGTCCTGATGGCTGCTATCTGGACGGTACGTTCGGGCGCGGCGGACACAGCCGGTTGATCCTCAGCCAGCTCGGCACGGACGGTCGGCTCATCGGGTTCGACAAAGATCCACAAGCGATTGCCACCGGGCAAACGCTAGCGGCCGAAGACGGCCGCTTTGTCGTTGTGCAGCGCAGCTTTGCCGAACTCGGTTCGGTGGTTGCCGAGCAAGGTCTGAGCGGCAAGGTCAGCGGTATTCTGCTCGACCTCGGCGTGTCTTCGCCGCAGCTCGACGACGCTGAGCGCGGCTTCAGTTTCCTCAACGACGGCCCGCTGGACATGCGCATGGACCCGTCCCGTGGCATCAGCGCCGCCGAATTCGTCAACACTGCGCCGGCTGAGGAAATCGCCCGGGTGTTCAAGGAATACGGCGAAGAACGTTTCTCCGGGCGCATGGCCCGTGCTGTGGCCGAACGTCGTGACATCAAGCCGTTCGAGCGCACCGCCGATCTGGCCGAAGTGTTGAAAGTTGCCAACCCGGCGTGGGAAAAGGGCAAGAACCCGGCCACCCGTGCATTCCAGGGTTTGCGCATTCACGTCAACAACGAACTGGGTGATCTGGAAGCCGGCCTCGAAGCGGCGCTGGATGCTCTGGAAATTGGCGGCCGTCTGGTGGTGATCAGCTTCCATTCGCTGGAAGATCGCATCGTCAAACTGTTCATGCGCAAGCTGGTGAAAGGCGAAGCCGACAACCTGCCGCGCAACCTGCCGGTTCGCCACGTTGCGTTCGAACCGAAAATCAAAGTCCATGGCAAAGCGCAGACGGCCTCCGACGCCGAACTCAAAGCCAACCCACGTTCCCGTAGCGCCGTCATGCGCGTCGCGGAGAAGCTGCGGTGAGCAAGCTTTTCGCCAAGCCACTGCCCGGCGGCAGCTTTCTGATGTTGCTGCTGTTTATCGGCGTGCTCGTGTCGGCCATCGCCGTGTCGTACAGCGCGCACTGGAACCGGCAGTTGCTCAACACCCTCTACAACGAACTCAGCGTGCGCGACAAAGCGCAGGCCGAGTGGGGGCGGCTGATTCTCGAGCAAAGCACCTGGACCGCGCACAGCCGTATCGAAGTGCTGGCCACCGAACAACTGAAAATGCACATTCCGGGCGCGGCTGACGTGAAGATGGTGGCGCCATGATGAAACTCGAAGGCGCACTGTTCCCATGGCGTTTCCGCGTGATGGTCGGGCTGCTCGGCGTGATGGTCGCGGCGATCTGCTGGCGCATCATCGACCTGCAAGTGGTTGACCGTGACTTCCTCAAAGGTCAGGGTGACGCGCGCAGTCTGCGGCACATTCCGATTCCTGCTCACCGTGGTCTGATCACTGACCGTAACGGCGAGCCTTTGGCCGTGAGTACTCCGGTCACCACGCTGTGGGCCAACGCCAAGGAAATGCAGACGGCGAAAGAGAAATGGCCGGCACTCGCTGCCGCGCTGGGGCAGGACCCGAAAGCCCTGACCGAACGCCTCGAAGCCCAGGCCAACAAGGAATTCATTTACCTGGTGCGCGGGCTGACTCCCGAGCAGGGCCAGGCTGTGCTCGACCTGAAAGTGCCGGGCGTCTACGGCATCGAAGAATTCCGCCGGTTCTACCCGGCCGGTGAAGTCACCGCGCACATGGTCGGTTTTACCGACATCGATGACCACGGTCGCGAAGGTGTCGAACTCGCCTATGACGAATGGCTCGCCGGTGTGCCCGGCAAGCGGCAGGTCATCAAGGATCGGCGCGGTCGGCTGATCAAGGATGTCCAGGTCACCAAAAACGCCAAGGCCGGCAAGCCCTTGGCGTTGTCCATTGACCTGCGTCTGCAATACCTGGCCAACCGTGAGCTGCGCAACGCGATCATCGAGAACGGCGCCAAGGCCGGCAGTCTGGTGATCATGGACGTCAAGACCGGCGAGATTCTCGCCATGGTCAACCAGCCGACCTATAACCCGAACAACCGTCGCAACCTGCAACCGGCGATGATGCGTAACCGCGCAATGATCGACGTGTTCGAACCAGGTTCGACCATGAAAGCCATCTCGATGAGCGCCGCGATCGAGTCCGGTCGCTGGAAACCGACGGACACCGTCGAGGTGTACCCGGGTACCTTGCAGATTGGCAAGTACACCATCAAGGACGTTTCAAGGACCGAAGGCCCGGTGCTGGACATGACCGGGATTCTGATCAATTCCAGTAACGTCGGCATGAGTAAGGTCGCGTTCGATATCGGCGGCGAAACCATTTACCGCTTGGCACAGAAAGTCGGCCTCGGCCAGGACACCGGCCTCGGCTTCCCGGGCGAGCGCGTCGGCAACCTGCCGAACTACCGTGAGTGGCGCAAGGCTGAAACCGCGACCCTGTCTTACGGCTACGGTATTTCCGTGACCGCGATTCAGTTGGTGCACGCGTTCTCGGCACTGGCCAACAACGGTCGTCTCGCGCCGCTGACCCTGATCAAAACCGACAAGCCGCCGCAGACCACTCAGGTATTGCCGGAAGCCGTGGCGAAAACCATGCAAGGCATGCTCACCCAAGTGATCGAGGCGCCGCGCGGGGTATTCCGTGCGCAGGTGCCGGCGTATCACGTGGCCGGCAAGTCGGGTACTGCGCGCAAGACTTCGGTCGGGACCAAAGGCTACGCAGAAAACTCTTACCGCTCGTTGTTCGCCGGTTTCGGCCCGATGAGCGATCCGCGTTACGCGATTGTTGTGGTGATCGATGAACCGTCCAAGGCCGGTTACTTCGGTGGTCTGGTTTCCGCGCCAGTGTTCAGCCGTGTGATGTCCGGCACCTTGCGCCTGATGAACGTGACCCCGGACAACCTGCCGACGACGCAACAAGCCAACGCCACCCCGGTCATTCCGCTGAAAGCCAATGGAGGGCGCGGCTGATGTCATTAAGTCTGAACAAGATATTCCCCCACGCCGGCCACGATCTGTTGATCCGTGAATTGGCGCTGGACAGCCGCAATGTGCGCGCAGGCGATTTGTTTCTCGCCGTGCCTGGCGGCAAATTCGATGGTCGTGCGCACATTGCCGACGCACTGCAACGCGGTGCGGCGGCTGTAGCTTATGAGGTGGAAGGCGCCACCGTGCTGCCGATCACCGACGTGCCGCTGATTCCGGTCAAAGGTCTAGCGGCACAGCTGTCGGACATCGCCGGGCGCTTTTACGGCGAGCCGAGCCATCACCTGAACCTGATCGGCGTAACCGGCACCAACGGCAAGACCAGCGTGACCCAATTGGTCGCGCAGGCACTGGATCTGCTCGGCCAGCACTGCGGCATCGTCGGCACCCTCGGTTCCGGCTTCTATGGCGCACTGGAAAGCGGTCTGCACACCACGCCGAATCCGATCGCCGTGCAAGCGACTTTGGGCGACCTGAAAAAGGCCGGCGCCAAAGCCGTGGCCATGGAAGTCTCGTCTCATGGCCTGGATCAGGGCCGCGTGACCGCGCTGGCGTTCGATGTGTCGGTGATGACCAACCTGTCCCGCGATCATCTGGATTATCACGGCACCATGGAGGCGTACGCCGAGGCCAAGGCCAAGCTGTTCGCCTGGAATGATCTGAAGTGCCGCGTGGTCAACCTCGACGACGATTTCGGCCGGCAACTGGCCGCTGAAAAACGTGAGTCGCGCCTGATTACTTACAGTCTGCTCGACAGCAGCGCGTATCTGTATTGTCGCGAAGCGCAGTTCGACGACCACGGTGTGCGCGCCACACTGGTGACGCCGCAGGGTGAACATCATCTGCGCAGCACGCTGCTCGGTCGCTTTAACCTGAGCAACGTTCTGGCGGCAGTCGGCGCCTTGCTCGGTCTGGATTACGCGCTCGACGAAATTCTCAAGGTACTGCCGAAACTCGAAGGCCCGGCCGGGCGCATGCAGCGTCTTGGCGGTGGCACTCAGCCGTTGGTGGTGGTCGATTACGCGCACACCCCGGATGCGCTGGAAAAAGTCCTGACCGCGTTGCGCCCGCACGTCAAAGGTCAATTGCTGTGCCTGTTCGGCTGCGGCGGCGATCGTGATCGCGGCAAGCGTCCGTTGATGGCCGAAGTGGTCGAGCGTCTGGCCGATCAGGTCGTGGTCACCGACGACAATCCGCGTACTGAAGATCCAGCGGTGATTTTCGAAGACATCCGCGCCGGATTCACTGCTGTGGATAAAGTCACCTTCGTCGCCGGCCGTGGCCAGGCGATTGCACAACTGATTGCCGGCGCGTCCGCCGATGACGTGGTTGTTCTGGCCGGTAAAGGTCACGAGGACTATCAGGAAATCAACGGCGAGCGCCATGCCTTCTCCGATCTGGTCGAGGCTGATCACGCCCTGACCGCTTGGGAGGTGGCCCATGCTTAAGGCGCTGAAACTCAGCGAACTGACCAACGCGCTCGATGCTCGCTTGATCGCTGCCGATGCCAGTTTCAACGGCGTCAGCATCGACAGCCGTGCGATCCAGCCTGGGCAACTGTTTATCGCCCTGACCGGTCCGCGTTTCGACGGTCATGACTATTTGAACGACGTCGCCGCCAAAGGCGCGGTGGCTGCGCTGGTCGAGCGCGAAGTCGCCGACAGCACGCTGCCGCAACTGCTGGTCAAGGACACCCGTCAGGCCCTCGGTCAGTTGGGCGCGCTGAACCGCGCCGCGTTCACTCAGCCAGTTGCAGCGATCACCGGTTCCAGCGGCAAGACCACCGTGAAGGAAATGCTCGCGAGCATCCTGCGCACGCGCGGCCCTGTGCTGGCGACCCGTGGCAATCTGAACAACGACCTCGGCGCACCGCTGACCCTGCTCGAACTGGCCCCGGAACACACTTCGGCGGTCATCGAACTGGGTGCTTCGCGTCTGGGCGAAATCGCTTACACCGTTGGCCTGACCAAGCCGCACGTGGCGATCCTGAACAATGCCGGCACCGCGCACGTCGGTGAGTTTGGCGGGCCGGAAAAAATCGTCGAAGCCAAAGGCGAAATCATCGACGGACTGGCGGCTGATGGTGTTGCCGTGCTCAACCTCGATGACAAGGCTTTCGGTATCTGGAAGACCCGTGCCGGCGCTCGCAAGGTGCTGACTTTTGCCCTGAGCAACACGCACGCGGATTTCTACGCCAGCGACCTGACCACCGATGCCCGCGGCTGCCCGGCTTTCAATCTGCACACACCTGAAGGTGTCGAGCGCGTTCAACTGAACCTGCTCGGCACCCACAACGTCGCCAATTCCATGGCTGCCGCTGCTGCCGCTCACGCCTTGGGCGTGTCGTTGTTCGGCATCGCCACCGGACTTGGCTCCGTGCAACCGGTCAAAGGTCGCACTGTCGCGCAACTGGCGAAAAACGGCATGCGTGTGATCGATGACACTTACAACGCAAACCCCACCTCAATGTGCGCGGCCGTTGATATACTCGCCGGCTTTTCCGGCCGCACCGTCCTGGTGCTCGGAGATATCGGCGAGTTGGGCGATTGGGCGGAGCAGGGGCACCGCGACGTGGGCGAGTACGCCCGGGGCAAGGTATCCGCACTTTACGCTGTCGGGCCGAACATGGTTCACGCCGTCAACGCATTCGGTGAACAGGCGCATCACTTCGGCACGCAAGCCGAGCTGATCCAGGCCCTCGACGCCGAGCAGGACACAAACACCACCATTTTGATCAAGGGTTCGCGCAGTGCAGCGATGGAAAACATCGTTGCGGCTCTGTGCGGGTCCAGTCTGGAGAAACATTAATGCTGCTGCTGCTAGCGGAGTATCTGCAACAGTTCTACAAAGGCTTCGCGGTCTTTCAGTACCTGACCCTGCGCGGGATCCTTGGTGTGCTGACCGCGCTGGTTTTGTCGCTGTGCTATGGCCCGTGGATGATCCGCACCCTGCAGAACCGTCAGATCGGTCAATCCGTTCGTAACGACGGCCCGCAATCGCACTTGTCCAAGTCGGGTACACCGACCATGGGCGGCGCGCTGATTCTGTCTTCGATCGGCGTCAGCACGTTGCTCTGGGCTGACCTGAGCAACCGCTACGTCTGGACTGTTCTGCTGGTGACCTTGCTGTTCGGCGCCATCGGCTGGGTCGACGATTACCGCAAAGTCATCGAGAAAAATTCGCGTGGCCTGCCGAGCCGCTGGAAGTATTTCTGGCAGTCGGTGTTCGGCCTCGGCGCAGCGATCTTCCTTTATATGACCGCTTCCACGCCGGTGGAAACCACGCTGATCCTGCCGATGCTCAAGGACTACAGCATTCCGCTGGGCCTGGGCTTCATCGTGCTGACTTACTTCGTGATCGTCGGTTCGAGCAACGCGGTCAACCTGACTGACGGCCTCGACGGTCTGGCGATCATGCCAACCGTGATGGTCGGCGGTGGCCTCGGCATCTTCTGCTACCTGTCGGGTAACGTGAAATTCGCTGAATACCTGTTGATCCCTTATGTGCCGGGCGCGGGTGAACTGATTGTGTTCTGCGGTGCGCTGATCGGTGCCGGCCTCGGCTTCCTCTGGTTCAACACCTATCCGGCGCAAGTGTTCATGGGCGACGTCGGTGCCCTGGCACTTGGCGCGGCACTGGGCACCATCGCCGTGATCGTCCGTCAGGAAATCGTCCTGTTCATCATGGGCGGCGTGTTCGTGATGGAAACCCTGTCAGTCGTCATTCAGGTTGCGTCCTTTAAGCTGACCGGTCGCCGTGTGTTCCGCATGGCACCGATCCACCACCACTTTGAACTCAAGGGCTGGCCCGAGCCGCGCGTGATCGTCCGTTTCTGGATCATCACCGTGATTCTCGTGCTGATCGGCCTTGCCACCCTGAAGCTGAGGTAGAACGAGTGTCTCTGATCGCTTCTGACCACTTCCGCATCGTTGTCGGCCTCGGCAAGAGCGGCATGTCCCTGGTTCGCTTCCTGGCGAACCGGGGCACGTCGTTTGCCGTGGCGGACACGCGGGAAAATCCACCGGAACTGGCCACGCTCAAGCGTGACTATCCGCACGTGGAAGTGCGTTGTGGCGAGCTGGACGTCGAATTCCTCTGCCGTGCCGACGAGCTCTACGTGAGCCCCGGCCTGGCGCTGGCGACCCCGGCCCTGCAAGCCGCTGCGGCCCGTGGCGTGAAACTGTCCGGCGACATCGAGCTGTTCGCGCGTAACGCGCAGGCGCCGATCGTGGCCATCAGCGGTTCCAACGCGAAAAGCACCGTCACTACCCTGGTCGGCGAGATGGCGGCTGCGGCCGGCAAACGTGTCGCTGTCGGCGGCAATCTCGGCACCCCGGCGCTGGATCTGCTCAGCGACGACGTCGAGCTGTACGTGATGGAGTTGTCGAGCTTCCAGCTGGAAACCACCGACCAGCTCAACGCCGAAGTGGCCACCGTGCTGAACATCAGCGAAGACCATATGGATCGCTACAGCGGTCTGCCGGCGTACCACTTGGCCAAGCACCGGATCTTCCGTGGTGCGAAGCAGTTCGTGGTCAACCGTCAGGACGCGCTGAGCCGTCCGCTGATGGGCGAGGGCCAGCCGTGCTGGACCTTCGGCCTGACCAAACCGGATTTCAAGGCCTTCGGTATTCGCGAAGAAGACGGCGAGAAATACCTCGCTTTCGAATTCCAGAACCTGATGCCAGTGCGTGAATTGAAGATTCGCGGCGCACACAATCAGTCCAACGCCCTCGCGGCGCTGGCGCTCGGTCATGCCGTCGGCCTGCCGTTCGACGCCATGCTCGCGGCACTGCGTACCTTCGCCGGCCTCGAACATCGCTGCCAGTGGGTACTTGATCTCGACGGCGTGGCTTACTACAACGATTCGAAAGCGACCAACGTTGGCGCTGCACTGGCGGCCATCGAAGGCCTCGGTGCGGACATCGACGGCAAGGTCATCCTGATCGCCGGTGGCGATGGCAAGGGTGCCGAGTTCAATGATCTGCGTGATCCGGTGGCGGCGAACTGCCGCGCCGTGATCCTGATGGGCCGTGACTCCGACAAGATCGGCGAAGCGCTTGGCGATGCCGTGCCATTGATTCGCGCGACCTCGCTGGTCGACGCCGTCGCGCAATGCCGCGCCGCCGCCCAACCGGGTGACGTGGTGCTGCTGTCGCCGGCCTGCGCCAGTTTCGACATGTTCAAAAATTACGAAGACCGTGGTCACCAGTTCGTCCGCGCTGTGGAGGAACTGGCATGAGCCTGCGCAATATCATCAAACCGTATCCGTCGCCGATCATCACCGGGCGCGGCATCGATCTCGATTTCCCGATGCTCGCCGGTTGCCTGGCGCTGCTCGGTCTCGGTTTGATCATGATCGCCTCGGCGTCCACTGAAGTGGCAGCCGCGCAGTCGGGCAGTCCGCTGTATTACATGATTCGCCACCTTATTTATGTGGTGCTGGGCCTGGGCGCGTGCATCGTCACCATGATGATTCCGATCGCTACCTGGCAGCGCCTCGGCTGGTTGATGCTGATCGGTGCGTTCGGTTTGCTGGTGATGGTGATCATCCCCGGCATCGGGCGCGAAGTGAACGGTTCGATGCGCTGGATCGGTTTCAGCTTCTTCAACGTGCAGCCTTCGGAAATCGCCAAGGTGTTCGTGGTGATCTACCTCGCCGGTTATCTGGTGCGTCGCCAGAAAGAAGTGCGCGAGAGCTGGATGGGTTTCTTCAAGCCGTTCATCGTGCTGCTGCCGATGGCCGGTCTGTTGCTGATGGAGCCGGACTTCGGTGCCACCGTCGTAATGATGGGGGCTGCGGCGGCGATGCTGTTCCTTGGCGGGGTCGGGCTGTTCCGTTTCTCGCTGATGGTGGTGTTGGCGGTCGGCGCCGTGGTGCTGTTGATTCAGATGCAGCCGTATCGAATGGCGCGTCTGACCAACTTCGCTGACCCGTGGGCTGACCAGTTCGGCGCCGGCTATCAGCTGTCGCAAGCCTTGATCGCCTTCGGTCGCGGTGAATGGCTGGGCGTGGGCCTGGGCAACAGCGTGCAGAAGCAGTTCTACCTGCCGGAAGCGCACACCGACTTCGTGTTCTCGGTACTGGCTGAAGAACTCGGCGCAGTCGGTTCGCTGTGCACCGTCGCGCTGTTCGTGTTCGTGTGTATTCGCGGCATGTACATCGGCCTGTGGGCGGAGAAAGCCAAGCAGTTCTTCGCTGCGTACGTGGCTTACGGTCTGTCGTTCCTGTGGATTGGTCAGTTCCTGATCAACATCGGCGTGAACGTCGGCCTGCTGCCAACCAAGGGACTGACCTTGCCGTTCCTCAGTTACGGTGGCAGTTCGTTGGTGATCTGCTGTGCCTGCCTCGGCTTGTTATTGAGGATCGAGTGGGAGAGTCGAACCCACCTGGGCAGTGAAGAGATGGAATTCCATGAGAGCGACTTCGCTGAGGAGCCGAATCATGGGCGCTAACGTATTGATCATGGCCGGCGGCACCGGCGGCCACGTGTTCCCGGCGCTGGCTTGTGCTCGCGAGTTTCAGGCCCGCGGCTACAGCGTGCACTGGCTCGGCACGCCACGCGGAATCGAGAACGAACTGGTCCCGGCCGCTGGGCTGGAACTGCACCGCATCAACGCTACCGGCCTGCGCGGCAAGGGCAAGCTGTCGCTGCTCAAGGCGCCGTTCATGTTGCTGAAATCGGTCTGGCAGGCGCGGGCGATCATTCGTCGCTTGAAGCCAGTGTGCGCGGTTGGCTTCGGTGGTTATGTGACTGGCCCCGGTGGCCTCGCCGCGAAACTGGCCGGCGTGCCGGTGATCGTTCACGAGCAGAACGCCGTGGCCGGCACCGCCAATCGGTTGCTGGTGCCGTTCGCCGCCCGAGTGTGTGAAGCGTTCCCCGACACCTTTACTCTGTCGGACACCCGCCGTACCACCGGAAACCCGGTGCGCAGCGAGCTGTTCCTCGAAACACCGCGACCTGCCCTGGCCGGTCGCAAAGCGCGTTTGCTGATCCTTGGCGGAAGCCTGGGCGCAGAACCGTTGAACAAATTGCTGCCTGAAGCCCTGGCCCAAGTCGCTGCCGATTTGCGCCCGGAAGTGTTTCATCAGGCCGGCAAAAACCACGATGAAGTGACTGCAGAGCGCTACCGCGCCGCCGGCGTCGATGCGCAGGTGCAGCCGTTCATCAAAGACATGGCCCAGGCCTATGGCTGGGCTGACCTGGTGGTGTGCCGCGCAGGCGCGTTGACCATCAGTGAGCTGGCTGCTGCCGGTCTGCCCTCGATGCTGGTGCCTTTGCCCCACGCGATCGACGATCACCAGACCCGCAACGCCGATTATTTGGCCCGCGAAGGCGCTGCCTTCCTGATGCCGCAAAGAACGACTGGTGCCGCGGACCTTGCCGCGCGCCTGACAGAGGTCTTGATGCAACCGCAACGACTCGAAGAAATGGCCCAAGCGGCCCGCCGTCTGGCGAAACCCGATGCCACCCGTAGCGTGGTCGATACCTGTCTGGAGGTGGCCCATGGTTGAGAATCAGAAAGCCATGCCGCAACCGGAAATGCGCCGCATCCGTCGCATCCACTTCGTCGGTATCGGCGGCGTGGGCATGTGCGGTATTGCCGAAGTGTTGTTGAACCTGGGCTATGAAGTGTCCGGTTCCGACCTGAAAGCTTCGCCGGTGACCGAGCGTCTTGAATCGTTCGGTGCGCACATCTTCATCGGCCACCGTGCCGAGAACGCCGCGACCGCCGATGTATTGGTGGTGTCGAGTGCTGTGAACACCTCCAACCCGGAAGTCGCGACCGCGCTTGAGCGTCGTATCCCGGTGGTACCGCGTGCTGAAATGCTCGCCGAGCTGATGCGCTATCGCCACGGCATCGCCGTCGCCGGTACGCACGGCAAAACCACCACCACCAGCCTGATCGCTTCGGTGTTCGCCGCCGGTGGCCTGGATCCGACATTCGTCATCGGTGGCCGTCTGAATGCCGCAGGCACCAATGCCCAGCTCGGCACCAGCCGTTACCTGATCGCCGAAGCCGATGAAAGCGATGCGAGCTTCCTGCACCTGCAACCGCTGGTGGCCGTGGTCACCAACATCGACGCCGACCACATGGCGACCTACGACGGTGACTTCAACAAACTGAAGAAAACCTTCGTCGAGTTCCTGCACAACCTGCCGTTCTACGGTTTGGCGGTGATGTGCCTGGACGATCCGGTGGTGCGCGAAATCCTGCCGCTGGTGAAACGTCCGACCGTGACCTACGGCTTCAGCGAAGACGCTGACGTGCGCGCGATCAATGTTCGCCAGCAAGGCATGCAGACCTTCTTCACCGTGCTGCGTCCTGACCGCGAGCCGCTGGATGTTTCCGTGAACATGCCGGGCAACCACAACGTGCTCAACTCGCTGGCGACCATTTGCATCGCCACCGACGAGGGCGTCAGCGATGAAGCCATCGTTCAGGGCCTGTCGGGTTTCCAGGGTGTCGGCCGGCGCTTCCAGGTCTACGGCGAACTGCCGGTAGACGGCGGCCACGTGATGCTGGTCGACGACTATGGTCACCACCCGACCGAAGTCGCCGCAGTGATCAAAGCCGTGCGCGGTGGTTGGCCGGAGCGCCGTCTGGTGATGGTCTACCAGCCGCACCGTTACAGCCGCACCCGCGATCTGTACGACGACTTCGTCAATGTATTGGCCGATGCCAACGTGCTGCTGCTGATGGAAGTCTATCCGGCCGGCGAAGAGCCGATCCCCGGTGCTGACAGCCGCAAGTTGTGCAACAGCATCCGCCAGCGCGGTCAGCTCGACCCGATCTACATCGAGCGTGGCGTCGATCTGGCGCCGCTGGTCAAGCCGCTGCTGCGTGCCGGCGACATCCTGCTGTGCCAGGGCGCCGGTGATATCGGCGGTCTCGCGCCGAAGCTGTTGAAAAGTGAATTGTTCGCTGGCGCCGTGGCGGCGTCGGTCGAGGGGAAGTTGAAATGACTGCTGCCTACGCCAAGCTGTTTTCCACTATCGCGCCGAAAGACTTCGGCCGCGTCGCCGTGCTCTTTGGCGGTCTGAGTGCCGAGCGTGAGGTTTCGCTGAAATCCGGTAACGCCGTGCTCGACGCACTGCAAAGCGCTGGCGTGGACGCGTTCGGCATCGACGTTGGCGACGACATTTTGCAACGTCTGCTCAGCGAAAAGATCGACCGCGCCTTCATCATTCTCCACGGTCGTGGCGGTGAAGACGGCTCCATGCAGGGCCTGCTCGAAGTGGCGGGCATTCCGTACACCGGCAGCGGCATCCTCGCCTCGGCATTGGCGATGGACAAGCTGCGCACCAAGCAGGTCTGGCACAGCCTCGGGATTCCGACGCCGCGTCACGCCGTGCTGTGCAGCGAAGCCGATTGTATTTCGGCGGCGACGGAACTGGGCTTCCCTTTGATCGTCAAACCGGCGCATGAAGGTTCAAGTATCGGGATGGCCAAAGTGAGTTCTGCGTCCGAGTTGATCGACGCATGGAAAGCGGCCAGTACCTACGATTCGCAAGTCTTGGTTGAGCAATGGATTCAAGGTCCGGAGTTCACCATCGCCACCCTGCGTGACCAGGTGTTGCCTCCTATCGCCCTGGGTACACCGCACACGTTCTACGACTACGACGCCAAGTACATCGCCAACGATACCCAGTACCGCATTCCGTGCGGGCTGGATGCCGCCAAAGAAAAGGAACTCATGGATCTCACGGCCAAGGCCAGTGAGGCGCTGGGTATTGCCGGTTGGGGCAGGGCGGACGTGATGCAGGACGCCGACGGGCAGTTCTGGTTTCTCGAAGTGAATACGGCACCGGGCATGACCGATCACAGCCTGGTACCGATGGCGGCGCGCGCTGCCGGTCTGGATTTCCAGCAACTGGTGTTGGCCATTCTGGCCGCCAGTGTTGAAGGCGCGGTAACCCAAGAGGCGCGAGGTTAAGACCATGCAAGGCGCTCAGCTCCGACATCAGCCTCCCGCACCCGGCCGCAAGCCGGTGCCACGGGGTGCCAGCCGTATGGTGGCGAAAGAGCCGATGTCCGCGCGCCTGCCGAAAGCCAATTTCAGCTTTCTGAAAAGCTTGTTCTGGCCGGTGCTGCTGGTCGTGCTGGGCTTTGGTACGTACGAAGGTGCAACGCGTTTGCTGCCGTACGCCGACCGGCCGATCACCAAGATCGCCGTGCAGGGTGACCTGAGCTACATCAGCCAGCAAGCAGTGCAGCAACGGATCGCTCCGTACGTAGCGTCGAGTTTCTTCACCATCGACCTTGCCGGCATGCGCACCGAGCTTGAGCAGATGCCATGGATCGCCCACGCCGAAGTACGTCGGGTGTGGCCGGACCAGGTGGTGATCCGCCTCGAAGAGCAACTGCCGGTGGCGCGTTGGGGCGACGAGTCGTTGCTCAACAACCAGGGCCAGGCGTTTACGCCCAAGGAATTGGCGAACTACGAACACCTGCCACAGCTGTTCGGTCCACAACGGGCCCAGCAGCAAGTGATGCAGCAGTATCAGGTGCTGAGCCAGATGCTGCGGCCGTTGGGCTTCTCGATTGCGCGCCTGGAATTGCGTGAACGCGGCAGCTGGTTCCTGACCACCGGTGCCGGCAGCTCCGGCCCCGGCATCGAGTTGCTGCTGGGACGCGGCAACCTGGTGGAAAAGATGCGCCGCTTCATTGCCATCTATGACAAGACGCTTAAAGACCAGATTACGAACATTGCGCGCATCGATCTGCGCTACGCCAACGGCCTCGCTGTTGGCTGGCGGGAACCTGTAGCGCCGACGACAGCCCAACCCGCTGTCGCAAAGAATTAAGAAGAGGCAGGACCCATGGCAAACGTGCAAAGCGGCAAAATGATCGTCGGTCTCGATATCGGCACCTCCAAAGTGGTGGCGCTGGTCGGCGAGGTCTCCGACGACGGCACGCTGGAAATCGTCGGGATCGGTACCCATCCGTCCCGTGGCCTGAAGAAGGGCGTGGTGGTCAACATCGAATCCACCGTGCAATCGATCCAGCGCGCGATCGAAGAAGCCCAATTGATGGCGGGCTGCCGCATTCACTCGGCGTTCGTCGGCGTGGCGGGCAATCACATCCGCAGCCTGAACTCCCACGGCATCGTTGCGATCCGTGATCGCGAAGTCAGCTCGGCCGACCTTGAGCGCGTGCTCGACGCCGCCCAGGCCGTGGCGATCCCGGCTGACCAGCGCGTGCTGCATACCCTGCCGCAGGACTACGTGATCGATAACCAGGAAGGTGTTCGCGAACCTCTGGGCATGTCCGGCGTACGTCTGGAAGCCAAGGTTCACGTGGTCACCTGCGCCGTCAACGCCGCGCAGAACATTGAAAAATGCGTGCGCCGCTGCGGTCTGGAAATCGACGACATCATTCTCGAGCAACTGGCCTCGGCCTACTCGGTGCTGACCGACGACGAGAAAGAGCTGGGCGTGTGCCTGGTCGACATCGGCGGCGGTACTACCGACATCGCGATCTTCACCGAAGGCGCGATCCGTCACACCGCGGTGATCCCGATTGCCGGTGATCAGGTGACCAACGACATCGCCATGGCGTTGCGCACCCCGACCCAGTACGCCGAAGAAATCAAGATCCGCTACGCCTGCGCCCTAGCCAAGCTGGCCGGTGCCGGTGAAACCATCAAGGTGCCAAGCGTCGGCGACCGTCCACCGCGCGAACTGTCGCGCCAGGCCCTGGCCGAAGTGGTCGAACCGCGTTACGACGAACTGTTCACGCTGATTCAGGCCGAGCTGCGTCGCAGCGGCTACGAAGACCTGATCCCGGCCGGCATCGTCCTCACCGGTGGTACTTCGAAGATGGAAGGCGCTACTGAACTGGCCGAAGAAATCTTCCACATGCCGGTTCGTCTGGGCGTGCCGCACGGCGTCAAAGGTCTGGATGACGTGGTGCGCAACCCGATTTATTCCACTGGCGTTGGCTTGTTGATGTACGGCCTGCAAAAGCAGTCCGACGGGATCTCGTTCTCGGGCATCGGCAGCCGCGACAGCTACAGCAACGAAGAGCCACAGGCTCCGTTGCTGGACCGATTGAAGAAGTGGGTTCAAGGCAACTTCTAACGCTTTACCGCAACACCGCAACAAAAATGCAGTAGGCGAAAAAACTAGAGAATGTAAGGAGAGGGAAAATGTTCGAACTCGTAGACAACATCCCCGCAAGCCCGGTAATCAAAGTTATCGGTGTCGGCGGTGGCGGCGGCAACGCTGTCAACCACATGGTCAAGAGCAACATCGAAGGCGTTGAATTCATCTGCGCCAACACCGATGCTCAAGCGCTGAAAAACATCGGCGCGCGCACCATTCTGCAACTGGGTACCGGTGTGACCAAAGGTCTGGGCGCCGGCGCCAACCCTGAAGTAGGTCGTCAGGCCGCTCTCGAAGACCGTGAGCGCATTGCCGAAGTCCTGCAGGGCACCAACATGGTGTTCATCACCACTGGCATGGGCGGCGGCACCGGTACCGGTGCTGCGCCGATCATCGCCGAAGTGGCCAAGGAAATGGGCATTCTGACCGTTGCCGTGGTAACGCGTCCGTTCCCGTTCGAAGGCCGCAAGCGTATGCAGATCGCCGACGAAGGCATTCGCATGCTCTCCGAAAGCGTCGACTCGTTGATCACCATTCCCAACGAGAAGCTGCTGACCATCCTCGGTAAAGACGCAAGCCTCTTGTCGGCTTTCGCCAAGGCTGACGATGTACTGGCCGGTGCCGTTCGCGGTATCTCCGACATCATCAAGCGTCCGGGCATGATCAACGTCGACTTCGCCGACGTACGTACCGTGATGAGCGAAATGGGCATGGCGATGATGGGCACTGGCTGCGCCAGCGGTCCGAACCGTGCACGTGAAGCCACTGAAGCGGCCATCCGCAACCCGTTGCTGGAAGACGTGAACCTGCAAGGCGCACGCGGCATCCTGGTGAACATCACCGCCGGTCCTGACCTGTCCCTGGGTGAGTACTCCGACGTGGGTAGCATCATCGAAGCCTTCGCTTCCGAGCACGCCATGGTCAAGGTCGGTACCGTTATCGATCCGGACATGCGCGACGAACTGCACGTCACCGTGGTTGCCACCGGTCTGGGCGCGAAAATCGAGAAGCCTGTAAAGGTCATCGACAACACCGTTCACACCTCCATGGCGGCCTCCCAGGTACAACAATCGGCTCCGGCCCGTCAGGAAGCGCCAGCGGTGAACTACCGTGATCTGGACCGTCCGACCGTCATGCGCAACCAGGCTCAGGCCGGTGCTGCGGCTGCCGCGAAGATGAATCCGCAAGATGATCTGGACTACCTGGACATCCCGGCATTCCTGCGTCGTCAGGCCGATTGATGGAATGTATCAGGGCTATGAAGGTGATTGGTGTTCAGCAAAGGCATGGTCTGCTATCATCGCCAGCCTTTGTTGATACCAGTTCGCAATTTGCGCTGAAGCGGCCCAAGCCATGATTAAACAACGCACACTGAAAAATATTATCCGTGCCACAGGTGTAGGCCTGCACTCCGGTGAGAAGGTCTATCTGACCCTCAAGCCTGCGCCTGTCGACACTGGCATTGTGTTTTGTCGCGCTGACCTCGACCCTGTGGTGCAGATCCCTGCCCGCGCGGAAAACGTCGGTGAAACCACTATGTCGACGACGCTGATTAACGGCGACGTGAAAGTGGACACGGTAGAGCACTTGCTCTCGGCCATGGCTGGCCTGGGCATCGATAACGCCTACGTCGAGCTCTCCGCGTCCGAAGTCCCGATCATGGATGGCAGCGCTGGACCCTTCGTATTCCTGATTCAATCGGCAGGCCTGGAAGAACAGGACGCCGCCAAGAAATTCATCCGCATCCTGCGTGAAGTGACAGTGGAAGATGGCGACAAGCGCGCCACTTTCGTCCCTTTCGAAGGGTTCAAGGTGAGCTTCGAGATCGATTTCGATCACCCGGTATTCCGGGACCGCACCCAAAGTGCAAGCGTGGATTTTTCCAGCACTTCGTTCGTAAAAGAAGTCAGCCGCGCGCGTACCTTTGGTTTCATGAGTGATATCGAGTACCTGCGCAAGCACAACCTCGCACTCGGCGGCAGCGTTGAAAACGCAATCGTGGTCGATGCCGATGGCGTACTGAACGAAGACGGTCTTCGCTATGAAGACGAATTCGTGAAGCACAAGATCCTCGATGCAATTGGCGACCTGTACCTGCTGGGTAACAGCCTGATTGGTGAGTTCAAAGGCTTCAAGTCCGGTCATGCACTGAACAACCAGCTGTTGCGCAAGTTGATTGAGCAAACAGATGCTTGGGAAGTGGTGACGTTCGATGACGCCAGCACCGCACCAATCTCTTACATGCGCCCGGTTGCGGCGGTGTAAGTAAAAAACCTCTCTAGTTTTTTGAAGGCCATCCTAGGATGGCCTTTTTTTATGCCCTTTCCAAAGCAAAAGATCGCAGCCTGCGGCAGCTCCTACATGGGATCACATACCCCCGTAGGAGCTGCCGCAGGCTGCGATCTTTTGATCTTAAGAACTGACGACACGATTTCGCCCGTTGTCCTTGGCCTGATACAACGCTTTGTCAGCCACAAACAACAACTGCTCCAGCGTCATCTCACTCGCCGGCGTCCACGTCGCGATTCCAATACTCACCGTCATCGGTCGATCAGCCCCTGCAACCCACGGCAACTGCTCAACCGCCTCACGAGTATGCTCGGCAATCTGCTGCGCGCCATGGCTGTCGGTCTCGGCCAGAATCACCGAAAACTCTTCGCCACCATAACGCGCGACCAGATCCGCCGGTCGCCGTACATTCGCCGAAATGACCTTGGCCAACTCCCGCAGCGCCTGATCCCCGGACTGATGCCCATGCCGGTCATTGAACGCCTTGAAGTGGTCGGCATCGATCATCATCACTGACATCGGCTGCCCCGAACGCTGCGCGCGAAACCACTCGTGGCGCAGCGATTGATCAAGCATCCGACGATTGGCGACACCGGTCAGCGCATCGGTCGCGGCCAGTTGCGCCAGTTCGCGCTCGGCCCGTTGGCGCAAACGCAACTCGCGAGCCAGCAGCCAGGTCAGCCACAGCAAACCAATGCACAACACGCCGGTAGCGCCGCTGATCAGGATCGCTGTACGGCGCCAGGTGGCGAACACCTCATCGCTGGACAGCGCAACCATCACCGTCAGCGGCAAATTGCCGACCCGTGAATAGGTATAAAGGCGCTGCTGCTGATCCATGCTCGAAGTACTGGTGAAACTGCCGTTGCCGTCCTTGTCGCGCAGGATTCGTATGACGTTGGGCCGGTTGCCGAAGCTCTTGCCGATGGAGTCGCTTTGCAGATAAGGCTTCTGCGCCAGCAGCACGCCGTCGTTATCGATGATGTTCAGCGTGCTGCCTTTGCCGATGTCGAGGCTGTTGAACAACTGATCGAAGTAGTCGAGTTTCATCGACGCCACGGCCACCCCGGTGAATTCGCCGGTGTCCGAGGAAATCCGCCGGCTGAAACTGATTCGCCATTGATTGGCTTCATCACAATCGCAACGGGTCTTGAACGGACGGCTGATGAACATGCCAATGTCGCGGTTGAAGGCGTGGGCGAGGAAGTAGTCGCGGTCGGCGAAATTGCCCGGTTTCGCTTCGACCCGTGAAGAGTCGGCGACCACGTCTCCGTGCTTGTCGAGCAAGAGGATGTCGCCCTTGAAGCGCGCCGTGGTGGAACGGTCGAACAGCGCCAGATGGCGTATCTGCGGCGAGACGTTTTGCAGGTCATCGCGCTGGGCGGCGGCGATCAGGCCTTGCAGGGTCAGGTCGTACAGTTCGACGGTGCGCAGTACGTCGGCATCAATCAGTTGAGCAATGGTGGTGGCGCTGCGGGTGGCCGATTCCCGAGCGTTGGCGTGCTCGCGGATCAGCAGGAAAGTGACGATGCATAAAATCGCGATCACGGTCAGTGAACTGCCGCAGATCAGCAGCAGTTCGGGGCGTCCGGTCTTGCCCGCAACGGGTGGGGTACGGCTCGCGATCATGATTGGGCGTCGGTTGGGAGGATCTTATAAGCGTAGGAGCTGCCGGAGGCTGCGATCTTTGATCTTGTTTTTAAAATCAAGATCAAAGATCGCAGCCTCCGGCAGCTCCTACGTTGATCTTAGAAGACGTTGATCGGGTAGTCGATGATTACGCGGTATTCATCGGTGTCTGTATCAATCGCACCATAGCCGTTGCCGCTACGGTTGGTCGCCCATTGCAGGCGTACCGCAAGATCTTTGGCCTGGCCGCTTTGCACGACATATTTGAGATCCAGATCGCGTTCCCAATGCTTGGCGTTGCGACCTTCAGCGCTGTACCAGTTGGCGTAACCCTTGCTGTCCGGGTCAACCTTGGTCAGGTCCACCGTGCCGCGCGAGTACGACACCGCCGAGGTCAGACCCGGCACGCCGACACCGGCAAAGTCATAGGCGTACTTGAGCTTCCACGAGCGTTCGTTCGGGCCGTTGAAGTCCGAGTATTGCTGCGAGTTGTCGAGGTAAACGCTGTCGCCCTGACTGATGTAGTCGAACGGCGTATTGCCGTTGACCCGCTGATACGCGGCGGTGACGCTGTGGCTACCGACACCCACGGTGAAATGCAGGCTATAGGTGTTGTTGTCGATGTCGCCGATCAGCGCATCGCCGGTATCTTGCGTGTGATAGAAGTGCAGGCCCGGGTTGAGGCTGACCAGATCGTTCAACTGCCAGGTGTAGTCGAGGTCGTAGTAGTACTGGTTCCAGATATCCTTGAGCTCGGAGGCATAAAGACTGCTGGTCAAGCCTTCGACACCGCTCCATGCGACACCGGCCCAGTTCAGGTGCTGGCTCTCGTCGCCATCGGCCAGCGTGCCGTAGGACGTGCCGATACGTTTGTGACCGCTCTGGTTGTACGGCTTGGTGAAACTGGCCTGGCCACCTTCGATCAGCCAGCCGTCGAAGCTGTGATTGGTCAGGCTGACGCCGCGAAAAGTCTGCGGCAGCATGCGACTGTCACCGCCGGCAATCACCGGATTGGTGAGGAACAGATCACCGGCCTTCAATTCGGTATCGAATGCGCGCATTTTCAGCGTGCCACCGGCTGTTGAGAAAGCCCCCGGTGCTTTGCCGCCATTCTCTCGGACCGGCAAGATGCTTGAGCCGTCCGTGCCGCCACCGCCGTCGAGTTTCAGCCCGAGCATGGCGTGGGCATCGATACCGAAGCCGACCGTGCCTTCGGTGTAACCCGACTTGAAGATGCCGAGAAAGCCCTGGCCCCACTCGATGTTGTCGTCCGCTTTCTGCAAGCGGTTGCGATTCATGTAGTAGTTACGGGCGTTGAGGTTGAGGCTCGAACCTTCGACGAAGCCTTCTTTGGCGGGTTCGTCGGCGTGGGCCGCGGGGGCAATCGTTGCGGCAATTGCAATGAACAGCGGGGTGAAGCGGACTGGGTAACGCACGTGCGATGGAGCTCCTTGGGTCAACTGGCGCCTCTATATTTTGAGGCGCTCGATGTTTCTTGTTGTTACAGACGAACCAAACGGCTTTCAGACCACAACGAAAAAAGGCCGCTGAAAGGCAGCGGCCTGGAATGACGACGGTTGAACGGGAAGAGCCAAACAACCGCGTCGAGGGAAACGTTGGCGCGGAGCGCGACTCAGCTGTCTTTCTCGGATGCTTGAGCCTGGGAAGTTGCTGCCTGCGGGGCTTGTGTGGCGTCTTGCGCCTTGGCCATCACTTCGGCCTGATGCTGATCGAATGCCTGAGCGCGAGCGACATTTTGCGCCACGAACGACTGCGATTCTTCAGCCATCGCCATCGGCGACAGGATCAATGAGGACAAAACGAAAGCGCTGGCAATACCCATACTGTTGGACATCTGGAAAACCTTCTCGCTTGGCGAGTGCTGTTTGGTGCGGGCAAAGATAAGGTTGCCGGGCGATGGGAAACAGCTCGATTTTCATAAATGACTGTTACAGCAAAAGCAAAGATCGCAGCCTTCGGCAGCTCCTACAGGGGGAAAGTTGATCGTTCCCACGCTTTGCGTGGGAACGCCGCCCGGGACGCTCCGCGTCCCTGTGACGCAGAGCGTCACTGGATACATTCCCACGCAGAGCCTGGGAACGATCGTCACCTGTAGGAGCTGCCGAAGGCTGCGATCTGTTGATCTGCTTCAAACCGGCAAATAAATCCCGAAGGTATTCATCCCCCGATCACTGCGCACAAACACATCCCCGCCATGCATCAGCGCAATCGCCTTAACGATCGCCAACCCCAACCCATGGTTATTGCCACTGTTGCTGCGCGACGCATCAACCCGATAAAAGCGCTCGAACAAGCGTGGCAAATGCTCGCTGGCAATCGGCGAACCCGGGTTGGCCACGCCGATGCTGACTTGATGCTCTTCCACCTCGATCCGCACCTCGATCACCTGACCCGCCCCGGTGTGCTGCACCGCGTTGCTGAGCAAATTGATCAACGCCCGGCGCAAATGCGCGACCTCGATCTGCACCTGCGCATCACCGCTGACCTGCACCTCAACCTGCGCGTCTTCGAGGATGAAATCGAGATACTCCAGCGTCGTCGCCACCTCATCGGCCAGCGAAGTCGAGGTGAGTTTGGTCGCCTTGTTGCCCTGATCCGCACTGGCGAGAAACAGCATGTCATTGATGATCGAACGCAGCCGTTCCAGCTCCTCAAGATTGGATTGCAGCACTTCGAAATAATGTTCGGCAGAGCGCCCACGGGTCAGAGCCACTTGCGTCTGGCCGATGAGGTTGGTCAGCGGCGAACGCAATTCATGAGCGACGTCGGCGTTGAACGATTCCAGCCGCGAGTAAGCCTGTTCGACCCGCTCCAGCGTCGAATTGAACGAGTCGACAAACTGCTCCAGCTCCGGCGGCAGCGGCGACAAACGCAAGCGCCCGGCCCTGAGCGGCGGTGCCAGTCGTTGCGCTTCGTGGGACAGTTTGATCAGCGGCTTGAGGCCGATCCGCGCCACCCAATAACCCAGTGCCGAAGCCATCAACACACCGACAATCGCCAGCCCGATCAGCGCGATCAGCAAGTTGTGCTGGGTCTCGTGAAAGGTCTCGGTATCGATGCCGATCATGAAGCGCAGCGGCGGGCGCTGATCCTTGGCCGGCAACTCGGTCAACAGCACTTTCAGCGGATAAGCATGGTCGGCCACCTGCATGTCGTGCATGCCTGGCGGGCCTTGGGCGAACGCACGAATCGCCGCATCCGGCTGACCGTATTCGTAACCCGGATCGCCACTGACCACCCAGAAACGAATGCGCTTGTCCTCTTCGCCGAGCAGCTTCAACTTGGCGTTGATCTTCAGCCAATGCTCCGGCGTGCCGAAGCGATTGAGCGCCGATTCGAGCACGCTGTAACGCGCATCCAGCTCGGCTTCCGGCAGCAACCCCAAACCTTTGTCGACCTGTTGATACAACGCGCCGCCGATCAACAGAAACACCAGCAGCGCCACCAGCGTGAACATGCCGCTCAAGCGCAGGGCAATCGAATTACTGGACACCACGGCTCTCCAGCACATAACCCATGCCGCGAATGGTGTGCAGCAGTTTTTCGTCGAACGGCCCGTCGAGCTTGGCGCGCAGGCGTTTGATCGCGACTTCGACGACATTGGCGTCACTGTCGAAATTGATGTCCCAGACCATCTCGGCAATCGCGGTTTTCGAGAGGATTTCACCTTGCCGGCGAGCCAGCACGCTGAGCAGCGAAAACTCTTTGGCGGTCAGGTCAAGCCGCGTGCCGGCGCGGGTGGCCTTGCGGCTGATCAAATCTATCCACAGATCGGCGATGCTCACCTGCACCGGTTCATGGCCGCCACTGCGCCGGGTCAGGGCTTGCAAACGTGCGACCAGTTCGAGGAAGGAAAACGGTTTTCCGAGGTAGTCGTCGGCACCGTCGCGCAGGCCTTTGATGCGGTCTTCAACGCGCTCGCGGGCGGTGAGCATGATCACCGGGGTCTGCTTGCGCGCACGCAATGCGCGCAGCACGCCGAAGCCATCGAGGCCCGGCAACATGACGTCGAGGACGATCACCGCGTAGTCGCTTTCCAGCGCCAGATGCAGACCCTCGACGCCGTCGCGGGCCAGATCCACGGTGTAACCCTGTTCCGTCAGACCGCGGTGCAGATAGTCCGCAGTTTTTTCCTCGTCTTCGATAATCAGAACGCGCATGACCCTGCCTCAGTCTGTGGTCGCCAACGCCGCTGCGGGCGCTGGTTTGGGCCTGTGGAACAGCCGCTCAAGCCACAAGTATATGACCGGAGTGGTAAACAACGTCAGCATCTGGCTGACCAGCAAACCGCCGACCACCGCGATCCCCAGCGGCTGGCGCAGTTCGGCGCCGGTGCCGTAGCCGAGCATCAGCGGCAGTGCGCCGAGCAGGGCGGCGAGGGTGGTCATGATGATTGGCCGGAACCGCGTGATGCACGCCTCGAAAATCGCCTCCTGCGGCGACAGGCCTCGATGACGCTGCGCCTCCAGGGCGAAGTCGATCATCAGGATGCCGTTCTTCTTGACGATACCGATCAGCAACACCAGGCCGATCAACGCCATGATTGAGAAATCCTGGCCGCAGATCCACAGCATGATCACCGCACCCAAGCCTGCCGCCGGCAGCGTCGAGATGATCGTCAGCGGGTGCACGAAGCTTTCATAAAGCACACCGAGAATGATGTACACCGCCACCAGCGCCGCAAGAATCAGCCATGGCTGACTGGCCAGCGAACTCTGGAACGCCTGCGCCGCGCCCTGGAAATTGCCACTGATGGCGGTGGGCATGCCGATCTCGGCCTTGGCCTGATTGAGCAAAATCACCGCATCACCCAACGCCACGCCGGGTGCGAGGTTGAACGACAGGTTGGCCGCCGGGAACATGCCGTCGTGGGCAATCGACAACGGGCCAATGGTCGGTGCGTCGAATTTGGCCAGTGCTGACAGCGGCACCATCTCGCCACTCAGCGGCGAGCGCAGGTAGAAGTAGTTGAGGCTTTCGGCTTTGCCGCGCTGCTTGGTGTCCAGCTCCAGAATCACGTTGTACTGGTTGACCTGGGTCTGGAATTCATTGATCTGCCGTTGGCCAAACGCATCGTACAACGCCTCGTCGACATCGCTCGCGGTCAGGCCGAAACGTGCGGCGGCGCTGCGATCGATGCTGATGTGGGTGATGCTGCCGCCCAGTTGCAAGTCGTTGGAAATGTCGCGGAACGCCGGGTTGCTGCGCAGTTTTTCCGTGAGGCGTTGCGTCCAGGTAGCGAGAGTCGCGCCGTCGTTGCTCTTCAGTACGTATTGGTACTGCGCACGGCTCGGCCCGGAGCTGAGGTTGATGTCTTGCCCGGCGCGTAGATAAAGGACGATGCCGGGGACTTTCATCAATTGCGGACGGATGCGGTCGATGAACTGACTGGCGCTGACATCACGGTCGCCGCGTTTTTTCAGGGCAATCCAGAAACGGCCGTTGGCGATGGTCTGGTTACTGCCGGACACGCCGACCGAGTGGGAAAACGCCTGCACCGCCGGATCGGCTGCGACGATTTCGGCCATCGCCAAGTGTTTTTTTACCATGTCGCCGTAGGAAATATCCGCAGCGGCCTCGGTGGTGCCGAGGACGAAACCGGTGTCCTGAATCGGGAAGAAACCTTTCGGGATAAAGATGTAACCGCCGATGGCCATTGCCAGCGATAAACCGAATACGCCGATCATCAATTTCTGATGGGCGAGGGCGCGGCGCAGGCCTTTTTCGTACCAGCCGAGCAGGCGTTCGCTGAAACCCGGTTTGTCGTGGGCGTGGTGCACCGGTTTGCGCATGAACAGCGCCGCCAGCGTCGGCGCGAGAGTCAGCGAAACTACCACGGAAATCATGATGGTCGAGGTCGCGGTCAGGGCGAACTCCTTGAACAGTCGCCCGACCACGCCGCCCATGAATAGCAGCGGAATGAACGCTGCCACCAGCGAGAAGCTGATCGAGACCACGGTGAAACCGATCTCGCCCGCGCCTTTGATCGCGGCCTCGCGCATATCGTCGCCGGCTTCCAGATGGCGGTGGATGTTTTCCACCACCACAATCGCATCGTCGACCACGAAGCCGACCGCGACAACGATCGCCACCAGCGTCAGGTTGTTCAGGCTGAAACCGAGGATGTACATCAGGGCGAAACTGGCGATCAACGACACGCCGAGCACCGCCGAGACAATCAGGGTCGCCGACAGCTGGCGCAGGAACAGCGCCATGACCGCGACCACCAGCAGAATCGCGATCATCAGGGTGATTTCGACTTCATGCAGCGAAGCGCGAATGGTTTGTGTGCGGTCGATCAGGGTTTTCACTTGCACCGAGGCCGGCAACATTGCTTCGAGGCCGGGGAGGGCGGCTTGAATGCGGTCGACGGTTTCGACGATGTTGGCGCCGGGCTGGCGCGAGATCACCAGGTTCACACCGGGTTGATCGCCGGCCCACGCTTGCACGTAGGCATCTTCCGAACCGTTGACGACTTTGGCGACATCGCGCAGGTGAACCGGGGCACCATCCTTGTAGGAAACGATGAGTTGGCTGTAGTCCTCAGGATGGAACAACTGGTCGTTAGTCGACAGCGTCGAGATGCTCGATTCGCCGTACAGTGCACCTTTGGCGAGGTTGAGGCTGGTCTGCTGGATCGCCAGCCGAATGTCGGCGAGGGTCAGGCCGATCGCCGCGAGTTTGTCCGCCGAGGCTTGCACGCGGATAGCCGGACGTTGCTGACCGGTGATGTTGATTTGTCCTACGCCGTCGATCTGGCTGATCTGACGCGAGAGCAGGGTTTCCACCAGGTCGCTGAGTTCGGTGCCAGGCATTTGCGTCGAGCTGACGCTGAGGATCAGCACCGGGCTGTCGGCCGGGTTGACCTTCTTCCACGTTGGCAGCGTCGGCATGTCCTTGGGCAGTTTGCCGGCGGCGGTGTTGATCGCCGCCTGGACTTCTTGCGCGGCAGTGTCGATGCTTTTATCGAGGGTGAATTGCAAGGTCAAAAGGCTTGAGCCCAGCGCACTGCTCGACGTCATCTGGGTCATGCCGGGGATGGCACTGAATTGCACCTCCAGCGGCGTGGCCACGGACGAAGCCATGGTGTCGGGGCTGGCACCGGGCAACTGCGCGGACACCTGAATCGTAGGAAATTCCGCTTCCGGCAGTGGGGCGATGGGTAAGCGCGGGAAGGCAATCAAACCGACCAGCACCAGCGCGATGGTCAGCAGGATTGTGGCGACCGGGTGATCGATGCACCACGTGGAGACGCCTTTGTGCGCCTTCATGGTTTCGGCTCCGCTTGCACCACCTGCGCCGGCTCGGTCATCACTTGCACGGTCGAACCGGGTTTGAGCCGCGACTGGCCATCGGTGACCAGTACATCACCGGCCTGCACACCTTTGATGATGTCCTCGCCACTGCCTTGGTAAACCATCTGCACTTGTACGGCTTCGACCTTGTCGCCGTTTACCCGGTAAACGAAGTGTTGGTCGAGGCCACGTTGTACGACGGTGGGCGGGACGACCAGCGCATCCTTGTCGAGGGCTGTCTGAATTTTTACCGTGACCAGCAGGCCGGGCCAGAGCTTCTGGCTGGCGTTGTCGAATTCGGCCTTGGCGCGAATGGTGCCGGTGTTGGCGTTGATCTGGTTGTCGATCAGGGTCAGGTGACCTTCGCCGAGCAGGTTACCGGTTTCGCCATCGGTGTCGGCGCCGATGTAGGCCTTGACCTGGGCGCGTTGCGGATCGCTGATCAGACCTTGCAGGGTCGGCAGCATTTGCTGGGGCAGGGAAAACTCGACGGCGATCGGGTCGATCTGGGTGACGGTGAACAGTCCGGCGGTGTCGGTCATGCGCAGGAAGTTGCCTTCATCGACCGTACGAATACCGACGCGGCCGGTGACCGGAGAGCGGATCTGCGTGTAGGAAAGTTGTACTTGTGCCGCATCAATCGAGGCTTGATTGCCTTGGGCGGTGGCCTTCAATTGGTTGACCAGGGCTTGTTGTTGGTCGTAGGTCTGTTTCGAGATGCCGTCGTCAACGGTGAGCAGTTTGTAGCGTTTGAGGTTGACCAGGGCGACTTGCAGTTGTGCCTGGCTTTCGCCCAGTTGGGCGCGGGCCTGGTCGAGACTGGCGCGGATGGAGCGGTCGTCGATGGTGGCCAGCAGGTCGCCTGCTTTGACCAGTTGGCCTTCTTTGACGAGGATTTTGGTGAGGATGCCGTCGATCTGCGGGCGCACAACCACGCTGTGTAATGAGAGTACGGAGCCGATGCCGCTGGTGTAGCGGGGGACGTCTTTTGCGCTGACTGCGATGACTCGCACGGGGATGGCGGTGGGGGTGGCGAGTTTGGTCGGGGCGGGTTTCAGGGCGTACCACAGACCTGCGCCTGCGAGAACGATCAATAGGGTAGCGAGCAGGGCTTTGTTCTTTTGGATTCGCATGCGGGGTGGGCGCCGGACGGAGTTTGGGCAGGGTTGGTGTCTTTATAAACTTGTTTGCGGGTCAGGAGGGTGACGGCTGGCTGTCAGCGCTGTCAGTTTCGCTGTGTACATATCCGTTGCTGCGGTAACGGCGGCTGAGGGTTCCGCCCTGACGGCGGGGTCTCCGCAAACCTGATCTGCAGGTCTACCGCGTCATCGTTCTTCGCGAGCAAGCCCGCTCCCACAGGGGGATGCGTTCAAAATGTGCGAGCGGGCTTGCTCGCGAAGGCGCCTGAACTGGCGATACATCTCTATTGGTCCATTTCGTTAGCCGGTCCCAAAAAGGCACTGATCGTTCCCCATTCGGGACTCGTTTGCCAACTATGCTTCTCAAGATCCGTCCCTGCTCGCGGATAAACTCTGTGTAGCCCGGGTTCTCTGGGCCGCTCACCCCGGGAGTGTCTTGAAATGAAGCTGAAAACCGCTCTGCCGTACGTGCTTCTCCTGCTTCCACTCACAACCTTCGCCGCGCCTGGCAGTCAATCCGGCGAGATCCGTTTTACCGGGCAAATCGTTGACTCCGGCTGTGCGGTCGGACGTGTCGGTGGGTTGTCCGCAACGGAGTCTCGTCAGGTCGAAATCAAACCGGGCCTGAAAATCGATGTGGACACTTATCGCAATGCTTGCAGCCATCAATCGCTGCCGATGTCGATGACTTATCAAGCTCTGAAGACTTCGACCGACAAAGGCATCGTCACCATCAGCTACCTGTAGGCCGTTCGGCGTGTGCTGCAAATCTTCAGGTGCCGAGCGAAGGCGCACAGGTATACTGCGCGCCTTTGCGGCTCACTGATCGGGCCCGACTTTTTGCTTTGCGGAGCTTTTATGACTTCCCCAACCCAACCGCCGGTTGACGACGCCGTGAGCGATGTCCCGGCTGAAGTGGCCGACACCCCAGAAACCAAAGCCGAGATTCCGGCCTTCAAGTTCCCCTTCAAACCGGGTGAGCTGGCTGGCGCCAAAGAATCGAATCAGCCGTGGTACAAGAACGGCGCGAAGAATGGTCACACCAAGACCCCGGGCATGGCGCCGCCGGGCACTCGTCGTTCTATGGGCAAACGCTGAGTTTTATTGCCGCGTGCGGCGGCAAGTTCGCGATCAAGGTTGACCGGGCGGGCCTCATCGCTGGCAAGCCAGCTCCTACAGTTTTCTCGGGTGTTCACACATTTTGTGTACGACGCAAAACCCTGTGGGAGCTGGCTTGCCAGCGATGGACGTTCGATCACCGTTAATCTGGATCAGGCCGCGCGCAGCGAGATAAACGCATAAGTCTGCGCCGGCTCGCTCACCACTTGCGCCCCGGCCGCCAGCACCTGCCCGGCGATATCATCCCCGGACACATGAAACAGCCATTCACTCAGGGCCTCGCCCGGCGGTTGCGCGCGCACCTGATCGATCGCCGACGCAAACGCGCTCATGTTCGGCAGATAGGCAGTAAACCCGTCACCTTTTAATGCCGTGGTACGAATCCCGAGCATTGCGCAAATCGCATCCTTGATACCGATGTCATCACGATCCGCCTGACGTGATCGCTGGATCAATTCAATCAGTTCCTGATCAACCAACTCGCCACCCGCAATCAATACCGGCCCCTGTTCCCAAGACTCCGGCGGGCAATCCTTGGCCGCAGGGTTGAGCGGGATATGCGGATTGATTTCTGCCGGGTAAATGCGGCACACCAACGGTCGCCGTGCATAGATCCGGCACAGCTTGTCTTCGTCAAGATTCCGGCAGGGACCGACGTTGTAGGCGGCGAAGGTGATCGCCACGTGCGCAGCGGTCGCGCCGCTGCGCACCACCACCGAACGGCGTTCGGCATGTTCACGCTGGTGCGCCGGTAAACCCAGGCCATTGCCGAGAAAGGCTTCGACCAGCACGATCACCTGGCCGCCATCCGCCGCCCACATACGGGCTTCGGCCAAGGTCAGCGGGACATGATGATCGGTGCAGCATTTGCCGCAGCCTACGCAGGAAAACGTCGTATTCATTGAGCGATCTGTCTTCAATCAGGGTGTGAGACGGTGGCGGAAAACCACCGCACAGGCCCGGTTCGAAGCAAGTTGTGCGCCAGTCACTGGGTTTTGCCGGTCGGCCGGATCGAGTCCCACTCGGTGACGAAGGCGGTTTTGGACTGTTTGTTGTACAGGCACAGCTCGGTGCCCTGTTGGCCTTTCATGTGTTTTTGCGGGTATTGGCCTTGCAGCAATACGGCGGTGTAGCCAACGCGGTCATCGAATTGTGCGGGGGTGCCGACCGGTTTGGCGTTTTTCAGGCCGCTGGCTTTGGTGCAACTGGCGAGTACATTTTTGTCGTAAGCGGCCCAGGCGTCGGGGCTGGAGGCGTGGGCCTGAGAGGCGAGGGCGGAGAGGCAGAGCAGGCTTGCGGTGAGGGCTTTCATGTTGGGCATCCTTGGTCGTGAGTGGCCAAGGTTGGAGTCTGCCAAGGGTTTTTGGTTGCCTGATTTAAAGTCAAAAGATCGCAGCCTTCGGCAACTCCTACCTGTGATCCTCTGTAGGAGTTGCCGAAGGCTGCGATCTTTTGATCTTACAGTTCCGGTACCAACTCCCGGCGCACCACATACATCCCGGCACTTTCATACAACCGCTGCGCCCGCAGGTTGTCTTCCAGCACCTTCAAATCGACAAAACCTTCACGCCGTTGTTGAAACACCTTGAATGCATTCAGCAGCAGCGCGCGGCCCAATCCCAGGCCCTGAGCGCGCGGATGCACCACCAGATTCTTGATATACGAACTCGTCCAGCACTGCGCCACGCCGACCACGCCCTCGGCATCGCAAGCGATGAAACACAACGTCGGATCGTATTCGGGATCGTTTTCAAACCGCTGCTGCCAGTCTTCCAGTGCTGGCACCCGGCCGCCACCTTCGCGGAAACCGATCTGCATCAGTCGATGCACCGCTGGCGCCAGTTCCGCGCGGTAAACAGACAGTTCGATACCTTGCGGCAATGGGGCGGTCGGTACGTCCTCGCCGAGGTCGCGCCGCATCAAAAAACAATACGCCTCGACCAAGACTCAGTGCCCTTGCGCGGCGACGTGCTTGGCCGCTTCGATCAGGCGCTGGGTCAACTCTGGCGAAGAAAACTTGGTCAGCACCGCGTTCGCTCCGGCCAGACGTGCCTTCTCGCTGTTCATCGCGCTGTCGAGCGAGGTGTGCAGCAATACGTAGAGGTGGGAGAAATCCGGCGTCTCGCGCAGGGTGCGGGTGAAGGCGTAGCCGTCCATCTCGGACATTTCGATGTCGGAGACGATCAGGTTGATCTGTTGTGCGGTGCCTTGCAGATCGAGCAGGCAATCGATGGCTTCCTTGGCACTGCGCGCGGTGTGGCATTGCAGGCCGAGGTTGCGCAGGGTGTGTACCGATTGCTGCAGCGCCACCTGGCTGTCGTCGACCACCAGAATCCGCGCGTTGCCGAGGACGTCAGCGTCTTCCATGGTCAGGTCGGTCGGGGCCATTTCGATCTGAGCCGGGGCGATGCTGTGGATGACTTTTTCGATGTCGAGCACTTGCACCAGCGTGCCGTCGACGGAGGTCACGCCGGTGATGTAGGCGCGCGAGCCGCCGGAACCGAACGGCGGCGGTTTGATGTCGGTGGTCAGGCAATGGACGATTTTGCTTACCGCTTGAACGTGCAGACCCTGTTTGGAACGGCTGACGTCGGTGACGATCAGGCAACCGCCGTTCGGGTCTTCCAGCGGACGTTCGCCGATGGCGCGGCTGAGGTCGATGACCGACAAGGAGGCGCCGCGCAGGGTGGCGATGCCTTTGACGTGCGGGTGCGACTCCGGCAGCTTGGTCAGCGGCGGGCAGGGGATGATTTCACTGACTTTCAGCAGGTTGATCGCCATCAGCTTGCCGCTGCGCAAGGTAAACAGCAGAAGCGAAAGTGAATCTGCGCGGGCTTTGGTGGAAGACATATGAACCTTCTGTGGAAAAAGGTGGTGGGCGAGGGTGGAAATCGCCAGAAACTATTGATGCCGGGTTATCGGCGTTAACGGGTGGGGCTTTAGGTTAGTTGTCGGGTAGTCGGCTTGAGTTGATCGCTGTTCTCTCGATCACTGCCCCTCACCCCAGCCCTCTCCCAGAGGTAGAGGGAGCCGACCGAGGTGTCTGGCGTTGTACATCGACCTGAACGACCGAGTCGATCATGGATTCGGTAAAGCAGGTCCACGTCGGCGGATCTCTTCAATATCCCCCAATCAGTCCCCTCTCCCAGAGGTAGAGGGAGCCGACCGAGGTGTCTGGCGTTGTACATCGACCTGAACGACCGAGTCGATTATGGATTCGGTAAAGCAGGTCCACGTCGGCGGATCTCTTCAATATCCCCCAATCAGTCCCCTCTCCCAGAGGTAGAGGGAGCCGACCGAGGTGTCTGGCGTTGTACATCGACCTGAACGACCGAGTCGATCATGGATTCGGTAAAGCAGGTCCACGTCGGCGGATCTCTTCAATATCCCCCAATCAGTCCCCTCTCCCAGAGGTAGAGGGAGCCGACCGAGGTGTCTGGCGTTGTACATCGACCTGAACGACCGAGTCGATTATGGATTCGGTAAAGCAGGTCCACGTCGGCGGATCTCTTCAATATCCCCCAATCAGTCCCCTCTCCCAGAGGTAGAGGGAGCCGACCGAGGTGTCTGGCGTTGTACATCGACCTGAACGACCGAGTCGATCATGGATTCGGTAAAGCAGGTCCACGTCGGCGGATCTCTTCAATATCCCCCAATCAGTCCCCTCTCCCAGAGGTAGAGGGAGCCGACCGAGGTGTCTGGCGTTGTACATCGACCTGAACGACCGAGTCGATCATGGATTCGGTAAAGCAGGTCCACGTCGGCGGATCTCTTCAATATCCCCCAATCAGTCCCCTCTCTCAGAGGTAGAGGGAGCCGACCGAGGTGTCTGGCGTTGTACATCGACCTGAACGACCGAGTCGATCATGGATTCGGTAAAGCAGGTCCACGTCGGCGGATCTCTTCAATATCCCCCAATCAGTCCCCTCTCCCAGTGGGAGAGGGCTAGGGTGAGGGTGTGCTTCTAGCCCTTCATCCCCAAACGCTTGGCCATCCGCCCAAGATTCGCACGATCCAGCCCCAGTTCCCGCGCCGCGCTCGCCCAGTTATCCTGGTTGCGTTCCAGCGCGGCACTGATCAAGCGGCGCTGATACTCCTCAGTGGCACTGCGCAAATCACCGTTGATCAGCGGCATCTCGGCCACAGCGCCAGCAACCGGCTCAACCGGGTTATCCACAACCTCACGCGGCAAATCCAGATCCGCCGCGCTCAGGCTGAGGATTTTCGGCCGCACTTTGCAGTTTCCCAATGCCTTCAGCGCACTGCGGCCGATCAAGTGTTCCAGTTCGCGCACGTTGCCCGGCCAAGTGTAGGCGAGCAGGGCTTCCTGGGCGTCGCTGTTCAGACGCAGGCTGTTGAGGCCCATGCGCGAGCGGTTCTGCTCGAGAAAAAAACCGCTGAGCAACAACACGTCACGCCCGCGATCACGCAGCGCCGGCACCTTTAACGGGTACACGCTCAAGCGATGATAGAAGTCGGCACGATAGCGACCGCTGCGCACTTCTTCCGCGAGGTCACGGTTGGTCGCCGCGATCAGGCGCACGTCGACCTGATGCTCCTTGTCCGAGCCCAGACGCTGCAGTTGCCCGCTCTGCAAAACCCGCAGCAACTTGGCCTGCACCGTCAGCGACAGCTCGCCGACTTCGTCGAGAAACAGCGTGCCGCCATTGGCCAGTTCGAACTTGCCGCGACGATCACTGGTCGCGCCGGTGAACGCGCCGCGCACGTGGCCGAACAGTTCGCTTTCCACCAAGGTGTCCGGCAGGGCGGCGCAGTTGAGGCTGATGATCGGTTGGTCGGCGCGCGGTGACGCGGCGTGGATTGCCTGCGCCACCAACTCTTTGCCGACCCCGGTTTCACCGGTGATCAACACGGTCAGATCACTGCCACCGACCAGGTTTATTTCTTCCACCAAGCGTTTAAGTGCTTTGCTCTGGCCGATCATTTCGCGGTTCTGCTGGCCGCTGGCCTGACGGTAAACCTCGGCGCGTTGATGCTCGTCTTCAGCACGCATGGCCAGGCGCTCGATGCGTTCGGCGGCGTTGACCGTGGCTGACGCAAGGCTGGCGAAGGCTTGCAGAGCATCGAGTTCGATCGGTTCGAAGCGTTCGGGATCAAGCGCGTCGAGGGTGATCAAGCCCCAGAGTTTTTCATCGACAAACAGAGGGCAACCAAGGCAGTCGTGGACTTCAAGGTGTTCGTCGAGGCCGTCGACCAGCCCGTCATAAGGGTCAGGCAAATCGCTGTCGGCAGCGAAGCGGGTTGGCCCGGCCCCGGCGAGGAGGATTTCGAAACGCGGATGCTCGCTGACTTTAAAGCGCCGGCCGAGGGTGTCGGTGCTCAAGCCGTCCACCGCCAGCGGCACCAGCGATTCGCCGTCGAGGCGCAACAACGCGGCGGCATCGCACGGTAGCAGCGCGCGCATGGCCTCAAGCAAACGTCGATAACGCTCGCCCTCGGGCAATTCGCGAGACAGGTCGGAGACTAGAGGCAGCAAAGTGGTCAGCAGGGATTTGGCAGTCATGGTCTTGTAGTCAAAGAGACAAGATGTAGTCGCGATGACTATAAAGCCACTTGAGTCGATATGACTACGTAATTCTTAAGTTATTGATTTGTATGGATTAAAAAGTTGGCACGAAAGCTGATAGGCCTAAGGTAACTTTTCAACAAAGCTCAGGAGTCACTCTTATGCTTAGCGTCCAGGATCGTGCCATCGTCAAATCCACCGTGCCCCTGCTGGAAAGCGGCGGTGAGGCGCTGATCACGCACTTCTACCGCATGATGCTCTCTGAATACCCTGAAGTGCGCCCATTGTTCAACCAGGCGCATCAGGCCAGCGGCGATCAACCGCGTGCCCTCGCCAACGGGGTATTGATGTACGCCCGCCATATCGATCAGCTCGACCAGTTGGGTGATCTGGTGGCGAAGATCATCAACAAGCACGTGGCCCTGCAGATCCTCCCGGAACACTACCCGATTGTCGGTACGTGCCTGTTGCGCGCCATCTCCGAAGTCCTCGGCGAAGAGATCGCTACTCCCGAAGTGATGAGCGCCTGGGGTGCGGCTTACGGACAACTGGCGGACATCCTGATCGGCGCCGAAACGGCTATTTATGACCAGAAGGAGCATGCTGTCGGCGGCTGGCGCGGCGCGCGTGAGTTCATTGTTGTGGCCAAGGTCGAGGAGAGTGCGGAAATCATCTCCTTCTACTTTGAGCCGGCGGACAAAGGCCCGATCCTGGCGGCCGAACCGGGTCAGTACATCGGCATGAAGCTGATCCTCGACGGCGAAGAAGTCCGCCGCAACTATTCGCTGTCGGCGCTGGCCAACAAAGGTCAGTACCGCATCAGCGTCAAGCGTGAACCGGGTGGCCGTGCGTCCAATCACTTGCACGATCAACTGCACGTCGGCGCGAGCATTCAGTTGTTCCCGCCATCGGGCGAGTTCACGTTGACCGCGAGTGACAAACCGCTGGTGCTGATCAGCGGTGGCGTCGGCATCACGCCGACGCTGGCGATGCTTGAGGCGGCGCTGGAAACCGAGCGTCCGGTGCACTTTATCCACTGCGCGCGCAACGGCAGCGTGCATGCGTTCCGTGACTGGATCGATGGGTTGGCGGCACGTCATCCGCAACTCAAGCGTTTCTACTGCTACGCCGAGGACGATGGCGTTAGCCCGGCGGCGGACAAGGTCGGCATGTTGAGCCTCGAGCAATTGGGCGAATGGCTGCCGGAACACCGCGATGTAGACGCTTATTTCCTTGGGCCGAAGGGTTTCATGGGCGCGATCAAGCGTCACCTGAAAGCACTGGGTGTGCCGGAGAAGCAGAGCCGTTACGAGTTCTTCGGGCCGGCTTCGGCTTTGGAATGATCCAAGACCGAGTCGCTTTCATCGCGGGCAAGCCCGCTCCCACAGGTCAGGCGTCGTTCACAGATTTTTTGTGCGCCGCCAATCCTGTGGGAGCGGGCTTGCCCGCGATGGCCGTTACACCATTCTGATTTGCAAAACATCCCTACAACTTAATGGTTCCTTAACCGCTTTATCGTTTATTCCCCCGGTGTAGACTTGCGACAACTTTCAGCCGTCGGCCGGCTGAACCATGGACATTAAAGGGAAACGCGATGAGCGAGGAAACGATTCGGTTGGGCCGTGAGCGGCGCTTTCTGGTGCTGTTGGGGATCATCTGTCTGGCGCTGATCGGTGGCGCGCTTTATATGCAAATCGTACTGGGCGAGGCGCCATGCCCGCTGTGCATCCTGCAGCGTTATGCATTGCTGCTGATCGCACTGTTCGCGTTTATCGGCGCGGCCATGCGCACGCGCCGCAGCATCACCGTGTTCGAGGTGCTGGTGGTGATTTGTGCGATTGCCGGTGCTGCCGTTGCGGGGCATCACGTGTACACCCAGTTCTATCCGGCAGTGAGTTGCGGCATTGATGTGCTGCAGCCGATTGTCGACGGCTTGCCGTTGGCAAAGATCTTCCCGTTGGGCTTCCAGGTCGACGGTTTCTGCTCGACGCCGTATCCGCCGATTCTCGGTCTGTCGCTGGCGCAATGGGCGCTGGTGGCGTTCGTGCTGGTGGTGATTCTGGTGCCGCTGCTGACCTCGCGTAATCGCAAAGCGCTGCGCTGAGTCAACTAATCGGCGGTCTGGCCGATACAGAAAACGCCCCGATTTGCGGATCAGCCAATCGGGGCGTTTTGCATTTCACGGCGTTGGTGAAAACACCGTGACGAACGGCAATAGAGGGTGTGGCGAGTGTGCGACATGTTGTCACACGCGCTGTGTCGCAGGGTGTCGCGAAGGGCCTGATTGGTCTCTTGTTACATAAAAACATTGGTCTGTTTCGGCGTTTTGCGGCTTTTGCACGCAAGTGCCAGATCAGGCAGTTTTAACAAGCCTTGGCAAATGGCCAGAACCCTTGGGGTATCGGGCTTTGCGCTGATCCTGCGTAGAGAAACGAGCTGCAGAGCTGTCTGAACTGAGGCGGGTACACCTACAAATTTTGGTGTTTTTGTTGAGAATCGATTTCGATAACATGCGGCACTTTTGCAAAAATGGCGATGGATTGTTGCTCGAACGGATAAAAATTATTTCGGGATAAGACATGGTGTATAGGGCGCTACCTATCTACAATCGCCCGCACTGAATTCCCGGCACTGTTCAGCCTTTATTAAGGAACACTTTTTAATAAGGCGCTGTGCAGAAAGTCGGGTGTCGAGTGAGTCGCGAGGCTTTCAAGACACCCAGGTGTCGGTGCCTTCCAACTTTCCGCACCAAATGGAATTGGTCTGTAACAAGGCCTTTGACCACGAATTCGAATAAGAACTGACCGCTGTCCCAGGATTTGTCGAGCGTCTGACGCGCGACGGGCGGCCCTTATTCAATCCAAAGAAAATGCCAACCCTTGGCAGGGTGAAGTGTTGGCGATCAAAACCCAACTGCATTGCGCAAGCTGCTTTAGAGGTCGTGAGATGAGTAAAAACAGGTACCCCAGATTACTAGGCCTAGTGCCGCTGCTCGGCACGTTGTTGCTGGGAGGCTGCAACATGACCTTGCTCAATCCAACGGGCCAGGTTGGCCTGGAACAGCGAAACCTGATCATCACCGCGACCCTGCTGATGCTGTTGGTCGTTGTGCCGGTTATCGTCATGACCTTCCTGTTCGCCTGGAAATACCGCGCGTCGAACACGAACGCCGTCTACACCCCGAAATGGTCGCACTCGACCAAAATCGAAGTGGCAGTCTGGACCATCCCCGTCCTGATCATCATTGCCCTGGGTTACATCACTTACATTTCGACCCACGAACTGGACCCGTATCGTCCAATTCAATCCGACGTCAAGCCAGTGACCATTGAAGTGGTTGCGCTGGACTGGAAGTGGCTGTTCATCTACCCGGAACAAGGCATCGCCACGGTCAACAAGATCGTGTTCCCGGCGCACACGCCAATCAACTTCAAGATCACCTCTGACGCTGTGATGAACTCGTTCTTCATCCCGGGTCTGGGCGGCCAGATCTACGCGATGGCGGGCATGCAGACCAAGCTGCACCTGATCGCTGACCGTAACGCTGAAATGGACGGTATCTCCGCCAACTACAGCGGCGCGGGTTTCACCGGCATGAAGTTCAAAGCTATCTCCACCACTCAGGAAGATTTCGACGCCTGGGTCAGTGAAGTCAAGAAGTCACCTAAACAGCTTGATCAAGCTGAATACGCAGCCCTTGCCAAGCCAAGCCAGAACAACCCAGTCGAGCTCTACTCCTCGGTCACGCCGAACCAGTTCCAGATCATCGTCGACAAGTACGAAGGTATGAAGCCGGGCAAGCCACTGAAGCACGAGAAGAAAGAGAAAGAAGTGGCGGCCACGGAAATTGACTCGAGTTCGCATTCAGCTGCCGGGGCAGAGGAGTAAACGATGTTTGGTAAATTAAGTTGGGAAGCAGTCCCATTCCACGAACCGATCGTGATGATTACCATCGCCATGATCGCGCTCGGTGGTCTGGCGCTGTTCGCTGCAATCACCTACTTCAAGAAGTGGACCTACCTGTGGACCGAGTGGTTGACCTCGGTAGACCACAAGAAAATCGGCGTGATGTACATCATCGTCGCCATGGTCATGCTGCTGCGCGGTTTTGCCGACGCCATCATGATGCGTACCCAGTTGGCCATGGCCACCGAGGGTTCGCCTGGCTACCTGCCACCTGAACACTATGACCAGATCTTCACCGCTCACGGTGTGATCATGATCATCTTCATGGCGATGCCATTCTTCACCGGCCTGATGAACCTTGCAGTGCCGCTGCAGATCGGTGCGCGTGACGTTGCGTTCCCGTTCCTGAACTCCCTGAGCTTCTGGCTGCTGGTTTCCGGCGTAGTACTGATCAACCTGTCCCTGGGCGTCGGCGAATTCGCCAAGACCGGCTGGGTTGCCTATCCACCATTGTCGGGTCTGCAATACAGCCCTGGCGTGGGTATGGACTACTACATCTGGGCGCTACAGTTATCCGGGTTAGGTACGACGCTGACGGGGGTCAACTTCCTCGCGACCGTACTGAAAATGCGTACCCCTGGCATGAAACTGATGGACATGCCGATCTTCACCTGGACCTGCACTTGGGCAAACGTTCTGATCGTGGCTTCGTTCCCGATCCTGACCGCTACCCTGGCACTGCTGACCCTTGACCGTTACATGGATTTCCACATTTTCACCAATGAACTTGGTGGCAATCCAATGATGTACGTCAACCTGTTCTGGGCGTGGGGCCACCCTGAGGTTTACATCCTGATCCTGCCGGCATTCGGCATCTTCTCGGAAGTGATCTCGGCGTTCACCGGCAAGAAACTGTTCGGCCACCACTCGATGATCTACGCCTCGGGCGCGATCTCGGTACTGGGCTTCATGGTTTGGCTGCACCACTTCTTCACCATGGGTTCGGGTGCCAGCGTCAACGCCTTCTTCGGTCTGGCGACGATGCTGATTTCCATCCCGACGGGTGTGAAGCTATTCAACTGGCTGTTCACCATCTACCAGGGTCGTCTGCGTTTCACCAGCCAGGTGCTGTGGACTCTGGGCTTCATGGTGACCTTCGCCATCGGCGGCATGACCGGCGTACTGCTGGCCATCCCGGGTGCTGACTTCGTGCTGCACAACAGCCTGTTCGTGATCGCGCACTTCCATAACGTGATCATCGGCGGTGCGGTATTCGGTTACATCGCAGGTTTCGCGTTCTACTTCCCGAAAGCGTTCGGCTTCAAGCTGCACGAAGGCTGGGGTAAAGCAGCGTTCTGGTTCTGGATCTCGGGCTTCTTCGTCGCCTTCATGCCGCTCTATGCACTGGGCTTCATGGGCATGACCCGTCGTCTGAACGCTACCACCAACCCTGAGTGGGTACCGTACCTGTACGTTGCCATGTTCGGTGCGGTGATGATCGCTGCCGGTATCGCCTGCCAACTGATTCAGCTGTACGTCAGTGTGCGTGACCGCAACAAGCCAGAGAACATTTGCGATCACGGTGACCCGTGGAATGCACACACTCTGGAATGGTCGACCTCGTCGCCACCACCGTTCTACAACTTCGCTGTGCTGCCTAAGGCTGACTGCATCGACCCGTTCACCGAAGCCAAGGAAAACGGTACTGCGTACCAGCAACCGGCCAAGTACGAGCCGATCCACATGCCGAACAACACCGCCACGGGCGTTGTGATGGGCGCGCTGTTGACCGTGTTCGGTTTCGCGATGATCTGGCACATCTGGTGGCTGGCGATCGCGAGCCTGGTAGGCACCGTCGTCTACTTCGTGATCCACGCTGCACGTGACGACCAGGGCTATATGGTTCCGGTTGAAACGATCGAACGTATCGAAGCCGAGCAGCACAAGCGTCTGGTCGCGGCAGGGAAAATCCCGGCCTCCGCCACCCGTGTTGAAACCTCGTTGGAACAGGCTTAAACCATGTCGAATTTAGTGACCAATGCTGGACACGCCCATGGTGAACATGGGCACGATGACCATCACCACGATTCGGGCGAGATGACCGTATACGGTTTCTGGCTCTACCTGATGACCGACTGCATTCTGTTTGCGTCGATCTTCGCGGTATACGCGGTACTGGTAAACAACGTTGCCGGTGGCCCAGCCGGCCACGACATCTTCGAACTGCCATACGTGCTGGGCGAAACCGCTCTGCTGTTGTTCAGTTCGATCACCTACGGCTTCGCCATGCTGGCGTTGTACAAGGGTAAAAAGCAGCAGGTTCTGGGTTGGTTGTTCATGACCTTCCTGCTGGGCGCTGGCTTTATCGCCATGGAGATCAACGAGTTCCACCTGCTGATCTCCGAGGGCTTCGGTCCTAGCCGCTCGGGCTTCCTGTCCGCGTTCTTCACCCTGGTCGGTACCCACGGTCTGCACGTTTCGGCGGGTCTGATCTGGATGGGCATCATGATGTACCAGGTCAACAAGCACGGCCTGACGGCGACCAACAAGACCCGTCTGAGCTGCCTGAGCCTGTTCTGGCACTTCCTGGACGTGGTGTGGATCTGCGTATTCACCGTTGTTTACCTGATGGGGACCCTGTAATGGCTAACGCACACTCCCATGACAGCCACGACGACGCCAGCCACGGCAGCGTCAAGTCCTACGCGATCGGCTTCATCCTGTCGGTGATCCTGACAGCTATCCCGTTTGCACTGGTCATGTACCCGTCGCTGCCAAAGTCGATCACCTTGATGATCGTCCTGGCATTCGCCGTGATCCAGGTGGTTGTCCACCTGGTGTACTTCCTGCACCTGGATCGCTCGGCTGCGCAACGTAACAACGTGATTGCCTTCGTGTTCGCCGCGATCGTGATTGTGCTGCTGGTTGGCCTGTCGCTGTGGATCATGTTCAGCATCCACACGTACATGATGGCGAAGTGAGGTAGACCCGATGTCGCTCAAGCACTTTATCCAAATCACCAAACCGGGGATCATTTTCGGTAACGTGCTTTCTGTGGCAGGCGGGTTCTTCCTGGCCTCGAAAGGGCATGTCGATCTGGCGGTGTTTCTGGCTGCCATGATCGGTACATCCCTGGTAGTTGCCTCCGGTTGCGTGTTCAACAACTGCATCGACCGCGACATCGACCTGAAGATGGAACGCACCAAAAACCGTGTGCTGGTGCAGGGCTTGATCTCCCTGAAACTGGCCCTGGTCTACGCGACCATCCTTGGTGTTCTCGGCGTTGCCTTGTTGTACAAGGTGGCCAACCCGTTGGCTGCCCTGTTCGCGGTAATCGGCTTCGTTATCTACGTCGGCTTCTACAGCCTGTACCTCAAGCGCAAGTCGGTTCACGGCACGCTGGTGGGCAGTCTGTCGGGCGCCATGCCGCCAGTGATCGGTTACGTTGCCGTAACCAATAGCTTCGACATGGCCGCGCTGACGTTGCTGGTGATGTTCAGCCTGTGGCAGATGCCGCATTCCTACGCCATCGCAATCTTCCGCTTCAACGATTACCTGGCCGCATCGATTCCGGTGTTGCCAGTGAAGCGTGGGATTCAAGTGGCCAAGAAGCACATCCTGCTCTACATCCTGGCGTTCCTCGTGGCGACCTTGATGCTGACCTTCAGCGGCTACGTCGGCATGAGCTACCTCGCCGTCGCCGCGGCCATGGGCATGTACTGGTTGTACATGGCCTGGACCGGCTACAAAGCAGTGGATGACACCGTCTGGGCACGCAAGCTGTTCGTGTTCTCGATCTTCACCATCACTGCCTTGAGCGTCATGATGTCCCTGGACTTCAAGGTGCCGGCAGAGTTGCTGCTGACGTACGCGCCGTAAGGCTGAAAGGCTTGAAGAAAAACCCCGCACATTGAGAGATGTGCGGGGTTTTTTGTTGGGTGGATTATGCTGATTTGATGTGCTGCCATTCGCGAGCAGGCTCGCTCCCACAGGGGGATATGTGATCGACGCAGATCAAATGTGGGAGCGAGCCTGCTCGCGAATCGCAACGTCACTGAATTTGCTGGGTTGGCGGTTGCAGACTTCCGGTAAACCCCATAGATTTGGATCCAACATGACAGTGATAGCGCCTTGTCATTTGCAAGTGCTCCACTGTCTCAACCTGCGTTTCTTCATGCATCGATCACAAGGCTGGGCGAAATGACTGAGAGGATGACCTGCGACGAGCGCTTTATTGCCTTGGCCCAAGAGCTGAACTACGACATTAATGGTGAGAACACCGCTGGCGGCAATTACGCGCCGCTGATCCGTCATCACGATGAGTTGTACATCAGCGGGATGGTGCCGCGCACTCACGGCAAGATTCAGTATCCCGGTCGTGTTGGGCTGGAGCTGAACCTCGAGGATGCTCAAGCCGCCGCGAGTATCAGTGCGATGCGTTGTCTGGCGCTGATTGTTGATGCGGTAGGTTCGCTGGACAAGATCAAGGCGTTGTTGCGGGTGACGGTGTATGTGAAGTCGACGCCGGACTTTGTTGACCTGAGTGAAGTGGCCAATGGTGCTTCGGATGTGTTCAGTCATGTGCTGGGTGATGCCGGTCGGCACACGCGCACCACGGTGGGGGTGTATCAGTTGCCGAAGAATGCGGCGATCGAGGTGGATATGATTGTGGCGTTGCATCCATCGGCCTGAGTCTGATTTCGCGAATTGCTCTCACCCTAGCCCTCCCGAAACGTCGGACCGCCCGTAGGGAGAGGGGGCTGACCGAAGGGTTCTCAAAATATACGCCGACCTGACAGATCGAGGCGATTATGGATTCGGCACAGCACGTTCATTTCGGCGTACTTCTACAATATCCCCCAATCGGCTCCCTCTCCCTCGGGAGAGGGCTGGGCGGGCGGCGTTCCGATGAGGGGCCTCGGTGTAGGCCATCTCACTAAACCAAAGTCGAAAACAAAAAAAGCCCCGCACTGAATCCCAGTGCGGGGCTTTTTCGTCAGCGCTGAAAATTACTGCGCGGCGATGCTGTAGCCATCGAACGCGGTCTGCTGTTGCAGCGCGGTGATGATGTTCTTGCGGTTTACCGCCTGCTCGGTGCCGGCGTTATCAACGAAAACTTCGCTTTCCAGTTCCGCTTCTTCGCCTTCACCGACGAAGGTGAAACCGAGGAACTCCAGCGCTGCACGGTCAACGTTCAGACGTGAACGCGGTGTGCGCATTGGCAGGGTCACGCTGCTGCCGTCCTTGCTGATGGTGAAGATTTCGACTTCTTTCTTCTTGGCGATCTTGCTCTTGCCACCGCTCGGGTTGCTGATTGCCTGGTGGGTCTGGTTCAGCACTTTGAGGGCGAGGCCGTAGACGATTTCATGGAATGCCGGATCGTCCTTGAAGCTCGACAGGATACGGCCGATCGAGAACTTGCTGCTGAGGTCTTCAAGGGCCGCTAGGTCGGCGGTTTCGGCGTCTTTCAAGGCCTTGAGTTCGCCCATCAGTTCGTAGGCCTTGTCGTCATCGAAGCTGTCGTGAGCCTGACGGATCGCGGCGCGCAGTTCGCGGATCTGGTCGCTCTCGCGGGTCGACTGGAACGCATCCAGGACCATCTCGCTGATGATTTTGGCTTGTGGCAGGTGTTGTGAAAGATTGATGGAGTTTTCGTATTCCGCTTTGGACGATTCGGTGACTACGGATTCAGCGGTGTTGAAATCGGACATTGAAATTTCACTACTTTTTAACTTGAGTTGAGATGAGCAAGCCCGAGGGCTTTTTCAGGCCGACTAATTTAGGGGAGCGCGGCGGCGTTGTCACGGAGCAACGGGCCGGCGGTCTCAACTATTTGCCTGGGCTGTTCAAATTCATTGAACGCATCATCCACTGTTCGGCGGTTTGCTGATCCGTTGGCAGTGAGAAGCGGAACGTCGCGCCGCGCCCGCTGATGTCGAGCAACTGAATGTCTCGGCCATGCAATTGCAGGATGCGGTGCACGATGCGCAGACCCAACCCCCCGTCACGCCGTGCGCCGCCGATATTGAACGGGCGCAGGAACAAACCTTCGCGCAACTCGGGAGCGATACCGGGTCCGGTGTCACTGACCGTGACATCAACCAAGGCGCCGTGAGGTGTCAGATCGAACTCGATCTCGCCGCCCTGAGGTGTATGACGCAACGCGTTGTCTACCAGATTGGTCAGTACCCGCTCGATCAGCCCGAGGTCGGCGCAGACCGTTGGCAGGTTCGGCACGAAATGGGCCTTGAGTTCGACCTGCCGTGCCTCCGCCGTCAGTTCGAATTTCTGGAAGATGTCCTGCACCAGATCGATTAGCGAAAAACGCTCCAGCACCGGTTGTACAAACCCGTGTTCCAGGCGCACCAGTTCCAGCAGCGATTGCGCCAGCCCGCCGACCTTGCGGCTTTGATCAAGGGCGATGCCCAGATAGCGCCGACGCTCTTCCGGCGACAACGTCGCGTCCTTCAGCGACAGGGTTTCCAGATAACCATGCAGCGAGGCCATTGGCGTGCGCAGGTCGTGTGAGATGTTCGCCACCAGTTCGCGGCGTTCCTGATCCTGGCGGGTCAGTGAGCGCCATTGTTCCCCGAGGCGGTTCTGCATTTGCCGGAACGCCGCGTCGAGGACTGCAATTTCATCCGGGTCGGCTGATTTATCCACAGGTGCCGGGACCGGTTGCGGCGCGCCATCGATGTCAAAACGGCTGACCGTTTCGGTAAGTCGCCGCAACGGCCGGGTAATCAGATTGAACGCCGTGAGGCCGGCAATCAGGCACAGCAAGGCAACCAGCCCGATCGACAGCAGCGCAGTGTTCAGCGCGGCACTGGTCGCCCCGCGCTCGGCGTAGCGGTCATGTGCTTCGCTGAGCAGCACCACGTAAAGATAACCGGCGGCTTTGCCGTTGACCTGCAGCGGGGCGGCGCTGAACACCTTGCGCCCGTCGACGCTGCGCGGATCGTCACCGAGAATCGGCAACGGCTGATCGTTGAGCAATTGGCGAATGGGCGCCAGATCGACCTGCTGACGACGCATGCGGCCTTCGGGGGCGGCATTGCCGACAATGCGCCCCTCGGTGTCGAGCAGATACACCTCGACACTCGGGTTGACCAGCATCAACTGGCTGAACAGTTCGCGCACGGCACCGGGCATCAGACCGTTGCTGTCCATCAGCACCGTGTCGTGGGCGATGTGTTGTGCCAGATCCCGTGACAAGCCCTGCACCACTTCCAGTTCATGCATCTGGCTGGAGCGTACTTGCAGCCATGCCGACGTGCCGCAGCACACCAGCAACAGCACGGCGAAAACCAGCGACAGGCGCTGCGTCAGGGTCAGTTTCATGGCTGCTCGGTACCGAATTTATAACCACGGCCCCACACCGTGAGAATTCGCGAGGGCTGTGCCGGATCCTTTTCGATCTTCGCTCGCAGGCGGTTGATGTGGGTGTTGACCGTGTGTTCGTAACCCTCGTGGCTGTAGCCCCAGACAGCGTTGAGCAGATCCATGCGCGAGAACACCTTGCCCGGTTGGCGCGCGAAGAAATACAGCAGGTCGAACTCCCGTGGCGTCAGGTCCAGACGTTGACCGTCGAGGCTGACGTCGCGGGTGATCGGATCGATGTTCAGGCCATCGAGACTGAGGCTGCCGGCGTCCATCTTCAGATTGCGCGCCATGGCATCGACCCGGCGCAACAGGGCTTTGACCCGCGCCACCAGTTCGAGCATGGAAAACGGTTTGGCGAGGTAATCGTCGGCCCCCAGTTCGAGGCCGAGAATCCGGTGCAGTTCGCTGGAGCGGGCACTGGTGATGATGATCGGTGTGTAACGGGCCATGGCGCGGGCCCGGCGGCAGATTTCCAGACCGTCCACCCCCGGCAACATCAGGTCGAGGATCAGTGCGTCCCAGTGACCTTGCTGTAGCAGGCGCATGCCTTCGTCGCCGTCGGCGCTGTGGGTCACGTCGAATTGCTCATCGCGCAAATGCAGGCAAATGAGGTCGGCGATGTGCAGGTCGTCCTCGACCACGAGAACGCGTTTGGTCTGTTCCATGAAGCTCAATCCTTCGGCGCAGTGACGCGCATTGTGCGGGTTTTCCTGCGGGTGAGTTATCACGAATTCGTTAACTTCCCGTGAGGATTTGGCGATCAAACCAAGCCTAGGCTGTGTTCCATGAAAGGCATCTGGAATTTTTGGAGACGGCCATGTTTTCACGGCGACAGATTCTGTTAGCGGGCGGCGGGCTAGGGGTTGCAGCCTTGGTGGCGGGTGTATTGCCAAAATTGTCGACTGACGCTGCGCTGGTCAGTGAGGCGCGCGCCGACGAGGCGTTCGAAGTGACTCACAGCGACAGTCAATGGCACGCGCTCCTGAGTGACGAGCAGTATCAGGTCCTGCGTGAAGAGGGCACTGAGCGGGCCTATACCAGCCCGCTCAACGACGAGCATCGCGTCGGTACATTTGCCTGCGCCGGGTGTGATCTGGCGCTGTTTTCTTCCGAAACAAAATTCGATAGCCGCACCGGCTGGCCGAGTTTCTGGGCGCCGCTGGAGCATGCGGTGGCGACACACCAGGATCGCTCTTTCGGCATGTCCCGCGACGAGGTTCATTGTCGACGCTGCGGTGGTCATCTGGGCCATGTCTTCGATGATGGCCCCAAGCCTACCGGCCTGCGTTACTGCATGAACGGTCTGGCGATGACCTTCAAAGCCGTGGCGGCTTGAGCCATGACGCGTAAGCGCACTTCATTTCAGACAGGACGAATTTATGTGGCTCTTGGTTCTCGCTTATCTCGGTGGTGTGCTGACGATTGTCAGCCCGTGCATCCTGCCGGTTTTGCCTTTTGTCTTCGCTCGCACCGGGCAGCCGTTTATCAAGAGTGGCTTGCCGCTGTTGGCGGGGATGGCCGTGACCTTCGCGCTCGTCGCCTCGTTGGCGGCGGTGGGCGGCGGCTGGGTGGTGCAAGTCAATCAGTACGGGCGCTGGCTCGCGTTGCTGTTCGTTGCCCTGTTCGGACTGACCTTGTTGCTGCCGCGTGTGGCCGAACGGCTGACCCGGCCACTGGTCTCCGCCGGCAGTCGTTTGTCGGAGGCCGCCGGGCAGGACAATCGCCCGCGTCCCGGCGCTTCGTTTCTGATCGGCGTCGCCACGGGGCTGCTCTGGGCGCCATGCGCCGGGCCGATTCTCGGGCTGATTCTGACCGGTGCCGCACTGCAAGGGGCAAGCGTCGCCACCACGCTGTTATTGCTCGCCTATGCGGCGGGCGCCGCTACCTCGCTGGCCGCGGCACTGCTGCTGGGCGGTAAGGTTTTCGCGCTGATGAAACGTTCGATCGGTACCGGTGAGTGGATTCGCCGGGGGCTGGGCGCGGCGATGCTGGCCGGTGTTGCTGCGATTGCGCTGGGCCTCGACACCGGGATTCTCGCTCGGGTTTCGACGGCGTCCACTGGCGGCCTGGAGCAGGCGCTGGTTGGCAAACTGTCGGGTAAGTCTGCCGATGCCAACGGCACGATGATGGCGCAGATTCCAGCCTCTGACACCGCCGCAAATGGCAGCATGATGGCGGCTGGCGGAGCGATGAAAATGGCTGCGAAGGCACCGGGCACCTTGCCGGTAGAAGGCCAGCTGCCGTCACTGGACGGCGCCGTGCAATGGCTCAACTCGCCAGCGCTGGATGCGCTGGCATTGAAGGGCAAAGTGGTGCTGGTGGATTTCTGGACTTACTCCTGCATCAACTGCCTGCGCACCTTGCCGTATGTCAAGGCCTGGGCTGAGAAGTATCGCGATCAAGGCCTTGTGGTCATCGGTGTGCACGCGCCGGAATTCGCCTTCGAACGCGATGTCGGCAACGTCAGCAAAGCCATGAAAGAGCTGGGCATCAATTACCCGGTGGCCATCGATAACGATTACAAGATCTGGCGCGCCTTCAACAACGAGTACTGGCCAGCGCATTACTTTGCCGACGCCCAGGGACGCATTCGTTACCACCACTTTGGCGAAGGGGACTACGCCGAATCGGAACGTGTCATACAGCAACTATTGCACGAAGCCGGGGCGAAAACCGTGGCCGATGGCTTGATCAATGCCGACGCCAAAGGCGTGCAACTGGCGCCGGACATGAACGAAGTGCAGTCGCCGGAAACTTACGTCGGCTATCAGCGTGCGGAACATTTCGTCGCCCAGAACAACCTGGAGCCTGACAAGAGCGCAGCCTACAACCCGCCGCAGAAGCTGGCCCTGAACGACTGGAGCCTCGGCGGCCAATGGGCGGTCGGTGCCGAACGCGCCACCGCCAGCGCCCCGGCCAGTCGCATCGTCTATCGCTTCCATGCCCGTGACCTGCACTTGGTGCTCGGCCCGGGCGCGGACGGCAAACCGGTGCGCTTCAAAGTCACGATTGACGGTCAGGCGCCGGGCGATGCGCATGGCGTCGATGTCGCCCCTGACGGCACCGGACGCGTCACCGAACAACGCCTGTATCAACTGGTGCGACAGAACGATGGCGTGAAGGATCGAACCTTCAGCATCGAGTTTCTCGACCCGGGCGTCTCGGCCTATGCCTTTACCTTCGGTTGATCAGGAGTCATTGAAATGAAAATCACATGGCGTCGCATGTTGTTGGGAGTTGCAGTGGCCGGAGTGATTGGCCAGGTTTCGGCGTTCTCGCTTGGTGGTGAGGATGCCGTCGTGATCCCGCCACCGACCCTCGACGAAATCACTCAGGCGCACAGCGAAACCGCCGTGTTCGCCGGTGGCTGCTTCTGGGGAGTGCAGGGTGTTTTTCAGCATGTCAAAGGGGTGCAGAAAGCTGTCTCGGGTTACGCTGGTGGCGCAGCCAACACGGCGGAATATGAGCGCGTCAGCGAAGGCGATACCGGCCACGCCGAGTCAGTGCAGGTCACCTTCGACCCGACCCAGGTGAGCTATGGCAGCCTGTTGCAAATCTACTTTTCGGTAGCGCACAACCCTACTGAACTCAATCGCCAAGGCCCGGACAGCGGCACGCAATATCGTTCGGCACTGTTCCCGGTCAACGCCGATCAGCAGAAGGTCGCGCAGGCCTACATCGCCCAGCTGGATGCGGCTCATGCCTACAGCAAACCCATCGTCACCAAACTGGAAAGCTACAACGGCTTCTATCCTGCGGAGGATTACCACCAGGATTTTCTGACCGAGCATCCGAGCTATCCCTACATCGTGATCAACGACATGCCGAAAGTGGCGAACTTGAAGCAGGTGTTCGCGCAGCGTTATCAGGAAAAACCGGTGTTGGTGAAGGACGGGTCTTGATCAAGGCTCGTTACTTGAGCCTCGGTCGCTCCATGGCAATCACTGACGTCTCGAAACCCAGGGTGGCAAAAAATGCCTCGGCCCCTTCGCCCAACTCCCTGTCGGCCCTTCACTGATCGTAGTTCAAGTGCATTGCGCGCTAGGACCGACCCCACGTCTGCATCGCGAATTCAACAAATCGGCGCAGCTTCGGCAAGCGATAGCGATCCGGTGCATAAAGCAGATGCAGAGGGCGGCTGGGCGGTTGGTAGTCGTGGATGACCTTCACCAGTTTGCCGTCGCGCAAGTCTTGTTCAACGAGAGCGTCGGGCAGCATCACGATGCCCATTCCGGTACGTGCAGCTTGATGCAGACCGGCTGAGGTATTCATCAACATGGGGCCACTGACATCGACCATGATTTCGCCGTCCGGCCCGCCGAGGCGCCAGCGTTTTTCCACCGATTGCCAGTCATCGCCGGCCGGATAGGCGAATGACAGGCAATCATGTTGCTGCAGGTCTTCCGGGGTTTTCGGCATGCCGCGTCGCGCCACGTACTCCGGAGAGGCGCAGACGGTCAGGGTGTAATCGATCAACGGACGAGCGATCAGATTCGATTGCTCGAAATGACCGAGCCTGAACGCCACATCAAGACCGCTTTCGAGCAGATCCGGGCGACTATTGGTCAGTACCACGTCCATTTTGACTTGCGGGTACTGCAGGGAAAACTCGCTGAGCGCAGGGGCCAGGCGTTCGACGCCAAAGGTCAGCGGCGCTGTGATACGCAGCAGGCCGCGCGGCTCATCGAGGGCTTGTTCGGCGAGGCGTTCGGAGTCCGCCACCAGACCCAGCACATCCAGGCAACGCAGGTAGTAAACGCTGCCGAACTCGGTCAGTCGCTGACGTCGGGTGGTGCGTTGCAGCAGTTGTACGCCGAGCCGTTGTTCGAGCGCCCGCAGGTGATTGCCGACCATGGTTGTCGACATGTCGCACTGCAACGCTGCCGCCGTCATGCTCCCGGCTTCGACGACTTTGACGTAAACACCCATCGACTGAAACAGGTCCATTATCAAGCTCTGCTTTTAAATGATTGAAGTTTTGCCGAGTTTATCCAGTTCGGGTGGCTAACCATACTGCCAGCACACCGACCTTCACTGGAGTTTGAAGTCATGACCGCCGCCCTGATGAACACCTACCAACCGCTGGCCCTGAGTTTCATCAAGGGCCTGGGCACTCGCCTGTGGGATCAGGCCGGTCGCGAGTATCTGGATGCGGTCGCCGGTGTCGCGGTGACCAATGTCGGTCACTCGCATCCGCGGATCGTTGCGGCGATCAGCGAGCAGGCGGGATTGCTGCTGCACACGTCGAATCTGTACAGCATCGACTGGCAGCAACAACTGGCCAAACGGCTGACGGAGCTGTCGGGGATGGAGCGTGCGTTCTTCAATAACTCGGGCGCCGAGGCCAACGAAACGGCGTTGAAACTCGCGCGTTTGTACGGATGGAGCAAAGGCATCGAACAGCCGCTGGTGGTGGTCATGGCTAACGCGTTCCATGGCCGCACACTCGGCACCTTGTCGGCCAGCGATGGCCCGGCGGTGCGCCTGGGTTTCAACGAATTGCCGGGGGATTTCCTCAAAGTGCCGTTCGGTGATCTTTCTGCGCTGGAGCAGCTGCAGGACAAACATGGCGAGCGCATCGTGGCGATTCTGGTCGAGCCAATCCAGGGCGAAAGCGGCGTGCAACTGGCGCCACCCGGTTACCTGAAGGCCCTGCGCGAATTGTGCAATCGCCACGCCTGGCTCTTGATGCTCGATGAAATCCAGACCGGAATCGGCCGCACGGGCCGCTGGTTTGCGTTTCAGCACGAAGGCATCGTGCCGGACGTCATGACGCTGGCAAAAGGGCTGGGCAATGGTGTGCCGATCGGCGCGTGTCTGGCGCGGGGCAGGGCGGCGGATCTGTTTACGCCGGGCAGCCATGGCAGCACCTTTGGCGGTAATCCGTTGGCCTGCCGGGTCGGTTGCACGGTACTGGATATCATCGAAGAACAGGGTTTGCTGGAAAACGCGCGGATTCAAGGTGAGCGCCTGCTGACTCGCCTGCATGCAGAACTGGCGGATAACCCCAATGTGCTGGCGATTCGGGGGCAGGGTTTGATGATCGGTATCGAGCTGAAACAACCAGTGCGTGATCTGACTCTGATCGCTGCACGCGATCATGCGCTGTTGATCAACGTCACGCGCGGCAAGACTATACGGCTGCTGCCACCGCTGACGATTGATGAGCGGGAGGTGGAGATGATTGTCAGAGGTGTGGGGCGAGCACTGATCGCGCATTGATTGTTTGCAGGTAGCACTGTGGGAGCGAGCCTGCTCGCGAAGGCGGACTATCGGTCGACATCTCTGCTGGATGATCGACCGCTTTCGCAAGCAGGCTCGCTCCCACATTTTCGGTGCAGGCCTTAGTCCGGATAATCCGCCAGATCCGGCGCCAGCATCCGTGTCTTCGCCTTGCCATTCGAATTGTGCTGAACGATCTCGCGCGGCTGCCCCTGCTCATTGAAAAACACCTGACCGATCCCCGCTGAGTTCCATAGGCGTTCGCCAGCCTCAGCATGTTCCGGCGTGTACGGCACGATGCGCATGCGTCGGCGTTTGGTAAACCAGTTCAGCGGTGAGCGCGGCGAATAGAGCCAGCGATTGAGGCGGTCGAACCATTCCAGCAGGGTTTTCGGAAACTCGTTCTTGATGCCGCTGCTGGTGATCTGCCAGATTCGTGGGCCGGCCTTGCGGTGTCGGATAAGGACTTCGTAGACGAAGGAATAATGCACATCGCCGGACAGCACCACGTAGTTACCAGGTGTGCGCGAGTGGCGGAAAATATTCAGGATCACCTGCGCTGCGCCGCGATGGGCCATCCAGTTTTCAGCATCGACCAGCAGTGGATAACCGCACCAACTGAACACCTTTTGCACCGTTTCAATCAGCTTCACGCCGAAGATCGGCGCCGGTGAAACGATGATCGCTGACGGATGATCGAGCAGTTCCTGTTGCAGTTCGCTCAGCGCTTCCCAATCGAGAAGTCCGGAAGGTTGTTTGAGCGTCATTTCGCTGCGCCAGCGCCGGGTGCGGGTGTCGATGACCACCAGCGCCGGACTGCTCGGCAAAACGAAATGCCAATTTTGAAAGCGCAGCAGGTCGTCGATCAAATCGTCCTGCAACGGGCGGTCGAGATACTGGTCATCACCGCTGGCGCTCAGCCCCAGGGTTTTCACCAATAGCTCCTTGAAGACGTCGGGATTGTTGCCCCAGCCCTGGCACAACATATAGGCGATCAGCGCGTTGCCGATGATGCGCCGGGAGAATGGATGACCGTAGGCCGTTTCCTCCCATTGCGCGGAAAGATTCCAGTCATCGGTGATGTCGTGATCGTCGAAAATCATCAGGCTCGGCAGATGCGCCAGTGCGCGGGCAACATTGCCGAGGCCGGACTTGAAGGCATCAATGCGCGTCTGTTCAAGACTGTAGCGCTTGAGACGTTCAGGTGTCAGGGCCGGCGCTGTCGGATTGACCAGCGACCATGCCATCGGCGACCACACCAGCATGTACATGGCGATGACTTCGGCGAAGGTCACCAGGTGATTGTCGGCGCTGCTGCTGGTGAAAATCGGCTTACGCGCACCGCCGAAAAATCGCTCGCGCAATGTCTCGTTGCTCTCCAGCGCCGGTAACAAATCCGCACGGTGGTAGTAGCTGGCCGGGTGTTCGTAGAGTTTGGCGCTGTCGCTGACCACCGCACCTTCGAGGTGTTCGTCGAACAGGCCGAGGCGCGCAATCAAGGCATGAATCGCCCGCAGCATCGGGCCGGCGACGTCATCGGCGTAAACCTGATCGCCGCTCATCATCAACAGGGCTGGGCGCTGGCGCGGATCGGACTCGTCGGCCAACAGTTGATCGACGCAAAGCAGGCCATCCGCCGCCGGGTGATGCGGCTTGCGACAGGAGCCGTGAAGCAGTTGATCAATCCGCGAACGCAGGACGAAGTTCGGGCAAGTGGCATTCGCATACAGCAAGCGTGGCGCCCAATCGGCGATGCGTTGCTGGTTATCGATGAGCAAGTCGTAGTCGATAAAGGTGTCGAAGGGCAGGGCGCTTTCGAGACTGACATCGATGAGATGAATGAACGCCTGACGGCCTACGGCAATGACCGTGCATTTCCCGCCATCAAGAGGGATATCGCCTACACCTTGCAGACGCAAGGTCAGCGACAGTTCGCGCGTGCCAACCAGCCACAGCACCAGTCGCGTGGGCTCCAGCCGGCGCAGCAGCGGGCCGGCCACAACCGGAGGCAGCGAATTCAGGTCATCAGGTTGGGTGGACATCCGGGATCAAAGCTCAAGGCGCAGAGGTCGGCGATGATAACGCAGCCGGCGCCTTGAACTCTTAAACGAGACTTAAGAACCCGCTTTCTGCAGCTTCAGATCCAGCAAGCGCCAGTCGGCATATCCCGACTCGTTGATTGGCAGCTGCTGTATCGAGCAATCGAAACGGTAGAGAACATCGTCGCCGAGCATATTACGACCGGTGACGGTATTGGTGATGGTGTAGGTCTGCTCCTTGAACAATTTGCTGTTGGTTTTCGGTTGCTGGGTAATGGCCGCCGCTGCCGGAAAACGCATGGCGCGCTGGACGAACGGAACGCACATGACCGCTGCCATCACCGATTTATCGGCATTTGGGTCGGTGCCCATCATCTGGCGCAACGTCGTGAAGTTTTTGCCCAAACCGTCTTCGAGCTTCTTTTCCGACATCGAAGTCGCCATGCGCTGGCTGTAGAAAGGCATGAGCGCGGAGTCAGGCGGGGAAGGCTCGTTCTGTGGTTTGCTGGCAACGTAGGCCGGCAGGTTGCTGGACGACGCAGCAGGCGCAGGCGCAGGTGCAGGTGTTGGCACTGAAACAGGTGCAGGAGCAGGTGCTGCAACAGGAGCGGGCTCGGCTTCAGGCATCACCGCATTGGGCGAGGGGTTCTGCACCACGGTTTTTTCGGCCTGGTTTTTTTCCGGTTCGTCTGCCATCGGGTACAACGACAGCGTGATGGAAAGCATCACCAAGGCCACAATGACACCGCCCGCCGCGCCAACGATATTGCCGTAGAAAATATTCCAGTTACCGCGGTTTTTCACCACCCAGCGCCACATGAAACCCCAGACTGCGACAAAAGCCAGTAAGCGTAAAAACTCCATTCGATCCTTTCCTTAACCCTTCAAAAGCCTCAAGGCTGAGTCGCTTGAGCATGAATTCTGACGACGCTCGGCAAGATAGCAAAATACAAGCGTCGAGCCACGGGACAAAGCGATGCGCAGGCCTGCCTTGCCCCAAACTGCCTAGTTGCCGTTCTGTTCGAATCTCAAGTCCAGCAGCTTCCAGTCGTCATTGCCGTCGGTTTTGTCGGGTGATGCCTGTAACGTGCATTCAAAGCGGTAACCAACATAGTTGCCGGCGCTGTTCTTCACCTTCATAAAGTTAGCGCTGGTGTAGATTTGATCTTTGTAGCGTTGCGACGTGAGTGATTTGCTGTCAGCAAACAGTGCCGATTCGGGAATTTGCAGGGCGCTGTGCACAAAGGGCTGACACATTAAAAATGCGAGCAGGCGTTTGTTGGCGTCGGGTACTCCCGCGATGTTTTTACGCAATTGCACATGCGCCGCGCGCTGTTGAGTGTCCATTTTTTCAACGAACGCTGTTTCGGAGCGCGAACTGAGTATGGCGTCGCGATAATTGTTTAGCAGTCCAGAGTCGGCTGACGGCGTTGGGTTGTCGTGCTTTTTGGCGACATACACCGGCAAATCTTCATCCAGCGCACTACCTGAAGGCGGACGAAGACTTTGCTGACCGCGCATGTTCAATTCAAGCAACCGCCATTGATCGTCGTTCACCCCATTACCCGAGACGAATTGCACGGCGCAATCGAATCCGAGGTTAACCTGCGTACCTTGCATGTTTTGCCCGCTGATTCTATTCACGACGGAATAGGTCTGGGCCTTGAAGCTGTCATAGCGGTAGTACTCGAGATCGTCGAATATGGCGGACTCGGGAAAGCGCAGTGTGGTTTTCGCCACTGACCGGCATATCAGATTGGCCAGCGGCCCATTGTTACCCTTGGCCATGTCCGCACCGGATCGCAACTTTGCATATTCACTTTTCCAGCCAGACTCAAGCGTTGAAGCCAGCAAGGGAGTGGAAAGGCGCGGATAGCGTTCGCTATCGCTCGGCAGCAGGGGTGAGTCCGGCCCAGAGGAATGGCTTGCCGGTGCGTGTGCAACGAATCCCAGCAGTTCGCCGTTATTGGTGCTGTCGGTGTTTTTGGCTTCAGGTGCCTTGACGCTGCTGGCAGTGGGCGCGGATGCAGGCGCTGTTGGCTCTCCAGGAGTGAGCCCGCGCACGATCATATAGATCACGAAAGCGACGATAAAACCCGCCGCTATTCCGGCAATATGGCCGAACCATAATGGCCAACTCCCGCGGTTCTTTACGACCCAATACCACATGCCCGCCCAGACGACGAAAAACATCAATACCCACAGCGTGTCCATTCAATCCTTTCCTTAAACTTTCGATAACCGGCCAGCACTTTCGCGCCAGTTGCAAGAATGGTCGGCAAGATATCAAAACAGACTAAAAGTCGAGAGCGAAAAACAGAGCGACCGCATCGGCGATACAGCCACATAAACCGTCCAGCGCAGGTGGACGGCAAGATAGCAAAATAGTAGCGTCGCGCCACTGCCTCATCCACGTAACGGAATACACATGCCCGCTTTCGCTTCAGCCTCGCGCCTGCTCTGCGCAATCACCTTCGCCACCGTAATGACTCCGGCGCTTGCCGGCTGGGATGAAACCCCGGAGGTCGCCTGGAAAGGCTACCTCTCCGATTGTCAGAGTTTTCAGGACGTAGTGAACAAGGTTCAAAGCGCGACCATGACGACCAGACAAGCGATGAACCGCGTCGACAGCTTGAATCACACGCTTTACGTCCATCGCGATCACCTCGCCCAGGCAAGCCTTGCCTCTCCCGAATATGCCCGTTGCGAAAACGTCATCGCCCAGGCGTTCGAGATACGGAACAAGGAAGAGCCGGTCCTGGTCGCAGAGCTTCAGGAGCAATACTTCAAAGCTCAGGCCGAACACGAGAAGTCCCCGGAATACAAACGCGCCCGCGCTCTGGGCTTTAGCGACGTCGGCGGCATCGGCAAGCTCAAGGAACTCGCCGAGGAATCGGAAACGGATGGCGAAGCGTATCTGAAGACGTTGATGATTACGGTCGACTGGCAATGCGGCCGACATTTGCGCGCCGTGCAATACGTCAAACCCTATGTGGTCTACGTCGTCGGCCCCAATTCGGGCAGCTGCGCCGTCTATAAGGAAGTCGCGGTGCTGGGCGGAGCAATGGTAGAGAGGGGCGACCCCATCGACGAGGACTTGATATTCCAGTACGTGGGATGGAAGAAACTGAAGGGCGCGGGTGGGTTTCCGATCAACATTCGAGTGGTAAAAGTGCGCAAGTGATCTGCGGGTTTTTTCTTCAGCCTGAGTGTGGGCAAAAGATTGCGCGTCTGATTACAGAATGTCCTTCAAATAACCCTTGAGCGCGAGGAGCGGCTGATCGAGTTGCTCCAGCGACTGCGCCTGGCTGAAGTCGGCTGACAACTTGTGCAGTTCACGTCCGAGCGGTTTATCGATACCACCCAGTGCATCCAGCGCCAGATCCAGGCATTCATTCATCTTGAATTGAATGGTCTCGATATCACCACGTTTCACCAACAACTCGAAAATGTCTTTCTGGTAATCACCCATGACCATATCGTCCCGCAGGATCGGGCTCAGGCCTTCTTCCTCGTAAGCGAGCTTGAGGGAGAAAAGGGCGACTGTTTCCAGAGAGGTTTCCATGGTGTTGATCCTTGGGTTTTTCGTCGGACGAGAAGCTGAAGATCAAGAGATCGCAGCCTGCGGCAGCTCCTACATGGATAGGAGGCTTTATTGCAGGCGAAAAAAAAGGCCTTGCTAAGCAAGACCTTTCTTAATTTTGGTGCCCCGAGGGAGACTCGAACTCCCACTCCTTTCGAAAACGGATTTTGAATCCGCCGCGTCTACCAATTCCGCCATCAGGGCTCAATGGCGGCGAAGTATAGAGATGAGATTACCGTCGGTCAATCAGGTACATAGAGAATTTTCAATATTTCCGCTAGACTTTCCGGCCCTGCTAGACGAACCCCATCATGCGCGTTGCTGACTTTACTTTCGAGCTCCCTGATTCGCTGATCGCCCGCCACCCTTTGGCCGAGCGTCGCGGTAGTCGCCTGCTGACCCTTGACGGGCCGAGCGGCGCCCTTGCACACCGTCAATTCACTGATTTGCTTGAGCATTTGCGCCCGGGCGATTTGATGGTGTTCAACAATACCCGGGTGATTCCGGCGCGGCTGTTCGGGCAGAAAGCGTCCGGCGGCAAGCTGGAAATCCTCGTTGAGCGGGTGCTCGATACGCACCGCGTGCTGGCCCATGTGCGCTCCAGCAAGTCGCCGAAGCCGGGTTCGAAGATCCTTATCGACGGCGGTGGTGAGGCAGAAATGCTCGCCCGTCACGATGCGTTGTTCGAGTTGGGCTTCGCTGAAGAAGTGTTGCCGCTGCTCGATCGCGTCGGGCACATGCCGTTGCCTCCTTATATAGATCGCCCGGACGAAGGTTCGGATCGCGAGCGTTATCAAACCGTGTACGCCGAGCGCCTCGGTGCGGTGGCGGCGCCGACTGCAGGGCTGCATTTCGATCAGTCGCTGATGGAGGCGATTGCCGCCAAGGGCGTCGAGACCACGTTCGTTACGCTGCACGTGGGCGCCGGTACATTCCAGCCAGTGCGCGTCGAGAAGCTTGAAGATCACCACATGCACACCGAGTGGCTGGAAGTCGGCCAGGACGTGGTTGATGCGGTCGCCGCGTGCCGTGCGCGTAGTGGTCGGGTGATTGCGGTCGGCACCACCAGCGTGCGTTCGCTGGAGAGTGCCGCGCGTGATGGTGTGCTCAAGCCGTTCAGTGGCGACACCGATATCTTTATCTTCCCGGGCCGACCGTTCCATGTGGTCGACGCCCTGGTGACCAATTTCCATCTGCCGGAATCCACGCTGCTGATGCTGGTTTCGGCATTTGCCGGTTATCCCGAGACCATGGCTGCCTACAAGGCTGCCGTCGACAACGGTTACCGCTTTTTCAGCTACGGTGATGCGATGTTCATCACCCGCAATCCCGCACCTACTGCCCCTAAAGAAACCGGCCCAGAGGAAACAGAATGAGTCGCGAATGTCGCATGTCCTTTGAGCTCCTTGCCACCGATGGCAAGGCCCGTCGTGGTCGTCTGACCTTCCCGCGCGGCACCGTCGAGACCCCGGCTTTCATGCCGGTCGGCACGTACGGCACGGTCAAGGGCATGTTGCCGCGAGACATCGTCGCCACTGGCGCAGAAATGATTCTGGGCAACACCTTCCACCTGTGGCTGCGTCCCGGCACCCAAGTGATCAAGGAACACGGTGACCTGCACGATTTCATGCAGTGGAAAGGCCCGATCCTCACCGACTCCGGTGGCTTCCAGGTATTCAGCCTGGGCGCGATGCGCAAGATCAAGGAGGAGGGCGTGACCTTCGCCTCTCCGGTCGACGGCGCCAAAGTGTTCATGGGCCCGGAAGAGTCGATGCAGGTTCAGCGCGATCTCGGCTCGGACGTTGTGATGATCTTCGACGAATGCACGCCGTACCCGGCTGACGAAGACGTCGCGCGCGTATCGATGGAGTTGTCGCTGCGTTGGGCTCAGCGCTCGAAAAACGCCCACGGTGAAAACACCGCAGCGTTGTTCGGCATCGTGCAGGGCGGCATGCACCAGGATCTGCGCAAGCGCTCGCTCGAAGGCCTCGACAAGATCGGCTTCGATGGCCTGGCCATCGGCGGTCTGTCGGTAGGCGAGCCGAAGCACGAGATGATCAAAGTTCTGGATTATCTGCCGGGCATGATGCCGGCTGACAAACCTCGTTACCTTATGGGCGTTGGCAAACCGGAAGATCTGGTTGAGGGTGTGCGCCGCGGTGTGGACATGTTCGATTGCGTGATGCCAACCCGTAATGCCCGCAATGGGCATCTGTTCATTGATACAGGCGTGCTGAAGATCCGTAACGCGTTTCATCGCCATGATGAATCGCCGCTGGATCCGACCTGCGATTGCTATACCTGCCAGAACTTCTCTCGCGCTTATCTGCATCACCTGGACAAGTGCGGCGAAATGCTGGGAAGCATGCTCAATACCATCCATAACTTGCGCCATTATCAGGTGCTGATGGCTGGTTTGCGCGAGGCTATTCAACAGGGTACATTGGCCGCCTTTGTCGATGCCTTCTACGCCAAACGCGGGCTCCCCGTTCCGCCTTTGGACTGAGTTTTCTGACCCCAAGATTCAACATTTGCAACTGGAGTGCTAAATGAGCTTTTTTATCTCTAACGCCATGGCTGACGCGGCTGCACCGGCTGCTGCCGGCCCAATGGGCGGCGGCTTCGAGTGGATTTTCCTGGTCGGCTTCCTGGTCATCTTCTACCTGATGATCTGGCGTCCACAGGCCAAGCGCGCCAAAGAGCAGAAGAACCTGCTGAGCAGCCTTGCGAAGGGCGACGAAGTTGTGACCACTGGCGGCATCGCCGGCAAGATCACCAAAGTTGCCGATGACTTCGTGGTTCTGGAAGTTTCCGACACCGTGGAAATGAAGTTCCAGAAAGGCGCCATCGCCGCCACGCTGCCAAAAGGCACGCTGAAAGCGATCTAAGGGCAACAACTTCTACTCAATCGACGGGGCGCGCAAGGCGCCCCGCGTCATAACGGGCGGCGTGATGCTGAACAAATATCCTCTGTGGAAATACATTCTGATCCTGGCGGTGCTGGCGATCGGTCTGATTTATTCCGCTCCGAATCTATACCCCGATGACCCGGCCATTCAGATCAGCGGCGCCAGCACGGCCCTGCAGGTCAATCAAGCCGATCTGGACCGCGTAAGCACCGCGCTTCACGAGTCCGGCATCAACGTCAAGGCAGCTACGCTGGCGGCAAACGGCAAGGGCGGTCTGATCCGTCTGAGCAAGGCTGAAGATCAGTTGCCGGCCAAAGACGTTGTACGCAAGGCCTTGGGTGATGACTACGTCGTCGCGCTGAACCTCGCACAGACCACCCCGCAATGGCTGCGCAACCTCGGCGCGCACCCGATGAAGCTGGGTCTGGACTTGTCCGGTGGTGTGCACTTCCTGCTGGAAGTGGACATGGACAAAGCCCTCGATGCACGCCTGAAAGTCTACGAAGGCGACGTCAAGAGCCTGCTGCGCAAAGAGAAACTGCGTTATCGCAGCCTGCCGCAACTGGGCGGTGCCATTCAGTTGGGCTTCAGCGATGAAGACTCCCGCGAACAGGCCCGTGCACTGATCCGCAAGAACTTCAACGATTTCGACATTGTTCCGGCCGACCTCAACGGTCAACCGGTGCTGCGTCTGGCGATGACCCCGGCCAAGCTGGCGGAAATCCGTGAATACTCCATCAAGCAGAACTTGACCACGGTACGTAACCGCGTCAACGAGCTGGGTGTTGCCGAACCGATCGTTCAGCGTCAAGGCGCCAACCGCATCGTGGTTGAACTGCCAGGCGTGCAGGACACTGCCGAAGCCAAGCGTATCCTCGGCAAGACGGCCAACCTTGAGTTCCGTCTGGCTGCAGAGCCTGGCGCTTCTAAAGCTACCTCCGAAACTTTCGAGTTCCGTGAAGGCAAGCGTCCGCCGGCACAGATCGAGCGTGGTCTGATCATCACTGGTGACCAAGTCACTGACGCCAAGGCTGGTTTCGGCGAACACGGCACGCCTGAAGTGAACATCCGTCTGGATGGTCACGGTGGTGAGCTGATGAGCCGCGCAACCCGTTCGAACGTCGGTCGCAGCATGGCGGTGATCTTCATCGAACAGCGTCCGGTCACCACTTACGTCAAGCAAGTGGTCGACGGTGTCGAGAAAGACGTCGCGGTGCAAACGTTCAAGGAAGAGAAAAAGATCATCAGTCTGGCGACTATCCAGTCGCCACTGGGTGCTCAGTTCCGCATCACTGGCCTGAACGGTCAGGGCGAGTCCTCCGAGCTGGCGCTGTTGCTGCGTGCCGGTGGTCTGGCGGCGCCGATGTACTTCGCTGAAGAGCGCACAATCGGCCCGAGCCTAGGTGCTGACAACATCACCAAAGGTATCGATGCGTCGCTGTGGGGCATGCTGTTCGTGTCGCTGTTCATCATCGCCATCTACCGCTTCTTCGGCATCATTGCCACTGTCGCTCTGGCAGTGAACATGGTGCTGCTGCTGGCCTTGATGTCACTGCTGGGTGCAACGCTGACCCTGCCGGGTATCGCCGGTATCGTGCTGACCATGGGTATGGCGGTCGACGCCAACGTGCTGATCTTCTCGCGGATTCGTGAAGAGATCGCCGCCGGCATGACCGTGCAGCGTGCAATCAACGAAGGCTTCGGCCGGGCATTCACCGCGATTCTCGACGCCAACCTGACTACCTTGCTGGTTGGCGGGATTCTCTTTGCCATGGGCACCGGCCCGGTCAAAGGTTTCGCAGTGACCATGTCCCTCGGGATCTTTACCTCGATGTTCACGGCCATCATGGTGACCCGCGCAATGGTCAACCTGATCTTTGGCGGACGTGACTTCAAGAAGTTGTGGATTTAAGGGGCTGCCATGTTACGTACAATCAACTTCATGGGCGTTCGCAACTTCGCGTTCGGCGTCACAGTGTTTCTTACGGTACTGGCTGTTTTCAGTGTCTTCCACAAGGGCATGAACTGGGGTCTGGACTTCACCGGCGGTACGCTCATTGAGCTGACCTACGAGCGTCCGGCCGATGTCACCAAGGTTCGTGAAGAGCTGGTGACTTCGGGTTACCACGAAGCCATCGTGCAGAGCTTCGGTGCAACCACCGATTTGCTGGTGCGCATGCCGGGTGAAGACCCGCAACTGGGTCATCAGGTCGCGGAAGCGCTGCAGAAACTCGGCGGTGACAACCCGGCGACGGTCAAGCGTGTCGAGTTCGTCGGCCCGCAGGTCGGTGAAGAGCTGCGCGACCAGGGCGGCCTCGGCATGCTGCTGGCGCTCGGCGGCATCCTGATCTACCTGGCTTTCCGCTTTCAGTGGAAGTTCGCGGTCGGCGCCATCGTTTCGCTGATCCACGACGTGATCGTGACCATCGGTATCCTGTCGTTCTTCCAGATCACTTTCGACCTGACAGTGCTGGCGGCGGTATTGGCGATCATCGGCTACTCGCTGAACGACACCATCGTCGTATTCGACCGGGTGCGTGAGAACTTCCGTGTGCTGCGCAAGGCAACGCTGATCGAGAACATCAACATCTCGACCACTCAGACCCTGCTGCGGACCATGGCGACTTCGATCTCCACCCTGTTGGCAATCTCGGCACTGCTGTTTTTCGGTGGCGACAACCTGTTCGGTTTCTCCATCGCCCTGTTCATCGGTGTGCTGGCGGGTACTTACTCGTCGATCTACATCGCGAACGTGGTGCTGATCTGGCTGAACCTGAGCACCGAGGATCTGATTCCTCCGGCGAACACCGAGAAGGAAGTCGACGACCGTCCATAACGGCCATCGTTTTTCCGGCTGTCAGCCCAACAAAGGCGCGAGTTGAACTCGCGCCTTTTTTTATGCTCCAAGGCTGGGAGAAGCGCGGGCATGTCCCGCATGTGATGGTCAGGAGGTTCATGTGAACAAGTCGTTGCTGGTTGGTGCGGTATTGGGTGCTGTCGGTGTGACTGCCGGGGGTGCTGTTGCCACCTACAGCCTGGTTAAAAGCGGCCCTGAGTATGCGCAAGTGTTGGCCGTCGAACCGGTTAAAACACAGATCAAGACTCCACGTGAAGTGTGCAAGGATGTAGCCGTGACCCGCCAGGCGCCGGTCAAGGATCAGCATCAGATTCTCGGCACTGCAATCGGTGCGGTAGCGGGCGGTTTGCTGGGTAACCAGATCGGCGGCGGCACCGGCAAGAAGATTGCCACGGTGGCTGGTGCGGTCGGTGGCGGTTATGCCGGTAACAAGGTGCAGGAAGGTATGCAGAACCGCGACACCTACACCACGACCCAGACTCGCTGTAACACCGTGAATGACATCAGCGACAAGGTCGTCGGTTACGATGTGCGTTACTCGCTCGATGGCAAGGAAGGTAAAGTGCGTATGGATCGTGATCCGGGCAACCAGATTCCGGTCGACAAGGAAGGCAAGCTGATCCTGTCGCAGAATGAGCCAGGTCAATAAAAGACCGACCGTTTAGAAAGAAGCACCCTGCGGGGTGCTTTTTTTGTGCTTACAAAAGCCCGATTCCTGTGTAGGAGCTGCCGAAGGCTGCGATCTTTTGATGTTGGTTTTTAAAAAAACAAAGATCAAAAGATCGCAGCCTTCGACAGCTCCTACTGGGTGTGATGGAGGATTCCAGGCAATAAAAAAGCGCCCCGAAGGGCGCTTTTTTGTTTCGCGTAACGCTTAGCGCTTCAGCGAAGCCGGCAGGTGCGGCTGGATCGCCGTCAGCACTGCCTTGAAGCATTTGGTGTTGCCGGCAACGATGTGGCCTTTTTCAAGGAAATCGTGACCGCCGGTGAAATCGCTCACCAGGCCGCCAGCTTCTTGAATCAGCAGGGCGCCTGCAGCCATGTCCCACTCGGACAGGCCCGACTCCCAGAATGCATCGAAACGACCGGCAGCTACGTAAGCCAGGTCCAGGCTCGCCGAGCCAGCGCGACGGATGCCGGCAGTCTGGCCAACCAGGGCGCGGAACATGCCCAGGTAGTTTTCCAGGTTGTCCATCTGGTCGTCACGGAACGGGAAGCCGGTACCCAGCAGGGCGCCGTCGAGGCTGGTGCGACCGCTGACGCGCAGGCGGCGACCGTTCAGTTGAGCGCCGCGACCACGGCTGGCGGTGAATTCTTCCTGGCGAACCGGGTCCAGAACCACTGCGTGTTCCAGGCGACCGCGGTATTTGCAGGCGATGCTGACAGCGAAGTGAGGAATGCCGCGCAGGAAGTTGGTGGTGCCGTCCAGCGGATCGATGATCCACAGGTACTCTTCGCCTTCGATGCCGGTACCGGCGTGCATGCCGGTCTCTTCGCCGCGGATCGAGTGGTTCGGGTAAGCCTTGCGCAGCGCGTCGATGATTTTCTGTTCAGCGGCGCGATCGACCTCGGATACATAATCCTTGGCGTCTTTTTCGTCGACCTTGATGGTATCCAGGCGCTCGATGGAGCGGAAGATCAGTTCACTGGCGCTGCGGGCGGCGCGCAGCGCGATATTCAGCATGGGCTGCATGGATGTGTCACCTAAGGTTGTTAAAGAAAGCCGCGCATTCTATCAGAACTTTTCTTCAGGTGAAGGACGCTGTTCGCTTTCATAGCTTAACGGTAGGCTGTTCTGTAAGATTTGCACCCCTTTCCTGTGTCCGAGAGCGCCTCCCTTGCTGCAGAACATTCGTGTCGTCCTGGTCAATACCAGCCACCCCGGCAATATCGGCGGGGCCGCGCGCGCCATGAAAAACATGGGTCTGTCGCGACTGGTGCTGGTCGAACCGCGCCTGTTTCCGCATCACGAGGCCGATGCTCGCGCCTCCGGTGCCGGTGACATCCTTGAAAACGCACAAGTCGTCGCCACCCTGGAAGACGCCTTGGTTGGCTGCAATCTGGTGCTCGGCACCAGTGCCCGTGATCGCCGCATTCCGTGGCCACTGCTGGATCCGCGCGAGTGCGGCACCAAAGTGGTCGAGGAGGCCGGGCAGGGCGCCGAAATTGCTTTGGTGTTCGGTCGTGAAGATTCCGGCCTGACCAATGACGAGCTGCAGCGATGTCACTTTCACGTGCACATCCCCTCCGACCCTGAGTTCAGTTCGCTGAACCTCGGCGCGGCGGTGCAGGTGTTGAGCTACGAAGTGCGCATGGCCTGGCTGGCCGCACAAGGTCAGCCGAGCAAGATCGAGAAAGAAGAAGTGGCTTCGGTGAAAAGCGCCGAGCTGGCGACCATGGATGAGCTGGAGCGCTTTTACGAGCATCTGGAGCAGACGCTGGTCGCCATCGAATTCCTCGATCCGGAAAAGCCACGGCACTTGATGGCGCGCCTGCGCCGGTTGTACGGACGCAGCTCGGTCAGCCGGGCGGAAATGAATATTTTGCGTGGCATCCTCACGGAAACCCAAAAAGCGGCCCGTGGTGAGCTTCTTAAGCGGAAGGACTAAATGATGTTTGAGCGTTTGCGTGAAGATATCCAGAGCGTTTTTCATCGAGACCCGGCGGCGCGTAACGCTTTTGAAGTCCTGACCTGCTACCCCGGCATGCATGCGATCTGGATTCATCGATTGGCCGGCATGCTGTGGCGCAACGAGTTGAAATGGCTGGCGCGGCTGGTGTCGAACTTCGGTCGCTGGTTGACCGGCATCGAGATTCATCCGGGCGCCAAAGTCGGTCGTCGTTTCTTTATCGACCACGGCATGGGCATCGTCATCGGTGAAACCGCCGAGATTGGCGATGACGTGACCATTTACCAGGGCGTGACCCTCGGTGGCACCAGCTGGAACAAAGGCAAGCGCCACCCGACGCTGGGTGATGGTGTGGTCGTGGGTGCGGGCGCCAAAGTACTCGGCCCGTTCACCGTGGGCGCGGGTGCCAAGGTCGGCTCCAACGCTGTTGTGACCAAAGAAGTACCGCCGGGCGCCACCGTTGTGGGCATTCCCGGGCGGATCATCGTCAAATCCGACGAAGAGCAGGAAACCAAGCGCAAGGCCATGGCCGAGAAGATCGGTTTTGATGCCTACGGGGTCAGCGAAGACATGCCCGACCCGGTGGCGCGCGCCATCGGTCAGTTGCTCGATCACCTGCAAGCGGTGGACGGGCGTCTGGAAGGCATGTGTGGCGCGCTGAAGGATCTGGGCAGCAATTACTGTGCGAAAGATCTGCCTGAGCTGCGTGAAGAAGACTTCGCCTGCGTCAAAGGCAAAGACGAATCCAAGGCCAGCTAGCGCCCCTGTAGGAGCTGCCGAAGGCTGCGATCTGTTGATCTGGTAAAGAGCAAAATCAAAAGATCGCAGCCTGCGGCAGCTCCTGCAGTGGCATCCGTCAGCGGGTGTGCCATTAGGCCGCAGAGCCTGCTATCATTCGCGCGCTCTTTTGCGGGTAATCCTGACTAAAGTACTAGGTCTTAAAGTTGACTTAAATACTCGGGAATTGCATACTCGCCCCATTCTGAACTCCGTGGTAACTGTCCATGCGACTGACTACAAAAGGCCGATACGCCGTGACCGCCATGCTTGACCTGGCGTTGCACGCGCAGCACGGGCCCGTGTCCCTGGCCGATATCTCCGAGCGCCAAGGCATCTCCCTGTCCTACCTCGAACAGCTGTTCGCCAAGCTGCGCCGCAGCAACCTGGTTTCCAGCGTTCGCGGTCCGGGTGGTGGCTATCAGTTGTCCCGCGACATGCAGGGCATCCAGGTCGCCCAGGTGATCGATGCGGTAAACGAATCGGTCGATGCGACCAAATGCCAGGGCCAGGGCGATTGCCATTCCGGCGACACGTGCCTGACCCATCATCTGTGGTGCGATTTGAGCCTGCAGATTCACGAATTTCTAAGTGGTATCAGCTTGGCTGATCTTGTAACTCGCCGTGAGGTGCAAGAAGTAGCCCAGCGTCAGGACCAGCGCCGTTGCAACAGCAAGGCGCCACGCCTGGACAAGATTGAAGCGTCCGCCGTCGAATGACAGCCAAAGAGCTAGCGGCACGCCAGCCCTGATTTAGGAGATAGTCCATGAAATTGCCGATTTACCTTGATTACTCTGCGACCACCCCGGTCGATCCGCGCGTTGCGCAAAAAATGAGTGAATGCCTGCTGGTTGACGGAAACTTCGGTAACCCGGCGTCCCGTTCCCACGTATTCGGCTGGAAGGCTGAAGAGTCCGTCGAAAACGCCCGTCGTCAGGTGGCCGATCTGGTCAACGCCGATCCGCGCGAAATCGTCTGGACCTCCGGTGCTACCGAATCCGACAACCTGGCAATCAAGGGCGCGGCGCATTTCTACGGCTCCAAGGGCAAGCACCTGATCACCTCCAAGATTGAGCACAAGGCTGTCCTCGACACCATGCGCCAACTGGAGCGTGAAGGTTTCGAAGTGACTTACCTCGAGCCAACTGAAGACGGCCTGATCACTCCGGCGATGATTGAAGCGGCACTGCGCGAAGACACCATTCTGGTCTCCGTGATGCACGTGAACAACGAAATCGGCACCGTCAACGACATCGCCGCGATCGGCGAGATGCTCCGCGCCAAGGGCATTCTGTTCCACGTCGACGCTGCTCAGTCCACTGGCAAGGTCGACATCGACCTGCAGAAACTGAAAGTCGACATGATGTCGTTCTCCGCCCACAAAACCTACGGCCCTAAAGGCATCGGCGCGCTGTACGTCAGCCGCAAGCCGCGTGTGCGCATCGAAGCGACCATGCACGGCGGCGGTCACGAGCGTGGCATGCGTTCCGGCACCCTGGCGACCCACCAGATCGTCGGCATGGGCGAAGCGTTCCGCGTCGCCAAAGAAGACATGGCGGCCGAAAACGTTCGTATCAAAGCGTTGAGCGACCGCTTCTACAAGCAGGTCGAGCATCTGGAAGAGCTGTACGTCAACGGCAGCCTGACCGCCCGCGTTCCGCACAACCTGAACCTGAGCTTCAACTACGTTGAAGGCGAGTCGCTGATCATGGCGCTCAAGGATCTGGCGGTATCGTCCGGTTCGGCTTGCACATCGGCGTCGCTGGAGCCTTCGTACGTACTGCGCGCCCTGGGCCGCAACGACGAACTGGCACACAGCTCGATCCGCTTCACCTTCGGCCGTTTCACCACCGAAGAAGAAATCGACTACGCCGCGCAGAAAGTCTGCGAGGCCGTTACCAAGCTGCGCGCTCTGTCGCCGCTGTGGGACATGTACAAAGACGGCGTCGATATCTCGAAAATCGAGTGGGCGGCACACTAAATATAGAAGCCGCCGGATACAGATCCTGTAGCGACGCGGCGATTTACGCAGCGCAGTTGCAGGGTCTGAAGAGCGGCCCTGATGAGTGAGGATTGAGAATCATGGCTTACAGCGAAAAGGTCATCGACCACTACGAAAACCCGCGCAACGTCGGCAAGATGAACGCGGAAGATCCTGATGTCGGCACCGGCATGGTCGGCGCTCCGGCGTGCGGCGACGTGATGCGCCTGCAGATCAAGGTCAACGAAGCTGGCATCATTGAAGATGCCAAGTTCAAGACCTACGGCTGCGGTTCGGCTATCGCTTCCAGCTCCCTCGCCACCGAGTGGATGAAGGGCAAGACCCTGGACGAAGCAGAAACCATCAAGAACACTCAGCTGGCCGAAGAACTGGCCCTGCCGCCAGTGAAAATTCACTGCTCCGTACTCGCAGAAGACGCTATCAAAGCGGCAGTTCGCGATTACAAGCAGAAGAAAGGCTTGATCTGACTTTCAAGATTTGGCGACGAGTAAGGAGTCACCGATGGCTATCAGCATGACAGAAGCGGCTGCTCGACACGTGCGGCGCTCCCTCGACGGGCGCGGCAAAGGTGAAGGGATTCGTCTGGGTGTTCGCACCACAGGCTGTTCCGGCCTTGCCTACGTGCTGGAGTTTGTCGACGAGGTGGTTGCAGAGGATCAGGTGTTCGAGAGTCACGGCGAAAAAGTGATCATCGACCCGAAAAGCCTCGCCTACCTGGACGGCACCGAGCTCGATTTCGTCAAGGAAGGGTTGAACGAAGGCTTCAAGTTCAACAACCCCAACGTACGCGGTGAGTGTGGCTGCGGCGAAAGCTTCAACATCTGAGGCTTGTCGTGGGTATTCCTTGTCATTTCGCTTTATTCGAGCTGCAACCGAGTTTCCGTCTGGATCTCGAGCAGTTGGCCACGCGCTATCGTGAGTTGGTGCGCGGCGTTCATCCTGACCGCTTTGCCGACGCTTCCGAGCGTGAGCAGCGGACGGCACTCGAGCAGTCTGCACGTCTCAACGACGCCTATCAGACGCTCAAGAGTCCGGCCCAGCGCGCACGCTACCTGCTGACCATCAGCGGGCATGAAGTGCCGATGGAAGTCACTGTCCATGATCCCGAGTTTCTTCTGCAGCAGATGCAATGGCGCGAAGAGCTTGAAGACCTCCAGGACAGTGCCGACCTCGACGGTGTCGCGGTGTTCAAGCGGCGCTTGAAAGTGGCTCAGGAAGAACTCAACGAAAGCTTCGCAGCCTGTTGGAATGATGCGGCGCAACGCGAACAGGCCGAACGCCTGATGCGGCGCATGCAGTTCCTCGACAAGCTCACCTACGAAGTGCGCCAGTTAGAAGAGCGCCTCGACGATTAACCCAGTGCCGCTCCGGTCGCACGCCTGATATACAGATAAGTCCTGATCACGATGGCCCTACTGCAGATCGCCGAACCCGGCCAAAGTCCTCAACCGCACCAGCGTCGTCTGGCTGTGGGTATCGACTTGGGCACTACCAATTCGCTGGTCGCTGCGTTGCGCAGTGGTCTTTCCGAGCCGTTGGCCGACGCAAACGGGCAGGTCATCCTGCCGTCCGCTGTGCGTTATCACGCTGATCGCGTTGAAGTCGGCGAGTCGGCCAAGCTGGCTGCCGCCTCCGATCCCTTGAACACCGTGCTGTCGGTCAAGCGCTTGATGGGTCGTGGTCTGTCCGACGTCAAGCAATTGGGCGAGCAACTGCCATACCGCTTTGTCGGTGGCGAATCGCACATGCCGTTCATCGACACCGTGCAAGGCCCGAAAAGCCCGGTCGAAGTCTCCGCCGATATCCTCAAGGTGCTGCGTCAGCGCGCTGAAGCGACGTTGGGCGGCGAACTGGTTGGCGCGGTGATTACCGTTCCGGCCTACTTCGACGATGCTCAGCGTCAAGCCACCAAAGATGCGGCAAAACTCGCCGGGCTGAACGTGCTGCGTCTGCTCAATGAACCGACTGCGGCCGCTGTGGCGTACGGTCTGGATCAGCACGCTGAAGGCCTGGTCGCGATTTATGACCTCGGCGGCGGTACCTTCGATATTTCGATTTTGCGTCTGACTGGCGGTGTTTTCGAGGTTCTGGCCACTGGCGGCGACAGCGCGCTGGGCGGCGATGACTTCGATCACGCGATTGCCGGCTGGATCATCGAGAGCGCGGGCCTGTCCGCCGATCTCGATCCGGGCGCACAACGCAATCTGCTGCAAACTGCTTGCGCGGCCAAAGAAGCCCTGACCGATGCGGCCAGCGTTGAAGTGGCTTACGGCGACTGGAAAGCACCGCTGACCCGTGAAGCCTTCGATACGCTGATCGAGCCAATGGTCGCGCGCAGCCTGAAAGCCTGCCGCCGTGCCGTTCGCGATTCCGGCATCGAGCTTGACGACGTACATGCTGTGGTCATGGTTGGCGGTTCGACGCGCGTGCCGCGTGTTCGCGAAGCCGTTGCCGAAGCCTTCGGTCGTCAACCTCTGACTGAAATCGACCCGGATCAAGTGGTGGCCATTGGTGCCGCGATTCAGGCCGATACCCTGGCTGGCAACAAGCGCGATGGCGGCGAACTGCTGCTGCTCGACGTGATTCCGCTGTCCCTGGGGCTGGAAACCATGGGTGGCTTGATGGAAAAGGTGATTCCGCGCAACACCACCATCCCCGTCGCTCGCGCACAGGATTTCACTACGTACAAAGACGGCCAGTCAGCCATGGCGATCCACGTCCTGCAGGGTGAGCGCGAGCTGATCAGTGACTGCCGTTCGCTGGCGCGCTTCGAATTGCGTGGCATTCCAGCGATGGTGGCGGGTGCGGCGAAAATTCGCGTGACCTTCCAGGTCGATGCCGACGGTCTGCTTAGTGTTTCTGCCCGTGAACTGGGTTCGGGCGTTGAGGCGAGCATTCAGGTCAAGCCGTCCTACGGTCTGACCGACGGCGAAATCGCCAAAATGCTCAAAGATTCGTTCCAGCATGCCAATGACGATAAAGTCGCCCGCGTTCTGCGCGAGCAGCAAGTCGATGCCCAGCGCCTGATCGAAGCTGTGCAGGGTGCTCTGGAGGTTGATGGCGAGCGTTTGCTCGACGCCGAAGAGCGCATGGTCATCGACCTGCAGCTGCAGGAACTGGCTGAACTGATGAAAGGTACTGATGGTTACGCCATCGAGCAGCAGACCAAGCGTCTGTCGCAAGTGACCGATGCTTTTGCTGCCCGCCGCATGGATCTGACGGTGAAAGCCGCTCTGTCGGGGCGCAATCTGAATGAAATCGAGGATATCTGATGCCGCAGGTCATTTTTCTGCCCCACGAGAAGTTCTGCCCTGAAGGCATGGTGGTCGAGGCTGCGCCCGGCACATCGATTCTCGAACTGGCCCACGAACACCACATCGAGATGGAAAGCGCCTGCGGCGGCGTCTGCGCTTGCACCACCTGCCACTGCATCATCCGCGAGGGTTTCGACTCGATGGAAGAGGCCGACGAGCTGGAAGAAGACTTCCTCGATCGTGCCTGGGGTCTGGAAGCGCAATCGCGTCTGGCCTGTCAGGCCATCGTCGGTGAAGAAGACATCACCGTCGAGATTCCGAAATATTCGCTTAACCATGCGGCTGAAGCGCCGCACTGACTGGTAAGACTGTCATGAGCTACGGTTGGAATGATGTTCAACGTATTGCAGAAGAGTTGGCCGAGGCCAAGCCGGGTGTAGATCCGTTTTCTGTCAATTTCGTCGATCTGCAGCAATGGATCAAAGAGCTGCCTGATTTTGACAATACCTCTGGTCGAGTTGGCGAGAAGGTGTTGGAAGCGGTTCAGACGCTCTGGGCTGAAGAATTGGACTGATCGTCCTCGCAGGTTAGGCAATACCCAAGAACCCGCGTATAATTCGCGGGTTTAATTTTTCGCAAATTACCGTTTCTGGAGTTACACCATGGCTGTTCAACGCACTTTCTCCATCATCAAGCCTGACGCTGTTGCAAAAAACGTCATCGGCGAAATCACCACTCGTTTCGAAAAAGCCGGCCTGCGCGTTGTAGCTTCGAAACTGAAGCAACTGTCCAAAGCTGAAGCTGAAGGCTTCTACGCTGAGCACAGCGCTCGTGGTTTCTTCGGCGACCTGGTTGCTTTCATGATCTCCGGTCCTGTTGTTGTTCAGGTTCTGGAAGGCGAAAACGCTATCGCTCTGAACCGTGAGCTGATGGGCGCTACCAACCCTAAAGAAGCTGCTGCCGGCACCATCCGCGCTGACTTCGCTGATTCCATCGACGCCAACGCTGTTCACGGTTCGGACTCCGAAGCCGCAGCTGCTCGTGAAATCTCGTACTTCTTCGCAGCTACTGAAGTAACCACTCGCTAAGCATTGGCTTAAGAGTGAAGGTGAATCCATGACTACATCGACTGTAAAAACCAACCTGCTGGGTCTGACTCAACAGGAAATGGAAAAATTCTTCGACTCAATCGGGGAGAAGCGTTTCCGTGCCGGTCAGGTAATGAAATGGATTCACCACTTTGGTGTCGATGATTTCGACGCCATGACGAACGTCAGCAAGGCCTTGCGCGACAAGCTCAAGGTTATTGCTGAGGTCCGTGGTCCGGAAGTGGTCAGCGAGGACATCTCCACCGACGGCACCCGTAAGTGGGTGGTGCGTGTGGCGTCCGGCAGCTGCGTCGAGACCGTGTACATTCCGCAGGGCAAGCGCGGCACCTTGTGCGTTTCGTCCCAGGCAGGCTGTGCCCTGGATTGCAGTTTCTGCTCCACCGGCAAGCAAGGCTTCAATAGCAACCTCACCGCCGCCGAAGTCATCGGCCAGGTGTGGATTGCCAACAAATCTTTCGGCAGTGTCCCGGCAACCGTCGACCGTGCCATCACCAACGTGGTGATGATGGGCATGGGTGAGCCGCTGCTGAACTTCGACAACGTCGTCGCCGCCATGCATCTGATGATGGATGACCTCGGCTACGGGATTTCCAAGCGCCGCGTAACCCTGTCCACTTCGGGCGTGGTGCCGATGATCGATGAGCTGGCCAAGCACATCGACGTCTCGCTGGCGTTGTCCCTGCACGCACCGAATGACGCATTGCGTAACCAATTGGTGCCGATCAACAAGAAATATCCGCTTAAGATGCTGCTCGAGTCGTGCCAGCGCTACATGTCGTCTTTGGGCGAGAAGCGAGTGCTGACCATCGAGTACACCTTGCTCAAAGACATCAACGACAAGGTTGAACACGCCGTCGAGATGGTCGAGCTGCTGAAGAACATTCCGTGCAAGATCAACCTGATTCCGTTCAACCCGTTCCCGCATTCCGGGTACGAGCGTCCGAGCAACAACGCGATCCGTCGTTTCCAGGATCAGTTGCATCAGGCCGGTTTCAACGTCACTGTCCGCACTACCCGTGGTGAAGACATCGACGCCGCATGTGGTCAATTGGTAGGGCAGGTGCTGGATCGCACCCGTCGCAGCGAACGTTACATCGCCGTGCGTGAGTTGAACGCCGACAGCGATCTGGCACAGAACGCCGCGAACACTAACTAAGAGAGGATCTCTATGTCCCTGCGCTTTGCGCTGCTGTTGCTGTTGGCCAGCCTGTGTGCTGGTTGTGTCCTGTCGGGTGACTACAACCCGATGAAGACCAGCAAGGGCCGCGATGAAGCGCGGGCTGCCTATGTGCAGCTGGGGCTGGGATACTTGCAGCAAGGCATGACCGAGCGGGCCAAGGTTCCACTGAAGAAAGCGCTGGAGCTGGACAGCTCCGATCCCGACGCCAACGCGGCCCTCGGGCTGGTGTTTCAGGCCGAATTGGAGCCAGCACTTGCTGACGAGCATTTCCGCAAAGCCTTGTCTTCCCGTCCCGCCGATGCGCGCATCCTCAATAACTACGGCAGTTTTCTCTACGAAGAACAGCGTTACAAGGAAGCCTACGAGCGTTTTGAACAGGCCGCCGCCGATACCCTGTATCCTGAGCGTTCGCGCGTGTTCGAGAACCTCGGCATGACAGCTTCGAAGCTGGGGCAGCGTGATCTGGCGCAGCAACAGCTGGAAAAGGCCCTGCGTTTGAACCGCCAGCAGCCACGTGCCTTGCTGGAAATGGCTGAGTTGTCCTTCGAAGACAGGCATTATGTGCCCGCACGTGACTATTACGACCGTTTCAGCCTGCTAACCGAACAAAATGCACGTAGTCTATTGCTCGGCGTTCGGCTGGCAAAAGTGTTTGAAGATCGCGACAAGGCCGCCAGTTACGGCCTGCAATTAAAACGACTCTATCCCGGTACGCCGGAATATCAGCAATACCTGTCGGAGCAATGATGAAAGCGGCGCATCCCGAAGTTGTAGCAGCGAATCGCGTTAATCCCGGTGAGACCCTGCGCCAGGCCCGCGAAAGCAATGGCTGGTCGCTGGCCGAAGTGGCCCTCAAGCTCAACCTCACCGTGACCTCCCTGAGCAATCTGGAAACCGGCGCTTTCGACAAGCTGCCGGGGCACACGTTTGCTCGCGGTTACATTCGCGCCTACGCCAAGTTGCTCGGCATGGACCAGACCGTTCTGGTCCAGCAGTTCGACCAGTCCACCGGCACCGATTCCCAGGGCAGCAACGTCCACGCCCTCGGCCGTATCGAAGAGCCGGTGCGGGTTTCCCACACCATCTTGCGCATCGTCAGCTTGTTGCTGCTGATTGCAGTCATCGGCGGCGGTTTCGTCTGGTGGCAGGACCAGACCTCGCTGCGGACCAAGGACCTGATCGGCCTGACGCCTGAACACGTTGAAGTCGAGGGTGCCGACGGCACGACGCAGATTCACCCGATCGATGAGCCGGAAGACCAGGCTGTCGAGGAGAATCAAGCCGATACGTCGACTGCGCTGGCCCTGCCTCAGTCTGAAACCACTGCTGAATCGACCGGTGCTGAAGCGGTCGCCCCGGTAACCGCACCAACTGCACCGGTTGCTACGCCAACCGCTCCGGTACATACGCCAGCGCCGGTTGTCGCCACTCCGGCCACGCCAGCGCCAAACGTTCCTGCTACGCCAGCGCCAACTGTCACTGCGCCAGTCGTTCCTGCTGCGCCTGCACCCACCGCAGAAGCGGCCGCTCCGGTTGCTGGCGACGGTCAGGTGCAACTGCAGTTCAACGCCGATTGCTGGGCTCAGGTTACCGATGGTCGCGGCAAGGTGTTGTTCAGCGGCCTGAAGCATAAAGGCGACAACGTATCAGTTTCCGGCAAGCCACCGCTCAGCGTGCGTCTGGGTGTTGCCCGCGCTGCACAGGTCAGCTACAACGGCCAGCCGGTCGATATCGCTCCGTTCACCAGTGGCGAGACTGCTCGCCTGAAGTTGGGTCAATAAGTCATGCACGGCGAATCTCCAATCAAACGTCGCGTCTCGCGCAAGATCTGGGTCGGTAATGTGCCGGTGGGCGGCGATGCGCCTATCGCTGTGCAGAGTATGACCAACAGCGACACCAATGACGTTGCCGCCACTGTCGCGCAAATCAATCGCCTGGAAGCTGCTGGCGTCGACATCGTCCGTGTTTCGGTGCCGGACATGGACGCCGCCGAGGCATTCGGCAAGATCAAGCAGTTGGTCAAAGTGCCGCTGGTTGCCGACATCCACTTCGACTACAAGATCGCTCTGCGCGTGGCCGAACTGGGCGTGGATTGCCTGCGCATCAACCCGGGCAACATCGGTCGTGAAGACCGTGTTCGCGCGGTGGTCGATGCTGCGCGTGATCGCGGGATCCCGATCCGCATCGGCGTCAACGCCGGCTCGCTGGAAAAAGACCTGCAGAAGAAATACGGCGAGCCGACCCCGGCTGCTCTGGTTGAGTCCGCTCTGCGCCACGTTGAACACCTCGAACGCCTGAATTTCCAGGACTTCAAGGTCAGCGTGAAGGCGTCCGACGTGTTCATGGCCGTCGAAGCCTACCGCTTGCTGGCGAAAGAAATCGTCCAGCCGCTGCACCTCGGCATCACCGAAGCCGGCGGATTGCGTTCGGGCACAGTGAAATCCGCCGTGGGCCTAGGTATGCTGCTCGCCGAAGGGATTGGCGATACTATTCGCATCTCGCTGGCGGCCGACCCGGTCGAGGAAGTGAAGGTCGGTTACGACATTCTCAAATCTTTGCATCTGCGTTCCCGTGGCATCAACTTCATCGCCTGCCCGAGCTGCTCGCGGCAGAACTTCGATGTGGTGAAAACCATGAACGAACTGGAAGGGCGCCTTGAAGACCTGCTGGTGCCGCTGGATGTCGCGGTGATCGGTTGTGTGGTCAACGGCCCCGGCGAAGCCAAGGAAGCCCATATCGGCTTGACCGGCGGCACGCCAAACCTGATTTACATCGACGGCAAGCCGGCGCAGAAACTGACGAATGAAAATCTGGTGGATCACCTGGAAAAGCTGATCCGCCAGAAAGCGGCCGAAAAGGTCGAAGCTGACGCTGCCGTAATTGCGCGCGGCTGACCCTGACTGAAGAGCCGAACGAATTTAAGGATTTAAAGTGAGCAAGTCATTGCAAGCCATTCGTGGCATGAACGACATCCTGCCCGAACAAACCCCGCTATGGCGTTATTTCGAGGGCACCGTTGCACGTCTGCTGGATAACTACGGTTACAAGCAGATCCGCATGCCGATCGTCGAGTTCACCGAGCTGTTCAAGCGCTCGATCGGCGAAGTGACCGACATCGTCGAAAAAGAGATGTACACCTTCGAAGACCGCAACGGTGATTCCCTGACCCTGCGTCCGGAAGGCACTGCGGCGTGCGTGCGTGCTGTGCTCGAACACGGCATCACTGGCGGTGGCCAGGTGCAGAAACTCTGGTACATCGGCCCGATGTTCCGCCACGAGCGTCCGCAGAAAGGCCGTTATCGTCAGTTCCACCAGATCGGTCTGGAGGTGTTCAATCTCGACGGTCCGGACATCGACGCCGAACTGATCATCATGACCTGGCGCCTGTGGGGCGAGCTGGGTATCCGTGATGCGGTCAAGCTCGAACTCAACAGCCTGGGCACCAGCGAATCCCGTGGGCGTTATCGTGAAGCGTTGGTCGAGTACCTCTCGGCGCACCACGACAAGCTCGACGAAGACAGCCAGCGTCGCCTGAAAACCAATCCGCTGCGCGTGCTCGACACGAAAAATGCCGAGACTCAAGCGGTGCTGGTCGATGCGCCGAAAATGGCCGAATACCTCGATGAGGAGTCGCGTGCACACTTCGAAGGCTTGAAGTCGCGTCTGGATGCCGTCGGCATTCCTTACGTGCTCAACACGAAGCTGGTGCGCGGCCTCGACTACTACAGCAAAACCGTTTTCGAATGGGTCACCGACAAGCTCGGCGCTCAGGGCACTGTCTGCGCGGGCGGCCGTTACGACGGTCTGGTCGAGCAGATGGGCGGCAAGCCAACCACCGGCGTCGGTTTCGCCATGGGCATCGAGCGTCTGGTGCTGATGCTCGAAACCCTTGAGCAGATCCCGGAAGAAATCTCCCGTCAGGTCGACGTCTACCTCTGCGCCTTCGGTGAAGAGGCTGAATTGGCCGGTCTGGCCCTGGCTGAACGTGTTCGTGATCAACTTCCAAACCTGCGCCTGCAAGTCAATGCCGGCGCCGGCAGCTTCAAAAGCCAGTTCAAGAAGGCCGACAAGAGCGGTGCGCTGTACGCACTGATCCTCGGTGACGACGAAATGGCCCAGCAAGTGGTAGGTTTCAAACCCCTGCGTGGCCAGGGCGAACAACAAAGCATTGCCTGGGATGCGCTCGCCGCTCACCTGGCCACCTGCGTCGTGCAGGGTTGAAGCTGTCCAAACAGCCGATTTAGCGATTAAGGAGTATTGGGGTGTCGAGTACCGAAGACGAACAGTTGGCGGATTTGAAGGACTGGTGGACACGCAACGGCAAACCTCTGGTCACCGGCGGCCTGTTGGCGCTGGTCATCGTGTTCGGCTGGCAGGCTTTTCACAAGTATCAGAGCAACCAGTCGCAAGGCGCCTCGGTGCTCTATCAGCAACTGCTGGAAACCACGCTGACGCCTGACGGCAAGCCTGATGCAGCGCGCGTGGCTGATCTGGCCGGCAAGCTCAACAGCGAATTCGGCGGTTCTGCCTACGCGCAATACGGCAGCCTGTTCGTGGCCAAAGTGGCTGTGGACAGCGGCAAGCTGGACGACGCCGCGACCGAACTGAAAGCCATCGTCGACAAACCGGCCAACCCGGCGCTGGGCGAAATCGCCCGTCAGCGTCTGGCGCAGGTGCTCGGCGCGCAGAACAAGGCTGAAGATGCCCTGAAACTGCTCGACGGCGACGCCGACAAAGCGTTCCTGGCCACTCGCGAAGAACTCAAGGGCGACCTGCTGGTGCAGTTGGGCCGCACCGATGACGCGAACAAGGCGTATCAAAAAGCCAAGGCGGCACTGTCGGATGAAGCGGCGGTCGGTGGCCTTCAAATCAAGCTCGACGACCTGGCCAAAGGGGATGCGTGACGTGATCCGTTGGAAGCATGCAGCATTGCTGGCTCTGGCCCTTCTGGCCGCGGGTTGCAGCAGCAACAGCAAGAAAGAATTGCCACCGGCCGAACTGACCGACTTCAAAGAAGAAGTGGTTCTGCAGAAGCAGTGGAGTCGTTCGATCGGTGACGGTCAGGGCGAAACCTACAACATGCTGGTGCCGGCGATCGACGGTGACACCATCTACGCGGCCGATGTGACCGGCGTGGTGATGGCCATGGATCGTGGCAACGGCGATGTGAAGTGGAAAAAGGATCTTGATCTGCCAGTCTCCGGCGCTGTTGGCGTGGGTTACGGTCTGGTTCTGATCGGTACGCTGCGTGGCGAAGTCGTTGCTCTGGACACCATCAACGGTGAAGAGAAGTGGCGCGCTCGTGTGAACAGCGAAGTCCTCGCGCCGCCGGCCAACAACGGCGACGTCGTGGTGGTGCAGACTCAGGACGATCGTCTGATCGGTCTGGATGCCTCCACCGGTACTCAGCGCTGGGTCTATGACAGCACGCCTGCCGTCCTGACCCTGCGTGGCACCAGTGCGCCGCTCGTCACCAACCGCCTCGCGGTGGCTGGCCTGTCGACTGGCAAAGTGGTCGCTCTGGACATTTCCAACGGCGTGCCGGTGTGGGAACAACGGATCGCGATTCCACAAGGCCGTTCGGAACTGGAGCGCGTGGTCGACATCGACGGCGGTCTGCTGTTGTCCGGCGGCACGCTGTACGTTGCCAGCTATCAGGGTCGCGTTGCGGCACTGGATCTGGAAAGCGGTCGTCAACTCTGGCAGCGCGATGCGTCGAGCTACGCCGGTATTGCTCAGGGTTTCGGCAGCGTTTACGTGAGCCTGTCCTCGGGCACCGTTGAAGGCGTCGACGAACGTTCCACCACAGCATTGTGGAGCAACGATTCGCTGGCTCGTCGTCAACTGTCGGCTCCGGAAGTGTTCTCCAGCTACGTTGCAGTCGGTGACCTGGAAGGTTATCTGCACTTGCTGAGCCAGGTTGACGGTCGTTTCGTCGGCCGTGAGCGCATCGACAGCGACGGCCTGCGTGCCCGTCCGCTGGTGGTGGGTGACACGATTTATGTATATGGCAACAGCGGCAAACTGGAAGCCCTGACCATCAAGTAACAACTATGCTTGGGGTTAACACCCCCAGGCAGCTTCACTTGTGAGTGTGGATGTGGGAGCGAGCCTGCTCGCGATGGGCGTCAACGATTACGCAGACGGCCTGAATAAACTCGGTGCCTTGGCGTTTTTCGCGAGCAGGCTCGCCCCACAGAGAACACCCACAGTGTTGCCCCGAGCACCAGCCGCTGCCTCGCAGCGGCTTTTGTATTTTCTGAAATAACGAAGTGGAGAGCCGCATGGTTCCCGTAATCGCCCTGGTGGGCCGACCGAACGTCGGCAAGTCCACCTTGTTCAACCGCCTGACCAGGACTCGCGACGCCATCGTCGGCGATTTGTCCGGTCTGACCCGTGATCGCCAGTACGGTGAGGCCAAGTGGCAAGGGCGTTCCTACATTCTGGTCGACACCGGTGGTATCTCCGGTGACGAGCACGGTATGGACGAAAAAATGGCCGAGCAGTCGCTGCTGGCCATTGAAGAAGCAGATGTCGTGCTGTTCCTGGTAGATGCCAAGGCCGGTTTCACCGCCGCCGACCAGATGATCGCCGAACACCTGCGCAAACGTAACAAGCGTTCCTACGTGGTAGCCAACAAGGTCGACAACATCGACCCGGAAATGGCCCGCGCTGAATTCGCTCCGTTGGGCATGGGCCACGCGATTCCTGTCGCCGGTGCTCACGGCCGTGGCATCACCCAGATGCTGGAAATCGCCCTGGGTGATTTCCCGAGAGACGAAGAAGACCCGGAAGACGGCGAAGAAGAAATCGTTGCCGAAGGCGAGGAAGCCAAGCGCATTCCTGGCCCAAGCGAAAAAGACGGCATCAAGATCGCCATCATCGGCCGTCCGAACGTCGGCAAGTCGACCCTGGTCAATCGCATGCTCGGTGAAGACCGGGTAATCGTTTATGACCAGCCCGGTACCACGCGCGACAGTATCTACATCCCGTTCGAACGGAATGAAGAGAAGTACACGCTGATCGACACCGCCGGTGTGCGCAAGCGCGGCAAGATCCACGAAGAAGTCGAAAAATTCTCCGTGGTGAAAACCCTGCAAGCGATCAAAGACGCCAACGTGGTGATCTTCGTGATGGACGCCCGCGAAGGTGTGGTCGATCACGACCTCAACCTGCTGGGCTTCGCCATCGAGTCGGGTCGTGCGCTGGTGATCGCGATCAACAAGTGGGACGGCATGACGCCGAGCGAGCGCGACTTCGTCAAGGTCGAGCTGCAGCGTCGTCTGTTCTTCGTTGATTACGCCGACATCCACTTCATCTCGGCACTGCACGGTACCGGCGTGGGCAACCTCTACGCGTCCGTACAGAACTCGTTCAAGTCGGCGGTCACCCGCTGGCCGACCAACCGTCTGACCCAGATTCTCGAAGACGCGGTTGGCGAGCACGCGCCACCGATGGTCAACAACCGCCGGATCAAGCTGCGTTACGCTCACTTGGGTGGTGCCAACCCGCCGATCATCGTGATCCACGGTAACCAGATCGAGAAAGTGCCGAAGTCGTATGTGCGCTATCTGGAGAACACTTACCGTCGTGTGCTCAAGCTGGTCGGTACGCCGATCCGCATCGAGTTCAAAGGCGGCGAGAACCCGTACGAAGGCAACAAAAACACGCTGACCGACCGCCAGGTCAACAGGAAGCGTCGGATGATGTCGCACAGCAAGAAAGCCGACAAAAAGCGCCGCGACAAGAAGTAAATCGCCGCTTGCTGACGGGCTTTTGTGGCGAGGGGATTTATCCCCGTTGGGTCGCGTAGCGGCCCCAAAACCTGTGGCGAAGGTGTAACAGGCACTCCGCATTGATAGGGTTTGCGACTGCTTCGCAGCCGAACGGGGATAAATCCCCTCGCCACAGTGTTTGGTGTTGTACGAATGAGAGAAGGGTGCCATCCGGCGCCCTTTTTTTATGGGCGCCGGATGGGCTATCCTCGGGCTCTCCCGCGCCGTCGTCAGAGCCGGGTGTTGAGCAGGGAACCCCCGATGATCACCAGTAAGCTGCCGAATGTCGGCATCACTATTTTCACGCAGATGTCTCAGCTCGCGGCGCAAACCGGAGCCATCAACCTGTCCCAGGGTTTCCCTGATTTTGACGGCCCGCAGTCGCTGCGTGACGCGGTCGGTCGGCATATTGCCAGTGGCCATAACCAGTATTCGCCGATGACTGGCCTGCCGGCGCTGCGCGAACAGATTGCGCTGAAAATCGCTCGCAGTTATGGCGTGCAGGTCAATGCCGACAGCGAAGTGACGGTCACGCCGGGTGCGACCCAGGCGATCTTCTGTGCGATTCAGGCGGTTATCCACAGCGGCGACGAAGTCATCGTGTTCGATCCTTGTTACGACAGCTACGAACCGGCGACGGAATTGGCGGGCGGTCGTTGCGTGCATGTGCAGTTGAACCCGGACGACTTCTCCATTGATTTCGACAAGCTCGCCGCGGCCCTGAGTCCGCGCACGAAAATGATCGTCATCAACACCCCGCACAACCCCAGCGGCGCCTTGATCAGCCGTGCCGAGCTGGATCAACTGGCGGCGCTGATCCGTGATCGCGACATCTATCTGATCAGCGACGAAGTCTACGAACACCTGGTGTTCGACGGCGTGCCGCACGTCAGCGTGCTGGCGCACGAAGAGCTGTATCAGCGCGCCTTCGTAGTCAGCTCCTTCGGCAAGACTTACCACGTTACCGGCTGGAAAACCGGCTACGTCGTCGCGCCGCCGGCGTTGACCGCCGAGCTGCGCAAGGTGCACCAATACGTCAGTTTCTGTGGTGTCACACCGCTGCAATACGCCTTGGCCGATTACATGGCCGAGCACCCTGAACACGTCGAAGAGCTGCCGGGTTTCTATCAGGCCAAGCGTGACCTGTTCTGCGATTTGCTGACGCCATCGCGCTTCACTTTCAGCCGTGTCACCGGCACCTATTTCCAGCTGGTCGATTATTCGCAGATCCGCCCGGACTTGAATGACGTCGAAATGGCCATGTGGATGACCCGTGAGCACGGCGTGGCAAGTATTCCGGTATCGGTCTTCTATCAGAACCCACCCGCAGGCCAGCGCCTGGTGCGGCTGTGCTTCGCCAAACGCGAGGAGACGCTGCGTGAAGCGGCGGCAAAACTATGCGCGATCTGAGTGCGTTACCCGATCTCAATCTGGCGCTGATCCAGACCACCCTGGCCTGGCATGATCGCCAGGCCAACCTTGAGCACTTCGAGCAATTGCTGGAGCAGGCGCGTGGTGCGGACCTGATCATTCTGCCGGAGATGTTCACCACCGGCTTTTCGATGGAGTCCGAGACCCTCGCCGAAGCCGAGAACGGCCCGACCAGCAAATGGCTGCGGGTTCAGGCGGCGAAACTCGATGCAGTGATTACCGGCAGCGTGATCATTCAGGCCGCTGACGGCAGCCACCGCAATCGCCTGCTGTGGGCGCGGCCGGATGGAGAAGTGCTGCATTACGACAAGCGTCATCTGTTCCGCATGGCCGGCGAGCACAACCATTACACCCCCGGCGAACGCCAGGTGCAGTTCGAACTCAAGGGCTGGCGCATCCGTCCGCTGATCTGCTATGACCTGCGCTTCCCGGTGTGGAGCCGTGATGCACAGGACACCGATTTGCTGCTGTACACCGCGAACTGGCCGGGTGCGCGGCGTTTGCACTGGAATCGCCTGTTGCCGGCGCGAGCCATTGAAAACCTTTGTTATGTGGCGGCGGTGAATCGCATTGGTACCGACGGCAAGGGTTTTGCCTACACCGGTGACAGTCAGGTGCTGGATTTCCAGGGCGAAACCTTGCTGGCGGCGGGGGAGGCGGACGGCGTGTTCAAAGTCGTGCTGGAGGCCGCACCACTGGCGGCTTATCGCGAGCGTTTCCCGGCGAATCTGGATGCCGACACGTTCGAGCTCACCTGAGGCAGCCGATCGTTCCCACGCTCTGCGTGGGAATGCAGCCCGTGACGCTCCGCGTCACTGGACGCGGAGCGTCCCTTGAGGCATTCCCACGCGGAGCATGGGAACGATCGCAAAAAAGGCCCCGGCGTTTAAACGCCGGGGCCTTTTGCATTTCAGCAGTCGATTACGCCGCTTTCGCCTCAGGCTGGCTCAGCGAGCGGTTCAGCGCGCTGAACAGTGCCTTGAAGCTGGCCGTGGTGATGTTTTCATCGATACCCACGCCGTGCACCGCACGTTCACCGTTCACGCGCAGCTCGATGTAGGCCGCCGCTTTGGCGTTGGTGCCCGCGCCGATCGCGTGTTCGTTGTAGTCCATGATTTCCACCGGAATCGGCAGGCCGGCGACCAGTGCTTCCAGCGCACCGTTGCCCTTGCCGCGCCAGTGCAGGTTGGTTTCGCCCTGACCTTTGCTCGCCACTTCCACTTCAACATTGCTGTTGCCGTTTTCTTCCTGCAGGCGATGGCTGACCAGCGCGTACGGGGTGTTGGCTTGCAGGTATTCGCTGATCAACAGCGAGTGAATCTGCTTGGCCGTCATCTCCAGGCCGAGACGATCGGTTTCACGCTGCACCACCTGGCTGAACTCGATCTGCATGCGACGTGGCAGGCTGATGCCGTATTCCTGCTCCAGCAAGTAAGCGATGCCGCCCTTGCCCGACTGGCTGTTGACGCGGATTACCGCCTCGTAGCTGCGACCAATGTCGGCCGGGTCGATCGGCAAGTACGGCACTTCCCACAGTGCATCCGGTTTCTGCTGGGAGAAGCCTTTGCGGATCGCATCCTGGTGCGAACCGGAGAACGCGGTGTGGACCAGGTCGCCAACGTACGGGTGACGCGGGTGAACCTGAATCTGGTTGCACTCTTCGACGACTTTGCGCACGCCGTCGATGTCGGAGAAGTCCAGCTGCGGGTCGAGACCCTGGGTGTACATGTTCAGCGCGACGGTGACGAGGTCGACGTTGCCGGTACGCTCGCCGTTGCCGAACAGGCAGCCTTCGACGCGATCAGCGCCGGCCATCAGACCCAGCTCGGTGGCGGCAACGCCAGTGCCGCGGTCGTTGTGGGTGTGCAGGCTGATGATCACGCTGTCACGACGGTTGATGTTGCGGCCGAACCACTCGATCTGGTCGGCGTAGATGTTCGGCGTCGCGCACTCAACGGTGGCGGGCAGGTTGAGGATCATCTTGTGCTCAGGCGTCGGGTTCCACACCTCGATCACCGCGTCACAGACTTCCTTGGCGAACTCCAGCTCGGTAGCGCTGAAGGTTTCCGGCGAGTATTCGAAGGTCCACTCGGTGTCCGGCTGCATGGCGGCGTATTTGACGAACAGTTTGGCCGCGTTGACCGCGATGGCCTTGATGCCGTCCTTGTCCTGGTTGAAGACGATGCGACGGAAAGAAGGCGAGGTGGCGTTGTACAGGTGAACGATGGCTTTCTTCGCGCCGCGCAGGGATTCGAAAGTACGCTCGATCAGGTCTTCACGACCTTGGGTCAGCACCTGAATAGTGGTGTCGTCCGGGATGTGGCCTTCTTCGATAAGAGTACGCACGAAGTCGAAATCGGTTTGCGAAGCGGCCGGGAACGACGCTTCGATTTCCTTCACACCGACCTGAACCAGGGTTTTCCAGAAGCGCAGCTTCTTCACCGCGTCCATCGGCTCGATCAGCGACTGGTTACCGTCACGAAGGTCGGAGCTGCACCAGATCGGCGCGGTGTCGATGGTTTTCGACGGCCAGGTACGATCCGGCAGATTGATGACAGGAAACGCGCGGTATTTCGAAGACGGATCTTTGAGCATGCTCATCGGGAAATTCCTTATTGTCTGGGCCGAAAAGAGGCGGCCTGCCGGTGTAACGAATGTTGTGGGAAAACGTCGGACGAGGCGCAGCGATTCAGCCCGGCAGTCGTGCGCTGACGAGGCACAGGCTGCGGTGCTGGCGAAGCTGAATGAGGGTGTGAGAGGTTTTCATGCCTTCAACCCTAACCGCGAGGGCAGAGGATGGCAAGCAGTCGAAAAAAATTGAGAGGAATACCCGGAAAGCGGGATTTTGCAGGATTTTATTGCGCTTTAGTCGGTGGATCTTGTCGATGTTTGCGTGAGGTTAGATCCGGGCGCAATTGAGGGTGGTTGGGTGTCAGGGGTGTTTGTGGGGTGGCTAGGCCGCCTTCGCGAGCAAGCCCGCTCCCACAGTTGAGCGTGTTCTCAACACAAATCCAGTGTGGGAGCGGGCTTGCTCGCGAAGAGGCCATCAGCCTCACTCAATTTCTTAAGGTTGAAACGCACCAATGAAAATCGCCGGATCCACCCGCGCATCATTCAGGCTGACATTCCAGTGCATGTGCGGCCCGGTCGCCCGACCGGTCATGCCAACCTTGCCCACCACCGCGCCACGCGCCAATTGATCGCCGACCTTCACGTCAATCTTCGACATATGGCAGAACATGCTGATGAAGCCCTGCCCATGGTCGACAAATACCGTGTTGCCGTTGAAGAAGTAGTTGCCGGTGAGGATCACCTTACCCGCCGCCGGAGTCTTGATCGGTGTGCCTGCCGGCACCGCGAAATCGAGGCCAGCGTGGGGATTGCGCTCTTCACCATTAAAGAAGCGGCGCACACCAAACTTGCTCGACAGCGGCCCGTTCACTGGTTTGTCCAGCAACAGATTGCTCGGCGTATTCGGGCTGAAGCTGCGGTAAGCCTTGATCTGCTCGGCCAATTCGCCTTCGATGCGCTTGAGGTTCGACTGATCCGGATTGACTTGCTGCTTGTTCTTCAGGGTGATGCGCTGCTCCGGGTATTTCTTGTTACCCACGGTGAACGGCAGATTACGCCCGCCGCTGCTGATCTGCTGAGAGCCAGGCTTCACGGTCAACGGCACACCAACAATCGCCAGCCAATTGTTCTGTTCTTTTACCACCAGCAGCGGTTTGCCTTGATACGTGGCTTTCGGCGCCTGTGCGCCAGCGCCGAGATCAACCACCGCCACGCCGCCCGGCACAGGCTTGTTCAGCAGCCGGGTGATGTAACTGTCGGCGTGGGCATTGAACGTCAGGCACAGCAAAAACAGTGGAGCCAGAAAACGCGGCATGGATCAGTCCAGTAAAGAGAGAGTGACAGGCGTCAGGTGATTATCCTCGACGCGCACTTGCAGTTCGCCTTCGCCCAGTTTGGCTTTCAAACGCTGGCCGGTGTGGGTTTGCGCAGCGTTGCGGATCGCGTGGCCGCGTTCATCGAGCAGAATGCTGTAACCCCGACCGAGCGTTGCCAACGGGCTGACCACATGCAGCGTCTGCATTTGACTGTGCAGTTGCAGGCGACGGTTTTTCAGGCCTTCGCGCATGGCGCGCGGCAGACGTTCGGCGAGGCTGTCGAGGCGCTGGCGCAACATCGCCAACTGGCGGCCCGGATGTTGCCCGGCGAGACGAGTTTCCAGGCGAATCAGCCGTTCGCGACGAGTATTGAGGCTGCGCTCGAAGGCGCGGCGCATGCGCATGTCCAGATCGTCCAGACGTTGCGCTTGCTGGCGCAGACGCTCGCCGGGATGCCGCAGGCGACGCGCCATGCCTTCGAGGCGCAGACGATCACGCATCAAACGGTCGCGCATGCGCATCACCAAACGGCGATGCAGACTTTCGACCTGACGGATCAAATGGCTGGAATCGGGCGCGAGTAACTCGGCGGCGGCGGAAGGCGTCGGTGCGCGTACGTCGGCAACGAAATCGCTGATCGATACGTCGGTTTCATGGCCAACCGCGCTGACAATCGGCGTCACGCAAGCATCAACGGCACGTGCCACGGCTTCTTCGTTGAAGCACCAGAGGTCTTCCAGCGAGCCGCCGCCTCGGGCGAGGATCAGCGCGTCGAATCCACGGGCATCGGCCATTTTCAGCGCACGGACGATTTGCGCAGTGGCTTCGCGGCCCTGCACAGCGGTGGGAATCAACGTCAGTTGCACCTGCGGCGCACGGCGGCGGAACACACTGATGATGTCGCGAATCACCGCGCCGGTTGGCGAACTGATGATGCCGATGCGTTGTGGATGCGCCGGTAACGGTACTTTGCGTTCGGCACTGAACAAGCCTTCGGCGCTGAGTTTTTCCTTCAGCGCATCGAAGGCCAAGCGCAGGGCGCCATCACCTGCAGGTTCGACGGTGTCGAGAATCAGTTGATAGTCGCCGCGGCCCTCGAACAACGAGACCTTGCCGCGCACCTTCACCGCCAGGCCATCCTTCAGCGCCTGGCGCACGCGCGCCGCGTTCTGTCGGAACAATGCGCAACGCACCTGCGCGCCGCTGTCCTTGAGGGTGAAATAGATGTGCCCGGACGCCGGACGGGCGAGGTTGGAGATTTCGCCTTCGACCCAGATGTTGCTGAACACGTCTTCGAGCAACACCCGCGCGCGGCCGTTGAGCTGGCTGACGGTCAGGACTTCACGGTCCAGGCCAAGTCTTGCAAAGGGATCTTTAATCATGGGGCGCAGTTTAAAGGCATTCTCCTGATCATTGCACGATCCCCGTAGGAGCTGTCGAGTGCAACGAGGCTGCGATCTTTTGATCTGGTTTTTGAGATCCAGGTCAAAAGATCGCGGCTTTCGGCAGCTCCTACAGGGGAGGGGTGAAGTTCTGAATGAAGTGTTGAATCAGCGGGGGCGGATTATAGCGATAGGCGAGGGCGACGGTGCTTTCGCAGTTCGGATCGCTCAGCGGTAGAAATCGTACCCCGCTCGGTGCAATGTCTTGCATTGATTCCGGCAGCAGCGCGATGCCGAATCCGCCCTGAATTAACTGTAACTGCGTGGTTTTACGCGACATCACCCGCGACGCTTTCGGGAAGAAACCCTGGCGCATGCACAGATCGGCGCACAAATAGCTGAGGCCGCCGCGCTGCGGATGGGGAATGGAGATGAATGCTTCGTCCCTGAGTTGCGCCAGCTCGACGGTCTCCAAGGTTGCCAATCGATGATCCGCCGGCACAGCCAGCAGCAGACGTTCACTGAATAGCGGCACGATCTGAATGCCTTCGCGCTGGCGCAAAACCGGCAACCGCAGCAAACCGACATCAAGGCGTCCCTCGGCCAACTCCTCCAGTTGCGCTTCAGAAGACAGCTTGCCGATATCCAGCGAAACGCCGGGTTGCTGCTGAAGATAAGCGCCGATATCACTGAGCAAACGACCGCTGATCGAAACGGTGCTGGAATGGCTTAAACGCAACGTGCCGAGCTGCCCGTTACCGACTTCGGTGGCCATGACGCTGGCCTTGTTCAGTTCGATGAGCAGATTGCGTGCGCGAGGCAAAAACGCTTCGCCCGCTGCGGTGAGGCGTGGCTGACGTGCCGTGCGCTCGAACAACGGGGTCTGCAGGCGCGTCTCCATGTCCTTGATCTGCCGGCTCAGCGCCGACTGCGCGATAAACAGGCGCTCGGCCGCCGCACTGAAGCTGCCGCATTCAGCGATTTCCACGAAGTAGCGCAATTGACGGGTTGAAAGCACAGGTATGCCTTTTTGAGATGACTTGTCGGCTTTGAAGATATTAGTCGCAACGCTCGGCGCTGGCTAAAGTCATCTCAGGCTTATTAAGGAAGTAGATCGATGAGCGTGGTGGGATTATTGAGCGAGTGGTCGTGGGGCGTCGGCGGTTGGGCGGTGATCGGGCTGGGCATCGCCTTGGCTTACATTGTGTTCGGGATTGCCGGATTTGGAACGGCGCTGGTGGCCGGGCCGATTTTGATTCTGTTCATGCCTTTGTCGAAGATTGTGCCGCTGCTGGTGTTGCTGGATTTCGTTGCGGCGTTCGGCAACCTGCTGCCGTCGCGGCGGGATGTGGTCAAGCCCGAGTTGTGGCGGCTGCTGCCGTGCATGGCGGTGGGCTGCACGCTGGGAGTGATTTTTCTGCTGAATCTGAAATCCGATCTGTTGCTGCTGTTGATGGGGTTGTTCATCAGCGCTTATGCGATTTACAGCTTGGGGGTGAAAAAGCGACCTGAGCAGTTATCCGCCGCCTGGGCGTTGCCGATGGGCACGGTCGGCGGATTGTTCGGTGCGCTGTTTGGCAGTGGCGGCTTTCTCTATGCGATTTATCTGAACAGCCGACTATCGAAGGACGCGGCCCGCGCTACGCAAAGTGCGCTGATCAGTTGCAGCACGGTGGTGCGTTTGAGCCTGTTTGCCATCGCTGGTGTGTATGCCGAGCTACCCTTGTTGATGTTGGCGTTGTGTCTGTTGCCGGCCATGGCTCTGGGGTTGTGGGTCGGGCGACGGTTGACCATGAAAATGTCGCGCGAGGCGTTTGTGCGGCTGGTGACGTGGCTGGTGCTGGCGAGCGGGCTGGCGTTGATCGGGCGTTACCTCAGCACTTGACCGGATTTCGTCAGGGATTAAGCTGCCGGCCTTTAGGGCATCTTCGCGAGCAAGCCCGCTCCCACATTCGGAATGCATTTCAAAGTGTGGGAGCGGGCTTGCTCGCGAAGGCGTCAGCAGCCACACCGCAGGACTTTCCATGAATTCACAAAGCATCATCGTCCCGAAAATCTCCACCCTGCCGGTGCACGAACCCCGGGCGCGGGCGATCGTGCGCTGGCTGGTGCGCAAAAACATCGTCAAGGAAGAGCTGAGCACCTGTGGCCGCTCCGGCAATCGCATGGCTTACGCGATCGCCGATGGCGCGCGGGCCGTGGTGCTGCACCCGCAGGCGTTGCCGTTCGGTGAGCCGATCAATGGGTTGGAGATTGTCACCAAGCGTTGCATATACACCCCGGCCAAAGGTTTTCTTGAAGAGGCCGGCTGCGCCGAGTGCCGCCGCGAGATCGGCGAAGCTCTGTTCGAAAGCCTGGAGGACTGGATGCCCGGGCGCACCGACAACTTCACCTGCCCGGAATGCGGTCACGAAGACGACATCAATGGCTTCCTGTACTTGCAGGAGTGCGGGTTCTCCAACCTCGGCTTCATCTTCAACAACTGGCTCGAGGCCGGTTTCAAGCAAAGCTTCCTCGACGAATTCGCCGACTGGCTCGACCTGCCCGTCAGTTGGGTAAAAGTCGAACTCTGACCCCCAAACATTCCCTGTAGGAGCTGCCGCAGGCTGCGATCTTCTGACGTTGTTTGTTAAAAACCAGATCGAAAGATCGCAGCCTTCGGCAGCTCCTACAGGGCGCGGGTTTTTCCGTATATCAATTAGGCTGAGTTTTACATTGAACAGCAGGGGGTGTCTGACTATAATGGCGCGCTTCCATTTTCCCGCTCGGGAGCCCCCGCGATGCTGCGTATCAGCCAAGAAGCTCTGACATTCGACGACATTCTCCTAGTGCCTGGTTATTCCGAGGTGCTTCCTAACGAAGTCAGTCTCAAGACCCGCCTAACCCGTGGCATCGAGCTGAATATTCCTCTGGTTTCTGCCGCCATGGACACCGTCACTGAAGCCCGTCTGGCAATTGCCATGGCTCAGGAAGGTGGCATCGGCATTATCCACAAGAACATGACCATCGAGCAGCAAGCTGCCGAAGTTCGCAAGGTCAAGCGTTATGAAGCCGGTGTAGTCAAGGACCCGATCACCATCGAGGCAGATGCCACGGTGCGTGAACTGTTCGAACTGACCCGTCTGCACAACATTTCCGGCGTTCCGGTACTGCACGATGGCGACCTGGTCGGCATCGTCACTTCCCGTGACGTGCGTTTCGAAAACCGTCTGGAAGCCACTGTCCGTGAAGTGATGACGCCTAAAGAGCGTCTGGTCACGGTCAAGGAAGGCGCCGACAAGAACGACGTTCGCGAGTTGCTGCACAAAAACCGCATCGAACGCGTACTGATCGTCGACGACAAATTCGCCCTCAAAGGCATGATGACCGTCAACGACATCGAAAAAGCCAAAGCCTACCCGCTGGCCAGCAAGGACGATCAAGGTCGTCTGCGCGTTGGCGCTGCTGTCGGTACCGGTAAAGACACCGGTGACCGCGTCGCCGCTCTGGTCAATGCCGGTGTGGACGTGGTGGTAGTCGACACCGCTCACGGTCACTCCAAAGGTGTGATCGACCGTGTTCGCTGGGTCAAACAGAATTTCCCTGAAGTGCAGGTGATCGGCGGCAACATCGCCACCGGCGCCGCTGCCAAGGCTCTCGCCGAAGCAGGCGCCGACGCCGTCAAGGTCGGTATCGGCCCTGGCTCGATCTGCACCACCCGTATCGTCGCCGGTGTCGGCGTCCCGCAAATCAGTGCCATCGCCAACGTCGCCGCTGCCCTTGAAGGCACTGGCGTTCCGTTGATCGCCGACGGCGGCATCCGTTTCTCCGGTGACCTGTCCAAGGCCATCGTAGCCGGTGCTTCCTGCGTGATGATGGGCTCGATGTTCGCCGGTACTGAAGAAGCGCCGGGCGAAATCGAACTGTTCCAGGGCCGTTCGTACAAGGCTTATCGCGGCATGGGTTCGCTGGGCGCCATGTCCCAGGCCCAGGGTTCTTCCGACCGCTACTTCCAGGACTCCTCGGCAGGCGCCGAGAAACTCGTTCCGGAAGGCATCGAAGGCCGTGTGCCGTACAAAGGCACCCTGAGCGCGATCATTCACCAACTGATGGGCGGTCTGCGTTCCTCGATGGGTTACACCGGCAGCGCCGACATCGAAGAAATGCGCACCAAGCCTGAGTTCGTGCGGATCACCGGCGCTGGCATGGCCGAATCCCACGTTCACGACGTGCAGATCACCAAAGAAGCGCCAAACTACCGCGTAGGTTGAGCCTTCAAGCAATAAAGTAAGCAACCGGGGCTGTTTGATTCAGCCCCGAGTTGTTTCTGAATCACGACTGTTTCTGAATGACTTAGACGAGACTGAATCATGGCCCTCGATATTCACGCTCACCGCATCCTGATCCTCGACTTCGGTTCGCAATACACCCAACTGATCGCCCGCCGCGTGCGCGAGATCGGTGTGTACTGCGAATTGCACCCGTTCGACATGGACGAAGATGCGATCCGCGAATTCGCTCCTAAAGGCGTCATCCTCGCCGGCGGCCCCGAGTCCGTACACGTCGCCGACAGCCCGCGCTGCCCACAGGCAGTGTTCGATCTGGGCGTACCGGTTTTCGGTATCTGCTACGGCATGCAGACCATGGCCGAGCAACTGGGTGGCAAGGTTGAAGGTTCCGAACTGCGTGAGTTCGGTTACGCCCGCGTAGACGTGGTCGGCAAGAGCCGCCTGCTCGACGGCATCGAAGACCACATCGACGCTGACGGCCTGTTCGGCCTCGACGTATGGATGAGCCACGGTGACAAGGTCACCAAGATGCCGGAAGACTTCCACGTCCTCGCCAGCACCCCAAGCTGCCCGATCGCCGGTATGTTCAACGACGCTCGCGGCTACTACGGCGTGCAGTTCCACCCGGAAGTGACCCACACCAAACAGGGCGGTCGCATCCTGTCGCGCTTCGTTCTCGACATCTGCGGCTGTGAAGCCCTGTGGACGCCGTCGAAGATCGCTGAAGACGCCATCGCCAACATCCGCGCCCAGGTCGGCACCGACAACGTGCTGCTGGGTCTGTCCGGCGGCGTTGACTCCTCGGTAGTCGCTGCGCTGCTGCACAAAGCCATCGGCGACCAACTGACCTGCGTCTTCGTCGACAACGGCCTGCTGCGTCTGCACGAAGGCGAGCAAGTGATGGCCATGTTCGCCGAGAACATGGGCGTCAAGGTGATCCGCGCCAACGCTGAAGAGCAATTCCTCAACAACCTGGCCGGCGAAGCCGATCCGGAGAAGAAGCGCAAAATCATCGGTCGTACCTTCATCGACGTATTCGATGCCCAGTCGAACAAACTGGACAACATCAAGTACCTCGCTCAGGGCACCATCTACCCGGACGTGATCGAATCGGCTGGCGCGAAAAGCGGCAAGGCTCACGTGATCAAGTCGCACCACAACGTGGGCGGCCTGCCGGAAGAGATGAACCTGAAACTGGTCGAGCCACTGCGCGAACTGTTCAAGGACGAAGTCCGTCGTCTGGGTCTGGAACTCGGCCTGCCGTACGACATGGTCTACCGTCACCCGTTCCCGGGCCCGGGCCTGGGCGTGCGCATCCTCGGTGAAGTGAAAAAGGAATACGCCGACCTGCTGCGTCGCGCCGACCACATCTTCATCGAAGAGCTGCGCAAGGCCGACTGGTACCACAAAGTCAGCCAGGCTTTCGTGGTGTTCCAGCCAGTGAAATCGGTTGGCGTGGTTGGCGATGGCCGTCGTTACGCCTGGGTTGTAGCCCTGCGTGCCGTAGAAACCATCGACTTCATGACCGCACGTTGGGCGCACCTGCCTTACGAACTGCTGGAAACCGTCTCCGGCCGCATCATCAATGAGATCGAAGGTATTTCGCGCGTCACTTACGACGTGTCGAGCAAGCCGCCAGCGACCATTGAGTGGGAATGATTGGGCGTCCGGCATTGTCCGGCACGATCTAGCAAGAAATGCCCTGAAGCCCGCGTAATTGCGGGCTTTTGGCTTTTTGGGTTTGGCAAATTCTGGCAGCTTTGTGCATCGCCAAGCACCGTGTTTGTATGGCATGGTACGGGGCATTGACTGAGCCAAATGCCATGTTCGGTGCTCGATACCATGTCGCCCTAGTAGGGCAGGGCATGGTATCAAATCTCATCATCAGCCCGGTTTCATTGGGTTTTATCGTGGTGCATGAGTGCTTTTCTGAGCATGGTATTTTTTCAATGGAATCCGTAACTGCCATGCTGACCGATACCAAGCTGCGTAACCTCAAACCGCAAGAAAAACTCTACAAGGTGAACGACCGTGACGGGCTGTACGTGGCCGTCACTGCTGCCGGTTCCATCTCCTTTCGTTACAACTACTCAATCAATGGCCGTCAGGAGACCATCACGTTCGGTCGTTATGGCGTGGGTGGCATCACACTTGCGGAAGCCAGAGAGCGCTTGGGCGAGGCTAAAAAGATGGTTTCGGCGGGTAAGTCACCTGCCAAAGAGAAAGCCCGTGCCAAGGCACGCACCAAAGGGGCAGAGACGTTTGATGCGTGGGCGGAGAAATGGCTGCGTGGGTATCAGATGGCTGACTCGACGCGTGACATGCGCCGATCGGTTTACGAGCGCGAGCTAAAGCCGCACTTCGGTAATCAGAAACTGGTGGAAATCAATCATGAGGATCTGCGTACCCTGACAGATGCAATTGTGGAGCGTGGAGCTCCAGCCACGGCCGTGCACTCCCGCGAGATTGTGATGCAGGTGTTCCGATGGGCGATAGAGCGTGGGCAGAAGGTTGAGAATCCGGCTGATCTGGTGCGTCCTGCAAGCATCGCTAAATTCGAGCCACGTGACCGCGCTTTAGGGCCTGACGAAATCGCGTTGATGTATCAGTACCTGGACCGCATCGGCACTGCCTCATCCGTGAGAGTCGCCGCTAAGCTGCTGTTGCTGACCATGGTTCGCAAAAGTGAATTGACCAACGCTACCTGGAACGAAATCAATTTCAGCGAAGCCCTGTGGACCATTCCGAAAGAGCGGATGAAGCGGCGCAATCCCCATTTGGTGTTCTTATCTCAGCAGGCGCTGGATTTCTTCATTGCTCTGAAGACGTTTGCCGGTGGTTCGGATTACGTCTTTCCCTCTCGGTACGATTCTGATTTGCCGATGAGTACCGCGACGATCAATCAGGTGCTGACGCTGACCTACCGGCTTGCGCAGAAAGAAGGGCAGCCGTTGAGCAAGTTCGGACCGCATGATTTGAGGCGCACAGCGAGCACGCTGCTGCATGAGGCGGGTTACAACTCAGATTGGATTGAGAAGTGCCTTGCGCACGAGCAGAAGGGCGTACGTGCCGTTTACAACAAGGCTGAATACCGTGATCAGCGTCGGGCGATGTTGCAGGACTGGGCGGATATGATTGATGAATGGACGCTAAAGAAACCACGAGTGAAGGTTTGATCTAAAAGTCCGATTCGACTGGTGAATTTCTATTGGTTGTTTATTTTGGTTGACACTAAACAATCTAATTATCGGATCGTTGTGGCCGACTCAGGCGAAATATCTCTGGAATTGACGCGACAGCTTTGGAAACCGCTTGGCGTTCGATACCCAGTCTCCGCGCAATCGCTGATTGATTTAAGTCAAACCGTTGGAGCATCAGTATTTGTTTTTTTCTGTCCGACAGCCTCGAGTCCACCATCAGCCTCGCTAGGTTCCTTAGCTCTGCTTCGTCTGCTAGCGTTAACGTTTGGCCAAGCATGTAGTTGTGTATGTAGCCGTCCACCAGCTCGTCCCCTGATTCCGCTTGCAGAGTAACTCGCGAGGCGCATTGTCGGCTGAGCCTGATTAACTCGAGGTCGAATTGCGCTACAGACCGTTTCGCTTTCCTGTACTCGGGATTCCACTCGCCATCCGGCAACTTAGGACGATGAGTCGCGCAGTACAGGTTGCTGAGCCGCAGTTTTTCATCCATGCCGCGTTGGTCATTGTCATTGCCGGATTCGGCGAATGAGGCCAGCTCCGCAAGCTTGCCGCAAAATCTACAAAAAACTTTTAAGCGTTGACCATTCAAACCACGAACATTTCTTTTCGCTGGTTGCTTGCGCTTGCATGCCCATACCAGCTCTATCAGCGTTTCGAGTGTGGCGATAAATCGCTGATCTCTCTTGGACTGCTGGTCTTCTGTTAAGACAAAAGCTCTTAGCAATCGGTGCTGTACGCGAACCATTGCTTCAGCACCAACCAATCGCATGATCTCACTGAATGCTACGCCGGTACCGGCTCCTGGTACGTGCCCTAGATAGCGCGACGGGAGTGTTGCCGTATACGTAGCAACAACGGGGTCGATGAGTTCTTCTACAAGGCGAGCGATAGGGTAACGCTTCGATGCTGCGGAGTACGGCTCCCAGCAATCTCGAAATCGTCTGATGGCATCTGCGACGGTTGGGTCGCATCCCTTCCAAATGGCGATGGCTGAGCAATTTTTCATGTCAACCATTTTAGCCAATTATTCCGTCGAAGCAAGCGGCACATAGGGGCACGATCAGGCACACATTTGCTGTGACTGATAGAGGCTAAGGTATGCACGTATCGACGAACAGAACGCTCATCGACAAGAAGACGCTTCTAGCGATGATCCCGCTGTGTGAGCGCACGATTTACAACTTTGAAAGCAAAGGTCGATTTCCTCGCCGCATTGCGATCAGCAGTCGTAAGGTGGTCTGGGATTTGGCTGAGGTCGAAGAATGGATTGATGCTTGCAAGGGTTCAGGCCCGGCTCCCAGACCCGGAGTTGGAGCCTGAATAGTGCGGATCGGGCCCGACGTAGGGCCCATATCGCAGCTTGCGCTGTTCAGTTCTCACGGCGAGGCGCGGATGTACCACGACAGCAGCAGGAGCGGTTTCTTCTCGCTGCTGGTTGACGTACGTGGCGAAAAACGCCAGTCCTCCCACCGGTTAGCGGACATGCCCGCCGTTCTCAATTTGGTGGATAAAACCCGCGACACATGGATGTCACAGGCAGAGTTCATCCGGCCCAACCGACGGGTCGTGAACCTTGCCCGTTTGGGGCTGTTGTTCACCGATCTTGACACCTACCGCATACCGGCTCTCGCCGGTCGCACGCCTGACCAACTGGCGATGTCGGTGCTGTATTTCTGCGCCGAAGAAGGATTGCCGGAACCGTCCGTACTGATCTACAGCGGCCGGGGTATCCAAGCGAAATGGCTACTCGACGGTACTATCCCGCGTCAGGCATTGCCCCGCTGGAATGCGTGCCAACGCTACCTAGTAGATCGCCTCGCACACGTCGGTGCCGATCCGATGGCCAAAGACGCAAGCCGCGTTCTGCGAACCATCCAGACAGTCAACAGCAAGAGCGGCGAAGTCTGTCGCGTTGTTCACGTCACCAACGACACCGATGGTCAGCCTGTCCGATACAACTTCGAGTATCTGGCCGAGGCCCTGCTACCAACTGCCCGCTGGACAATAGAGCAGCAGCGGCAGGAACAGGCCGAGCGGGTCAAACGCAAGCTTAAGCCCTTCCTTTTGGTGCCCGGCGGTAAAGCTGACCATCTCCGCGGATTCTCGGGCCGCCAGCTTGCCTGGGATCGCCTCGAAGACCTCCGCAAGCTCGCCGAGCTGCGCGGCGGCGTCAACGAAGGCAGCCGGATGCAGCACCTATTTTGGCGTTTGAACTTCCTGCTACTGTCGGGCGCGACCAACAGCAAGCAGATGTATCACGAAGCCTCGGCACTGGCCCGCGAGCTAGATCCGCAGTGGAATAGCCGCTCTCAAGAACTGATGACCCTATTCAGCAAGGCCAAAGCCTACGAATCGGGGGAGCGGGTCTGCTTCGGAGGGAAGGAATACGCACCGCTCTACACGCCCAAGAACGACACCCTGATAAACCTGTTCAGAATCACTGCAGACGAGCAGCGGCAGCTAAAGACTATCGTTAGCCATGCCGAAGCCGCAGAGCGTCACAGGAGGCGCGAGGAAGGCCGCAGACGCGCAGCCGGGGCCGTAGACCGTCAGACCTATGAATCTACCTCCCTGAGCCGCCAAAAACCTTGGGAGACACTTGGGATGAGTCGCCGGAGTTGGTATCGAGCAGGTAAACCAGTAGTGGTAGAGCCTGAGACAAGTCCATGCGTATTACCCAGAACGAAGTCTTGAGGCTGTTGATCTGGGCCAGCCCAAGCTACCCCAGAACGGGTTTAGGTTTGTTGAGGGGGGCACTTGTAGCTGGCACAAGTCCGTGCGTATTACTAATGGCGAAGCCTCCGTGCTGTTGAGGGCTGCCCATTGGCATTGACCCAGAGGATATTCAGGTGTGGCAATAGGGGGACTGAAAGGTGTTCAAAGTACGTGCGTATTACTACTAGCGGAGAGGCTCTCCAGGTTTTGTCGGGCACAACCAGACGGAAGATCGTGCTCCACTTCTCCGTCTGTATACGTTTCTTCTACCGATCAGGACGCCCAATCCGATAGCTGCTAGTAGCGGCGACGCTAGCGATCCTACGCATCACTAGATTTCAGCAAATCTGCGATCTCAGAAGCAATCTCATCAATGGTATGTACCGCGGTGCTACGGGCTACCTTATCAGCGATCGAGGAGCTGAAATCCATCACCTGCTGCTTCGTAATGTTGTGCCAAATCGGCAGAAGAACCTGTTCACCTGAAACAGAGCGGGTGACAATTCCGTCAAGCTCGTAGTTGGTCCATCCCTTCTTGATGAAGGCGGGGGAGAGAACGACAAGCCCTACGCGGCTATTGGCGAGGCCTTTATCAATCTTCTGTCTTAGGCTATCCCCTATGCGTAGGGTCATCTCGTCGAACCACACCTTGAGGCCAGCAGCAACCAAGGCATTGGCAAGGGGCCTGACAAAATCGTCTTTGTCCTCAGACGCATGAGATACGAATACGTCATAGGTTTGCCCGTCAGATTGTGCCGGCGTTGGAACGTCGCTACGCACGAGGCTTGGTACTTCTGATAGTGGACGCCGATATATTTCCGGCACCGCACTAGACAGTACGCGCGACGTCCGTCCACCGCCACCGCCACCCCGCGACGAGGATGATGTTGAGGATGGGTAGGGTTGCGAGCGCGCCCCATAGCTACTGTAGCGATTTCTGCATGCGGGACAATTAGCTGCCGCGCTCGCGGAGCGGTGGCCGTTTCTAGGTGCTGTGCATGTCGCCATATCAGTTCTATCTCCCAGAGCGCAGAGTTTGCGCCTTGTACGCTGGCCAACCTCACGCAATGGCGAGGACGATGGCATTGGCAGGACAATCCCTACGGTTAGGCGCCCCAGGAAGAAAAGGCTCTTCCAAGTGCATCTGCTGAAGGATCACTGATATCACTGTGCCTACGCAAGCTCGAATCATGTCAAGGTCCGCTGTCTGTCTCACACCGGTCATTCGGACTGATCCTGGACGCCGATAGCGGTATAAAAATGCGCTGGCGAGGTCAGGTCTTGCCCTTGCCAAAGAGCGTAGAGCTATGTACAGATTCGTCTAACGTATTTGCAGAAGCGCCGCTGGATCGGCCCAAACCGCTCGATCTTAAGGAGCTTATTTGATGGGCATCAGGGAATCGAAATAGTCCCACACCGCCCTACAGCGGCCTGATAGATCTAGGGCGAGCAACCAAATCCAAGCACTTGGACGGGGCGTCTGTGACGCAGGCCAGTGATTAGAAATTGTCAGTGTTCTCTCGCTTCTGTGCTTCCTGTGCAGTTCGGATGGCCATCAAAACTTGCTGGTTCAAGATGGCGTTATTCTTGTTGCCCAGCAAAGGTAGGCGATTCAGAGCCTCTGCCCCGACAAACATGCGATATGAAGCTGACAGGGCGAGCGGGCTAACGCGAAGCTGCAACGCCGTGTACTGACGATCCAACTTATCTAGCTGCGGTCCGTAACCCTTGCTACGCAGCCACCGGCCGAGTGCCCACATGCCGATGGCGAACGTAAAGGCGAAGACTACGAATCCAGCGAACATCAGAAAGCCGATCATGATTATTTCTCCGTTTTTTCGTTGTTGGAGGCCGTACCCGGCACACTCAGCGAGGCTAGGCGACCATTAGTAGGGCTTGCGTCTGAGGCTGGACGGATCACGTTGGAATCCCCCTGCTCGGAGTTAGCGGCTAACTCTCCGCCGCTGTTTGGAGCGGCCGAACTGGCCTCGCTATTTGAAGGTGGGGTTGATCCAGCACCAAGGGATAGGCCGTGCGCATTATCCATGCCCGGTACAGCCATTGAAGCCATCACCCCGAGCACCTTCGCACCTCCATTCGCCGCTTGAGAAAGGACATTTCCCGGTCCTTCAGTACCCCTTTCTGGTGTCTCTTGCTGTTTGTCTTTGCCGTCGTTGTTTTGCATTGCCTTTCCAGCCTGCTTGGCGGCCTGCTGTACGCCGCTGTTATGTTGCTGGGCAGGACTAGGCCTCGCATTAGCGGTACTGCCCCCTACGCTCGATCCTGCTGATGTAGAGCCCTTGAGGGCTGCGCCGCCACCAGTGCTGGCACCCACTCCAGAGGATGCGGCGTTGCCCATTGACGATGCTGCACCGGTGCCGGAGTTTGCCGCACCTGCAAAGCTGTAGTTGATAGCGCCAGCCAATCCTCCACTACCAGCCGCCCCTGCGGTACTTGCACCACCACCGGCAGCGCCAAGCGCACCAGCGGCGACGGGCGCTGCGGCACCGGCCGTGGCGATGGTGGCGACTGCGGCAGCAGCACCGGCTGCGCCAGCCGCAGCCATTCCGCCAATGGCCGAACCTCCGCCCATCGACGTGCCGCTGATCATCCCGCCAATCAGTTCGGGAATAGTCTTGGTCAGATAGGCGCATACCAGAGCCAAACCCGCCAAGGTCATCAGAGACGCTTCGTCATTGGTATAAGCCGCTAACCAGGACTTAGCCGACGTGACAATAATTCCTACGATCAATGTTAAGACGAACAGCTTGGCACCTACTGCAACAACGAAGCGGAGTGGTGCAATTGCAAAATCGCGAGTCCATTGCGAACCACCGAAACCGAAGAACAGCACGGAGGCATTGATGATGACGTATGACTCTACAAGCGTCACAAACATGAATGCCGCGATAAAAGCGAAGCACAGTAAAACCAAGCAGCCAACAAGCGCGATAAGGACTGCTTTACCCGGAGAAAAAAGTGAAATTCCCTCCACGATGGTGCGTGAGAAGTTGACGGCCACCGCGAACATATCACCAGGCTGAAGCGCACGGCCCAATCCGCTAGCTGTACCCGCAGCTTCTCGGAAACTGTCCACTACGGCTGTCGCCCATGGAACGGAATGCTCAATGACTGCGTAGAAAAAGCCAATGACCATGAAGAAGCGGATCAGTTCACCGACAACTTCGCCTAAGTCCGCTTGTTTCATCACTAAAGGCATGAACGTCCAAACCAATTGGATAAGAGCGAGAGATGCTAGTAAGTGGAGTGCATAACCCTGAAGCCGTGGTGACCATTCACTTGCGGCTTGATAGAGCATCCGCAAAAGCCCGTTCATTTCATTGCTTTGAGTTACATCTCCTGCTGCCATCGCGCTACCGGCCGAAAGCAAGAGTATTGCACTAACGAGTAGTAGAAATGCTGAGCGTTGCATAGTTAAAAATCCTCAGACGGGCCCCAGTTGTTTTTCCGTGCTTCAAAGTTCTTATCCGTATCTGATTGCATCGACCGCTCAACAGCCACGCAATCGGTGCGGATAGAAACAATGAACCCAGATAGAGCAGAGCCACCAAGAGCAGAGACGATGTATAACCCAGCGATCAGAGTTTTAGATATAAACATGTTTAGAAATCCTCGGAAGGCCCCCAGTTATTTTTACGGGCCTCAAACTTTTGCTCTGCAGCTTCGCTAGCAGCCTTCCGGTCGCCCTGCTGAGCCATATAGTTGCCTTGCATGTTTATTTGCGTGGCCAGTAGATCGCGCAGTTTTTGCAACTGCTGAACGTTCTGCGAGGCTATCTCGTTGCCTGCCTGAATGGCTTGCATCCGGCCCACGGCCGACTGTGAGCGAGCCACCATGTGATCGAGCTGGGTATCCTCAGACTCGAAAGTGCTGGTGTTGAGGTCGGCCGCTTCAAGGGCCGCTTTTACGCTGTCGCGGTTTTGCTCTGACCACTTCTGATAGCGCTCACGCGCTGGTACTTCCGCCGAGTTTGCAGCTTGATTTAGGTAGAACTGAAAGCCAGGAAAAGCTGTGTTGAACTGCGAGTCCATGTTCTGGATCTGTCGGCCTAGGGACTGCGAGCGGTTGTAGATGTTGGCCACGTTTTTGAGATCGGCCGCGATGCTGCCGAACATTGAGCTGGGCAAGCCGGTGCCTTGAGTGACCATATTCTGATACTGCTGAATCTGGGTCTGTAATGTCTCGGCGGTGTTCAAGGCGGTATCAACGGCCTCGACGTACTCGAACATCTGCTGATAGAACGTCGAGCAGTTCGAGCAATAGATGGCGTAAGCCGGCGGTGGAACGATGTACATGGCCAATCCGAAAAAGGCGGCTACGGCAATTTTGGCTCCATAGGCCGCCTGACGACGGAATTTCCAAGCAGGAGAAACGGTCGTTTTGCGCAGGGGAATTGTTGCCAGCGGCGTTTTGCCGATCATGAACGTTATGATTTTTTGGTGCATTTCCCGGCCTCTGTCAGTCACTTTGATCAGTGCCTGATCGTGCCCGGACATGCCGGTTGCATCGATGGAATGATTGGCTAATTAGGTTGACATGGGGAAGATCAATTCGTGGCGATTATTTGTTCAATCCGCCCTTTTCGGAATGTTCCGAATATTGGGCTTCTACTTGCAGTACGTGCTTCGGGCCGCTTGAAAGATTTGCAGCCGAAAAGGCTAAACCCTTAGAAGGCTATATAAGATCATCACGGTTGTTGCCGCTGCTTGGGTCATGCCGGAACCCAGGTCGGGGCTTCGACATAGGGGCTGGTACCGTTGGGGTGCCGGACTGCATTTGTTCTGGCACCGGCGCTACCGGAATTGTTATTTCGTCGGGAATTGTGGGCTGCTGGGCGCCACGTTTGGTCGGCTTGCGGATGTACTTTCCTACGTACCGAGCGAACTGGCTGTAGCTCAGCCCCGTGTTATCTCCGCCGTGGTTCTTATAAACGACCGTCACCGGCCAACCGGCTTGAATGAGACCCCGAAATTCATCGAGGCGCGCTAAAAAAGCCACCCGCCCCGCGCCAGTAAGCCCTTCTTTTGGTGTCTTCATCATCGCAAACTCCCCTTAAGCATGGTTGCGCAAGTATGCGCAAAAAATTAGTTACTTGTCATGCGTAATCCAGCGTATAGATGCGCAGATATGCGTAAGAATGCTAGATATGATCCGTTCGCAGAGATACGCATGCGTTAGCGTCGAATCGGACGGCAAGATGTGTGTTGTAGGCCTACGCTGCTCCGCAGCTAGGGCCTCCACCACCTACCCTTACTCGCCTGCGGCTCGACGGATCTTGCTCTGCGAGGCCAGCAGCCGCTGCCGCGTCTAAGGGAAAAACCGCAACGGCAACAACAGAAGCACCATGACAGCCGACACCAAAGAAAAGGCACCGGCTTGCCGAGGTGGTAAGTCAATTGAGGTTCGGCAAATGCTGAGGAAAGGGCTGCGATCACAGATAAGGCAAACAAGGCTGGTATGCCCTTGTCGGGCTACCTGCGTCTCTCGGTTTAAGCACGCCCATCCGGTCGGTGGTTGACCATACCGCAGGGGCTGATCTGGCCAAGGTGACTGTCGACCTCCGACAGGGCACTGGACCGCTGAAGCTTCGGCTTTTAGAGAAGCGAAGCCAACGCGCAAATGCGGTTGACGTAGAGCTAGTGATGGTGGAGTTTGGAGAGCTGCAAGCTGGTATCCATGCAGCAACGAACGCGATGGTGTACTGGAACCGATGTGAATCGGCGCTGAGGCAGTTACGTGCTGTTTTTACAGGGTGCACATGATGGGAAGGTTCGGCTGGAAGTGTTGCAGATTACGTCGCACGCTTGTATGCAGGGAAGAGTATATTGGTAGGTGATGCCTCGATTCGCCACGGCGAGTCCACCACAATGGAGATGGCGCGTGATGGTTGCAATTGAGTTCGACGGTAAGTATTTTGAGTTGCGCTCAAATGTTCAAAGTAGCACATCTGAGGTGTCTAAAAAACTTGAGGTGACTCCAGTATATGAAAGCTATTGGAGGTTTGCTGCTGAGCGTCAAAAAGTTTTTAGGAAAAGATTGATTGGATCTTCTGGGCCTTGGACTTTTGATCCTGTTATTTTGGCTCATAAGTTCACAAACGCATACCGCGCCTCAGATCGAGTTAGCCAATATTTAATAAGGAATGTAATTTATCGCACTGATCTTTGCGACTCTCCAGAGGAGGTGGTTTTCAGGATCCTGCTGTTCAAGTTTTTCAATAAAATCGAAACTTGGGAGCTTTTGGAAAGAGAGATTGGAGCTATTACGTATCGAAGTTATAGTTTTGATACATACGATAGAGTCCTAAGCCGAGCTATGCATGCAGGGGGACGGATTTACTCGGCCGCATACATCATGCCTCCGGGGAGTTCCGCATTTGGATATCCATCGAAGCATCAGAATCATCTCAAACTGCTTGAACGAATGATGGATGAAAAACTTCCGAAAATTTTGCATGGCTTGGGCAATATGCAAAAAGCATTTGAAATCATCCGAAGCTATCCTACTATCGGCAATTTTTTGGCATATCAATTTGTGACTGATATAAATTATTCTGAAGTCACATGTTTTTCAGAAATGGAATTCGTAATGCCTGGGCCTGGCGCTCTAGATGGTTTAAAAAAATGCTTCAAAACTACAGCCGGGGTCGATGAAGCTCAACTAATACGGATGATGGCTGAAAATCAGGAGCGTGAATTTGAACGCTTGGGTATTGAGTTTGACTCATTGTGGGGAAGGCCACTTCAGCTAATAGATTGTCAGAACGTTTTTTGCGAAGTTGATAAGTACGCCCGTGTTGCTCATCCAGAGATTTTAGGTGTCTCAGGGCGTACTCGTATTAAACAGAAGTTTTCTCCGACTGGCTCGTTGGACATGCCATGGTATCCACCTAAATGGGGGATCAATGACCGGGTTGCTGCAGATTTTAGATCGCTTGAGTTTTCAGAGGGCCGATCATCTTTTCGCGCTACCACCCAGGCAGCGTTGAACTTGGAGTGTTAAAAATGGACTTTAACTATTATCAGCAGCTTGCTCAATTAACTGATCGTGTTCCTTCAAAGAGTGCAGGAGCAGCGGGGATTGACTTGATGGTTCCGTTGCTTGGTTTGGCCGGCGAAACAGGAGAGCTTCTTAGCGAATATAAAAAACGTCTGCGAGACGGCGATTCGCATTTGCGGTTTAAAGAAAAGATTTGTGAGGAGTTGGGCGATTTGCTTTGGTATATCGCGAACGTGGCCGAAAAGTCTGGGCTCAGTCTTGAAGATGTGGCGCAGAAAAACCTAGAAAAGGCTAATGGGCGTTGGGGACACGGCGACACCAGTGCCACGGTATTTGACGAAAGCTTTCCAGAACAAGAAAAATTGCCTAGAAAATTTGAGATTAAGTTGGATGAGGTCAATGTTGAGGGTAAAGTTAAGATAAGAATGCTAATGAACGATGTGCAAATTGGGGATTATCTAACTGACAATGCAGATGATCCTGACGGCTATCGATTTCATGATGTATTTCACCTTGCCTATATCGCAGTTCTGGGGTGGTCGCCCGTGATCCGTAGTCTTATGAAGCGTAAGAGAAAAAGTGCACCTGATATTGATGAAGTGCAAGATGGAGGGCGCGCACAGGTTATAGATGAGGCTGTTGTTGCTCTCGTGTTCGATTATGCGAAAGAGCACAATTGGCTTGAAGGGGTAACGGCGCTTGACTATAAGCTCTTACGTACTATCAAAGGTGTTACTTCTCTTTTGGAAGTGAAGGCGCGCTCGCCGGGAGAGTGGCAGAAGGCTATTCTTCTCGGGTTTGAAGTTTGGCGTAAAGTTTTGAAATCTAATGGTGCTCGATTACTCATCGATCAGGATTCTAGGTCTATAACTTATGCTGAAGGTGAAGAGTCTAGCATGGTTTAAAGCGGTTCTTGTTTTATTGATTCCTCGTTTATTAAGTTATGGATAACCTTGAGGGGTACGGTAATGAGCAAATCTGGAAGTCGTAGGCATTTGTTTATAAGTCACCACCACCGTGACGACGCGCTAGTTGACAAGTTTGCCAAATTGCTTGGGTCGAAGGGTTGGGATATTCGTAATAGCTCAATTCGTGCCAAACCTGCTAACCAAGAAAGACTTGATAAAGGAATGGTCAGGGAATCGACAATAAGGCGGCTTCTTCGAATGAAAGTCTCCTGGGCATCAACAGTTGTTGTTTTGATTGGCCAGCAGACACACCAGCGCCCTTGGGTGAATTGGGAAATTGATCAAGCGCACGCTCAGGGTAAGCGGATTGTGGGGGTTTACGAGCAGGGAGGCAAAGAGTCGGATATACCTGCAAGTTTGGAGAAGTATGCGTCCGCAATAGTTGGCTGGAACTCAGATAGTATTATGAGCGCTATTGATGCCGGGGAGAATGCTTTCCAAAATCCAGATGGAACTGTGCGTGACACTGTTAATGGAGCAGCGAACTCAGAGTGCTAGCGATGACGAAAGTATATATGTATGTAGTGGATCGCGATTTTGGTTTTGCTCCGAATCCGTTCCATGGTCTTTGTACGTTAGCTACCTGTAAGCCTCGTACTCGAAGAGTGGCCAAGGTGAATGACTGGATCGTCGGGATGGGGGGAGGGAGACTAAGGGCTACTGGTAAGTGTATTTTTGCAATGAAGGTCTCTCATTCGGAAACTTTTGATGGTTATTGGAGCAATCCTTTATATAAAGATAAAAAACCGTTGAGAAATGGCAGTAAGAAAATGATTGTAGGGGACAACATCTATTGGAAAAAGGATGGTAACTGGCAGCAGCTTAACTCGCATCACAGCTTTCCAGACGGCTCGCCTAATCCACACAATATAAAAAATGATACGCAAACTGACGTTGTTTTAATTTCGGATTATTTTTTTTACTTTGGCGCAGGTGCGGTTGTAATTCCAGAAAAAATACTTAAGGATCTGGGGTACGCTAATGGAAGAGATCATCGTAAATTTCCGCTTCATCAGGCGCAGCCTCTAATTGATTATCTAGAACGTGAATATGACGCCAATCGATTATATGGGGATCCTTATGACTTCGAATTGGCGAAGTCTCGTTATTCGGCGGAAAATAATAAGGTGACGGTTTAAGGTTTTTTGAGGATGATTTTTTACAAAATGCCCGGGATTGCTCGGGCATTCTTTTGGATTAAATATTATCAGCGGATTCGAGCATGTTTTTAGCTAATTGTTTGAACCACTCTCTGACATCGGCAGGGGTCGTGTTTTCGTCCAACAATGCTTTGGAGAAAACTCCTTCCGCTACGTGTACCCCAAGCTGTCTATAGGCTTCAAATTGCTCTTCAGTGTAAAATTGATCTAAAGTAGATTCGTGCGGGAAGTCGGGGCTTATGGAGCGATAACGCTTAAGCAGTTCTGTTTCGTCTCCGGTCAACGATAGTTTTAGGTATAGCATCAGACCAATAGCTTCCGGCTTCCCTGGCCCTGCGTCAGGGTAGTGAACTCTTAGAAGATGAGAGTGAGTTCTACTAAGGGTTGACTTTGGATCAAGCCGGATGTCATCAAGCCTCGGTTCAAGTCGTACACCAAAATCAATCTGAGCGTGCCTAACTAATGTCAATTGTCCCTCAAATGTTGAGCGCGGATCGGCCTCACCGTCCACGCACACGATAAATTTACAACGGCGGCGGAGAAGCTCATAGAGGCCCATGTTCTCAATATGTCCGCCATCTGAGAGGTTCAGCCAAGGATTATTTTCATTCATGCCGATGCCGGTCATTTCACGGAGAAGACATAAAAAGCCGGGAGAATTCTTGCTTGCGATTTTAGGATTACTTATCCAATAGCCCAGCCTTATGTTCAATAATGTCATCAGTGCCGACACACTAGAAACAGAGTTAGGGCCCATCTGGGGCGAAACTGCTGCCCCGGAAATAGCCATTGCAGTCGCTAGATCAACTGCGGCACCGTTACTTTTCCATTGGCCTGTAGAGGAATAGCCGGTCGCTGCTGAACCGCACCAATGTTTTGAAAAAATAAAGAAATCTCCACGTCGATCTCTAAGAGTGCGATTTTTGCTAGAGGGTAAGTTTACAGTCGTGTTGATTAAATGATACGGTGCTCTATAACTGGTGTTGACAAATTCCAATGGCAGATCGTCAGATTTGTTATCATTTTCCACAAATGTCTTTGCGAGCTGGTCTCTATAAAGTTTGTGTAGGCCGGTCAGATTTATGTTCAGGCATAGTGAAATAATGGAACAGGTTGCAATAATTAATATAAGCAGCACTTGCCCGCTAAGCCAAGAGATTGTCGAAACCTGGGAGAGACTTCCCACTGCTCTGAAACTGTACAGTAGTGCAAGTGAGACTAGGGGGACGATAACAGCAGCTAAAATTAAGGAATATTTTAGAAGTATGTTTTTAGCGCGGAGGCTATTAAATATTGGTATAAATTTCGCTATCAATGGGATTGCAAATGCTAGCGCGGCTAAGTAAGTTGCAGTCTTCCAGTTATCGGAGGTGACCTTCCCCAGTGAATCATATCCCTTGCTTACTATGAACGTTAATAGTGCGATTGTTATGGTGCCTGAGCCTACAGCAACTATAATACTTCCGGCTTTGGCACCCCATCCGAAACGCAAACCTATACCGTAGGAGATTATTCCGATTATACTAGCACCACCGGAAACTCCAGCAATCCAAAGCCAAAAATTTGGGATGTTTAGCATGGAAGTATAATTGCTAATTAAAGCTATAGCTGCAATTATGCCTATCGGTGCTGATAGGTTTAGTATAAGTCCTGCTAGGGCCCCCGTTACCATCATCCATCGTTGCTTTAAATTTGCAGCGCTTAAATATTTTGCGTTTTGTCTGATGTGGCGGACTGGGTCTGTGTCTGGACCGTATGGCTTGCTTATTGCCTCGTAGCCTTCTTTTTGACTAAGTGTTGATGTGATAAAGCTTCCTATGTATCCGCCTCCGGATACGGTTGAAAGATAGTCGAAGTCTTTCATTAGCTTTTTTTCAGATAATACTTGGACGACACCGAGACAAAATGTCGCTGATCGGATACCCCCTCCGGATAGCGATAAGCCAACTGCGTCAGTTTTTTCAGTTTTATTTATGCTGTAATGTTTTCGGCGGGATTGAATTTCAGCAGCTTCTGATGTGTTTATATCGCAGAAATTATTTACCTTTCCAACTGTATCATTCGGAATACCGAATTCTATCGGGATGAAGCATTTTTCCAAGTCGTCAAAATTTACTACTGGTGGGGTAATCTTATCCTTGCAAATTCCACCATAGGCCATCAGTTGTAACTGTTCGCAGAAATCAATCAGTTTAACTCTTAGAGCATTAAGATCTATGCGAAATTCATTGGCCCCGTCTTTTGAGTCCAACACTCCGGCTTGATGCGCCCTATGCCACTTCGCCGTCACTGGGCGAAGTTCAGTGTTCAGCATGTCCGTGGTGATTTGTGAAAAAACTTTGCACCCAGGGAATGCTTTCATAACATTTCTGGCCAGCCCAAAGATTTCCCACAGGCTCTCCAATGCTCGTGTCTCAATCCCATATTGGTATGGTAGCGGCTGCACGGCAATGCGGGTTCGGAGCTCGGATAGCAGGGAGTGCGCGGCCAACTGGTCTGGGGTCAACGGTGACGGTACACTGGTCATCCTTAATCATTCGTCCTTTGCCGCTTATCTTTTCGGATGGCTTTTGGCCTCTAGCGTTGAGCTTACTCGCCGGTCTGTAAAATGGCGAGAGAGCTTTGGTGCCGGGGGATGCTCATCAGGACGGAGGGGCTATTGGTCCTCGATACATAACAGGTTCATTGGAATGAAAGACCGGTCCCATGACGAGGTATTGGCTGAAATCTTCCGCACTGACCCCCGCTATGTCGCCGCGCTACTTCGAGAGGTGCAGCGGGACGGCAGCGAAGCTGAGCTTAAAATTTTTTTGCGCCAGTTGAACCTTGCGTTTAGCCGGGACACCGCACATTCAGCGCTCCTGCCCATAGAGGATGCAATAAACAAGAGCTAAATGGTATTTTCAATGGTACTGCATAAAAACGTACTGATATTCACCCGAAAATATTGACGTTTTATGGCTAATTGATAATAGAGTGGGAATGATCCCGCACAAGCCTTGATGGCTTGAGCGCTGTCACCGAAAGCCGTGTGAAATTCGATTTCACACGGCTTTTTTGTGTCTGCGTTACAGCGGCTTCGACCAGCCTGCGAGGCTCATGCCCATTTCATCCAGTCCCTGTAGCAACGTCTTGATGCTGTCATAGCGTTTGCCGCTGACCGAAGGCCAGCGCGGGCGTTCAATGTAGAAGCGTCTCCCGTCATTTTCAATAATGGTGCGCACCAGTTCTTTGCTGCGACTGCGATGCACGATAAATGTCATGTTGGGTTGTTGTTTCAAGGAGTACATGCCGTAACGCGGCAGCAGCGTTTCGAATTCCGCCATGGTTTGTGCGATCCACGGTGTTTCCATTTGTAGCCGCAGGTCGCCTCGCACCAGTGCGGAGCGGTCAAACACGGTACCGCCCAGAGGGAGGATTTTCCCCGGGTCGACTTCGATGCCACGTGATACTCCTTCGGCGACATCCTCGACACGAATGCCGATGGCTTCCTCCAGCTCACTGACGCCGGCAACGCCGTCGAAGGTGTTCGAGTGTGAGTTGCCCATCAGTGCCACCCACTTGTGCGCCCCCCGCACAGTCTGATCGGCGCGAATGACCGACCTTGCGAAGTAGTTCATCATTTTCTGCCGTGCTGTCTCGTCGATCGCAAGGGCCTGGGCGGTGGTGATCTCCATGCCGTAAAGCCGGTAGCTCGCCATGCAATCAATGGCCTGAATATGGATGCCTTGATTTCGGGCTTCCCTGACCAGTTCAAGAAACGTGTAGCGCTGCAGCGGATCGGTCATGTTGCCGACATCAAGTGCGTTGAGGTAGGACTCGAGCTCGCTGGGCATGACCCCGGTGCTGAAGAATTCGTCGAGGGCCGCCTGGTGAAAGTCGGTCAGCAGATGCTCCATGTACAGGGTCTTCACTTGTTTGCTGGCGAGTAACTCCATGTTTTCGATCAGCCACTGTTTACTGCCAATGGCGGTATGACTTTCACCGATGACCAACCCTCGGGCATGTTGCAAAATCCTGTCAATGATCTCCTCGGCAGAGGCATCCGCCGCCAGGACCGGCATGGGAGGACGAGCGGGTAGTTGCAGCGTGGCAAAGAACCGCAGCGCGTCGTGGTAGAGACGTTTTCTGATGACCTTGAAATCACGGTAGGCATCGAACGCGTTGAGGCTGTCGTAGACATCGCGCAGTGCCTCATCGTCGAGCCCCGCAGCACCTTGCTGCAGATGCGATTTCAGGGCAGCGGGCATGTCGTATTCCGATGCCGGCAGTGCACTGGTCGGCGCTGGGACGGGCTGACGTTGCGTGCTGGATCCAACCTGCGCGGTGTCTTTCCGCCACCTTTGAGACCGCCACGCGGCATGGTTTCCCACTCACCCTGGGCGTTCAGGCGTACGGCAACCGAACGGGTGAAACTGTCAGGGCTTTCCGGGTCGATTATGGCCCAGTGCCCACCACCGTTGAGGTCGGACTCGTAACGTACGTAGTAGGCGCAGTCATCGATCATGATGGCGGTGGAGGGCGTGGAGTCGAGCAGGTAAATCCCCTGAAGCTTGCCGGGCTCGCTGCCCGGCGTCAGTCCTTCCAACAGCTCGTTGGCTTGCCAGTGTTGCGGTACCGGCGGTCGCGGGATGTCTTCCAGCGATGACGCGGAACTCAGCGGCCGGGTGTTGATCTGTGGCCAATCCATCGCCTCGGGGAGCAATTGCGCAGGAGTAGGCGGGGGTTGTTCGATGTCAGGAGATTCGCCAGTCAGATCGGCCATTTCCCGAGCTTCTGCGGCATCGACCTCAGGGCCGATCTCCGTCAATGCCCCTGGCCCTTTGAGCACCAGGAGATTGAACAGCATGTCGATGCCGTTGAGCACTGCACCGAGGATCCCGGCCTTGCGTTGCGCGGTGGTTTTTCCGTTGACCGCCTGATCGATGTTCAAACCCATGCCGGCAATGCTGGCGCCGATCACTGGAAGCGCTATCGGCCATCCGACCACTGCCATCGGGCCAAATACTTTGACACCTGCGCTGAGATAACCGATCCACAGTTGCTTGCGCAGATCGCCGTTTGAGGTCAACGAAAGGCTGGCCTCCGCGAACATGGCATCGCGGGTCGAATCGCTCAACCAGGTGAAGACGTCACCTTCGATCGCGCGGCTTTGCCCGTTGATCATTGAGTGGTCGTAGACGCCCCAGGTTTTCACCAGGCGGTTCATCAGATCGCTGAGGTTATCGCTGACCTGCTGACGGTCAGCGAGGGAGAAATGTGACATCAATCTCTGCCGGGTAGCGTTGTTGTTCATCCGCAGCAGCACCCAGTAGTGCATGTCGGTAGCACTTTCCAATACCTGGAAGGGCTCCGTGTCGCCTGGCAGATAAACGATCTGTCGTCCCTTCGCAGCGATAAACCGAAGCGCATTGATGGCGAAGTAGCCGTCAATGTCTAGCGTGAAGACGTTACCGCTACAAGGGTGAGCGGCCTGTAGCATTTGCAGGCTGACAGGCCAAGTGAGTGTGCCAATGACCGCTTGCGTGACGAACTGGAAGTCTTCGTCGCTCAATCGCCGTTGGTCGCGTGCCTGCACGGCTTTGACGAGGAAGTTGCATTTGGCCAATGTGCGGAAATGGCTGTTCGAGGTACTCCAGAATGCCGTCAGTTTTTCGCTGTATAACGAGCTGAAGTCGGCGCTCCAGAATTCCTTCAGCACCGCGCTTCCGTGCAGGCGCACTTCATTGGATTCATTGAAGGTGCCGGCGCCCGGGCCTGCGGTATAAAAACCACCGTACACGTCAAGTAGATCGGCATTGTCCTGATCGGCGACGCGAAATCGGTGGATCACCAGTTCGGTCAGGGTCATGGTCGAGGTGGGCGTCGCGTGCACATGCTCCCAGCCAGTAAAGGCTTTGGCGCTGCTTTGCGAAGCATCGAAGCGATGAAAGTAGACCTGATCCGGATCCAGTCCGTTGATCTCATGTTTTTTTAGTAAGTCGCTGGCGACCTGATGCGCCTCATCCAGCAGGCTGGGGCAGTTCTGGATGACGGTAGCGGCAATGGCCTCAAGCGCAGCCTTGTCGGCAGCATTGGGCAGGGGGGCTGGTGCGTTCATGCTCTCTATCCTTGAGAAACGGGTGTCGCAGGATGACCTGTTCACTCAAGGACTGTGCACTACATAGTTATGCTCTGCGTACGATCAAAATGCTGTATGGCGCGGGCGCGACTGCGTCCATCCGCCGCGCCGCCCTTACTGTTTCGCAATTGCAGGTGTATCGTATTTGCCTTTTGCGGGCCTGACGCCCGTGGCTGATACGTGAGGTGGTTGAGTTCATGTCTTTTACCCGTCGACAAATACTCGGTGGTCTGGCCGGTCTTGTAGTGGTTGGCGTGGGGGCCGGTGGCGCGTCGCGTTACTGGCTGGGCAAGATGGCCGATGCTGAAGCGGGCCACGATTACGAGCTGATTGCCGCGCCGCTGGACGTGGAGCTGGTGCCCGGACATAAAACCGAAGCCTGGGCATTCGGCCCGTCGGCGCCGGGTACCGAGTTGCGTGTGCGTCAGGGTGAATGGCTGCGCGTGCGCTTCATCAACCATTTGCCGGTGGCGACCACCATTCACTGGCATGGCATTCGTCTGCCACTGGAGATGGACGGCGTGCCGTACGTCTCGCAATTGCCGGTATTGCCCGGCGAATACTTTGATTACAAATTCCGCGTGCCGGATGCCGGCAGCTATTGGTATCACCCGCATGTCAGCAGCAGCGAAGAGCTGGGGCGCGGGCTGGTCGGGCCGCTGATCATCGAAGAACGCGAGCCGACCGGTTTCGTGTATGAAAAGACCTTGAGCCTGAAGAACTGGCACATCGATGACGTAGGCAATTTCGTCGAGTTCAGCATTCCTCGTGAAGCGGCGCGTGGTGGTACGGCGGGGCGTTTGTCGACGATCAATGGCGTGCCGCTGCCGGTGATCGAATTGCCGGCCGGGCAGATCACGCGGGTGCGTTTGCTCAACCTCGACAACACCCTGACGTATCGCATCAATATTCCCGGGGTCGAAGCACAGATTTATGCGCTGGACGGCAACCCGGTCGAGCCGCGACCGCTGGGCAAGGAATATTGGCTGGGCCCGGGAATGCGCATTTGCCTGGCGATCAAAGCGCCGGCCGCTGGCGAAGAATTGTCGCTGCGCAACGGCCCGGTGCGTCTGGGTACGCTGCGTTCTGTGGCCAATACCGACGCGCCGACTGACTGGCCGAAAGCCCTGCCGGCCAACCCGGTGGCCGAGCCGGATCTGGCCAATGCCGAGAAACTCAACTTCAATTTCGAATGGGTCGGTTCGGTGTCGGTCAACGTTGATAACGGCAAGCCGCCGAGCCTGTGGCAGATCAACGGCAAGGCTTGGGACATCACCGACAAGACGTGTGCGGATCGGCCGATTGCCAGCCTGAAGCTGGGCCAAAGCTATATTTTCGAACTGAAAAACATGACTCAATACCAGCACCCGATCCACTTGCACGGGATGAGCTTCAAGGTGATTGCGTCAAACCGGCACAAGATCATTCCGTACTTCACCGACACTTACCTGCTAGGCAAGAACGAGCGCGCGCAAGTGGCGCTGGTGGCGGATAACCCGGGGGTGTGGATGTTCCACTGCCACGTGATCGACCACATGGAAACCGGCCTGATGGCCGCCATCGAGGTGAAGTGATGCGCCAGATTCGCCCTGCGGCGATCATCGACCGCAGCCGTGACCGCGATTTCATGCGCGAGGCCCTCGCCCTCGCCGCGCAAGGCGCAGCCCTCGGCGAAGTGCCGGTAGGCGCGGTGCTGGTGCAGGATGGCGAGATCATTGGTCGCGGTTTCAATTGCCCGATCAGTGCCAGCGACCCGAGTGCCCATGCCGAAATGGTCGCGATCCGTGCGGCCGCGCAGGCGCTGGATAACTATCGGCTGCCGGGCAGCACGCTGTATGTGACGCTGGAGCCGTGCAGCATGTGCGCCGGTTTGATCGTGCATTCGCGGGTGGCGCGCGTGGTGTATGGGGCGCTGGAGCCGAAGGCAGGGATTGTGCAGAGCCAGGGGCAGTTTTTTACCCAGGGCTTTTTGAATCACCGGGTGTTGTATGAAGGCGGGGTGTTGGCCGAGGAATGTGGCGCGGTGCTGACCGAATTCTTCCGCGCCCGCAGAGCAAAAAGCCCCTCACCCTAACCCTCCCGAAACGTCGGACCGCCCGGAGGGAGAGGGGACTGACCGGATTGAATAGGCGAGATCCGCCGACCTGAGTTATCGAGTTGAACTCAGGTTTTGAAAAGCCCAAAGATCGGCTCCCTCTCCCTGGGGAGAGGGCTGGGGTGAGGGGTGAATTCACCGCGGTGTTTGGGAGGTTGGGTTACTTCTTGGCGACGATCACCGCACGCATCGGTGCCGGCAAACCTTCGATGGTTTTGCTGTGGTCTTCCGGATCAAGGAAGTCACTCAACGACTGGTACTTCATCCACTCGGTACCGCGCTGCTCTTCAACAGTCGTGGTGCTGACGTCCACACAACGAATATCGGTGAAACCTGCGCGACGCAGCCACAATTCCAGCGCCGGCACCGACGGCAGGAACCAGACGTTACGCATCTGCGCATAACGGTCTTCCGGCACCAGCACCTGATGCTTGTCGCCTTCCACCACCAACGTTTCCAGCACCAGTTCGCCGCCCTTGACCAGGCAATCCTTCAGCGCCAGCAAATGCTCGATCGGTGAGCGGCGGTGGTAGAACACGCCCATGGAAAACACCGTGTCGAAGCCTTCGAGATTCGGCGGCAGGTCTTCGAACGGGAACGGCAAGTGCCAGGCATTCGGCTCGGACAGATAACGCTGCACCGCCTGGAACTGGCAGAAGAACAGCCAGTTTGGATCAACGCCAATCACGCTGTTCGCCCCGGCACCGAGCATGCGCCACATGTAATAGCCATTGCCGCAACCGACATCAAGGATGCGTTTGCCTTTCAGATCCAGATGCGGAGCAACACGCGACCACTTCCAGTCCGAACGCCATTCAGTGTCGACGTGCACGCCAAACAGATCGAACGGCCCTTTGCGCCACGGCGACAGGCCCATCAACGCAGTACGCATTTGTGCGCGGGTTTCGTCGTCGCAATCGGTGTCGAGCTTCAGGCCGTTGAGCAGATCGACTTCGCTCGGCTGGATCTTCGGCAAAGCATCCAGCGCACTTTGCCAGCGCTCCAGGTCGCCGTGGCCCTTCTCCATTTTCTTGTCGAGTTGTGCTTGCAGGGTGTTGGCCCATTCGGCCAGCGGCGTGCCGGCCAGACGGCGGGCGAGGGGGGACAGATCAATCATGGCAAGGCAATCAACGAGGCAAAGTTAAGACACTGGAACCACGGCACGACTTTCGAGAACCCGGCGGCCAGCAGGCGTTCGCGGTGTTCTTCGAGGCTGTCGGGCTTCATGACGTTTTCGATGGCGCTGCGCTTCTGGGCAATTTCCAGTTCGCTGTAGCCGTTGGCGCGTTTGAAGGCGACGTGCAGATCAGTAAGCAGCGCGTGCTCTTCGGTATCGTTGAAACGCAGCTTCTCCGAGAGAATCAGCGCGCCGCCGGGCAGCAGCGATTGGCGGATGCGCGAGAGCAACGCGGTGCGCTGATCCGGGGCGATGAATTGCAGGGTGAAGTTCAGCGCGACCACCGAGGCGGGATGAAACTCAAGGGCCAGGATGTCGCCTTCGATGACTTCGACCGGCAGCAGCTCCTGAAACATCGAATCCTGACCGTTGAGGTATTCGCGGCAGCGTTCGACCATGGCGGCCGAGTTATCCACAGCGATAACGCGGCAACCGTCGGTGCGCACGTGGCGACGCAGCGCTTGAGTGACCGCGCCCAGCGATGAGCCGAGATCGTAAAGCACGCTGTTTGGCTGAGCGAACTGCGCTGCGAGTACACCAAGGTTTTCGACGATGGTCGGGTAACCCGGCACCGAGCGCTTGATCATGTCCGGGAACACCCGCACGACGTCTTCGTTGAAGGCGAAGTCGGGTACCTGGGCCAAAGGCTTGGCGAAAATGCGATCGGGTTCTTTGCTCACGGCGGTTCCGGCGGTGTAAATGGAAAGGCCGGCATTTTAGCCAAAAGGGCGCTGGGATGCTTGGGTTGTCCGACGTGGCGAGGGGATTTATCCCCGATGGGCTGCGAAGCAGCCCCAAAACCAGTCATCAAGGAGTGTCAGGCAATCCGCGTGCGCAGGTTTTACGACTGCTGCGCAGCCGGACGGGGATAAATCCCCTCGCCACAGGGTTAGCGGTGTTTTTGGGAGAACGCGGAAGCGGCGATGCCCCACTGGCCGAGCCAGTAGCTGAGGATGATGACGTACGGGGCGGCATGGAATGGCGATACGAAGCGATCAATGCCGATCACGCTATCCGAAAACACAAACGCTAACGCACCACCCGCCGCCAACAACGCCGAACGCTTGGGCACGTCGGTGCCGAGGCGGGCGAGGGCGCGCCAGAGCATCGCGCTGATTGCCGCGCCATAGATGATGACCGGAACCAGTAAAGGCCCGAGACCGCTGGAAATCAGAAGGCCCAGCAGCACCGCGCCAACTCCGAGGGAAAGCAGCAACGGCAGAATCGCCAGACGCTTGCAGTCACTCAGATAAGCCTTCAGATAAGCCAGATGCGCAACCAGAAACGCGCCGAGGCCAAACACAAACAAATCCACTGGCCACGCCAGTAGTACATCACCGAGCAGCGAGAAAATCAGACCGAGACTGATCCAGCGGCGATACTCGCTGGGCGGCGCATCGTGCAGCCAGCCAAGCAATGCCAGCACCGGCAACGGCTTAACCAACAAGCACAGCAGCGCCGCATGCGTGCTGAGACCGTAGAGAAACGTCACCGCGCCCATCAGCGCCAGAATCAGCCAGCCCACGATCAGTTCACCGAGATCGCGCAGTCGAAAGTTTCCACTGGCAGCACTTCTGGCGCCCATGGTTGTTGCGAGGTCAGGCGCAAACGTCCGGTGCCGGCAGCAAACGCCTGGAAACGCCAGGTTGAAAGCCCCGCTGCGCCGACCACGCCGGCATCTTCCGGATTGCTGTAAACCTCTGGGCTAAGCGCGCGCAGCACGCCGCCGGCGGAATCCTGAATGGCCCAGCGGTAGCCGGTGGTTGGATTGCTTGGCAGCATGATGATGAGGTTTTGCCCGTTGGTCAGGCGTACCGGGCATTCGCTTTGTTTTTCCACGGTCACGTTGTGTTTCGGTTGCGTGGCGCACGCGGCCAGCAGCGAGAGGGCGAGGGGGAGAAACAGGCGAGTGGGGGACATAGGGTCAGCGGCTCCGACGTTGGCGACGAACGGCGAGCATAACTGAAGATGAGACAAAGTGTGACAACGCCAAGCCCTCACCCTAGCCCTCTCCCAGAGGGAGAGGGGACCGATTGCGGGATATTTTAGAAAGACACCGACCTGAAATAAATCGCTGAATCCATAATCGACTCGGTCTTTCAGGTCGATGTATAGCGCAAGACAACTCGGTCGGCTCCCTCTCCCTCGGGGAGAGGGCTGGGGTGAGGGGCTACGGGCTACCGGTCAGAAAAGTACCTTCGCCACATCCGCAAACTTCTTCGCGAAGTGCACCGTAATCCCCTCCTTCAAATAATCCGGCAGCTCCTCAAAATTCCCCCGATTCGGCTCCGGCAAAATCAACTCGAAAATCTTCTGCCTTCTTGCCGCAATCACCTTCTCGCGTACCCCGCCAATCGGCAGCACATGCCCGGTCAACGTCAGTTCACCGGTCATCGCCACGCCTTTCTTCGGCGGCTGATTACGCGCGAGCGAAAGCAGGGCGCTGGCCATGGTCACGCCGGCGCTCGGGCCGTCTTTCGGTGTCGCGCCTTCCGGTACGTGCAGGTGGACGAAGGCTTCGTCGAAGAACTTCGCGTCACCGCCGAATTGTTTCAGGTGCGAGCTGACGTAGCTGTAGGCGATCTCCGCCGATTCCTTCATCACATCACCCAGTTGCCCGGTGAGTTTGAAACCACGGTTGAGCGTGTGAATCCGCGTCGCTTCGATCGGCAACGTCGCGCCGCCCATGCTGGTCCAGGCCAGACCAGTAATCACGCCGGTGCCGGACAGCACTTGTTCGTTGCGGAACACCGGATGACCCAGTGACGCTTCGAGGTCTTTCGGTCCGAGCTTGATCACCGCTTTCGGGTCGTCGATCAGCTTCATCACCGCTTTGCGCACCAATTTGCCCATTTGCTTTTCAAGCTGACGCACGCCGGCTTCACGGGCGTAACCGTCGATCAAGGCTTTGAGCGCGCTGTCACTGATGGCCAGGCTGCCCTTGGACACGCCGGCCTTTTCCAGCAATTTCGGCCACAGGTGACGCTTGGCGATGGCGACTTTTTCTTCGGTGATGTAGCCCGACAGGCGAATCACTTCCATGCGGTCGAGCAATGGGCCGGGGATCGAATCGAGGGTGTTGGCGGTGCAGACGAAGAGGACTTTCGACAAGTCCATGCGCAGGTCGAGGTAATGGTCGAGGAATTCGACGTTCTGTTCCGGGTCGAGGGTTTCCAGCAACGCCGAGGCCGGGTCGCCCTGGTAGCTCTGGCCCATCTTGTCGATCTCGTCGAGCATGATCACCGGGTTCATCACTTCGACGTCTTTCAACGCCTGCACCAGTTTGCCCGGCTGTGCGCCGATGTAGGTGCGGCGGTGGCCCTTGATCTCGGCTTCGTCGCGCATGCCGCCGAGGCTGAAGCGATAGAACGGCCGGCCGAGGGATTCGGCGATGGATTTGCCGACGCTGGTTTTACCCACGCCCGGCGGCCCGACCAGCAACACGATGGAGCCGCTGATCTCACCTTTATAAGCACCGACGGCGAGGAATTCGAGGATGCGATCCTTGATGTCGTCGAGGCCAGCGTGGTGTTTGTCGAGGATTTTGCGCGCGTGCTTGAGATCGAGTTTGTCCTCGCCGTAGACGCCCCACGGCACCGAGGTGGCCCAGTCGAGGTAGTTGCGGGTGACCGCGTACTCTGGCGAGCCAGTCTCGAGGATCGACAGTTTGTTCATTTCTTCATCGAGGCGTTTCTGCACCTGCGCCGGCAGGACTTTGCCTTCAAGGCGTTGTTCGAACTGTTCGAGGTCGGCGCTGCGGTCGTCTTTGGTCAGCCCCAGTTCCTGCTGGATGACCTTGAGTTGTTCCTTGAGGAAGAACTCGCGCTGATGCTCGCCGATCTTGCGGTTAACTTCCGCCGAGATCTCTTTTTGCAGGCGCGCGACTTCGACTTCCTTGCGCAGCATCGGCAGGACTTTCTCCATGCGCTTGAGCATCGGCACGCAGTCGAGCACTTCTTGCAGCTCGGGGCCGGTGGCGGAGGTCAGGGCGGCGGCGAAGTCGGTCAGCGGCGACGGATCGTTGGGGCTGAAGCGATTGAGGTAGTTTTTCAGCTCTTCGCTGTACAGCGGGTTGAGCGGCAGCAGTTCCTTGATCGCGTTGATCAGCGCCATACCGTAGGCCTTGACCTCGTCGGTCGGCTCGGTCGGCTGGTGCGGGTATTCGACTTCCACCAGATACGGTGGGCGGTGGTGTTTGAGCCAGGTTTTGATGCGCACGCGGCTCAGGCCCTGGGCGACGAACTGCAGTTTGCCGTTCTCGCGGCTGGCGTGATGGACTTTGACCAGCGTGCCGTACTCGGGGAGGGCGCCGGTGTTGAAGTGACGCGGGTCTTCCTGGGGCGTGTCCATGAAGAACAGGGCCAGGGAGTGGTGTTCGGATTTGCTGACGAGGTCGAGGGTTTCGGCCCAGGGTTCTTCGTTGACGATGACCGGCAGGACTTGCGCCGGGAAGAACGGGCGGTTGTGGATCGGGATGATGTAGACCTTGTCCGGCAGGTTTTGGCCTGGCAGTGCGAGGCCTTTGCCGGAGGAGGTGTGTTCGATGTGGTCGGTTTGGGTGTAGTCGTCGGGGTGATCGGGGAATTCTTGCTGGTCGCTCATGGGGCACCTGCGCAATGGGGTATGGGTCTTAGATGGGGCAGGCTTTCGGTGGTTTCAATGGGAGGGGATGTTTCTGCTTGTGTGTTCAGGGTTTTGACAGGCGTCACGCTTTGGGCTTGGCAGCCTTTGGGCCGACCATGTTCTTGGGGTTGGTGTGTATATCCGTTTTTTTGGTGATGGCGGATTAAGGTTTCGCCCTTACGGCGAGTCACCTTTTCCAGACGCCGAAAAGGTAACCGAAAAGGCTTGCTCCTGCGTGCGGCCCGCTCGCTGGGGCTCGGGGTTCCTTCGCTGCGGGATCGATCCGGGGGGCAGCGCCTACGGTTTGCTGCGCTGCACCTCCTCTCGCTGTGTTTGGCTGCGCCAAACGGTCGCTGCGCTCCCACCCCCGGATCAATCCCTCCACTCAGCCTTCCGACGTCGCTCGTGGATCAAGATCAAGAGCAGGCGAGCTGACACTCGGCCTATTGAGTGGTGAAGAGCGGGTGTTTGGCTTTGGTTTTTTGGTGGGTTCGCCCCTCATCGGAACGCCGCCCGCCCGGCCCTCTCCCGAGGGAGAGGGGGCCGGTTTTTGGGCTTTTCAGAATGTGAGTTCGGCTCGGTATTGCACGTCGGCGTATCTCGCCCAAACACCTCGGTCAGTCCCCTCTCCCTCCGGGAGAGGGTTAGGGTGAGGGGCTTTTCAGTTGTGGGTGGGGGGTTGGGATATTTCGTGGTTATCCAGTGCGCGATTCACCGCCAGTTCGGCGAGCATGATGATTTGCTGGATCGCCAGAATCGTGCGCCGCTGCGGCAGTTCGATGTAGGCGGCGATGTCGCTGGTCATGAGGCTGGCTTGGGCCAGGGATTCGCAGGCGTGGACCAGCAGGCTTTCGTTGTCTTGATCGGGGGCGACCTGGAACATGGTGCTGGGTTTGTGGAAGCGCAGGGTTAGGGCGTTGGGTTTGAGGTAGTGGTCGAGGGCGCGTTCGGCGGCGTCGTGGAATCTTTTTGAGCCGGGGAATTCGTAGGGGGTGGTGTCGTCTGCGGGCGGATTGGATGTTGGTTTGATCATGGTGAAGCTCCGAATGATAAGTGGGGCTGTCACTCTCAATCGCCGCGACGCGACAAAGGGTGGCAGCTGTACGCAGGTTCGCGGACCGAGCCATTCGGCAATCTCGGCATACCCGAAGGTATCCCACGCACAGCCACCATCAAACCAAACAACAAGCACCTGAGCGCTCCCGTTTGGGTCGGCGATTATGCATTAAATCGAATGAACTGCTCGGGCCGCGACGCCCGTTCGCTGAATTTGCAGCGACCCTCAGAGCCTAGCCACCCCACTTCCGAGGCACAACCGACGCGACTTGTGGGAAAAACTCCGCACAATTACCAGCATTTGTAGGACAAGCACATTTCTCACAAACCAACATATTTCACCCTGTAGGAGCTGCCGAAGGCTCGGGCCGCGTTCGGACGATCTTTTGATCTGGCTTTTAAAAATCAAAGTCAAAAGATCGTCCGAACGCGGCCCGAGCCTTCGGCAGCTCCTTGGATATTGGGTGGGCACAAAAAAGGCGATGTCCCTTGCGGGGCATCGCCTTTTTTTACCGCCGTTGAAGCTTATTCCGGCAGTTTGTAGGCAATGATGTAGTCGCCCATTTTGGTGCCCAGCGAACCGTGACCGCCGACAACCAACAGCACGTATTGCTTGCCGTCCTTGCCGGTGTAAGTCATCGGGGTCGCTTGACCGCCCGCAGGCAGACGCGATTTCCACAGCTCTTTACCGCTGTTCACGTCGTACGCGCGCAGGTACTGGTCGAGGGTGCCGCTGAGGAAGCCGACGCCGCCAGCCGTGACCATCGAGCCGCCCATGCTAGGCACGCCCAAGGTGAAGCCGATCGGGATTGGCGAGCTGTCGCGGCTGGTGCCGTTTTTGCGTTTCCACACGACTTTGCCGGTGGTCAGGTCGATACCGGCAACGTAGCCCCAGGCCGGGGCCTGGCACGGTACGCCGAGTGGCGACATGAACGGGTGCATGATCACGGCGTATGGCGCGCCGGTGTTCGGTTGCACGCCAGCGGTTTCGCTTTCGCGTTTGCTGCCGGCGGCGACTTGCTCGCGTGGCACCATTTTCGAAACGAAAGCCATGTAGTTCGGGCTGGTGAACAGGATCTGACGAACCGGATCGACCGAGACGCCGCCCCAGTTGAACACACCCACGTTACCCGGGTAGATCAGGCTGCCCTGTTCCGACGGCGGGGTGTACTGGCCTTCATAACGCAGTTCTTTGAACTGGATGCGGCACAGCATCTGGTCGAACGGGCTCGCGCCCCACATGGCTTTTTCGGTCAGTTCCGGGGCCAGCAGGTTGAGGTCCGAACGGGCCTGGGTCGGTGCGGTGTGGTCGCCTTTCACGGCGCCTTGCGGGACCGGGATCTCCTTGATCGGAATGATCGGCGTGCCGTCACGACGGTCGAGGACGTACAGGCTGCCCTGTTTGGTCGGAGCGATCAGCGCCGGTTTCACGCCGTCGGCGGTTTTCATGTCGAGCAGGGTTGGCTGGCTGCCAACGTCCATGTCCCACAGGTCGTGGTGGGTGAACTGGTAGTTCCAGCGCACTTTACCGGTGGCCAGGTCCAGAGCAACGATACCGGCGCTGAATTTCTCGGCGCCCGGGGTGCGGTCAGCGCCCCACTGGTCTGGAGTCTGGTTGCCCAGTGGCAGATAAACCATGCCGATCTTTTCGTCGACGCTGGCCAGCGACCACATGTTGGCCGAGTTGCGGCTGTAGGTTTCACCCGGTGCCAAAGGCTCGGTGGCGTCTGGCTTGTCGCTGTCCCAGTTCCATACGAGGTGACCGTCGTGCACGTCGAAGGCGCGGATCACGCCCGATGGCTCGTTGGTCGATTCGTTGTCGGTCACGTGACCGCCCATGATCACCAGATCACGCGTGATCGCGGCTGGCGAGGTGGAGTAGTAGCCGCCAGCGGTGAACGGGCCGATGCCTTGGGTCAGGTCGACCACACCGTTTTTGCCGAAGCCTTCGCAGATCTTGCCGGTGTCGGCGTTCAGGGCGATCAGGCGGGCATCAGCGGTTGGCAGGTACAGACGACGCGGGCAAGCCTGAGCAACGGCTTTGCCGGCTTCGGAAATCACCGCGGAGGCTGCGTTTTCAGTTTTGGCGTACGCGGCTTCGTCGTAGTACGACACGCCACGGCAAGTCATGTGGGCGAAGCCTTTGAAGCCGACCGGGCTCTTGATCTGCGGGTCGAAGCGCCACAGTTCTTTGCCGGTGTCCGGATCCAGCGCCAACACTTTGCTGTGCGCGGTGCAGGCGTAGACCATGCCGTTGGCTTTCAGCGGGGTGTTTTCGTTGGTCAGCTCGACCGGGTCATCCGCCGTCGGCAGGTCGCCGGTCTGGATGCGCCAGGCTTCTTGCAGCTTGCCGACGTTGGCCGGGGTGATCTGCTTCAGCGGCGAGTAGCGGTCACCGAATTCGGTGCGGCCGTAAGCTTGCCAGTCGCCATCGGGCATGGCTGGCGCGGTGCTGGTGGTGTCTGCGGTGTCGCGACCCAGTTCGCCGAAGGTTTCGCCCGGGTGGGTGAACAGGCTGATCAGCGCGGTGAGACCAGCGAGAACCACGGCCACGGTCAGGCCGCGAGTGCCCATTGGCGCCGGGCCGTCAAGCAGTAGCGGACGGCGGAACCACGGCAGCAACATCACGAAGCCGAGGACAAACCACAGCGCCAGACGTGGCACCAGTTGCCACCAGTCCAGACCGACTTCCCACAGCGCCCAAACGGTGCTGGCAAACAGGACGATAGCGTACAGGCTCAGCGCGGCGCGGCGGCGCATCAGCAGCAGGATGCCGCTCAGCGCAATGCCGATACCGGCCAGCAGGTAGTACAGCGAGCCGCCGAGCATGCTCAGCTTGACCCCACCGGCCAACATGGCCAGGCCCATCAGCAGAAGCAGAATGCCGAGCAGGCTCGGTAACAGACGGCTTCGACTCGAAGCACTTTCGGTGCTCATAGTGTGATTCTCCGTGACGTTTCAAATAGTCCCGCGCAGTAGTCACTGTAGATGACGATTGAGCGTGGGCATGGTTCAGATAAAAACTTGTCTAGCTAACGAAATTCATTTGTAGGCCTTCGCCTGCTCGCGATGGAGGTGTGTCAGTCTCTGGAGGTGTCGCCTGAAACACCGCTATCGCGAGCAGGCTCACTCCTACATTTGATCCGTGGTGTGCTTTAGAACGAAGACTGGATTTTGATCCCGCCGATCAGGGCGTCGTCGACGTTGTTCACGCCACCGGGGTGGCGGATGTATTGCAGGTTCGGGCGTACGGTCAGCCAGTTGGTTACATGCACGCCGTAATACAGCTCGGCGCTGTATTCGGTGTCTTGCGGCGGCAGGAAGGACGGATCGTCATAGTCGTAAACGGCGTTGGCCTGATTCGTCGCTTCGGCGTTTTTGCGGTAGGCCGGGTTGACGTGTACGCGGGCGAGGGCGAAACCGATGTCGTCCTTGGCGCGCGCATCGAACGGGCCTTTGTAGGTGATGCCGGCCTGCACGTAGTTGTCGATCGCGTTGGTTTTCTTGTCGTGCATGGTGCCGTTGGCGAACACGCTCAAACCGCGACTGTTATCGCTGGCCACGCTGGTGACTTGCTGCTGAATACCCAGCCAAACCCCGTGTTTGCTTGACGCGCTGCGGTAGGCTTCGCCGCTGAGGGCCGCCGGTTGGCCGTTCTGATCTTTATAAGCGTCAGTGGCTTTGGCGTTGCTGTAGTAGTAACCGGCGCGGTATTCGCCCGGCAGGCCGTTGAGTTTCGGCGTCCACACCAGTTCGATCGGCAGGATCGCGCCCTGGGTGCCGCTGCCGCTGAGTTTGAAGCCGTTGCCGCGATCAAGGTTCGACGGGTTCTGTTCGTAGGCGCCGACCTGTGCGTACAACTCTGGGGTCAGGTGATATTTGACGCGCATCGCCCATTGGCTGACCGGCCAGTTGTACCAGATGCCGCCGACCCAGTTGCCGACCTGCGAGCCGCAGAACGCGAGGTTCTGGAAGTCGCACGGGAAGCTGTTGAAGTCTTCGCCTTCGCCGAAACGGCCAACCTTGATGTCGAGTTTCTGATCGAAGAATTTCTGCTGATACCACATCTGCGTCAGGCGGGTGGTCTGGCCACGGCCCCAGACTTCCTGCGCCGAGGTGAAACCACCAACGCGCGGATCGTTGATGCGGTCGTTGCTGATGTTGTTGCCGCTGCGCTTGGTGATGGTCAGTTGAAACTCGGCGTCGTCCCAGCCGAGGATCTTTTGCAGATCGAGGTGCGTGCCCAGACCGAACTGATCGCTGTAACGCGCGGTGCGATCATGGTCGTAGCCGCCGTGCAGATTACTGCCCATTTCGCCGGTGTAATCGAGTTTGAAGTCGTAGCCTTTTTCCGAGAGTTCGGTGCGCGTGCCGTTCCAGTCACCGAGCATGTACGGTGACTCACTGTCGAACGCGGGGGCCGCTTGGGCGCAAGTGGCCAGACCGAGGGCGGTGCAGACACCGATGGCGCGCAGGGTTGAGATAGCGCTGTCTCGGGAGAAGGAAAAATCGGGCATGGATAAGTCTTTTTTTGGTGTTTTCGGGGTGCAATTCGAGCGCTTCAATATGTCGCAGGCAGTGAAGCGATTCAGCAGAAGGGCGGCAGGATAATGATCTGTTACAAAAAGACAAAGGCCTTTTGTGAACATGCATCCTTTCGGATTTGGTAACAGTGCTAAAAGATCGCAGCCTTCGGCAGCTCCTACATTGAAATGCGTACACGTGTAGGAGCTGCCGAAGGCTGCGATCTTTTGACCTTGACCTACATTTGAAAGGAAGGCCTTCCACCCAACCACCCCCTCGGCTAAGGTGCGCGGCTTCTGCATTTTCACTTCGCCCAAAGGCCTGGCATGAACGACCAAACCCCCGATCCGCTGCACGGCGTCACCCTCGAACAGATCCTCAACGCATTGGTGGCCCATTACGAATGGTCGGGGCTGGCCGAGCGCATCGATATCCGCTGTTTCAAGAGCGATCCGAGCATCAAGTCGAGCCTGACGTTTCTGCGCAAAACCCCGTGGGCGCGGGAAAAGGTCGAACGTCTGTACGTGAAGTTGATGCGCACCAAGCGACCGCTCTGAGGTGGACGCCGTCGGGCGCCAACGCCTGATCACCTGCGCAGCCGTATTGGGCTGGGCAGGATTGGGCATTCAGATGTATCTGGTTTTGTATTACCGCTTGAGCAGTGGTGGCAGCCTGATGGGCGGCCTGATGAGCTATTTCAGCTATTTCACGGTGCTGACCAACATTGGCGTTGCAACGGTGCTGACCTGCGCCGTCACTGAGCGAGAATCCGCTGCGCGCCGCTGGTTTTTGCAACCGTGGGTAAGCAGTGGGATTGCTGTCAGCATTGTTGTTGTCAGCCTGGGCTACAACGTGTTGTTGCGCAGCCTGTTCCGGCCCGAAGGGGTGCAGATTGTTGCCGATGAACTGCTGCACGACATCATGCCGTTGGTGTACCTCGTTTATTGGTGGGGCTGCGTACCCAAGGGAACCTTGCAGCTTCGGCACGTGCCGCTTTGGTTGATTTACCCGGTCTTGTACTTTGCCTATGCTTTGCTGCGTGGGCATTTGCTCAGCGCTTATCCGTATTGGTTTCTCAGTGTTAGCCAGTTGGGTTATCCACAGGTGTTCATCAATGCCGGGGGGATATTGCTGGGATTTGTGCTGATTGGACTGCTGTTGATTGGCCTTGACCGAACTCGGCGATGAAAGTCAAAAGATCGCAGCCTTCGGCAGCTCCTACATTGGATGCGTACACCTGGAGCTGCGGCACGCTGCGATCTTTTGATCTTGTTTTTGAAAAATCAAAGTCAAAAGATCGCAGCCTGCGGCAACTCCTACGGGGGGGCTCAGTCCTCCTCGGGAGTGCCTTCGGCGCGCCAGTAGCCGACCGCTTTGATCAGTTGCTCATCCAGCCCATGCTCGTCGATCAGCACCCGACGAATCTGCCGTGAAACCTTGGTCTCCGTCGCGACCCACGCATACAGATTGCCCTTCGGCACCTGCAAGTGTTTCACCGTGGTCAGCAGATTGTCCTTACCGCCTTCGCGCAATACCCAGATCACGTTGACCTGCGCTGCACTCTCCAGCACTTGCTGTTCGGCGCCGTTTTCCACTTCGATCACCACCAGTGCCTTGCGATTGGCCGCCATGCCTTCGAGACGTCGGGCGATGGCGGGCAGGGCGGTTTCATCGCCGATCAGCAGATAGCTGTCGAAAATGTCCGGGACGATCATCGAGCCGCGCGGGCCGCCGATGTGCAGGAACTGTCCCGGTTTGGCCTGTTCTGCCCAAGTGGAGGCAGGGCCGTCGCCGTGCAGGACAAAATCGATGTCCAGCTCCAGCGCATCGAGGTCATACCGGCGCGGCGTGTAGTCGCGCATTTCGGGTTTCGGCCCGTCGTCCTTGCCGGCGCCGAGCACCATGGTCTCCAGTGCGGCGGCCTGCTCGGCGTTCTGCGGGAACAGCAATTTGACGTGATCGTCCGTGCCCAGACTGATGAATCCGGCCAACTCCGGGCCGCCAAGGGTGATGCGGCGCATGCGCGGGGTCAGGTCGACCACGCGCAGCACTTCAAGCTTGCGGCGTTTGATTTCGTGCATCACGCGGTGAATGGTTTGGGTATCGACTGCGGTCATTCGGCTTTCTCCTGGGCAGATTGAACGGCAGGGCCGTCGACAATGGCTTTGGCGGTGTCGTTGAGCAGGTCACGCACACGCAGGATTTCTTCCGGGCTCCAGCGCCCGTGGTGCATTTGCAGGGCGTGGCGCAAGTTGTGCACCGCTTCATGAATTTCTGCCGGCCGATCATGGCCGCGCAGTGAGCGTTTGCTGACGTCGATGCGCATGCGTACGCCGTCGAGGGCGATGGCTTGTTCGCTCAAGGACAAACGCCCGGCGTCGGTGACGCTGTAGCGTTTTTTGCCGCCCTCGGCGTCGCCGGCAATCAGGTCGCTTTCTTCCAGAAAGGTCAGGGTCGGGTAGATCACACCGGGGCTCGGGCTGTAGGCGCCATCGAACATGCCTTCAATCTGGCGGATCAGGTCATAGCCGTGGCACGGCTGTTCGGCGATCAGCGCCAGCAGCAGCAATTTCAAGTCGCCTGGAGCGAACACGCGGGGGCCACGACCGCCGCGTTCGCGGCCGGGGCGCTTCTCGAAGCCGTCACGGCCGTCGCCGTGTTCGCGGTGGGGGGAATGATGGTCTCTCATTTTTCCTTCTCTCTCGTCGTGTTTAGATACAACTTAAGATATATCTTAATGCCCGCGCAAGACCTTCTGACCGACGGCGGATTTCCATCAATCGAATTTTCGGCCGCAGGGGCGCGCAAATGATCAAAAAAAAACGATATTAAAGCGCCCGCTAAAGGCGCAGTTTAGTGCTAACTCTCTAATAACCGATGACAGCCTTTATTATCAGGAAAGTGTGGTATCGGTCTTACGGAAGTTGCTGCAAAAGTTGGCGCGTCAAGACAGATTACTGGCACGCTGTAGTCTCTCTCTTACAGTTGATCTGGTACTTTTAAGAAAATCACGGTTTTTTCTTTCCGGGGTAATGGTCGACAGGCTACAAGTTCCTCGGAAGTTGCCTGCTTACTTTAAATATAAATTGGTTGATGCTTGTCTGGCGTTGCAAGTTGGGGTGGGCGCAAATCGCTCGTGACCGTTTCGCTCGCCAAAAACTTGTAACGAATCAACCCCTTTATATAAGACAGGTATTGAATGATGCTCAAGAAACTCGCCTTTGCCGCACCTCTGACCGTATTGGCCATGAGTGCCTCCATCGCGTTCGCCGCCACCGAAGCAAAACATTCGATCAGTCTGGTTGCGCATGTGCCTGCCGACGATTTCTATGCGGTACCGGTCGATGCCGATCTGGTCAACAAGGACCAGGACATGAGCTACAACCCGTCGACTGCTTCGATGCGTGAGGTCAATGGTCATTTCGACGTGCTGCACACGGCCGGCAAGGTCCACGCTCGCTTGGAAAGCGTGCCGAAGCTTATCGCCGGCAGCCAGACTATCGATCTCAAGGTCGAACTCAATGGCAAGACGCTGACCACCACCTCCCAGGAAGTGGTCGGTGATGCAGAGTCCAATACACGCTACCGCGCACCGTTCAAAATCAGCGCGCCAGGCGCCAAGCCAACCGCTGGCGATTACACCGGCGTGGTCATGCTGGTCGTAGAACCTTCGGTTTGATCGCTACAGGCAGCAACTAACGCTTACTTTTCCAAGTAACGTAACCGGCCGGCAACTTGTCTGTTGTCCGGTCGGGCTTTTACTTTTCGGTAACCAGAGTATTCGTTCATGTTTCCGATGACGCCCATCGCGGCTGCGCTTGCATTGCTTTCATGCACCAGCGTACTGGCGGCGCCTGCACCAGTTGATAACACCCCGCGAAGCTTACTGGCGCAGGCAAAAGGTTTGCCGGCAGACTTTGAAGAGCACTTTTTTGATGTTCCATTGGCGGTTCGCGTGGAACTTGATAGACAACCGTTGGGCGAGGCAATGATTGTATTGTCGCGCGATGATCGTATTACCTTGCTCGACTTTACCGACACCAGCGACAGTCGATTCAGCGCCAGTGAGCGTGAAACCTGGGCGAGCATTCTCAAACCCGGAGTCGCGTTGGGGGCGTGTAGCGGACAATGCCCCGAGCAATTGCTGGCGGTGCATTACAACCTGGAAAACTCCTTGCTCTCGATTGCCACGGAAAATGCCGAGCGCGATCTGCAGACCCAGCGCTTTCACGATCAGCCCGAGGGCGGCAGCAGTGGACTGATCTTGCGCAACCAGCTCAACTTCAACGGCGGTCAGGACCAGGATCCGGGTGGCCGTCTGGGCTTGGAGGCCAGTGGCAGCCTCGGTAACTGGAGTCAGACCCTCAACATGCAATTGGCGCGTCTCGGCGGGCCGGACGACAAGACCTATCACGCAGTACATGAGCTTTATACCCAGCGCGAACTGCAGGGCAGTTTTTTCCGCCTGGGTTATTTCACCCCCAATTCCGAAGGCCTGACCCGTCAACCGCGTTCATTCGGTACCAGCCCCGACACGGCGGTGGGCGTGATGTACGGCAGTTCCGACAGCCTTGCGGTGGACAGTCCCCGGCCAAGTGTTTATCCAATCTTTGTCACGGCCAACCGGCAGGCGTCAGTGGAAATCTATCGCGATGGCCTGCTGATCAATACCCAAGCGGTTCCCGCAGGCTTGCAGACACTTGATACCCGGCCCCTGCCTGGCGGTATCTACGAAGTGGAAGTGCGTTTGATCGAAGACGGTCAGACGACCTCGACCACTCAGGAACTGATCTACAAACCCGTCAACTGGAGCAACCTCGACGACCGCTGGCGCTACAACCTGTTCGCCGGACAGGAAAGCAAACTGTTCAGCAACTGGGATGAGCAGGACAGTGGCGACATGACCGCCGGCGCCTCGGTCAATTATCTGCTGCATCCGCGGGTGATTCTTGGACTGTCGGCGCGCCAGGTACGCGAAAAACTGCAATACGGCAGCTCGATCGACTGGAGTGTCGCGGACAACACCAGCTTTTACGCCAATCTTTATCAGACCGAGGATCACGGCACCGGCGTTGATTTGCAGGGGTTATACAACTACGGCGCCGGGAGTCTGGTGATCAGCCACAATCGCAGTTGGCTCGACACCCGCAATACCTATGACACGCTGCCCGACGGTACGCGCGTACGCCAACGCAACGTCTTCACCGGCGAGACCAGCAATTCGTCGCTGGCGCTCAGTCACCGGATCAGCCGCAAAAACTCGCTGAGTGCGCGGGTCTCCCACAGCGAGGGCAATGTTCAAGGTGTCGGCGCCGATCTGGGCTGGTCGCAGCGTACCGAGCTATTCGGCAGCGACGCCAATTGGCGGCTGTCGTTGTTTGATCGGCCGGGCAGTTACAGCAGCGGCGATGCGCGCAACCGCGGCGTCGACCTCAGTGTCAGCATGGCGCTGGGCGGTGCTGGCCAGCAAATATCCGGCAGCATCGGCAGCCGCACCGCGCGCGATGGCAGCCGTGACAACAATGCCTCGGTCGGTTATCGCAAGAACCTGCAAGACCATGTGCTGCAGAGTGTTTCGGTGACGGCGCTGACCGACACTTATGGTGTCGGCCTCGCCAGCCTGGCGAACTTTCGCACTGACACGGTCAATGGCGACGGTTTCCTGCAGCGCTCCTCATACAACGGCAATTACACCGGTGGCGTGAACCTCGACAGCACGGTTGTCGTCGGCGGTCAGCGACTGTTGATGACCAGTCAATACCACGGGCGTGGCGCGGGCATGATCGTTGATGTCGAGTCGGACATCGCCGGTATTTCCCTGCGCGCCGACGACCTCAGTGGCGGCAGCGCGGCACTGCACCCCGGACGCAACTTCATCCCGCTTACAGCCTATCGAAACAGCTCGGTGAACTTTGACTTTGAGGGCAACCACGTCCCGGCGGCGAGTATCGAACCGTCGCGGACCCGTTACCACCTGAACAAGGGTGGCGTGGAGTACAGAAAGGTCAGAGTGATGAAAACCCTCACCGTTCTTGGCCGGTTGCTCGATCCACAAGGCCGGCCGCTCAAGGGCCACCACGTGATCAATCACGCCAGCCGTGGCGTCAGCGAAGTCGACGGGTTTTTCTCGATGGAAATGCATGCTGGCTCGCCCACCCTGCAAGTGCGCTACGCCGACCAATTGTTGTGTCAATTCCGTCTCGACACCGACAAGCACCGCAGTGAAAACAACGTGCTGATGATCGGAGATCTGCGCTGCTCGCCGGACACGTTGGCCGAAGCCATTCACAAGACAGAGACCGCTGGTTGATATCGGCCTGCCCCTGGAGATTCTTCAGACATGAACGTCACACACTCAGCTACATCCCGTGGTCGCTCGCTGCCCTTTATTGCGTTGGCTGCGATCGCTTTTCCGGTCTGTGCCGAACAGGTTTCGATTACTGCCGAGTTCAGGCCGGACTCGTCATATCCGCACCGCAACAAATTCCGCAACACTACGCCGTCCAGTGGTTACTGCACCTTCGATCCGGCGCAGTGCGAACAGAACGAAATATTCAGCCTCCAGGTGCCGATCCAGTTCGATTCTCGTACGCCTGTTTTAGCCAATCACGCTTCACCCCGACAGGGCGTGATGTTTCAGGCACCCACGCAATGGCGGGAACTGACGGTCTATCACGAAACCACCCGAGAGCCGGAAAAGGTCAGGGTGCGCATCGTCGGCGTCGGCTCCAAGGTCGTGACCGATGACGTGATCAATCTGGTGGGCGGTGCTGCTGACTACCGTATCGCTCATAACCTGTTGTGGGGCTCGAGTTGGGTCAACGCTCCGGCACCTTGCCTGTACAGCGGGGTGGGCTGGTACACCCATGACACCTACGCTTTTTTTCTGGAAAACCCCGTCAAGCACCGTATGCGGTAAGCAGGCGAAGTTCGATATCCCTTGGGTACGCCTGGGATACGTGGATTTTGCTTATGAGCTGGAAACGCCCAACCCTTTGGGTATGTCCTCGGGCAATTACCTCGGCGCGCTGACGTACACCGTCGGGCCGAACGCGGATTTCGATTTTGGCGACGTAATGTTGCCCAATAGTTCTTCTCTGACCTTGAACTTCAATCTGGATGTACGGCACACCCTCAAGGTCGAGATTCCGCCCGGTGGCGAGCAAGTCCAGTTAGTGCCGGTCGGTGGCTGGCAGAGCTGGCTGCAGGCCGGACGGCGGCCGGTGAGCTTGCTCCGCGACCAGATCTTCAATATCTCGGCGTCGTCACGTTTCAAGATGTTCATAGGTTGTGGACCTGGAATCAATGGCGAATGCGCTCTGGAGGATCCCGAGGTGAACCGACGGGTCGAGCTGTTCGTTTTTGTCAGCCTGCCCAATGGCATAACCGACCTTTCCGGCCAACCTGTGAGGCGTTTGCGGCTGAAGAGCGGTGGGGGAAATGCGCAGTATTTCAAACCCGGCTTCTATGTGGATCGGGCACCGGGAACCCTGCATTTCGAAGTGCCGCCGCATTCGATGGCAAACATGCTGCGGCCCGGTGAAGGCAGAGGCGGCAGATATTCCGGTGTTGTCGTGGTGTATTGGGATTCGGATATCTGATGGGCTGCGTATCGGTGAGTCGAGCCAGCACTGTGTTAAACGACCAAGGAAGCAAGGTGATGAAACGTCTGTTGTTATTAATGGGGTTGAGCGGGTTTTCCCTCGGTCTTCATGCAGGGCCGCAGATCAACGTCGGTACGGTATACGACTACCTCGACGGCGACAAAAGCACCTACCTGAAAAGGGTGTTCAACAGCGGTGACAGCACTGCATTCGTCAAGGTCAACATCCTCGAGATTGTTTACGAGGCCGACGGTACGTCCCGGGAAATAGAGGTCAGAAACCAGGCGGACATGAGCAGTCGTGATGGCCTGATGGCCAGCCCCGCACGGCTGATCGTGCCGGCCAATGGCATGCAGGGCACACGCCTTCTGCTGATGGGCGCGCGTGACACCGAGCGCTATTTTCGTGTGCGCTTCATCCCGGTGGTGCCGGAAAAGGAAGATGAATTCGCAGTCTCCGCCGAAGAGCGTGACGAATACAAAAACAACTTGTCCGCCGGGGTCAACGTCATGACCGGTTTCGGCACGGTGTTCTTTGTACGCCCGAAAGACAGCCGTTTCGACAGTGTGATTGAAGAGGCGCCTACCACGTATCGAGTGCGCAACAACGGCAACACCGTGGTCGTGGTCGATGAGTTTCGCAATTGTGCCCTGAAAGACGAAAACACCTGCGAGCCGACCACCAAACACCACATCCGTGCCGGCAACAGTTTCGAGTTCGACAAAAAGCCGGGGCGCGAATACCGATTCAATCTGGTCGAGGGCGACAGCAAAAAGACTTTGCGCGTCGCTGGCAACTCATCACGGGATGACCTGAGATGATCAAGCAATCGTTCATTGCCGTGTGCGCGGGCGTTCTGACATTATTCAGCGCTGCGCTGTTTGCGGCGCGCGAGGTGCACCGGTTCCAGGTGTCGGTGGATATTCCGACGCTGGGTTTTTACGTCATACCGGCCGAGACGGACTGGATTCATCGCGCGCAGATTTTGCCGTGGAATGTCAGTACGAAAACCCTGGGCGGCGTGCGCAAACACTTCGATGTCCGGCATGACACCAGTGCAATCGAGGCCCGGCTGGGCAGCGAGCCCTACCTGTCTAATGGTCGCAACGAGCAGAATATTTATCTGCGTGTGAGCTTCGCCGACACCGTGCTGACTCATGCGACGCCGCGTCAGGTGCTTTCCGCCGAACAGGCCAGGGCCGGAGGGCGTTACGTGCTGGATATTCAGCCGATCGTGCCCGCCGGTGGCTACAAATCGGGAAATTATTACGGCAACGTGCACCTGATATTCAATGCGGCGGCGCCCTGAGCTTGCGGGCCTGTCCGGCTCAATGAACAGGCCCGCAATCCTTACGTCAGAATCAAAGTCCGGCGCGCTTTAACGCTTCCCGGGTCAGACGTCGCGCCAGCTCTTTTTCATCGTCGCCCAGATCGATCAGCAGACGGTCGAACACGCTGTCACTGATGGGCGCCTCATCGAACACCACGGTCGGTGGAACCGTGAGTTCGTGGAGCAACAGATTGAGTTGTTCCCGCAGCGTTGCGCGGTCATCGTCCGAGGTTGACTCAACCCATTGACGCTGGTTTTCGCGCAGGCTTTCGAGCTGCTCATACCTGGCCTGATACAGGCGCTTGTTGCTTTCGCTGCGCACTGGGTATTTGTCACGCAGGTACTGCGCCCAGAAGTCGAGTTCGAGCATGGCGTTTACCAGGCCGTCGCCCTCACCCAGCGCCAGCACGGTGCCGTACGCCTGATCAATCATCGCATCCGAAACACCGGACACCGGCCGGTAGAGCATGCCTTCGGACTGCCAGGGCAGACTCAGGCGTTTGGCCAGTCCGGTCTGATACGCCAGATAGACTTCGACGTCATCGGGATTGCCGCCACGGCTTGCGACATCGGCCCGGGCAATCTCGTTGACATGCTCCAGCCGCGCCGCGCCTTTGGCCAGTGTGACCAGTTTCAGCTCAAGCTCTGCCGGATCGATGGAGTAGGCATGTGCCTCGAAAGCCAGGACGTTGATGCCCATGTGATTGAACAATTGTGCTCCGGCATCGGCGCAATCCACCGGTGCGACCACCATGGTGAACAGTTTTTCGCGCAGACGGCTGTCGACATGCACGGCGTCGAGCATGCGCCAGACACGCTGCATCAATTGATCGCGGACTGCCCCTCCGGCGCGGTAGTCGGCGAAGTCGCGCACGCTCAATAAAGTCGCCATGAACGGTTGCGCGGCAGGTTCTTCGACCAGTTCAGCCCAGGGCGTTTCGCGGTTGAGACCCCAGCCCGGCACGTCGCCCCAATAGTCGGCGCCGTAGGTTGAGATGATCGAAGTGTTTTCTGCCTGACCCAGCGGTGTGAGAGGTTCGGGGGGCAAGGCCATCGCGCGCCGATGAGCCTGATAGCGCAACTGGTTGACCTCCGACAGTCCGACGACGTCCAGTCGCGTGCGCGCCACCAGCCATTGGGCATCGGACCCCGTCGCCACTTCGGGCAACCGGGAAAGCGGATTGCCGCGCAGGTCGAGGAGAAAACCACGCGGCCGGGGTTTGGCCAGCGCTCCTTCGGGCCACGTGGTCATTCCGGTATTCCTCAGCGTGATGACCTTGAGGCGAGGCATGCGTGTGAGGTCGGGCGACAGGTGCAATGGGTTGTCGTCCAGTTTCAACACTTCCAGATAAGTCAGGCTGCGCAGGCGCGCGACGGCGGCGGGATCCAGAACGATCCGGTTATCGCTCAAGCGAAGGCGTTCCAGCCGACGTACCGAAGCGCCTATCTGGTCGGGCAAACGTGTCAGTTCACAACCTTTGGCACTGAGTTCGAGCAGGTTCGGGAAGTCTTTGAGCAGGCTGCTCGGGTCAGTGGCAAACCGCGTGTTGTCGAGTTTCAGTATGGTGACTTTATCGAGAAATTTCTTCAGCACCGGGCGCTTTGCCCACCAGGTTTGCAGATCCAGTGAAAGCATTTCCCGCGAGAGGTCGAGGCTATAGGAGGCTGGGTCTGCGCGATTGCCGAGGTCTTCGTTCTTGCGCTCGAAACAGTCGAGCAAACGTTCGTAAATATGCAGTCCACCCTGGTCGCGAAAGCTCTGACTGTGCGGCCCCCAGGTCTCTGGCTGCTGGTAGCGCCAGCGATGAACGATGTTGCGCAGTTCGTCGAGATCCTTTGCGTGAGTTTCAATGGCTTTGAGCGGTTCGCCTTGCTCGGTCAGGGCTTCAGCGAATACGTTGATCTCATGCGGGCTGAAATGCGGATGCAAATCCTCGATGCGCTCCTGCAAGGTGGCGGCATTTTTGGTCAAGCCCGCGCCGCGTACCAAGAACAATGTGCCCTGTTCGACCACCGGGCGGATCGGTGGGCTGGCGAGCAGTGTGCGGCGCTCACTCGGTGCCGTGGTCTTGGCGATGATCCATTGTTTGAATGGTTCGATTTCGCTGGGCTGATAACCCAGGACACTGCCGCCGTCCTTGTCGATAGCGTGGAGGATCGCTTCATACAGACCACTCGTGTCGTGAATGGGGCGGTTTTCGCCATCGCGCACTTGATAGCGGTCTGTCGCGATACGCACCAGTACTCGAACCTGTTCAGCTGACTCGGCACCGGCGCTGCAGCGCAGTTCGCCATCGAAAGTGCCTTCGCGGACTTCAATCCGTAGGGCTCCGAAGGTGTCACTGTAGTGACGCAAAGTCCCGAGAATCAGACGTTCGCTGTCGATGTTGCTCAGTGTTTCGAGTTGCAAGCCTTGCGCCGCCCGGACCGATTGCAGTTCGAATTGCACTTCGCGCGCCAGCGTTCGCAAGCGCAACGGCAAACGTCGCTGCAGGGTAATTTGCTGTAACTCCAGCGGACGCGCCTGGGCGATCACGCGTTCTGCGAGGACGGACGAGAGCTGCGGACAATCGACCAACACTTGTCTTGCGGCTGGCGACAGTGGCGGCGCGACTTCCTCTGGCGCCATGCCAAGATGAATCAGGGTGTCGAGCAACAAGGGCGGAGGCTGGGTGTTTTCAACATGCATGTGACGCAGCATGTTTTCTTCGGTGCCGGTAAACAGGCGAATCTGTTCCAGCTGTGCATCGCTTGAACCTTCGGTGCCATGGACGACCCGACGCATCAATTGCGCTGCGGACCACTGGCGCGGGTTTTCCGTTTCGCAGACCCAGGCGCCACGGGCGTTGTTTTGAAGAGTGGGCGAGTAGGCGCGGGGCCTTTGCGGGTGGCGGATGCGATGCTCGCCGGTCAGCGGATCCTGCTTTACTTGAAACAGATGGTCATCCAGCCGCAACAGCTGTTTGTCGCCCACCGAATACAATCCCTGTGCATCGGGCGTGGCGGTGGTCGGCAGGGTATCTTCGGGTAAGCGATAGGGCGTCAGGTCAGGATTCCACAAGCGCGTCTTGCCGTCCGCCAACTGCACCGGCTTCATGCCTTCGATGAACGACGACAACTTGAGCCGGGCGACGCCACCAAGGGTAGCAGCGGCGGCGAACGCGCCAAACTGCACGATGCTTTCGAGTATGCCGATCGCTTGTTCACCCGCCTCGGCAAAGTGTCCTTCGGCCATATCCACCACACCTTCGAATGCGCTATCGAGCAATTGATAGGCGGTGTAGGCGAGCATCAGTTCGCCCACCAGCGGTACGAACGGTGTTATCACCAGCAGTGCTGCGTTGAAAATATCCGAGAGTATTTTTTCCAGGTTGTCCCACCAGGCCCAACGTGCCATTCGATCGGCGTAGGCGGTGGAAATCGCGATTTCTGCAGCGTCATTGAGGATCTTGTTTAGTTTTTGTCGATACAGGTAGCTCCACAGATCACCGTTGAAACGAGTCTCGCGGTCGTCCTGGAACCGCAACAGGCTGAATTGCAGATTGGGATTGTCCACCGGTGTATCGCGCCAGCTTGGCGCGTTGGACCCTGCCGGTGCCGGTTGCCATTTAACCTGGCTCAGACGCTCATTCAAACGTGAAAAGAAATGCCCGCGTTGTTGCTGATTGATGAACTGGCTGAAGAACGTCTGATAGCTCTCCGGCGAGGACTTGTCGCGCAATTGCCGGGTGAGTTCGCTCATGAAGTCGAGCGCCGAGGCGTACTGCCTGAGCGGATGTTCGGGGTCGTGGGGAACGTAGGCAATTATCGGGACAGGTATTTTCGCGCTGCGCGTATCAGGAATAATGAGGACAATCCCGGTCAGCGTCACGTCCATCAGCGCGAGGTTGTAATAACCGACTGGTTGACCGCGCCATTGCAGGTTGCGGCGGTCATCAAGCATGCCCTTCACGAGGTTGTAGGCATCCTCGGTAATGTCCTTTTTCATCAGCGCCATGCGAGCGGCGACATTCAGCGCGGACTTTTGGCTGAGCACGACTTTGTGCCGCAGTACCTGTTTCGCAACGCCGTCGGACGGCAGTAAAAAAGCATGCAAATGTTCTTCATAACGAGCGCCGAGATCCAGTTCCCGACACAGCGATTTGAACTGCTCGACTGTCAGTTTGTGTTTGAGCTGCCTGACGCTGAAATGCCCATTGGCATCAGGGCGGGTGATGAATTCCGAGTCCTTGCTGAAGAACTCGTCACTGGCAAAATTATGCAGCGCAGCATCCAGCAGAGAGACGGTGCGGCTGTTCGTGCCGGCAGCGAAGTCATGTGTCCACCACGATGTATTCGCTGGCGCGTAGAGGCGCAGCCAGGTTTGCTCGACGTCGTCTTCGACAGCGAAGCGCTGCTGCAGTGCCTCTTGCAACAGGGGTTTGGCAAAGGCGTAGACGTCTTGCAGATTACTCAGTGCGCTATCGATGCCGTTCTGGCTTTTCCAGGCCAGTTGCAAGTCGTTTTTCAGGCGTTGGTGATCGTCGGGCGAAGTCTCTCTATGCCACTGTGCAAGTGTTGCACGGCGGGCTTTCAGCTGCTTGATGCGCGCTGCATTACTGCACAGCAGCCACGCGGGCAGGGCTTTTTTGATGGTTTCGTAATGAACGCTGACATCGGCGGGCATCAGCGACAACGGGGCGGTTGGTCGCCCAGGCAAGGGAGTGAGGGGCATCGTGGTGATCGTCCTTGATCAGAATGGGACGATCAGACTAGGCAACAACACGCGCCTGAAAAAGCGCAAAAAACCGCTCGTTACGCTAATGAATTGGATTTCTTGCTTCGAAAATCAGGGTGCAAAAAATACAATGTTATCGCCACGCCGGGAGCGATCTGTGCCTCAACGCGCGGCGGTGACCTCCGGCGCCTGGCACATCGTGTGCGTGCCCGGTTGCAGGTACGGCGACAGGATCGGCGCCATACCCTTGAGTACCTGCACCGGCAGCGCCGACGTGAATTTGAAGTTTTCCGCCGAGCGCCCAGGCACGAAGGCGGTCAGGGTGCCGAAATGGTTGTTGCCGATGTAGAACACAAACGTCGCCGTGCGGTTGATTGATTTCGAGCTGAGGATGCGTCCGCCGGAGCCGATGGCTTCGATGCGGTTGTCGCCGGTCCCGGTCTTGCCGCCCATGACCAGTGGCGTGCCGTCGGCGGTTTTGAAACTGCCGGAAACACGTTTCGCCGTCCCTGAATCCACCACTTGCGAGAGCGCCTCGCGCATGGCCGTGGCGACTTCCGATGGCATCACTCGTTTGCCGACGTGGGGGTCATTGGTCACGCGTGTTTCGTACGGGGTGTCGGCGGCAAAATGCAGGCTGTCGATACGCAGCGTCGGCATGCGCACGCCGTCGTTGAGGATGGTGCCGATCAGTTCGGCGAGCGCTGCGGGACGGTCGCCGGAGCTACCGATCGCGGTCGCCAGCGATGGCACCAGGTGGTCGAACGGATAGCCGACTTTCTGCCAGCGCTGGTGGATCTCGAGGAACGCTTCGATTTCGAGCATGGTGCGGATGCGACTGTCACGGGCGCCCTTGTGCTTGCTCTTGAACAGCCAGCTGTAGACTTCCTGGCGCTCGAACTGACTGGCCTTGACGATCTGGCTGAACGTCGCGTCGGGGTTGTGCAACAGGTAGCCCATCAGCCACAGGTCGAGCGGGTGAACCTTGGCGATGAAGCCCTGATCAGGCAGGTCGTAGCTACCGGGGCCATAGGAATCGTAGAGGCGGATCAGGCGATCGTCGGTGAGTTTTTCTGTCAGTTTGGCGCCTTTGAGGTGTGCGCGCACGAAGGTGTTGAAGTCTTCCTGAGTGGCATCCGGCAACAGATAACGGTGCACCGCAGCCATGCGGATCGGCGTTGGACGCATGCTGTCGAGGAACGTATCAAGCCGCGCCTGAGTGTCCTTGTTTTTGTATTTCTTCCAGAATTTGAGCAGGAACGAGGTGCCTTCGCGGTCGGCGAAATTGGCCAGATATTCCTGACGGCGCGGGTCGCGATCATCCTTGAGCAATTCGGCGCTGCTGTTGGGGCCGGAGTAGGTGACGTAGCGCACCACATCGCGCATCAGGCGAATGAACGGCAGGTTGATCGATTCTCGCAGAGCGTCGCGCAACGTCGGTATGCGACCGTTGTCTTCCTTGCGAAAGTTGTGGAACACATGCAGACCGCCACCGGTGAAAAACGCCTCGCCGGGGCTGGCGGAGTATTTGCGATCGAGCGCTGCGCCGAGCATTTTCGACAGGTCGCGATCCTTGTTCTGCATCAGGTATTCGATGACCCACTGGCTCAGGCGATCCTGATCGGGGACTTCGATTTTCTTCAGTTCCGGCACTGACATGCCGGCGTATTTGTCGTGCAGTTCGGAGATGATTTGCAGGTACGTGGTCAGCACCCGCATCTTCGCCGTAGAGCCGAGTTCCAGCTTGCTGCCTTCGTTGATGTCGAACGGCTGATCTGTACTGTCGGTCTGGACGCGCACCCGCGAGCCGTCCGGAGTCAGTTCGAACAGTGTGAAGCTATAGCGCACCTGAGTGGTGCTGGTCGGGGTCAGCAGACGCTCGCCCATCAAGCCGATCTGCGCGGCGAAGGCCGGGTCGGCGAGTTTTTTCAGGTACTCGGTGGCCTGGGTTTGCAGGTCGCCCTGCAAGGTACTGGTGGCCGACAGATCGAGGCGATCAAGGTCGTACAGCGGACGGTTGAGCATGGTCGCCAGACGACTGCGGGCGACGCTGATGCCCTTGTTGGTTTCGATTGGCTGAATCGTCGGCTGGGTCTGCCAGTCGCGGTAGGTGACTTTGCTGGTCAGTGCGGCATCGGCCAGGGCGCTGTCGATCACAGCGTTCTGTTTAAGCAGGCGCAAGTGGCTGTCGGTGAGATCGGCGAGCTCTTCGCGGCCCTTGGTCAGGTAATGCGACGGACGGCGCTGGGCGATCATCAGCGAGAGCATTTCACGCAGGGCCAGGCCTTTGTCGGCCATGGTTTTCGGATCGGTGGCCGGGCTGTTCAGTTGTTCGTTGGCCTTGTTGAAATCGCTGCCGTACCAGACCCGCAAGCCTTCGGCCATGCCGTGCACTTCACCATGCCCCGGCACCGCCGACAGAGGCACGCTGTTGAGGTAATCGCGAACGATGTTCTGCCGTGCACCAAGAGTTTCCGGGCCGGGTTGATAGGCGCGCACGCTGGCGGAAATCATCTGGCGGATCTTCTCCGCGCCGGACACCGTCAGGCCGTCCGGTGAGTGGCGGTATTTTTCCAGTTGCGTCGCCAGCGTACTGCCGCCGGCCGATTGACCGGGCAGGTGCAGCAATTTCGCCACCTGTGACCACGCGGCCATGCCGAAACGCGGCCAATCCACCGCCGGGTTGGCGCGGGGCTGTTTGGGGTCGAGCAGGAAGCGGTTTTCAATGAACAGCAGACTGCTGACCACCACCGGCGGAATGGCCGCGAAGCTGGAATACAGTTGTTGCGGATAGTTGTACTTGTACAGCGGCGCAGCGCGGCAATCGGTGATGGTCAGGCCGGCCTGGATTTTTTCCGAATACGGTACGAACAGACCTTTGTCTGTATAGCTGAGCAGGGCCGGAGAGAAACGCGTTTGCTCGGTGATCACGTAATTGCGCTTGAGCAGGCGTGGCAGGAATTCATCGAGAGAGCTGTAACCCAGGCGCAAATCAAACGGGCCGTTGCCGGGGTAGTGAATCGCTTCACTCGGGCCTGATTCCAGCTTGTAGGTGAGCGATGACGCGTATTTGCTGACTTCAGCAGACTGGAAGCGCGAGGTGCGCATTTCCTTGGACGCAGCCAGTCCTACCACGATCGCAATAATCAGCAGCAACAACCAGAAAGCCTTCCAGCCATGCCGGGAACGGCGTGGTTTTTCGGGGACAGGCGCTTGATCCACACGTTCAGTCGGAACCACGGTTTTACTCGAATCGGTTTGCCACAAAGCGCCCATAGTCGACTGATCCATTACGCAGATTGATCGGACTTGTCTGAAGCTTAGACGGTGGTTGGCGATGGTGAAAAAATTGTGAAGGGTTGAGGGTGGGGAAGTACTGAACAAATCTGGAAGTGGGGCCGATGGCATTGAGGTTTAGAAATTTTGTGGCGAGGGGATTTATCCCCGTTGGGTTGCGAAGCAACCCCAAGGCCAGTCACTGCAGTTTGTCTGATACACCGCGTTGACTGGGTTACGACTGCTGCGCAGCCGAGCGGGGATAAATCCCCTCGCCACAAGCGGGGGGTTATAGCCAGCAAGCATCCCAGAGCGGGTAATCACCTACGTTTTCAACCAAGCCCGCCCGCAGCGGATTGGCCACGATATACCGAGCAAAAGGCAGCAAGTCCTCATCATCACGAATTGCACGGTCGTGAAAACCGCTTTGCCACAATGGGCCTTGGCGTCCGGTCTTGTGATTGAGGGCCTGAGTACAGCGGGCCTTTATTCCGCCAATGACGTCAGCAAGCGTGCCGCTTTGCAGCTGTACCAGCCGGTGGAAATGATCCGGCATCACCACCCACGCGATGGATTCAACTTTGCCTTGGTCATGCGCCTTGCGAAGTTCTGCCACCAGTAATCGGCCTGTTTGCCAGTCTGCAAAAACGGGTTGGCGCTGGTGAATCACTGAGGTGATGAAGTAGGCGCGGCCGGGTTCGGAGAATCGGCCTTGGCGCAGGCGATGAGAGTTGGGTTGGACGGTCATATTGCTTCCTTGCATTGATTGATCACGCATCAAGACTAGTGCCAGGTCGTCCGACTCGGATCTGCAATGCTGAAGGAAGTTTCTGAAATGAGTGAGGGACCTGTGGCGAGGGGATTTATCCCCGTTGGGCCGCGAAGCAGCCCCAAATCCAGACACCTCAATCCTTCTGTAAGAATGCATTTGCAGGTTTTGCGACTGCTGCGCAGCCGAACGGGGATAAATCCCCTCGCCACAGGAAATCCACTTACTTGTGAATGGGTAGAGGCCTGGAAATGACCGGGTTAGAGCTATCCAGCCGTAAATACTGCCAAGTCAGGGGCATGACGGTGCACCAATGCTGTGCAATACTCGGCGCCTTTTTCGGCGGCGAAAATTCCTACAAAACGCAGGGAATGCCTCTCCGCAAACCGGGCTTTTGCCGAGAGTTGTCGCTGAATGTTGTGGTTTATAGAGTGAAAACTCCTGCCCAAGGCTTTTTATACTGCACGCCCCGCTGATCTTGCAGGTTTTGTCCTACAAGACGCGTTTGCCCACGAGGCAGGCGCGGTTTCACGGCAGCCAAGGCTTATCGGCCGACGCTTCGATACTCGGTGGTCATATCCAATAACAAGACGAGGTTGCACCCCCATGCCAGTCGGCAATCACCTGCCTCACGGCGAAACCGCTCAGGGCGGTCCGCTCAAACGCGAACTCGGCGAACGGCATATTCGCCTGATGGCGCTCGGCGCCTGTATCGGTGTCGGTCTGTTTCTAGGCTCGGCCAAGGCCATCGAAATGGCCGGCCCGGCGATCATGATTTCCTACATTCTTGGCGGTCTGGCGATCCTGGTGATCATGCGCGCCCTCGGCGAGATGGCCGTGCACAATCCGGTCGCTGGCTCGTTCAGCCGTTACGCACAAGATTATCTCGGGCCTTTGGCCGGCTTCCTCACCGGCTGGAACTACTGGTTCCTGTGGCTGGTGACCTGCGTCGCGGAAATCACCGCAGTGGCGGTGTACATGGGCATCTGGTTCCCCGATGTGCCGCGCTGGATCTGGGCCCTCGCGGCGCTGGTCAGCATGGGCTCGATCAACCTGATCGCGGTGAAAGCCTTCGGTGAATTCGAATTCTGGTTCGCTCTGATCAAGATCGTCACCATCATCGCCATGGTCATCGGCGGCGTCGGCATCATCGCCTTCGGTTTCGGCAACGACGGCGTGGCGCTGGGGATTTCCAATCTGTGGGCCCACGGCGGCTTCATGCCCAACGGCGTGCAGGGTGTGCTGATGTCGCTGCAGATGGTCATGTTCGCCTACCTCGGTGTCGAGATGATCGGTCTGACTGCCGGTGAAGCGAAGAACCCGCAGAAAACCATTCCCAACGCGATCGGCTCGGTGTTCTGGCGCATTCTGCTGTTCTATGTCGGCGCGCTGTTCGTGATTCTGTCGATCTACCCGTGGAACGAAATCGGCACTCAAGGCAGCCCGTTCGTGATGACTTTCGAGCGTCTGGGCATCAAGACCGCTGCCGGTATCATCAACTTCGTGGTGATCACCGCCGCGCTGTCGTCGTGCAACGGCGGCATTTTCAGCACCGGGCGCATGCTTTACAGCCTGGCGCAAAACGGTCAGGCGCCGGCCGGTTTTGCCAAGACCTCGAACAACGGTGTGCCGCGTCGTGCGCTGCTGCTGTCGATCGCCGCGTTGCTGCTGGGCGTTCTGCTCAACTATCTGGTACCGGAAAAAGTCTTCGTCTGGGTCACCTCGATTGCAACGTTCGGCGCGATCTGGACCTGGGTGATGATCCTGCTGGCACAACTGAAATTCCGCAAAGGCCTGAGCGCCAGCGAACGTGCCGGCCTCCAATACAAGATGTGGCTGTACCCGGTCAGTTCGTACTTTGCGCTGGCATTTCTGGTACTGGTGGTCGGCCTGATGGCGTACTTCCCGGACACCCGTGTGGCGCTGTATGTGGGGCCTGCGTTCCTGGTGCTGCTGACGGTGTTGTTCTACGTGTTCAAGCTGCAACCGACCAACGTTGCGCACGGTGCGACGGGTTCGGCTTCCTGATCCATAACGCCTGAAAAGCAAAAGATCGCAACCAGCGGCAGCTCCTACAGGGAATCGCATCCCAATGCAGGAGCTGCCGCAGGCTGCGATCTTTTGACATTTACCACCGGTCTGAAAGACCGATACAAAACAATTTCTCAGGTTCAAATCGGTATCACTTCGCGCAGCAGTGAACAGAGGCGCACCGATGAGGATCAGCGATTTTGTCGTGCGCGAACTCGGCCGGCGTCAGGTGCTGCTGTTCTTTCTGCTCGCGACCGCGCTTTACGTCCTGCCGCTGATCCTTGCCGACTTCGCCTATATCGACGACAACTGGCGCGCCCTCGCGGCGGGTAATGCCTGGGCCGGACAGGGTCGTCTGTTCGCCGACTGGTTGTATCAACTGCTGACATTCACCGGCGCCGCGCCCAACATCTTTCCCCTGCCGTTATTGCTCGCCACCGTGGCCACCAGCCTGGCGCTGACACGCCTGACGTTTCACTACTTCCGTGAACCGACCCTGGCCGCTTGTCTGCTGCCGTTGCCGCTCTGGTACAACCCTTTTCTGCTGCAGAACCTCTCCTATCAGTACGACGGCCCGAACATGGCCCTGAGTCTGGTGGCGATGATCTACGCCATCACCTTTGTCGGTGCCTCTCGGGTGCAGCGCTGGCTGGTGCCGGCAGCGTTGATTGCACTGGCCGTCGGGCTGTATCAGATCAGCCTTAATGTATTTCTCGGTTTGTGTTGTGTGGAGTTGCTCAGGGCTGTGCAACAACGAACTCCCTGTGCTGACGTCTGGCGAATGCTCGCTGGAAAAGTGGCGCAACTGACCCTCGGCGTTATGATCTATGGCATCACCGCATACCCGTTCATGACCCATCAACGGCAAGCCGATTTGCTCGATTGGAGCGCGCATCCTCTGCTGCAGATCGCGATCAACCTGGGGCGAATACTGGAAAAACTCGCGCTGTTGTTTCACGGAGGCTACAGCTGGATATTCGCGGCGCTGATGCTGTGCGCACTGGTCGGTCTGGTCGGCGTGGCACGGCAAGCACAAGCATGGCGACATGTGCTTTCAGCTTCAGTGTGTCTGGCGTTGATCGCACTGTTGGTACCCGGCATCACGCTGCTGTTCCGCGATTTCAACGAAGGCGCGCGGACGCTGATGGGCTTCGGCGTACTGCTGGTTGTGCTGTTCTACCTGGCCAATTTTGCATTGGCGCAACATCACCGCCGATTGCCTTTGCTGCTGATCATCCCGCTGCTGGCAACGCTAACGCTTTCCTTCGCCTACGGCCGAGTGTTGACGCTGCAGAAAACCTTCGCGACGGCAGCCCTGTACAGCCTGGGGCACGATATCGGCGGTGATCGTGAGTTGCGTGAGGCCAAGCGTATTTACCTGTCGATCAATTACTCCGATCGCTGGCTGGCGAGTGCCGAGGGCTCGTTCAGGCAATTGCCGGTTTTGCGTTACCTGCTGAACGTCGACTACTACATGCTCGCGGAAAACCTGCCCTCTGTCGGCATCACCAACGTGGTCGCCGAACGCGAGCGACGCAACGCCACCCATGTCGGTTACTTGGGGTATCCAGCGCGAGTAGAGAGCCTGTACTACCGCATTTATCTGATCGGCGATTACGCCTTCATCGTCATGAAAGAACCGCCGCATGGCAGGTTGTTGCAGTGGTGAAGGACGACGACCGCTCATCGTTTTCAGCCGCGCACCTGTAATTTATGACAGTAGACCGACCTTGCGTCATGCCCTAGCGTGACCCTTCGTCAAATACGGCGATGGCAAGGAACCGCGATGAAAGGATTCTCTGCGTTGACGGTGATCGGAATTGCCGATGGACTGATCCATTGGCAGCTGTTTTTTGTCCTGTGCACTGCCGTCGGGCTGACGCAGGCGGCGAGCAATTTTGCGGCGTTTTGCGTGGCGGCAGCCTTCTCTTTCTACGTGAACATGCTCTACACCTTCGAAAGCCGGACATCGGTGTTCGGCTATCTGCTGTTCATCCTGTTGATGGGCGGGTTGAGCTTCAGCATTGGCGCGATCGCCGATGCCTGGGACTTGCCGGGGTTGATGACCGTGGCAGTGTTCACGCTGATCAATCTGCTGCTGGGATACGGCTTCTTCAGGTTTGTACTGTTTCGCGGGCAAAAAGGATGAAGCCCTGGACGACGGCTGCGACTTTAAATCGATCGCTGGCGCCAGAGCAGGTTGATCGACTCGCTCTCGCAGCTGTTTTGCTCATTGCGCTATTCGTGCGGTTCTACGCCATTGCAGTGCCGGCAATCTGGTACGACGAAGCCTACAGCCTGTTGCTCGCACGCGAAGCACCCGCGCGAATCTGGGCGTTGACGGCGTTGGATGTACATCCGCCGCTCTACTACGTGCTACTGCATTACTGGATATTGTTGTGGGGCGATTCGCCGTTTGCGGTTAGAGCCTTGAGTGCACTGGCCGATGTCGGCACGTTGCTGCTGAGTATCAAGTTGATGAGCCTGATCTCCACACGCAGAGCGACGTGGATCGCTGCTGTGCTGTTGGCTTTTTTGCCAATCTCGGTGCGTTATAGCCAGGAAGCCAGGATGTATACCTTGGTCGGGTTCTGGCTGATGGCGGCGACCGTGGTGTTGGTGTGCTGGGTCAGAGCCCCGGAGCAAAAACGCTTTTCGCTTATTTACGTGTTGCTGATGGTTGCTGCGTTTTATACCCATTACTTCGCAGGACTGTGCGTGCTGGTGCACTGGTTGTTCTGGTGGCAGAGCCGGTCCTCCAACACTGCCGTTGCGATCCCGTGGGGGCATTGGACAGTCGCCAACCTTGTCATCGTGTTCTGGTATCTGCCCTGGATCCCGCCGCTCATCGAACAGCTTTCCATCACCAATAATTTGCAATGGATCCAGCCTGTCACGCTGCAAGATGGCTTGGCGCTGGTATGGCAATTCATCGTTCTGGGAGATTCGCGTCGCTCCCTTTGGCAGGTGATGCCGTTTGCGCTGATGCTGCTGTGTGCGGCAACAATCATTAGGAAACCGAGCGGCGAGCGTCGATTCAGTGTGTTGCTGGTCAGCTATTTTTTTGTCCCGGTGATCGCTCTTTATCTGATCAGCCTGGTTCTTCCATTGTTTGTGCCTCGGTACCTGGTTTTTTCGGCACCCGCGCTGGCGATGATGATTGCCGCAGCGTTGGATACCGGGGGGACACGGCGGGCGTTCCTGGCGATGATAGCGCTGATGCTTGTCGTAGCTGCGCAGTTGCATGGGCTGACAATGGTCTATCGGCAAACCGATGGATTGAATGGAACGGGCGCGCGCCAAAACACTGGACTGGCTTCATTGGTGGCGCAGTTGAATCAGAAAGCCCGTCCGGGGGACGAGATCATTATCGCCAGTGTGTTCTGGTTCTTGCCTTTCGCTTATTACAACACCACAGGCATTGAGCCAAAATACGAGATCCGCTCATCGATGGATGAGTTCTTGAGACTTACAAGTCGGGGAGCCTTGAGCCTGATCAATGATCCTGCCAAGAGCGCCTACATCGACGGCGTGACGGCGCTGGATTGTCGTAGCCAGAGGGTGTGGTGGGTAACCGATAAGTCTTTGTCGCAAGCCCGACCGCTATTTGCAAAGGACCGTGCTCCTTCGTTTGTATTCAACGGCGGGAATGTTTTCGCGTATCTGTTCAGTTCAGACGCAGTGCTGGCCCCAGGGGAGGCCAGCACGTCAGTTGCTTCTATGCCGTCACCAGATCATTCGGCTCAAAACTGTCCGCCCGCGCCATCTGCCACATCCGCGAATAGAACTCGCCATTCACCTCGCCAGTGAGCAACTCACCGGGTTTGAGGAACACATGCAGCTGCGAGAACAGTTTGATCTCGGTCGCCGACATGCGTCGCACCAGGTGCTTGGCCGACAGTTGCGATGGATGTTCAAGGCCTGCGGCGGCGAGCATTTCCGCCAGCGCCTTGAGGGTGCTGCGATGGAAGTTGAAGACGCGTTGCGCCTTGTCCGGCACGACCAGGGCACGTTGGCGCAAGGCGTCCTGGGTGGCGACGCCGGTCGGGCATTTGTTGGTGTGGCAAGACTGCGACTGAATGCAGCCGATGGCGAACATGAAACCGCGCGCGGAGTTGGCCCAGTCGGCGCCGATGGCCAGCACGCTGGCGATGTCGAAGGCGCTGACGATCTTGCCGCTGGCGCCGAGTTTGATCTTGTCGCGCAGGTTCAGGCCGACCAGAGTGTTATGCACGAACAGCAGGCCTTCGCGCATCGGTACACCGATGTGGTCGGTGAACTCCACCGGAGCGGCGCCGGTGCCGCCTTCCTTGCCGTCGACGACAATGAAGTCCGGAAGGATGCCGGTTTCCAGCATGGCTTTGGCGATGCCCATGAACTCCCACGGATGGCCGAGGCAGAACTTGAAACCCACCGGTTTGCCGCCGGACAGTTCGCGCAGTTGCTGGATGAAATGCATCATCTCGATCGGCGTGGAAAACGCGCTGTGACGTGAGGGCGACACGCAGTCTTCGCCCATCATGATGCCGCGTGTTTCAGCGATTTCTTTGGTGACTTTGTGCTTGGGCAGGATGCCGCCGTGGCCGGGTTTGGCGCCTTGGCTCATCTTGATTTCGATCATCCGCACTTGTGGATCCTGCGCCTGGGTGGCGAAGCGTTCCGGGTCGAAACGGCCGTCGCTGCTACGGCAACCGAAGTAACCGCTGCCCAGTTCCCAGGTCAGGTCGCCACCGTGTTCGCGATGATACGGGCTGATGCTGCCTTCGCCAGTGTCGTGGGCGAAGTTGCCGAGTTTCGCCCCCTGATTGAGTGCGCGAATGGCGTTGGCGCTGAGCGAGCCGAAGCTCATCGCCGAGATATTGAACAGCGATGCCGAGTACGGCTGTGTGCATTGCGGGCCGCCGACGGTGACGCGGAAACTGTTCGGATCGCTCAGCGGCGCCGGGCGCATCGAGTGACCGATGAATTCGAAACCGGCCTGGTAGACATCGATCAGCGTGCCAAACGGTTTGTCGGCGCTTTCGTTTTTCGCGCGCGAATAGACCAGCGAGCGCTGGGCGCGGGAGAAGGGCAGGGCGTCGCTGTCGGATTCGAGCAGGTACTGGCGAATTTCCGGGCGGATGCCTTCGACCAGGTAGCGGATGTTGCCGAGGATCGGGTAGTTGCGTCGCACTGCGTGCGGGCTCTGCATCAGGTCGAATACGCCGAGCAGGCTCAGCACACCGGTAACGGCGGTGATCGGCCAGAGCCAGTCATGTTCGAGGAAAGGCAGGCTGGCGAGGGTGAAAATCACGCAGACGGCAAAGAAGGCGTAGCGGCTCAGGAGTGACAGGCTCATACGGTTTCCTTGGTTCGGACTCAATGGATTGCAAACCTATTGGATGGGCCTTTGTGGCGAGGGTATTTATCCCCGTTGGGTTGCGAAGCAGCCCCAAAACCATCACGGCGATTCAACTGAAAGACCGCATGCACAGGTTTTACGACTGCTGCGCAGCCGGACGGGGATAAATCCCCTCGCCACAGGGAGATTCATCGACACAGGAAAGCGTGTCAGGCGTTTTGTGCCTGAAGAAAAATCGAAAACAGCTCGGACTGGGATTTGATCCCCAGCTTGCTGTACATGTGTTTCTTATGGACTTTCACGGTTTCTACGGAGATTTCCAGCTTACGGGCGATCTCTTTACTGGAGCAACCGCTGAGCATCAAACGCCCGACGTCCAGTTCCCGGGCGGTCAGTTGCGCGCCCTTGAGTTGCTGCACCGACGCTTCCAGTTGCACGCGCCAGTCTGGCTGCGCAGGTGTGGCGGCGAGCGCTACGGTTTCGTTGATTTCATAGGGTAGCCGCTGGCGTAACAGGCCGAGCACCCACGGCTGAATCAACGACAGCAGGGCAATCTGCTCAGCGCTGAAACGCTTTTCGCTGCCCAGTGACAGGCACAACGTGCGCTCACCTTCGAGCTGGCAATTGAACTGGATTTCGTCGGCCACCACATTCAGACGAAAGTATCGCTGGTAATACTCGGTCAGCTCGAAATGCTCCGGGGCAACCTCCGACAGGCGATACAAACCGGTGCGCGATTGCTCGCGGCAGGCAATGTAAAACGGGTCGAGCAGATACAAACCACGCAGATAATCCTGAAACAACTGGTCAGGACTGCCATCTTCACCGGGGCATTCGGCAAAGACTTGCGGGTGCTGATCGGCACTGAACAGCAACGCTACCCAGCTATCGAACGGCACGTACTGATCCAGCAGGCGCACCAGTTGCGCCCAGAAATTTGGCTTGTCGAGCGCGTCGATCAGTTGCCCGACGGCGCGGTGCCAAGTGATGTCGTCAAACGAGAGTGTCATGCAACTACCCCTATCGGGTTACCCCGGCCGCGTGATTCCCTGGCCGGCTGCTTGCTGCGCATACTGGCCCACAGACAGCCACCGGGCAATCTTTCAGCGCCCGACGCTCATAACAAGGAACTCCCATGAAAGTCGAACTCGCCCAACTGGCGGGCCGTGACAATGGCACGGCATACAACCTCGAACGCGCGCTGACGGCGATTGCCGCGTGTGCTGCCGACACACAATTGCTGGTGTTCCCGGAAACCCACCTGATGGGCTTCCCGAGCGCCGAGACTGTCGCGCAAACCGCCGAGCCAGTCGATGGGCCGACCGTCAGTGCGGTGCTGGCGGCCGCTCGCGAGCGCAACATTGCGGTGGTGATCGGCATGGCCGAGAACGACAACGGGCGCTTCTTCAACACCACGTTATTGATCACGCCTGAAGGCATCGCCCTGAAATACCGCAAGACGCATCTGTGGGCGTCGGATCGCGGTGTGTTCGAGGCCGGCGACCGTTACGCCACCTGCGAGTGGAACGGGGTGCGCGTCGGCCTGTTGATCTGCTACGACATCGAGTTCCCGGAAACCGCGCGTGCCCTGGCGCAACTGGGTGTCGAGTTGCTGATCGTGACCAACGGCAACATGGACCCGTACGGCCCGACGCACCGCACCGCGATCATGGCCCGCGCCCAGGAAAACCAGGCGTTTGCGCTGATGGTCAACCGCGTGGAAGCAGGCGATGACGGCTTGATGTTTGCCGGTGGCAGTGCGCTGGTGGATCCGCTCGGTTCGCTGCTGTTTGAAGCCGGACGTGAGCAAGGACAGTTCAGCGTCGAGCTGGATTTCACTCAGCTGGCCATTGCGCGCAAGGATTACCGTTATCTCGATGACCAGCGATTGAAGTTGCCGGGGCAGGTGGTGGAGCGCGGCGATGGTGTTCGCGAATTGTTGATTCCACACCGTTAACTGCCGCCCTCACCCTAACCCTCTCCCAGGGGGAGAGGGGACTGACCGAGTTGATTGTTCGAGGTACGCCGACCTGAAATACCGAGTCGAACTGAGGATTTGAAAGCGCAAATTCAAGGCCGAACCCAGGATTTGAAAACCCATGGAGATCTGCTCCCTTTCCCCCTCTACCCCTTGGGGGCGGTCCGACGTTTCGGGAGGGCTGGGGTGAGGGGGAGAAGATTTCAAGTCGAACAAAAAACTCAAGCAACACCAGAACAACAAAACAAACCCGAAACATTCGCCGAACTCGGCTCTGCCATAAATCCAATAAAATTCGGAGTAAGTCGCTCATGGCTCGTTTGCAACGCACCCTGTCATTAGGGTCGGTGGTGCTGTTCGGCATCGCCTACATGACGCCGATCATTGTCCTCGGCACCTTCGGCATTCTTGCGCAATCCACCGCTGGCATGGTGCCGGCCGCTTACCTGGCGGCACTGGTGGCAATGTTCTTTACCGCCATGAGCTACGGGCGCATGGCGGCCGCGTTCCCGGTCGCCGGCTCGGCTTACAGCTACGTGCGCAAGGCGATCAGCCCGAAACTCGGCTTCATCGCCGGTTGGGCGGTGCTGCTCGACTACCTGTTTCTGCCCATGGCGATCTGGCTGATCGGCGCTGCTTACCTGGCTTCGGCGTTCCCCTCGATTCCACAATGGATCTGGGTGCTGGCGTTCATCGGCATCACCAGCGCGATCAACATCGTCGGCCTGAAACTGGCCAACGGCATCAACGCCCTGTTGATGCTGGTGCAGTTCCTCGTACTGATCGCGTTCGTCGCGCTCTGCGTGCACTACATCGGCGGCGATGCGAGCACACCGCTGTGGTCGATCAAGCCGTTCTTCAACGGTGACATGCAAATGCCACTGATCATGAGCGGCGCGGCGATTGCCTGTTATTCATTCCTCGGTTTTGACGCGGTCAGCACGCTGACGGAAGAAACCCGCGATCCGCGCCGCACCATTCCCCGGGCAATCATGTTGATCACCTTGATCGGCGGATTGATCTTCGTCGGCGTGTCGTATTTTGTGCAGATCGCGCATCCGTCGTTCCAGTTCGACAGTGTCGACTCGGCGGCTTACGAGATTGCCCGCAACATCGGCGGTGATCTGTTCGTGTCGATTTTCCTCGTCGGTCTGATCGTCGGCCAATTCGCCTCCGGTCTGTCCGCCCAGGCCAGCGGTTCACGGCTGTTGTTCGCCATGGGCCGCGACGGGGTGTTACCGAAGTCGTTTTTCGGCACCCTGCACGCGCGTTTCGGCACGCCGGTCAACAGCATCCTGCTCTGCGCGGTGGTGGCGCTATTGGCGCTGAAACTCGATGTGACGACTTCTACTTCATTCATCAATTTCGGCGCGTTCCTCGCGTTCAGCCTGGTCAACCTGTCGGTGATCTTCCATTACTGGATCGCTGGCGAGAAAAAGGGCCCGCGTGAGCTGGTGCTGTTTTTGATCTTTCCGTTCATCGGTCTGGTCGCGGATTTGTGGCTGATGGTCAGCCTCGATCATCTGGCGGTCTATCTGGGGCTAAGCTGGCTGGCCATCGGCGTGGTGTATCTGGCGGTACTCACCGGCGGTTTCCGTCGCCAGCCGCCGGAAATGGATTTCCAGGAAGCGACCTGAGATCGTCGGCAACGGCTTTGCGCACAAACGGCAGGCATGTGATGCTTGCCGTTTTTGCGCCAAAGGCTTTCTCTGCCATGTCGACTTTTTCTACTCAAACGCCTGCCCTGATTCGCATCGCCGCAGCGCTGTTGCTTAACACTGACGGCCAGACCCTGTTGGTGCGCAAGCGCGGCACCACGGCGTTCATGCAGCCGGGCGGCAAGATCGAAGCGCACGAGTTACCGGTGCATGCGCTGGCACGTGAGCTGGAAGAGGAATTGGGTTTGCAGATCGATTCGGCGCAAGCGACGTTTCTCGGCCAGTTTTCCGCCCCCGCCGCCAACGAGCCGGGATTCGTTGTACAAGCAGAGATCTTCCAGCTGACCATCGACGCTGAGGTCACACCGGCAGCAGAAATCGAAGAGGTCATCTGGATCGATCCGGCCACTGATCCTGCGGTTGATCTGGCGCCATTGACACGCGACCTGATCCTGCCGTTTTATCGCCATTCGCTCACAGCAATTGCCTGATCATCCACGCAAGGGACTTTGCCATGATCCCGCTTCAAGACCTGCTGATTTTCGCCGCCGCCGCGTTGCTGATGGTACTGACACCGGGGCCGAACATGATCTATCTGATTTCACGTTCGATCTGCCAGGGACGCCGGGCCGGGGTGACATCCTTGTTGGGCGTGGTGGCGGGGTTCTTTGTGCATCTGTTTGCGGCGGCCGCCGGTCTGACTGCGGTTTTCCTCGCGGTGCCGATGGCTTATGAAGTGTTGAAGTGGGCCGGTGCGCTCTACCTGTTGTGGCTGGCCTGGCAAGCGGTAAAACCCGGCGCGCGGTCGCCGTTCGAAGCGCAACAACTGCCACCGGACTCGTCGCGCAAACTGATTACCATGGGCTTTCTCACCAGTGCGCTGAACCCGAAAATCGCGGTGTTCTATCTTTCGGTGTTTCCACAGTTCATCAGCCCTGAACACGGCTCGGTGTTCACCCAAAGCATCATCCTCGGCCTGACCCAGATCAGTGTCAGTTTCTGCGTCAACCTGTTGATCGCAGTGTTTGCGGCAGGCATTGCCTCCTGGTTCGTACGCTATCCGACGTGGCTGGCGGTACAGCGTTATTTCATGGGGTTCGTGCTGGGCGCACTGGCCGTGCGGCTGATGCTTGAGCAACGCAGGACGGCGTGAACATGTGGATCGAACGGCTGGACGCCAGTCACGCGCTGGCTTATCGAGAATTGATGCTCGAAGCTTACGACCGTCACCCGCAGGCGTTCACTTCCAGCGTGCGCGAGCGCGCGGCGATGCCGTTGAGCTGGTGGGAAGGGCGCCTGACCAGCAAGCTTGACGTGGTGCTCGGCGCTTTTGAAGGTGGCACGCTGGCCGGTATCGTCGGCCTTGCCTTTGAGCCGCGCGAGAAAGCCCGACATAAAGCCACCTTGTTCGGCATGTACGTCTCGGCCGACTTCCGCGAGCATGGCCTGGGATTCGAGCTGGTCCAGGCGGCACTCGCCGAAGCGCAGAAGCATCCTGCCTTGAAACTCATTCAATTGACGGTCACCGCCGGCAATGAGGCCGCCTTCAACCTCTATCAGCGCTGCGGGTTTATTCAGTTTGGTCTGGAACCTTTGGCCGTGAGGGTGGGCGAAGACTATTTCGACAAGATCCACATGTGGCGCGAGGTCAGCATGCAACAGAACAGGGACGAACCAATCGATCCGCCCTTGTCCGGCTGTTGATCAAGGGTATTCAAGGTCAGGCAATGGTCCGGTATAAACCGGCAGTTCGGGATCGGCCTCGGGCGCGCTCATGACGCCGCCTGCTTCAGTGTTCAATCGCACGACTTTTATGTTCCGTATACCGAAGTCGTTGCCGTGGCTGCCATCCTGGGAATTGGTGATGTACAGGCGTGCCACCTGTCGTTCGGTGATGGTGAAGGCATTCAGAAAAAGGTACCAGATGCCATTCTTGGGCACTTCACGGCGGTCACCAGGCGCCGTCGCCAGACTGGTCGCTGCGCACAGGATGGGGTTGATCAAGTGCGGATCTGGGCTGTCGGCAACATGGGTGCCTTCAAACGTGAATCGGTACTGTCCGGGGATGAACGAGAAGTCGCGATAGAGCACCGCCCCGGCAAAACCGGTCGGGGCGCCGACGTCGGTGAAGTTGAAAAACGCGGTCACCCATTGATTGCTCATGGGGAACTGGCGGATAGAGCCGGAGCGCGCGCCGGTATGGGTGATCCAGCCGTTATAGGCGGCATCGGCCAGCGACGTGTAGTGATCCTCCCATTCCCGCGGTTTTGTGTTGATGACGATAGAACCCGTCGCCGACACCTGGCTGTTGCCCAATTGATCGACGATCCGGGCATTTACTTGATGCGTGCCGTCACCGATCTCCTTGAGTTCAGCCGCGGTCAGGGTGTACGTGATCGGATTGGCTGGAAAAACATAGGGGATTGTTTTGCTCCAGGTCCCGACCGTCAGTCTCACGTCGTCATATTGGCGCGGGTAACTGCGGGTAAAAGTGAATGTGGGCAGCTGTGTCAGGCTGACACTGGGCGGATGGCTGACGGTGATTTCGCAAGCCGGGTAATGGAACAGCACGTTCAGCACCGGGGTCGAGTCGTTGTGATTTCCGCTGGGCCGGGTCACCCGGTAAAACAGCGTATTGGCGCCATCCACCAGCCATCCCCAAGGCAATTCCATTTCTATCCGGTCGTTCTCTTCGCCTTTCCTGATGTTCTTGATCACCGAGGTTTGCTTGCCGTTGGCCCACAATTCCACGGAGTCGCCGATGGCCAGTGTGGTCGCAAGCGTCGTCAGCGGATCAATCACCATGTACAGGCTGCTGGACGGCGAATGAATGCTAAGGGGAATGCCGCCGTGATGGGTTCCAGCCGGCAGCACGGGCGTCCTCCATCCCGGAATGAACATGGGCAGAAGCGCCAGCGCTTCGTTCGCCTGCGATGAATGGAGCGTGCTGTTCATCTTCTATCCTCGGGCCAAGGGTGCCGGAACCGGTTCGGGGCAGGCACCATCAGAGCGCGATAGCAGCGGTGTGTCACCTGTCAGACCTGACAGGTGAGGGTGGTTTCAAGACCAATGGTCATTCAGCACCTGCAGTGAACATTTTTGACACTCAGCGAACCGCGCTGACACCGTCCAGGGTCGAGAACGAGGTGTCCTTGGCGGTCAGGAGGAAATCGCGCATGTACGGCGCATCGAGCATGTCCGCACGAATCGCCGCGTACAGGGTGGCAAACAGGCCTTTCTCGCCGAGGCGCTTGGCCTTTACGTAACCACGCGAGCTGTACTCATGCAGCGCCCAGTGCGGCATGCCGCAGACGCCACGGCCGCTGGCAACCAGTTGCATCATCATCACCGTCAGCTCGGAAGTGCGTACCTGTGCAGGCTCGATGTCGGCCGGTTCAAGGAAACGGGTGAAGATGTCCAGGCGATCGCGTTCTACCGGGTAGGTGATCAGGGTTTCGCTGAGCAGGTCTTCGGGGACGATATACGGTTTGCTCGCCAATGCATGTTGATTGGCCACTGCGAGCATGGCTTCGTAGGTGAACAGCGGCACGTAGGTGATGCCGGCGATTTCCAGCGGATCGGAAGTCACCACTAGATCGAGATCGCCACGGGCGAGTGCCGGTAGCGGCGCGAAGGAAAACCCCGAGGCCAGATCGAGTTCGACTTCCGGCCACGCGTCGCGGAACTGGTCGATGGTCGGCATCAGCCACTGAAAGCAGCTGTGGCATTCGATGGCCATGTGCAGACGCCCGGCAGTGCCACCCGCCAGCCGGCTGATGTCACGTTCGGCGGCGCGCAGCAGCGGCAGTGTCGCGTCAGCCAGTTGCAGCAAACGCAACCCGGCGCTGGTGAAACGCACCGGTTTGGTTTTACGTACGAACAAGGGCATGCCCATGCGTTCCTCCAGTTCCTTGAACTGGTGGGACAGGGCCGATTGGGTCAGGTGCAGACGGTCGGCGGCGTCGACCAGGCTTTCGGCTTCGCGCAGGGCGTGCAGGGTTTTCAGATGACGGATTTCAAGCACTGCAGGCTCCATGAAACAAATTTGTGATAAGAGTGATTGCGGTGAGTTTGTCTCATGTTGGTGAAGCTGTCGACCAGCATGCCTTTCTTCGTGTCCGGGGGGTATGTCGGCGGAGCACCGGCGATGCTCCGCCGCTTTTACCTACAGCTTTGAAAAGTGCCGAATGCCCAGCGCTCTACCGACATCGCCACGCCAGATCGCCTCGACCTGCGCGCCACTTGCTGCCTGCGCCTGCTGCCATTGCAGACCAAGGTTGCGCTGCTCGGGCAGTTTCAAGTGGGCTTTGACGAAGTCCTCGAAAGGTACTTTGTCCGACGTGTAGTGAAAGTGCGCATACCAGAGCGCGCGTGGCGGATTAGCGGTCAGATCGCGCACCTCGTACTCCTGGAGAAAGTCTTTGCGCCCGTCGACTCGTTTGCCCAGTGCGCGCAGTGCGCCTTCCTTGCGGATATCGACTTTTTTCTGTTGCAGCAGATAGTCCAGATATCCCTCGGTAGGTGTTCTGCTGCGCAGTGACTGGTCGATGCGCAACGTACGGCCGAGGCTTACCAACTCCTGAGCCTTGTCCTGCAATTGCACGACCAGCGGCTCGTCTGGCGAAAGCCGCGCGATGGCGTTCGCACGGGTACTCAGTTCTGTCGATTCACTGCCGAGCATGTGTTCCAGATCGATTGGCAGCATGTCCTGGCGCGCGTAACCGGTGACTTTGCTGTTATAGGCGGGTAAGGCGGCGAGACGCTTGCGGGCTTCGCTCAGCAGGGGTTGTACGTTGGTTGGCAAGGATTGAGCAGAGGCCGCGGGTTGCGCGTCCAGATGGTACTTGCCGCTCGAACGCGGCAGCCAGGTTTCCCGGTAACCGTCGAGTCCTGCGATGGTGAACCGCTTTTGCCGGGTCCCGGCATCAATACTTTCGATACCGATCAGCAATTGGTTGTCCTCGGTTTCAAACAACTGCTTGCCGCCCGCTTCTTTGGGTTTGATCGCGGGACGTTGCTTGATCGCTTGACGGGCATGCTGTTCAACCTGGGTCAGACCGTCGAGAAACGCCTTGACCTGCTCGAGATCCAGGTGCTGCGGATAACCCAGCGTCCAGGCGTTCAACTGACGGCGAAAGCCGGCGTAGATTTCCAGGCAGTCCTCGATCACACGGTTGCGTTGGGCAAGGCTGGCATGAACTTGAGGTAAATGATGTTGCGTCAGCAGCGCACGTCCGACCTTGACCCGGGCTTCTTTGAGTTGCACGTGAAAGTAGACCCAGGACAGGTCGGCGACCGCCTCGTAGTGGGTAATGATCTCCAGAAGGTGCGCGGTTCTGAGGTAATAGTGCGTGGTTTCGCCAAACCTCAGGTTGAGCGGCGCGAGTTCCGCCGTCATTTTGGCTTTATGCGTCTTGTTGGTGATGCGGCTATTCCACAGATTGGCCTGTTCGATGAGCCCGTGCTGGTGATCGAACTCCTTGAGGAAGTTTTTGCGCACAATCTTGCGTTGTGCCATGAGGCTGACATGGGCTGGAGTGTTATCGACGGGCGTCGCATCAGACTGCGCCACGAGTTCATCGACATTGTCCAGATGCTCAAGCAGGCGTTGGCGGGAAATGGTCTCGCGCTGCAATGACCGATCAACCTGCATCCATGCGCAGCGACTTTGAATGTCTTTGAGGAGCTGGCGTTTTCCACCATGACTCAGCGGCATTAGTTCGGCAACATTCTGGTATAGCTCCTGAGCCAGTTCGATATCGTTGATACAGGCTGCGTCGACCGTCGCTTCCAGAGTTTTTCGCTCGGTAATGGACAGTTGGTTGTAACGCTCCAGAAGTTGGTTGGAGCTTCGCGTCTGGCTATCAAGGCGCCGGATACAGGCATCGGCAGTGTTGGTCAGGGTCAGTTGCCTGCGCAGTTGGCGATCGGTCCACCAGCGCGGCAACCACTGACGGATGGATTCGGGCCAGAGCGGGTCGAGGCCATTGGCCAAATGCCCGATGGCCGCGCCACCGCCGGCACCGCCGCCGTCCATCAACGTGCCATGCACGGCGTAATGGGTGTTCCATTGACCGGCCTCATCAAGGGCGATCGGCTGTTTATAGGAGCGCGCCCACGTGCCATAGAGCCTCCAGCCGCGCGGGGTGTCGTGCAACTCAATGCGGTAGATGCGACCCTGACGCACCATGAAGTCCCCATCGGGATGGCGATAGACATTGCGATAAATGCCGTGGCTATCGGTTCGCAGACCCGTCAGGGAAATCTCGAACTCATACTCGTAGCCCTTGAAACGATCGAGTGACTGGCGCGCCCATTGCCATGAGGTCGGCATGGCACCGGACTTTGTTGTCAATGCTGTCACGCGGCGCTGGCGGGGTATCAGGCGAACGGCGGCGGGTACCGAGACCGTGCCTGGAAGAATATCCATGGCGGCATCGATCAGGGACAACAACACCGATTCGACTTCCGCCAGACCGTGCCCGATGTCTCCGCGCAGAAACGCCGCAACCGCCAGATTGGCGCTGTTCCAAGCGTCATACAGGGCGACCGAAGCGCCGATGAATGGCAGCATGCCCACAGCCATTTTCAGGTAGTTGAACAGCGTGCCGGACTTCAGTGCGCATGTTTCCAGATACAAAGCGTCATTGGAGCGAGAACTGCTGCGATGAGCTTCCAGCACTCGGCCCATGTGCACATCGAGCAGGTGCGTGGCCAGTGACGTCGAGGTTGGCCAGGCCAGCCCGGTGCCGATCAGCGCGTGGAAATTGCGCAGTTGCGCCTCATTGATCCGGCTGACATGGGTGGCAAAATCGCCGCTCAAGGTGCGCCCGGCCAAGTAGTTGACCATGCTCGCGTCTACGCAACGTTTGAACAGATCCAGACGTGCCTCTTCCAGCGTGGCGTACTGGCGCAGGAAAACGCCGTCGGTGCTGTCCGGCAAATACAGCAGCGTCAAACCGCTGACCTGTTCGACGATAAACGTCACCCCGGCCAGGGTGCTCGGTCCCTGATGGGCGGTGTCCGTGCCGCCGACGGTCAGATGTGCAGGCAACAGCACGATACGTTTGCCGTTGACGGTATACGCCTCCCGCGTCGAGGCATCGATGGCAATCTTCAGCAACGCGTGTCCGGCACTGTCGATATGCCGTTGCAGTACGGCGAACTCGCCTTGCAGCTTGAGCATCAGCCTCAACGGCTCACTAAGGCATTCGCGCCGATACGCCAGGTCGAACGCTGATTCGTCGGGCGCTCCCAGAAAGGCCTGACGGACAAGAGATTCATAATTTCCGGCCAGGTCCAGATCCGTTAATGACTTGCGCAAATAAGCCGGAGTCAATCCGCTTTCCACCGCTTTTCGATCCTGCTCATCTTCGGCGCTGACCTTGACCCGCAGGAATGACAGCCGCCACCACATCGCCTGGTCTATGTTGTCTTGCGCCAGTTCATCGAGCAGCATTTCGCTGCGCCGAAGACTCCCTACCAGAGTGTTGCGTTGCGGTGTGCCGGGCGCTGCGCCGTCGATCAGGGTTTTCTGCCAGGCGGTGCTGTCGGGCAAATCCAGCGTCACGGTCACGCTTCGCTTGAGCGAGAAATCCTTGCGCAGTCGAGCGTCAATGCGTTTTTTGCCGAAGGCAGATCGCGCTGGAAGATCGCGTTCGAGCAATGTATGGGAGCGCTGCATGGCGTGGAGGTAGTCACGGATCAACGTTTTGATGCGCGTAACTTGTGCATTCTCCAGTTTGTCCAGCCAGGCCGGCAGGTTCCCGGCCAGGGCAGCGGTGCGTTCCTGTTCGAGACGATAGGCGAATGCCAGTTCGCGTGCCTGGGACGAGGGCACGGTCAGACGTGTGAGATGTTGTTCGCGCAGTTGTTCCATCGCGGCCGCCCGTTCTCTGGCATGGGAGGGCAGTGGATTGTCACTGATGACGGTCGCTGCCTGCTGCTCGCATTGATACAACTGCTGTTCAAGTACCCAAACGAACGGATTGCCGATTACCGGCGTCAGTTGCAACAGTGATTTCTGGTCATTGGCCGAGTGCTTGAACAGCTTTTGTTCCAGCGCCTGGCGAGAACTGAACCGCTGCAGTCCGCCGAACTGCCCGGGCCAGTAGAGCAACAGGCTTTCAGTGGCATCCGGCTCCAGCGCCCAGGGTGCGGCGATGACCAGGACACCGGTTAGATCTTCAACCTTCGAGTGGTCATCTGCCATTGCCGACAGAGTCACACGGGCAATTACCGTTTCCGGGGAACTCAGTGTCTGCTCGGGCGCGTCCAGCAAGGCAATGATTCGCTGGTGCTCATCGACGGAGAGCTGATTGAGCGTCAGTTGCAGTTCGACCTCGGCGCGCAAGCCGCGCAAGCGGGCCTGATGCAGGGAGTGGTAATGGGCATTGGTGGCGTGACGCAGTTCGAGCATTTTCAGCGGAGCGCGGTGCTCGAGCAACGCTGAAGCCGCGTTATGGCTGGCGTTTTGCGCCTCGCTCAAGGCGTCGAACTGTTGCGTCAGTTTCTGCCGCTGCGGGGTGTTCAGGCTGGCAGCCACGGCATCGCCGAGTAACTGTTCGAGGGCTTTCTGTTCAAGGGCCAATGCCTGGCTGCGCTGGCTGAAAGGAATGTCGGGGTTCAGCAGACCGAACAGGGCCGGGTCGTCGACAGGCACTGCTTCATCGGGAGTTGGCAAGGGTGGTTCGGCGATCAGGCTCGACAAGTCGGGCCATGTGGGCGAAGGGTGCGCATTGGGCAACAGATTGAAAAGTAATTCGAGGTTGCACTTGAGTGGGTCGAGATCGAGCGCGACTTCTGCCAGCATTACTGCCTCCAGTCGCGGCAGCCGGCTGTGTTTCTGGCAATGTTCGATCAGCCAGCGCTGCAGATCGGCGTGTCGCCTGAAGAGACTCAAGGCTGGCGAGTATGAAGGCAGATACAGATGACAGCCGGGCGAATCGTTGCCAATGCGCAATAGCAATGCACCCGGCAACGAGACGTGGCTGTCATCGGCACGTTTGAGCTGAAGCTGCGCGATATGCACGTCGGGTGTGACCGCTGTTGAAGGATCGACGGCCGCCGATAATGTCTGCAATTGTCCGATGCTGATCACCCCTTCTGCACAGGCGATCTGGCTGGCCGCCTCGAAATGCTGACGGTAGATGCGCAGGGCCTGATCCCGGCGCGACAGTGGTGTGCCGGTTGCACGCAGGCTCCAGTCGCGGTCGCTGCCGGTCGGAAACCGGGCCATGAGGTCCAGCCACTGGCGGTGACAGTTACGCAGACGTGCGCCAGCGCTCAGGTAAAGGTTTTGATCGAGGTTCGACCGCAGAGGCTGGTCCAGGCCGAAATCGGCCGTAGAAGGGGTATCGGACATGCGACAGGCTCCAGAAAACATGAAGGCCGGCTAATCCCGGTCTTCATGCCATTAGAGGCGAGCCGTCACTGGCATCTGCGGTACATATTTATCGCTTTTTGCCGCGTTCGTTTCAAAAAGTGTCGAGGTCACGCGGGTTGTCGCGAGCATGAGTGCATGACCATTCGGCAAACTTCATCAAACTGTCACGCAACTGTGGCAGCGCGCTTGAACAAACTTCATCAGACTCGCGCTCTACTGGGGTTCTGCGTTTCGGTGTTTTTCATGCGTTTATTTTTCCTGTTGGCCGCGCTCATGTTCGGCCTGCCGTCGATGGCGGCTTCGCGTTGCGATGTCAATGTACCGACCGAAAGGGTCGATCTGGCGCAGGTGAGCCTGGCGTACCAGAGCATCGGTCGCGCCTCGGATCCGGCGTTGCTGTTGGTGATGGGGCTGGGCGGGCAGTTGATCCATTGGCCGGATGAAGTCGTGGTGGCTCTGTGTCAGCAAGGCTTTCGGGTGATCCGCTACGACAACCGCGATGTCGGTCTGTCGACCTGGCGCCAGGCACCGGCCGAGGCCAACCTGACGTTTGAAGTGCTGCGCTACAAACTTGGTCTGCCAGTGGCGGCGCCCTATAGCCTGACCGACATGGCCGACGATGCGTTGGGTTTGATGGATGCGCTGCACGTCGAGCAATTTCATGTGCTGGGTGCCAGCATGGGCGGGATGATCGCCCAGCACATGGCGGCGATGGCGCCGCAGCGAGTCGAGAGCCTGACGCTGATCATGACCACTTCCGGCGCCGAAGGGTTGCCGGCGCCGAGCGCGGCGCTGGTGCAATTGCTGTCGCGACGCGGCGCACCGAATCGGCAGGCCGCGCTGGAGCAGCAGGCTGATTTGTTGGCAGCACTGGGTAGCCCGGCGGTCAGTGACGATCGGCAAGCATTGCTGCAACAGGCGGCGGCGTCCTACGACCGCGCGTTCAATCCTGAGGGCGTGAAGCGGCAGATCATGGCGATCCTCGCCGAACCGAGCCGGGTGGCGCTGCTCAATCAGTTGCGGGTGCCGACGCTGGTGGTGCATGGCACGGCAGATCCATTGCTGCCGGTGATGCATGGCGTGCATCTGGCGGCGCATATTCGCGGCAGTCAGTTGAAGCTGATTCCGGGTCTGGCGCATCGTTTTCAAGAGGCGTTCAAAGAGCCGTTGCTGGCGGCGGTGCTGCCGTATTTGCAGGCGCATCGTGAAGACACTTCGCACTGGGCGCAGATTGAGCCGGTGGTGGGCGGGAATCTGCTGTAACCAGGGGTTGCGGCGCCTTATCGCGAGCAGGCTCGCTTCCACATTGGAACGCATTCCCCGTGTAGGAGCTGCCGCAGGCTGCGATCTTTTGATCTTGAAAAACAAAGTCAAAAGATCGCAGCCTGCGGCAGCTCCTACAGGGGCGTCAGGGTGTATCGTGCGAACTTTCCCTCACGAATTCCCCTGCGAGGTGTGTGATGAGTTCTGCTTTGAAGATCGATTTTGTCAGCGACGTCTCTTGCCCGTGGTGTGTCGTCGGCTTGTATGGCTTGCTTGAAGCGCTGGAGATTCTGCGCAACGAAGTGCAGGCCGAGATCCGTTTCCAGCCGTTCGAGTTGAATCCGAAAATGGGCACTGACGGGCAGAACATCGCCGAACACATCCAGGAAAAATACGGCTCGACGCCGGAGCAGTCGCAAAAGAATCGCGAGGCGATTCGTGCGCGGGGTGCCGAGCTTGGATTTGCCTTTCGCACCGATGGCAACAGCCGCATCTACAACACTTTCGATGCGCACCGCTTGTTGCATTGGGCGGCGCTTGAAGGTGCGCAGTTGCCGTTGAAAGAGGCGTTGTTCAAGGCCTATTTCAGCGATGGCGGCAATCCGTCGGATCACCGGCAACTGGTGCAGATCGCCGAGAGTGTCGGCCTGGATCGCCAGCGTGCGGAGACGATTCTGGCGTCGGACAAGTTCGCCGATGAGGTGCGTGAAGAAGAGCAGCTGTGGCTGCAACGCGGAGTGAGTTCGGTGCCGACGGTGGTGTTCAACGGTCAGTACGCGGTGACGGGCGGGCAGCCGGTGGAGACATTTGTCGGGGCGATTCGGCAGATCATGGCCGAGTCCAAGGGCGGCACCGTCAACTGAAGAGCAAAAGCCCCTCACCCTAGCCCTCTCCCAGAGGGAGAGGGGACTGAATGGGGGATGCTGGAGTGATACGCCGACCTGAGGGTGCTTCGCTGAAGCCATAATCGACTCGGTTTTTCAGGTCGATGTAACTTGAGCGACACCTCGGTCGGCCCCCTCTCCCTCTGGGAGAGGGCTGGGGTGAGGGTCAGCTGTGCAGCCGAACCCAAACGGTCACCAAAACAGTGGCGGCCATCAACCACGCCACCGCCGCCACGGCCAGTGACGCTTCAAGCCGCAATCGATCAACCATCACGTACAGCGTCGCCAGATAGATAAAGTACGGAATGATCGACCACATGCCGAACACGATCGTGGTCTTCAGATCTTCAATCGAGCGCCCCTTGCCAACGATGTAATGCGCAATCAGCGCAAACGTCGGAAACAGCGGTATCAGCCCGGCGATGTAATAGTTTCTGGTTTTCGACAGCGCTGCGATGATCACCACCACCGCTGCGCCCAACAAGGCTTTGAAAATCAGGTCCACGTGGTTCTCGCTTAATGGCTCAGGCCGTATTTTTTGACTTTGTCGAACAGCGTGGTCTTGGCCATGCCCAGCTCGAGACTCGCCTGGGTCAGGTTGCCGCCGCTGCGCTGCAAGGCGTCGTTGAGCAGGTTGCGCTCGAACGCTTCCACCGCTTCGGCGAATGCCAGGCCCTGTGCGCCACTGCTGGCACCGGACTTCTTGAACGCTGGCAAACCGAGGGCAAAACGCTCGGCGACGTTGCGCAGTTCACGCACGTTGCCCGGCCAGTCGTGGCTCATCAAATTTGACAGGGTCTGGTTGTCCAGCTCCGGCAGCGCGCGATCAAAACGCAAGGCCGACTGTTGGGTGAAGTGTTCGAACAGCTGCAGGATGTCTTCGCGGCGCTCGCGCAGTGGCGGCAATTCCAGCGTCACCACGTTGAGTCGATAGTACAGATCGCTACGGAATTCGCCGGACTTGCTCGATTCGTCGAGGTCGGATTTGGTCGCCGCGATCACCCGGCAATCCACCGCCACGCTCTGGTTCGAACCGAGGCGTTCGAGAGTGCGCTCCTGCAACACGCGCAGCAATTTGATCTGCAACGGCAGCGGCATGCTTTCCACTTCGTCGAGGAACAGCGTGCCGCCGTCGGCGTGTTCGATCTTGCCGATGCGCCGTTTGCCCGCGCCGGTGAAGGCGTTGGCCTCGTGGCCGAAAATCTCGCTTTCGAAGAGGTTCTCCGGCAGACCGCCGCAGTTCAGCGCGACGAACTGTTTGCTGTGACGACGACTGAAATCGTGCAGGCAACGCGCGACCAGTTCCTTGCCGGTGCCGGTCTCGCCTTCGATCAATACGTTGGCCGAAGTGTCGGCGACGTTGGCGATCAGTTCGCGCAGGTTCTGCATGGCCGGTGAGCGACCGATGATGCGGCCTTCAAGGGAATCGCGTTCGGCCAGTTGCCGGCGCAGCGACGACACTTCGCGGGCAAGGCTGCGTTGCTCCAGCGCTCGCCGTGCGACATCGACCAGACGTTCCGGCGAGAACGGTTTCTCCATGAAGTCGTAGGCGCCTTTCTGCATCGCGCCGACAGCCATGGAAATGTCGCCGTGGCCGGTGATCAATACCACCGGCAGGCTGCGATCACGTTGCTTGAGGCGGGTCAGCAGTTCCAGGCCATCGATGCCTGGCAGGCGAATGTCGCTGATGACGATGCCGGCAAAGTTGTCGCCGACCCGTTCCAGCGCTTCTTCGGCACTGCCGACGCCGACGCAGGGAATGTCTTCCAGCGTCAGCGCCTGCTGGCAGCCGAGCAGCACATGGGGGTCGTCTTCGACGATCAGCACACTAAGTTCGGGGTTCATATTGGCTCGGCAGGTGTAGGGCTTACCAACGGTAAACTGAGGGCAAAGGTGGTACCACCGCTGGCCGGGTGTTCGACACCCAGATGCCCGCCGGTGGCGGCGGCGAAGCTGGCGGAAAGGGTCAAGCCGAGACCCAGGCCCTGTTCGCCAAGTTTGGTTGTAAAGAACGGTTCGAACAGATGCTTGCGCGCTTCGGCATCGATGCCGTGCCCGTTGTCGCGTACACGCAGGCGATACTTGCCGTTGAATTCTTCGCCCTCCAGCCACAGTTCAGGTTGTGGTTGCGCCTGCATGGCGTCGAGGGCGTTGCCGATCAGGTTGACCAGAATCTGTTCGAGGCGGGTCTGGTCGATCTGCACCTGGACGTCGATGAATTGCCGATGCACCTGCAACGCGGCGCTTTCGACCCGAGCGCCGAGCACTTGCAGCGCCGCGTCGACAGCTTTGCCGAGGCTGGCCTGGCCCTGATTGTCGCCGCGCCGGGCGAACGAGCGCAGGCTGGCGGTGATGCGGCCCATACGATCGATCAAGTCGTTGATGGTCTTCAGATTGGTACTGGCGACATCGAGTTGGCCGCGCTCCAGAAAGCGAATGGTATTGCCGGACAGCGTGCGCATCGCTGCCAGTGGCTGGTTCAATTCGTGGGCGATGCTGGTCGACATCTGGCCGATCGCCGCAAGCTTGCCGGCCTGCACCAGCTCATCCTGCGCGCGGCGTAAGGTCTCTTCGGCCTGACGGCGTTCGCGGATCTGACTCTTCAGACGCTCGTTGCTCGCGCGCAGGTCGGTGGTGCGTTCGGTAATCCGACGCTCCAGTTGATTGTTGGCTTCCTGCAAGGCCTCGCGGGCGGCGAGGCGGGTGGCGATGACCTTGCGCCGCTCGTTCCAGGCGATCAGCAGGAACGCCACCAGCGCAAACGCGACGGCGACGAGAATGCCCTGGTTGATCGCTTCGCGGCGCAGATCCTGCAACGGCGTGAGCAGGGTGAAATTCCACGGTGTGTCGGTCAGTGGCCGGGTTTGCGCCAGATAGCTGATGTCGTCTTCGTCGGACTGCAGTTCGCTGTTGGCGGGGAAGGTGAGTTTCTCCACACCCTCAGACAACGTCTCGCGCGCCAGCGGTTGCAGTTCATTGAGCGGGAACCAGTAATACTGCAGGCTGCGGGCGAGTTTCTCTTTGGTCTCTTCGCTCAGCGGAATGACTGACTTGAGCCGTCGGGCGGGATCGCTGGAGAGAATGATGATGCCGTTTTCATCGCTGACGAACGCTTCGAGACGCGCTCGCTGCCAGCGTTCTTCCATGGCTTCCAGGCGCACCTTGACCACGGCGACGCCAATGATCTTGCCGTGTTCTTCGAGGCCGTGGGCGAGGTAGTAACCCGGCTCGCCATTGGTGCTGCCGATCCCGTAGAAACGACCAGGTTCGCCACGCACGGCGCGCTGAAAGTAGGCGCGGAAGGACAGGTCTTCACCGAGATAACTGTCGACATCGCGCCAGTTGCTGGTGGCCATGACACGGCCGGTGGTGTCCATCACGTAGATGGCCCGACTGCGGCTGCGCCGGTTCAGGCCTTCAAGGTAGGCGTTGACCGTTTGCCGGTGTTCCGGGGTCGGGTCGGCCAGCAACTGCGGGACACTGGTTTCGAGTTCCAGCAGGCTGGGCAGATAGGTGTATTTGCTGATCTCGCTTTCGACGGCGCGGGCGTGCAATTCCAACTGACGCTGGCCGTTCTCGCCGAGGCTGCGGATGCCGAAATGTTCACTGGTCCAGAAGCCGATGAAACCCAGTCCGATCATCAGGGTGATGATCAGCGGCGGCAGGAACAAATGACGAATCAGACGGGGCTTCACGGCAAGTGATGGCGGCGCGGCGCGATAGAGATTGGGGTCGCATTTCATCACAGATGCCTTGGGTCAACCACCACAACAGACCTTGCCATTCCCCTGTAGGAACTGCCGTAGGCTGCGATCTTTTGATCTTTAAAAACAAAGTCAAAAGATCGCAGCCTGCGGCAGCTCCTACAGGGGGCCGGCGGTGGTGGTTTTAGTGCTGCAGGATTTTCTCGAGGAAGTGCTGCGCGCGTTCGGAGCGGGCGCTGATGTCGCCGAAGAATTCCTCTTTCGGGCAGTCTTCGATGATCTTGCCGGCGTCCATGAAAATCACCCGGTCGGCCACTTTACGGGCGAAGCCCATTTCGTGGGTCACGCACATCATGGTCATGCCTTCGTGGGCCAGTTGCACCATCACGTCGAGTACTTCGTTAACCATTTCCGGGTCGAGCGCCGAGGTCGGTTCGTCGAACAGCATGACGATCGGGTCCATCGCCAGCGCACGGGCAATCGCCACGCGCTGTTGCTGACCACCGGACAGTTGCCCCGGATATTTGTGGGCGTGTGCGGACAAGCCGACGCGCTCAAGCAACTGCAGACCTTTCTTGGTCGCCTCTTCCTTGCTGCGGCCCAACACTTTGATCTGCGCAATGGTCAGGTTTTCGGTGATGGTCAGGTGCGGGAACAGTTCGAAATGCTGGAACACCATGCCCACGCGCGAACGCAGTTTTGGCAGATTGGTCTTTGGGTCGGCAATTGAAGTACCGTCGACGACGATGTCGCCTTTCTGGAACGGCTCCAGCGCATTGACGCATTTGATCAGGGTCGATTTACCCGAACCGGACGGGCCGCAGACCACGATCACTTCGCCTTTTTTGACCTCGGTGCTGCAATCAGTCAGCACCTGGAAGTCCCCATACCACTTGTTGATGTTCTTGATAGAGATCATACGGCGAACCTTTTTTGCAGACGCTTGACCAGCAGCGAGGCGGAAAAGCTGATGATGAAGTAGACGACACCGGCGAAAATCAGGAACTCGTTGGAGCGGCCAATGATGTCGCCGTTGGAGCGGGCGGAGTTGAGGAAGTCCACCAGGCCCACGGTGTAAACCAGCGAGGTGTCCTGGAACAGAATGATCGACTGTTGCAGCAGCAACGGGGTCATCTTGCGGAACGCCTGAGGCAGGATGATCAGGCGCATGGTCTGGCCGTAGCTCATGCCCATCGCCTGCGCGGCGGCCATCTGGCCTTTGGGGATCGACTGCACGCCGGCCCGGACGATTTCACAGAAGTACGCGGCTTCGAACATCATGAAAGCCACGACGCAGGAGGTGAACGCGCCAATCGGCGTGTCTTCGCCGGTGATCCAGCGCAGCACGAACGGCACCGCCAGGTAGAACCAGGTGATCACCAGCAGCAGCGGGATCGAGCGGAAGTAGTTCACATAAGCGCCGGCCACGCGTGACAGCAGTTTGCTGGACGACAGGCGCATCAGTGCCAGGATCGTCCCCAACACGATGCCGCCGACCACGCCCATGACCATCAACTGCAAGGTCATGACCATGCCGTTCCACAGGCCCGGGATAGCGGGGATGATGCCGCTGAAATCGAAGTCCATTATTTACCCCCCACGGAGATCAGGCCGGGCACCGCGACTTTCTTCTCGACCATGCGCATCAGCAACATCAGGCTCATGTTCAGGGTGAAGTAGATCAGCGTGGCCAGGGTGAAGGCTTCAAACAGGTTGGCCGAGAATTCGGCGGTCTGTTTGGTTTGCGCCAGCAGTTCCATCAGGCCGATCAAGGACGCCACGGAGGAGTTCTTGAAGACGTTGAGGAATTCCGAGGTAAGCGGCGGAATGATGATGCGGTAGGCCTGGGGCAGCAGCACGTTCCAGTAGATCTGCGGCAGCTTGAAGCCCATGGCGCGGGCGGCGGACTCTTGGCCGCGAGGCAGCGCCTGGATGCCGGTACGCACTTGCTCGCAGACGCGGGCGGCGGTGAACAGACCCAGGCAGACGACAACGCTCAGGTACGCCGAGGTGGTCGGGTTGAGGTCTTGCTTGTACCAGTCCTGCAGGTTTTGCGGCAGCAGGTCGGGTACCAGGAAGTACCAGATGAACAGCTGAACCAGCAGCGGCACGTTACGAAACAGTTCGACGTAGCAGGTCGCGATGCCCGATACGATGCGGTTCGGCACGGTACGCATGACCCCCAGAACGGAGCCAAGCAACAAGGCGACAATCCATGCCACGACAGCGATAGCAATGGTCCAGCCCAGACCCGCGATGTACCAGTCGAGATAAGTCTCGCTGCCAACGCCGGTGGACTTGAAGAACACGCCCCAGTCCCAGTTGTAATTCATTAGGGTCTCCCCTCGAGATCGATCGATGTACAAGTACCTGTTTGGGGAAGATCCTTTCCCGCCCGACGTTGAACGCCAGGCACACGCGATCGGCTCGGAAACCGCCAGGTCGAGTGTTCCAAAACAAAGCCAGCAGGTAGTAACTGACGCCTGAGGGAGAGTCGGTTCCCTCAGGCGATAAGGTTAGATCAGAGTCAGATTTTTACGTCAGGCGCTGGCTTGTCGCTCGGATTGGCGATCAGCTCCTTGACCTTGTCGCTCATCGGGAAGTTGAGGTTCAGGCCTTTAGGTGGGATCGGGCTCTCGAACCACTTGCTGTAGATCTTGTTGATCTCGCCGGACTTGTACAGGCCGACAATTGCGTCATCCACGGCTTTCTTGAAGGCCGGGTCGTCTTTGCGAACCATGCAGGCGTAGGCTTCGAAGGACTGTGGAGTACCGGTGATGACCCAGTCATCAGGCTTCTTGGCCTTGGCTTCTTCGCCGGCCAGCAGGGCGTCGTCCATCATGAAGGCAACGGCGCGGCCGCTTTCCAGCATGTTGAAGGATTCGCCGTGGTCCTTGGCGGAGATGACGTTCATGCCCATCTGCTTGTCGGCGTTCATCGCTTTGATGATGCGCTCGGACGTGGTGCCGGCGGTGGTCACGACGTTCTTGCCTTTCAGGTCGGCAAAGTCAGCGTAGGACGGCTTGCCATCCTTGTCTTTCTTGACCAGCAGACGGGTGCCGATTTCGAAGATGTTGACGGTGAAGTCGACTTGCTGAGCGCGTTCGGTGTTATTGGTGGTGGAGCCGCACTCGAGGTCCGCGGTGCCGTTCTGGATCAGCGGGATACGGGTTTGCGAGGTGACGAGGTTGTACTTGGCTTGCAGGTCGGGTTTGTTCAGGTCTTTTTTCAGGGCTTCAACGATAGCCATCTGAATGTCGTGGGAGTAGCCCACTGGTTTGCCCGAAGCGTCTGCAATGTAGGAAAACGGAATGGAGCTGTCGCGGTGAGCGAGCGTGATGGTGCCGGATTCGTTGATTTTCTTCAGGGTGCCGGTGAGTTCGGCGGCGAAAACTGGCGTGCTGATCAGAGCGGCAGCAATGGCTGCGCCCAGGATATGGGGAACGATGCGCATCAAATTTTCCTCGACATTGTTTTTTTTATGGAGCCAGTTCGTCGGCCCTTTTGTGCTTCGAATGCCTGACGGCTCCTGAAGTGTTGGCTCAACAGGCATTCGTCGAGAGAGTGTAGAGCATGAGTCGTGCCAGACCAGTCTCGATTGGTTAAGTTGATGATTTATAAGGTGATTAAAGTTCTATGGCGGATTTTTTTGTATGGGTGGATCCGGTTAACCGAATTGACCAGGGAGTCTCGTTCGGAAAACCGAACGGTGAAGAGCCCCTCACCCTAGCCCTCTCCCGGAGGGAGAGGGGACTGACCGGGGTGGATGGTGGAGTTACGCCGACGTGAGATAACGAGTCGAACTTAGATCTTGAAGCCCATGAAGATCGGCTCCCTTCCCCCTCTACCCCTTGGGGGAGAGGGCTGGGGTGAGGGGAAAAAGATCTGACTGACTCAATCAGATTCAATAAAACCCACAAAACAAAAAAGCCCCTGAACCTTACGATTCAGGGGCTTTTTGTTTAACCGATGTTCAGATCACGCCGCTTCAATCTTGCTACGGTTGTGTTCGACCTTACCCAGATACGCCGCAAGCTTCTCCTGCTCAGCCGGAGTGGTGAACAACCCCAGCTTGCTACGGCGCCAGAGAATGTCGTGCGCAGTGGTCGCCCACTCTTCGCTGCACAGGTAGTCGACTTCGCGGGTGTAGAGCCCGCCACCGAGGTGTTCGCCCATGTCGGCGAGGGTTTCCACGCCTTCGAGCATGCGCCAGGTGCGGCTGCCGTAGGTGGTCGACCAGCGACGCGCGATCTCGCTCGGCACGAAGTCGAACTTGTCGCGAATCAGTGCGCTCAAGGCCTGTGGCGTGGTCATGTCTTCGCCGCCGGGCAGGGTGGCCGTGGCTGTCCAGCTCGGGCGCATCTGGGTGAAGAACGGCAGCAGTTGCGCCATCGCCGATTCGGCGAGTTTGCGGTAGGTGGTCAGCTTGCCGCCAAAAACCGAAAGCAGTGGCGCTTCTTCGCTGTTGCCCGACAAGGCCAGGGTGTAGTCGCGGGTAACGGCCGACGGGTTGTCGGATTCGTCGTTGCACAGCGGGCGTACGCCCGAGTAGCTGTGTTGAATGTCGTCGCGGCTGATCTGCTGCTTGAAGTGCGCGTTGACCACTTTCAGCAAGTACTCGGTTTCGCCATCGGTGATTGCCACTTTCGCCGGATCACCGGTGTATTCACGGTCGGTGGTGCCGATCAGAGTGAAGTGGTTCAGGTACGGAATGGTGAAAACGATGCGCTGATCTTCGTTTTGCAGAATGTGCGCGTGATCGCCTTCGTACAGTTTCGGCACGATGACGTGGCTGCCCTGAATCAGACGGATGCCGTACGGCGATTCCATCTTCAGGTCATCACGGATGAACTTGGCAACCCACGGGCCTGCCGCGTTGACCAGTGCCTTGGCGGTGATCGAAAACAGGCTGCCGTCGGCACGTTCCAGGTTCAGGTGCCACAGGCCTTTGGCGCGCCGGGCGCTAACGCAACGGGTCTGGGTGTGCACGTGGGCGCCTTTTTCGCGGGCGGCCATGGCATTGAGTACTACGAGGCGGGCGTCGTCGACCCAGCAATCGGAGTATTCGAAGCCTTTCTTGATTTCGCTTTTCAACGCGCTGTCGGCGCCGAACTTCAGGCTTTTCGAACCCGGCAGTTTTTCGCGTTTGCCGAGGTTGTCATACAGGAACAGGCCGGCACGAATCATCCACGCCGGACGCAGGTGCGGACGGTGCGGCAACACGAAACGCATAGGCTTGACGATGTGCGGCGCCTTGGCCAGCAACACTTCGCGCTCGGCCAACGCTTCACGCACCAGACGGAATTCGTAATGTTCGAGGTAGCGCAGGCCACCGTGGATCAGCTTGCTGCTGGCCGACGAAGTGTGGCTGGCGAGGTCGTCCTTTTCGCAAAGGAACACCGAGAGACCGCGACCGGCGGCATCCGCTGCGATTCCCACGCCATTGATCCCGCCGCCGATGACGGCGATGTCGTAGATCTCGGAGATTGGGGGCGTACGCAAGGTAGAGGTGGACATCGGCTGGCCTCGGGCTCTTTTGATTTTCTGTCTTGGAAATCGAACATTAATGTTCATTTGCGAAAATGGTAGCCCATAAAGACGCGCGCAGCCAGTCACGTTCGATTGAAAAAACTCATCGAAGGGCAGGGAAAAGAAAATTTTCGAACATTAAATGCGCGCGAAGGCGCTAGAGGTGTGCCGTTTGTGAAGGCCTCTTCGCGAGCAAGCCCGCTCCCACATTTGGAATGCGTACCCCGTGTGGGAGCGGGCTTGCTCGCGAAGGCGACGGTGCAGACAATGAATCGAGGGGGTTAAACCACTTCCAGACGAATCTTGTGCTGACTCAACAACTGCGCCAACGCCGGCACCGGCTGCTGATCCGTCACCAAACAATCAATCAAACTAATCGGCCCCAACCGAATCATCGCATTACGCCCGAACTTGCTCGAGTCCGCCGCCAGAATCACCTGTCGCGCATTGGCAATGATCGCCTGCGAAACCCGCACTTCCTGATAATCGAAGTCGAGCAAGCTGCCGTCTTCATCGATGCCGCTGATCCCGACCAGGGCAAAATCAACCTTGAACTGATTGATGAAATCCACGCTCGCCTGACCGACCACACCGCCATCACGACGCACGTTGCCGCCGGTCAGCAGCACGTCGAAGTCATCCTTGGCACTGAGCATCGACGCTACGTGCAGGTTGTTGGTGATGATCTTCAGGTGGTTGTGATTGAGCAGGGCGCGGGCGATCGACTCGGTCGTCGTGCCGATATTGATGAACAGCGAGGCGTGATCGGGAATCTGTGCGGCGATGGCTTCACCGATGCGTTGTTTTTCATCGCGCATCTGATCGGCGCGCATCGCATAGGCAGTGTTTTCGACGCTGGAATCATAGGCGGCGCCGCCATGGTAGCGACGCAGCAGATTGGCTTCCGCGAGCTGATTGATGTCGCGGCGGATGGTTTGCGGGGTAACAACGAACAGCGTGGCCATTTCCTCGATGCTCACATAGCCGCGTTCGCGGACCAGCTCGAGGATTTGCTGCTGACGGGGAGGCAGATTCATGGGGCTTCCTTTGGGCTGCCGTGCAAAATTTGCCCATGATGACGCAGGAATCCGCTCCCGACCAGTTTCCAAACAACGTGAAAGCTACTGCGCTCGGCCATCCTGCGTTAAAAACAGGCTCGGACTGCTCATTTACAAACCCGTAAACTCCGCGTCCTCGCCTGTTTTTGCCTTGGCTTGCCTTCGCTCGCTACGCTTTCACGCTGTTTGGACCGCTTTAGCCAGTCCTAAGGTTGGCTTATTCAGCGTCTTCACGCGCCCAGTCGCGGGTGCGGCTGACGGCTTTTTTCCAGCCTTTATACAGCTTCTCCTTGGCGACTTCGTCGAGGCTCGGTTCGAACTCGCGCTCGATTACCGCTTTGCCACGCAGTTCCTCCAGGCTGCCCCAGAAACCGCACGCCAGACCGGCCAGATACGCGGCTCCGAGTGCCGTGGTTTCGCGCATTTGCGGGCGCTCAACCTGGGTGCCGAGGATGTCGGCCTGGAACTGCATGAGGAAGTTGTTCGCTACCGCGCCGCCGTCCACGCGCAGGGCTTTGAGGCGTTCGCCGGAGTCCTGTTGCATGGCGTCGAGCACGTCGCGGGTTTGGTAGGCGATCGATTCCAGTGCGGCGCGGATGATGTGATCGACGCGCACACCGCGTGTCAGGCCGAACAGCGCGCCACGGGCATACGGGTCCCAGTACGGAGCGCCGAGACCGGTGAATGCCGGTACCAGGTATACGCCATTGCTGTCCTTCACTTTATTGGCGAAGTATTCGGTGTCGTGGGCGTCGTTGATGATCTTCAGTTCATCACGCAGCCACTGCACGGTCGAACCGCCGTTGAATACCGCGCCTTCCAGTGCATAAGCGACTTCGCCACGCGGGCCGCAAGCGATGGTGGTAAGCATGCCGTGCTGCGATTTCACCGCTTTGTCGCCAGTGTTCATCAGCAGGAAGCAACCGGTGCCGTAGGTGTTTTTCGCCTGGCCTGGCTCGACGCACATCTGGCCGAACAGGGCGGCTTGTTGATCGCCGGCGATACCGCCGATGGCGATGCCGCTTTTAGTGCGACCGTAGATTTCCGAAGAGGCCTTCACTTCCGGGAGCATTTCGCGCGGGATGTCGAGGATTTCCAGCATCTTCGAATCCCACTCCAGCGAATGGATGTTGAAGAGCATGGTGCGCGAGGCGTTGGTGTAGTCGGTGACGTGTACCTTGCCGCCGGTGAATTTCCAGATCAGCCAGCTATCGACGGTGCCGAACAGCAGTTCGCCGTTGCGCGCACGCTCGCGGCTGCCTTCGACGTTGTCGAGGATCCACTTCAGTTTGGTGCCGGAGAAGTACGGGTCGGTGACCAGACCGGTGGTGTCGCTGATGTATTGCTCATGGCCATCGCGCTTGAGCTGCTGGCAGATCTCGGTGCTGCGGCGGCACTGCCAGACAATGGCGTTGTACACCGGGCGACCGGTGGTCTTGTCCCAGACCACAGTGGTTTCACGCTGGTTGGTGATGCCGATGGCGGCGACCTGATCGTGATGCAGACCGGCTTGCGCCAGCGCTTCAACCATCACCGCGCTTTGGGTGGCGAAGATTTCCATCGGATCGTGTTCGACCCAACCGGCTTGCGGGTAATGCTGGGCGAACTCGCGCTGCGCGGTGCAGACCACGTTCGCATCGCGGTCGAAAATGATCGCGCGGGAGCTGGTCGTACCCTGATCGAGGGCAATGATGTAGTTCTTATTCTGAATGTCGGTCATGTCGATTGCCTTGGACGAAATAAGGGAGAGTGGGCCGTGGCGCAGGCTCGGATTGGCAGGAGCCTGCGCCGACTGTTTCAAGAAGTTCTTGGTTTGCCGTCAATGGCCGGTTCTGCATCCTTTGTAGCAGGTGTGGCGCCGGTCAGGTGACGGGCGATGAGCCCGCGATACCCGGCAGCGCCGAGGCAGGCACCGACAATCGGTGCAAAAATCGGAATCAGGAAGTACGGAATATCGCGGCCGCCAGTGAAGGAAATTTCACCCCAGCCAGCGAAGAAAGTCATCAGTTTCGGACCGAAGTCACGCGCCGGGTTCATCGCGAACCCGGTCAGGGGGCCCATCGAACTGCCGATCACGGCGATCAGCAAGCCGATCAGCAGCGGCGCCAGCGGGCCTTTCGGCAAGCCGTTGTTGTCGTCGGTGAGGGACATGATCACGCCCATCAGGATCGCGGTGATGATCATCTCGACCAGGAAAGCCTGGGCCGTCGACAGCACCGGGTTCGGGAAGGTCGAGAACACCGAAGCCAACTCAAGGCTGGCGGCCGAGCCACGAACCATTTGGTGAGTTTGTTCGTAATCGAAGAATAGATTGCTGTACAGCGTGTAAACCAACAGCGCACCGCAGAAGGCGCCAGCGATCTGCGCAAGAATATAGAAGGGCAGTTTGCGCTTTTCAAAGTCGGCGAAGATTGCCAGGGCGATGCTGACAGCCGGGTTCAAGTGCGCGCCGGAAACCCCGGCCGTGAGGTAGATCGCCATGCTCACGCCGACGCCCCAAATGATGCTGATTTCCCACAGGCCGAAGCTGGCGCCCGCGACTTTGAGCGCGGCGACACAGCCGGTACCAAAAAAGATGAGCAGTGCAGTACCCAGAAACTCGGCCATGCATTGGCTCGAAAGCGATGGTTGCTGTAAAGCAGTTGTCATTGAAAACCTCGGTTTTTGTTGTTGTCTGGCGCATTGCCGATACGGCAGAGCGCGATTTTCGCCGGGTAGGAATCCCCATTCCATTGCCGGTTTACTGCTGGGTGCTGCAATGATGATAATTCTTACATTATTCAGATTCGAAAAAATATAGACAAGAAACAAACCTGTCAAAGGTCGAAAGTGAACTACCGGTCACAATATAACTATTCGCTGGGTGAATGATCCTCTGCCATGGCGCTGGGACGACGCGCTCGAAATGCCTGTAAGCCACAGGAATCGTGGCTTGGAATAGAGCCTTTTGAGGGCTGATCACCTAGAATCCGCCGGAGGATTTTTCAGTCACTGCCGAGCCTGGAGCTGCCATGACCCCTGCGTTGGACTTGTTGAAAAAAGTTCGTGCCGAACATCGCGTGCACAGTTACGAACATGACCCGAAGGCTGCCTCCTATGGGCTGGAGGCCGCAGAAAAACTGGCACTTGAGCCGGCGCAGGTGTTTAAAACGTTGCTGGCGGCCAGCGAAAAAGGTGAGCTGCTGGTGGCGGTGGTGCCGGTCGTCGGAAGTCTCGACCTGAAAGGTCTGGCGCATGCCGCGGGAGTGAAGAAAGTCGAAATGGCTGACCCCGCAGCAGCACAGCGTTCCAGCGGTTATCTGCTGGGCGGCATCAGCCCGTTGGGGCAGAAGAAACGCCTGCGCACCTTCATTGATAACTCGGCTCAGGGTTTTGCGACTATTTATGTCAGTGCCGGTCGGCGTGGCCTGGAAGTCGAGTTGGCCCCGGCGATTCTCGCCGAACACACCCAGGCCAAATTCGCCGACATCGGCCGCGCCTGACGTTCGCCCCGCTGTATGAAGAAAATTGGCCGGTTCTGTCACTGGCGCTGATCCGTCACGCGCTGCATGCTTTGCCGACTGACCCAGGGAGAAAGTTATGCAGCTCGAGTTTCATCAGGTCGACGCATTCAGTGATCGGCCGTTCAGTGGCAACCCGGCGATGGTCTATCGGCTCGATGCGTGGCTCGCCGATGAGCTGATGCAGAAGATCGCTGCCGAACACAATCTGGCGGAAACCGCGTTTCTGGTGCGTGAGGGATCGGCCTGGCATATCCGCTGGTTCACCCCGACCACCGAAGTGCCGCTGTGCGGGCACGCCACGCTGGCCAGTGCTTATGTGCTGTTCGAGATCTACCAGGAAACAGCCGAGCGTATCGACTTCACCTGCAAGTCCGGGCTGTTGAGTGTCAGCCGTGAAGCGGGTCGCTTGTGGCTGGACTTCCCGTCGATCGTACCGTCAGAGATTGGCGTGACGCTGGATGTCGGGCGCGCATTGGGGGTCGAAGCGGTTGATGTGCTGGGCTCCAACGAACTGTTTGTGGTGCTGGAGTCGGAGCAGGCGGTGCTTGATTGCAAGCCGGACATGGTCGCGTTGGCCAAGCTGCCGTGGTTGGGCGCAATCGTCACAGCGCGTGGTAATCAGCATGATTTCGTCTCGCGCTATTTCGCCCCGGCGATTGGTATCAATGAGGATCCGGTCACCGGGTCGACGCATTGCAGCCTGATACCGTATTGGTCCAAGCGTCTGGGAAAATCCAGTTTGACCGCATGCCAGCGTTCGGCGCGGGGTGGTGAGTTGTTCTGTCGGCTGGAAGGTGAGCGAGTGAAGATCGGCGGACATGCGACGCTCGTTGCGAGCGGCACCCTGATCCTCGGTTAAACGCTAAAAGATCGCAGCCTTCGGCAGCTCCTGCAGGGATCAATGTAGGAGCTGCCGAAGGCTGCGATCTTTTAATCTTTAAAGCGCAGTGCTGTAGCGGCGGACGCCGTTCTCAACTGCCGGAATCTGCGCAGCGGTGCTGCCGGATGCCTGAAACAATACGAGATGTTCAGCCGCAACCCGAATCCCTACTTCCGCGCCGACCTGATGATCCGCATGGCTCGGAAAAATCGATTCCAGCTGCGCTCCAGTCGGCAGTTGCAGGCGATACAAGGTCGAAGCCCCCAGGAACGTCTTGCCAACAATCCGTGCTTTCAACTCACTATCCGGCGCATAAACAATGTCATCCGGACGCAGTAATACATCAACAGCCCCGCCAATCGGCCACCCATACGCGCGGTTGCCGCGCAGTACGCCCAGTTCGGTCTGCACCGATTCGGGGCTGCCGAGCTGGCCGCGAACGAAGTAACCCTGACCGATGAAACTGGCCACGAATGGCGTCGCCGGCTCGTGATACAGGTTGTACGGCGTGTCCCACTGTTCCAGTCGACCTTCCTTGAACACACCAACGTGATCGCTGACGGCAAAGGCTTCTTCCTGGTCGTGGGTCACCAGAATCGCGCTGGTGCCGCGGGCCTTGAGAATGTCGCGCACCTCATGACTCAGTTTGCGGCGCAACTCGCCATCGAGGTTGGAGAAGGGTTCGTCGAGCAGCAGCAATTGCGGCTCGGGTGCCAAGGCGCGGGCGAGGGCGACACGTTGCTGCTGGCCGCCGGACAACTCGTGCGGGAAGCGCTTGCCGAGGTTTTTCAGGTTGACCAGTTCGAGCAGCTCTTCGGTGACGCGCGCCTTGTTCGGATGCTTGCGGATACCGAAGGCGATGTTGTCGGCGACGCTCAGGTGCGGAAACAGCGCGTAATCCTGGAATACCATGCCGATCCGGCGTTTCTCCGGAGCGAGGGTAAAGCCGGCGCTGGAGATGGTTTCGCCACCGAGGGTGATTTCACCTTCGTGCACCGGTTCGAAACCGGCGATGGCGCGCAGGGTGGTGGTCTTACCGCAGCCGGACGAGCCGAGCAGGCAGCCGATGTCACCGGCGTTGAGGTGCAGATTGAGGTTCTGCACCACACGTTGATCTTGGTAGCCGCAAGCGAGGTTGCGCAGGTTCAGCAGTAATTCATGGCTCATGCGTGGTGATATGCCGGTTCGACGAGGAACTCGAGCAGGGCCTTCTGTGCGTGGAGACGGTTTTCTGCCTGATCCCAGGCGACGGAGCGCGGGTCATCGAGCAGGTCGAGGCTGATTTCTTCGCCACGGTGCGCAGGCAAGCAGTGCATGAACAGCACGTCCTCGGCAGCGAGGTCGAGCAGGGCACGGTTGACCTGGAACGGGGCGAACAGCTTGAGGCGCTTGGCAGTTTCCTCTTCCTGGCCCATCGAAGTCCAGACGTCGGTGCTGACCAGATGTGCGCCGCGCACGGCGTCCTGCGGATCGCGGACGATGGTCACGCGATCGCCAGCCTTGGCGACGAATTCAGGGTTGGGTTCATAGCCTTCCGGGCAAGCAATGCGCAACTGGAAGTCGAACTGGATGGCCGCTTCTATATAGCTGTTGCACATGTTGTTGCCGTCGCCGATCCAGGCCACGGTCTTGCCCTGGATCGAACCACGGTGCTCAAGGAACGTCTGCATGTCGGCCAGCAACTGGCACGGGTGCAGATCATCGGACAGGCCGTTGATTACCGGCACGCGCGAATTGGCAGCGAATTCGGTCAATGTGCTGTGGGCAAAGGTGCGGATCATCACCGCGTCGAGCATGCTCGACATGACGATGGCGCAATCACCGATCGGCTCGCCACGGCCCAGTTGAGTGTCGCGTGGCGACAGGAAGATCGCCTGGCCACCGAGCTGGATCATGCCCGCCTCGAACGAAATCCGCGTACGGGTCGAGGATTTCTCGAAAATCATGCCCAGCACGCGGTTTTTCAGAGGCTCGAACAGTACGCCGCGGTTACGCAGGTCCTTGAGCTCAACGCCTCGACGAATCACGCTGACCAGCTCTTCGGGCGTGCAATCCATCAGGGAGAGAAAGTGCCTTGCGCTCATCATTGACTACCTTTTTGCTACAAACCGCAGATGCTCAAGGCCTTGTTTAACGGAACAACGGGCGAGACCTGCGGCGTAAGCCGCACGGGGCGACGAAATAGGGGGAGGCGCGATATTGACACTAAATGTCGCGTTTTTCCAATAGGCTACGGTTTTTGCGGGAATCGAAGAGCGCACTGGATGTTGCAGTCGCGCATTTGAAGCCGGGTTCAGGCAGCAGCGAGCCCCTTTGTACACTGGCCTCGCGGGGCTTGGCAATCCAGCGTGGCGGGGATGGTGCCACTCTGGTCGGTTTAAGACTGGCCGGTTATGGATTCGCTTGGTCGGATGGCCAGCCTGAAACATTTGCTAAAGCAAAGTGCTGGGTTATAAATACCTTTCGAGCGACGCAGGAAGCCTCCGCATGGAATCGAAAGAAAAATTGTTAATGGAATTGCTGGGCCACACGGCTCGCTCTCTGACCCATCTCACCGCGTCGGTCACCTCTATGTCCTTCGAACTGCTGCGCAGCGAAGACGAAGTGGTGAAGACTGCCGGCCGCCACATGATTGATCGCATGGCCACCATCAGTGCCGGGCTTGACGAGCACTGGCGGTTGATCGGCGAACTCACCGGCGTACACGTCGCCCACGAGCAGATCGAAACCATCCAGGAAATCCAGCTGGCCGCGCCGCCTCAGCTGCCCTCCAGTTGAACATGGCGGTGTATCTGCGCACCTGATAGTCGGCGATTCACAAGACGAACGTCGCTGGCGCCTAACCTGCGCCGGGGCCATAGTTTTGTTCCCGCGGGCGTGATTGCCCGCCCAGAACAAGACAGAGACTGGCCATGACCAAGACTCTCCATCACCGTGCCTGCCACCTGTGCGAAGCCATTTGCGGGCTGACCATCGAGACCACCGAAACCGATGGCAATGTCGCGATCACCTCGATCAAGGGCGATGCGCTCGACACCTTCAGTCGTGGCCACATCTGCCCCAAGGCTGTGGCGCTGCAAGATATCCAGAACGATCCGGACCGCCTGCGCCAGCCAATGCGCCGAGTTGGCAGCGAGTGGCTGCCGATCGAGTGGGACGAGGCGTTTGCGCTGGTGGCGGAGAAACTGGCGACGATCCAGGAGCGGCATGGGCAGAACGCCGTGGCGGTCTATCAGGGCAACCCGAGCGTGCACAATTACGGGTTGATGACCCACAGCAATTATTTCCTCGGTTTGCTGAAGACGCGTAATCGCTTCTCGGCGACGTCGGTCGATCAGTTACCGCATCACCTGAGCAGTTATCTGATGTACGGCCACGGCCTGCTGCTGCCGATTCCGGACATCGACCACACCGATTTCATGCTGATCCTCGGCGGTAATCCGCTGGCCTCCAACGGCAGCATCATGACCGTGCCAGATGTTGAGAAACGTTTAAAAGCGATTCAGGCACGCGGTGGTAAGGTCGTGGTGGTCGACCCTCGGCGCAGCGAGACGGCGGCGATGGCCGATCAGCATCTGTTCGTCCGTCCGGGCGGTGATGCGGCGTTGTTGTTTGGCCTGCTCAACACCTTGTTCAGCGAAGGCCTGACTCGCGACAGTCATTTGCCGGTTGATGGCCTGTACGAGGTCCGCGCTGCGGTGGCGACATTTACGGCCGAGACCATGAGCCCGTTGTGCGCGGTTCCTGCCGAGCAGATCCGCCAACTGGCCCGTGACTTCGCTGCGGCGCCGAGTGCGGTTTGTTATGGACGTATGGGGGTTTCCACGCAGGCGTTCGGCACGCTGTGTCACTGGGTGGTGCAGTTGATCAATCTGGTCACCGGCAACCTCGACCGCGTTGGCGGCGCGTTGTGCACCGAGCCGGCCGTGGATCTGGTGGCGTCAACCTCCGGCGGGCATTTCAACAAATGGCAGAGCCGGGTTTCCGGGCGTCCGGAATACGGCGGCGAGCTACCGGTCTCGGCGCTGGCCGAAGAGATGCTCACCGAAGGCGAGGGGCAGATCCGTGCACTGATCACCGTGGCCGGCAATCCGGTGTTGTCGACCCCGAACGGGCGGCAACTGGAACAGGCACTGGACGGCCTGGAATTCATGCTCAGCATCGATCTGTACATCAATGAAACCACGCGTTACGCCGACCTGATCCTGCCGTCGACCTCGGCGCTGGAGAATGATCACTACGACACCACGTTCAACCTGTTCGCGGTGCGTAACGTTACTCGCTTCAATCGCGCGATCCTCGCCAAACCCGAAGGCGCGTTGCACGACTGGGAGATTTTTGTTGGCCTGGCCAAGGCTTTCGCCGAGAAGACCGGTAAAGAACTGAAGCCAACGATGCCGCCGGCGAAGATGATCGACATGGGTTTGCGCATGGGCCTGTACGGTGACGCCTCCGAGCAGAAACTTTCGTTGGCGACACTGTTCGATCATCCCCACGGCATTGATCTGGGCGCGTTGAAAGCGAATCTGGCGACGCGCCTGAAAACACCGAACCAGCGGGTGCAGGCTGCGCCGCCAGAGATCCTTGGCGATCTCGCACGCTTCGCTGCCTTGCAGGCGCCAGCGGCCGATGAACTGTTGATGATTGGCCGCCGCCATGTGCGCAGTAACAACTCGTGGATGCACAACTACCACCGTTTGGTGAAGGGCAAGCCGCGTCACCAGCTGCTGATGCACCCGGAAGACCTTGCCAATCGTGGCCTTAACGACGGTCAGTTGGTGCGGGTCAGCTCGCGGGTCGGGCAGATTGAAGTGGAAGTGCTCGGCAGTCTGGACATGATGAAAGGCGTGGTCAGCCTGCCGCACGGTTGGGGCCATGCGCGACCGGGCGTGCAGATGGCGATTGCCAGTGGTCAGCCAGGTTCGAGCGCCAATGACCTGACCGATGAATGTCAGCTCGACGAATTGTCGGGCAACGCGGCGCTCAATGGCGTGCCGGTGACGGTGGCGGCGGCTTGAGCAGGTCTGTCGGGGAGACCGAGCATGGCGCTCGGGATTCCGTTACAATGCGTCACCGTGCCGACCCATGAGTCGGAAAGTTCAGCCGAGGTGCTCCATGGATATCATCGAAACGATTAAAGAGCAGATTGCCAACAATACCATTCTGCTTTACATGAAAGGCTCGCCGAATGCCCCGCAGTGCGGCTTCTCCGCGAAAGCTGCGCAGTCTGTGATGGCGTGTGGCGAAAAGTTTGCGTACGTGGACATCCTGCAGAACCCGGAAATCCGCGCCAACCTGCCCAAGTACGCCAACTGGCCGACTTTCCCGCAACTGTGGGTCGGCGGCGAGCTGGTCGGCGGTAGCGACATCATGACCGAGATGGCTGCAGACGGTTCGCTGCAAAGCACCATCAAGGCGGCTGTTGAAGCGGCAGCGGCGAACAAGTCCGAAGCCTGATCCGGCTTTTGTGGGAGCGAGCCTGCTCGCGAATGCTTTCTGCCGCTGACGACGTTGTCGGCTGACATGACGCTATCGCCAGAAGGCTGGCTCCCACAGGGATTATGGTATTGACCGCAATCCGGGCAATAAAAAGCCCCGCGCCTCGAAAGAGGGCGGGGCTTTTTAGTGTCTCGAGTTTAGCGAGCGCTAACTTACTCTTCGCCCATCTGCGATTGCAGATAGTTCTCAAGACCGATTTTATCGATCAGGCCCAGTTGGGTTTCCAGCCAGTCGATATGTTCTTCTTCGGATTCGAGAATGTCTTCGAGCAGTTCACGGCTGCCGAAGTCGCCAACGGTTTCGCAATGTGCGATCGCGGTCTTCAGGTCAGCGTGGCCGGTCTTCTCGATGCGCAGGTCGCACTCAAGCATTTCCTTGGTGTGCTCGCCGATGTGCAGCTTGCCCAGATCCTGCACGTTCGGCAGGCCTTCGAGGAACAGGATGCGCTTGATCAGCTTGTCCGCGTGCTTCATCTCATCGATGGATTCTTTGTATTCGTGCTTGCCGAGCTTGTTCAGGCCCCAATCTTCATACATGCGGGCATGCAGGAAGTACTGATTGATCGCGACCAGCTCATTGGCAAGGATCTTGTTGAGATGCTGGATGACTGTAATGTCGCCTTTCATGATCGGAGTCCTGCCCTGTAATAGCTGTATATACGGCAGAGTTTGAGCTTCGTATTTATATGTGTCAAACCTAAGTTATTGAATAATATATGAAAATTAATCGGAATAAGAATGTTTGTGTTCCGCGTCTAGAGCGTAACCGATTGATTTGCAGGCATAAAAAAACCGGACATTAGTCCGGTTCTTTGAAATAGGGGTAATTACGCAGCGGTAAATTCTACCGGATAGGGGATCGCGGCCTGAGCGGTTTGCAGCTTGGTCAGGGTTTCGCGTACGACTTCCTTGGCAAGGCAGGCACATTTGCCGCATTGGCTGGCGACGCCGGTAGCCTGGCGAACTTCTTTATAGCTGCAGCAACCTTCATAGATCGCTTCGCGGATCTGTCCGTCGGTGACGCCAGTGCAGAGACAAACATACATAAGTGAGAACCGTCGCTGGTTGTGACTCAATTGCGGTGGATCTTAATGTTAACGAGAATGATTGTCAAAGTGCTTTCGGAAGGCTTTCGCCGATTGACAGCGGTGACTGACGAACGGTGGTGACTGGCAATTTGCCTGGCCCCGTAAATGCAGCGGGGTTATCCGCTTCCTTTCAAAAACCGTTAAGGACAGGCGAAAAACGCAGTGTATGATGGTCGGCCCTTGCGAAGGGGGTTCGTGTCACAGGGCTGTCGCCTGAGGGTGGCAGGCTGGCCCGGACCCTGAACTTCAAGTTTTTACACCAGGAGATATCAATGAGCGTACTCGTAGGCAAACAAGCCCCTGACTTCACCGTCCCGGCCGTACTCGGCAATGGCGAGATCGTTGACAGCTTCACCCTGTCCTCGGCCATCAAAGGCAAATACGGCCTGGTGTTCTTCTACCCACTGGACTTCACCTTCGTCTGCCCGTCCGAGCTGATCGCTCTGGACAACCGCATGGCTGACTTCAAGGCACGCAACGTTGAAGTGATCGCTGTGTCGATCGACTCGCACTTCACTCACAACGCATGGCGCAACACCCCAGTGAACAATGGCGGCATCGGCCAGGTGAAATACACCATGGCTGCCGACATGAAGCACGACATCGCCAAGGCCTACGACGTTGAATCCGAAGGCGGCGTAGCGTTCCGTGGCGCGTTCCTGATCGACGACAAAGGCGTTGTCCGCTCGCAGATCATCAACGACCTGCCGCTGGGCCGTAACATGGAAGAGCTGATCCGTCTGGTCGACGCTCTGCAATTCCACGAAGAGCACGGCGAAGTCTGCCCTGCCAACTGGAAAAAAGGCGACAAAGGCATGAACGCTTCGCCAGAAGGCGTTGCTGCCTACCTGACCGAGAACGCTGCTGCCCTGTAAGGCGCAACGTCGAGGTAGAAAAAAACCGGCCCACGTGGCCGGTTTTTTTATGCGCGGGATTTACTCAACGAGGATCAGTCGTCGAAATCTTCCCAGCCGCCCATCTGTTTCCAGCGGTTGACGATGCCACAGAACAGCTCAGCGGTTTTCTCGGTGTCGTAACGCGCGGAGTGCGCTTCACGGCCGTCGAAATCGATGTCGGCGGCCTGGCAGGCTTTCGCCAGTACGGTTTGACCGTACGCCAGACCGGCCAGCGTCGCGGTGTCGAAGCTGGAGAACGGGTGGAACGGGTTGCGCTTCATGTCCAGTCGCGCGACCGCAGCGTTGAGGAAGCCGAGGTCGAAGCTGCTGTTGTGGCCAACCAGAATCGCACGCTTGCAGCCGTTGGCCTTCAGCGCCTTGCGGATGCCACGGAAGATGTCGGTCAGCGCGGTTTCTTCGCTGACGGCCATGCGCAGCGGGTGATCGAGTTTGATCCCGGTGAATTCCAGCGCCGCTGCTTCGATATTGGCGCCTTCAAACGGCTCAACGCGGAAGAAGTAGGTGTGATCCGGGTAAACAAAGCCCTTTTCATCCATGGCGATGGTGGTCGCAGCAATCTCCAGCAGCGCATCGGTGGCCGAGTTGAAGCCACCGGTTTCTACGTCGACGACAACCGGCAGGTAGCCACGAAAACGTGCTGCCATCGGGTGACGGGAACCGCCGCCGCCACTTTGACCGTCCAGTTCGTCGTCGAAATGGTCTTCACTCACGCGTGTTCCTCCAGCAGGCGCCAGCGCAGTTTTTCACCGGCGCGCAGCGGGATAACGGTCAGCTCGCCGAATGGCAGGCTGGTCGGGGCGGTCCATTCTTCACGAACCAGGGTGATGCGATCGGTGTTTGCCGGCAGGCCGTAGAAACGCGGGCCGTTGAGGCTGGCGAAGGCTTCGAGCTTGTCCAGCGCGTTACGCTGTTCGAAGGCTTCGGCATACATTTCGATGGCAGCGTACGCGGTGTAGCAGCCGGCGCAACCGCAAGCGGCTTCCTTGGCGTGCTGGGCGTGCGGTGCCGAATCGGTGCCAAGAAAGAACTTCGCGCTGCCGCTGGTGGCGGCATCGAGCAGGGCCTCCTGATGCGTGTTGCGCTTGAGGATCGGCAGGCAATAGAAGTGCGGCCGAATGCCGCCCACCAGCATGTGGTTGCGGTTGTAGAGCAGGTGATGCGCGGTGATGGTTGCACCAACGTTGGCCGAAGCCTCGTTGACGAACTGCACGGCGTCAGCGGTGGTGATGTGTTCGAACACCACTTTGAGCGTTGGAAAGCGCTCGACGACACGGCGCATGTGCTCATCGATGAAAATCTTTTCGCGGTCGAACACATCGACGTCGCCACGGGTGACTTCACCGTGGATCAACAGCGGCATGCCGACTTCGGCCATGGCCTCGATCGCCGGCAGAATCTTGTCGATGCTGGTCACGCCGGAATCGGAGTTGGTGGTCGCGCCGGCCGGGTAGAGCTTGGCGGCGTAGACAAAACCACTGGCCTTGGCTTCACGAATTTCTTCGGGCTGGGTACGGTCGGTGAGGTACAGCACCATCAGCGGCTCAAAGCGACTGCCGGCCGGGCGGGCAGTGAGGATCCGCTGGCGATAGCCGTCGGCTTCAGCGGCGTTGCGCACCGGAGGTACCAGGTTGGGCATGATGATCGCGCGGCCAAAAGTGCGCGCAACATCGGCAACGGTATTGGTCAACACGGCACCATCGCGAAGATGAATATGCCAGTCGTCGGGACGCAGCAGGGTCAGGCGGTCGGACATGAGGGGATTCCAGGCGGGTCAAACTGAGGCGAATGCTACCGGAAAAGACTCTTGCAGGCACTCGCTATCAAGTTTTGCGGGAAGCTTCCGATATCCCGTAGGTATGCCGTAAACATAGTGTGAATCGGTCTTTGTGTTTCAGAAGCCAATGGAGCCTCCCGTGCGCCAGCGTTATTTAGCCTTGCTCAGTGTGTTTGCCAGCCTCCCCGCGATGGCGCTCACGTACCAGACCCGTCTGGAGAACATTGAGTGGACGGTCGCCGGCGACAAGTTCGAATGCCGCCTGACCCAGCCGATCACCGACTTCGGCTCGGGCGAATTCGTGCGCAAAGCGGGCGAGCAGGCGATCTTTCGTCTGAACGCCTACAACGCCATGCTTGGCGGTGGTTCGGCGACGTTGCTCGCGGCGGCTGCACCTTGGCAGCCGGGGCGTGGTGACATCAATCTGGGCTCCGTGAGGCTCGGCAGTGGCAACGTGCTGTTCAGTAGCTCACAGTCGCAGGCCGGCGGTCTGATCAGTGGTCTGCTGGACGGGCGCAGCCCGGTAGTGCGCCGTGCCTCGGGCGATGGCCGCGTCTCGGAAGTGCGTTTATTGCCGGTCAAGTTCAGCAAGGCGTTCAACGATTACCAGACCTGCGTGGCGAAATTGCTGCCGCAGAATTTCGAGCAGATCAAGCAGTCGCAGATTGGCTTCCCCGGCGAGGGCGTTGACCTTGATGCCGCCGCCAAGGCCAGGCTGCAAGTGATGCTCGAATACATGAAGGCCGATCCGACGGTCAATCACATCGAACTCGACGGCCATTCCGACAACAGCGGCAATCGCCTGACCAATCGTGAACTGTCGCGCCGTCGGGCGCTGGCGGTGGTCGACTTCTTCAAGGCCAACGGCATTCAGGAATCGCAGATCACCGTGCGTTTCCATGGCGAGCAATACCCCATCGTGCCGAACACCAATGCGGCCAATCGCGCGAAAAACCGCCGGGTCAATGTCAAACTGGCGCGCGTGGCTCCCATCACCACTCCGGCACCGCAAGCGAGCACTCCAGCCAGTACTGCGGCGACTTCCTGACCCGCCGGTCATCGTCGCGCTCTCGACAGATTCTGTCGCTTTGTCGTCTTAAGCTGTCGCGCCTCTGTAAATTATCGCGTTTGGGCGGTAGACTCCTCGGCTTTCCGTAGAACCCCGTGGAGTGATGGCATGGCGGACGTAAACAAGGTCGTTCTGGCGTATTCCGGCGGCCTGGACACTTCGGTGATCCTCAAGTGGCTGCAGGATACTTATAACTGTGAAGTGGTGACCTTCACCGCTGATCTCGGTCAAGGCGAAGAGGTCGAGCCGGCCCGCGCCAAGGCTCAGGCCATGGGCGTCAAAGAAATCTACATCGACGATCTGCGCGAAGAATTCGTGCGTGATTTCGTGTTCCCGATGTTCCGCGCCAACACCGTTTACGAAGGTGAGTACCTGCTGGGTACTTCCATCGCACGTCCGCTGATCGCCAAACGTCTGATCGAAATCGCCAACGAAACCGGCGCTGACGCCATTTCCCATGGCGCCACCGGCAAGGGCAACGACCAGGTGCGTTTCGAGCTGGGTGCCTACGCACTCAAGCCTGGCGTAAAAGTCATTGCTCCATGGCGTGAGTGGGACCTGCTGTCCCGCGAGAAGCTGATGGACTACGCCGAGAAGCACGCGATCCCTATCGAGCGTCACGGCAAGAAGAAGTCACCGTACTCGATGGACGCCAACCTGCTGCACATCTCCTATGAAGGCGGCGTGCTGGAAGACACCTGGACCGAGCACGAAGAAGACATGTGGAAATGGACCGTCTCCCCGGAGAACGCTCCTGACAAACCACAATATCTGGAACTGACCTACCGTAACGGCGATATCGTGGCACTGGACGGCGTCGAAATGACCCCGGCCACCGTGCTGGCGACGCTGAACAAGATCGGTGGTGCCCACGGTATCGGTCGTCTCGACATCGTCGAAAACCGTTACGTCGGCATGAAATCCCGTGGCTGCTACGAAACCCCGGGCGGCACCATCATGCTGCGCGCTCACCGCGCCATTGAGTCGATCACCCTCGACCGCGAAGTCGCTCACCTGAAAGACGAGCTGATGCCGAAATACGCCAGCCTGATCTATACCGGTTACTGGTGGAGCCCTGAGCGTCTGATGCTGCAACAGATGATCGACGCTTCGCAGGTCAACGTGAACGGTGTGGTTCGCCTGAAGCTGTACAAAGGCAACGTGATCGTTACCGGCCGCAAGTCCGACGATTCGCTGTTCGATGCCAACATCGCGACCTTCGAAGAAGATGGCGGTGCTTACAACCAGGCCGACGCGGCGGGCTTCATCAAGCTCAACGCGCTGCGCATGCGCATTGCCGCCAACAAGGGCCGCAAGCTGTTCTGAGTCCTTCAGACGCGCAATAAAAAAGGCGGCTTGTCGTTATGACAATGCCGCCTTTTTTTATCCACTTCAAAAAACTGCCTGTGTTTCATGCTGCTTTCAGAATCGTGCTGGCTTGCGTACATACGTTGTAAGTAATCACATGGGTCGCGCCAACGCGTTTTTTTGCCTGCCGGATAAAGTCCGCCATGATTTGCATAAGCAATACTTCAGACGCCGGATCGGTCAGCAACACGATGACTTTCGAATGTTTGCCAGGAAGGGAAAAGTTTTCCAGCAAGGCGTCAAACTCCATTCGATTATTCATCTGGCGCACGTCGATGGCCCGTAGGGTGCCCAGTGGTTTCGGCCATTGAACGTTATGCTCGATCCATGAACATTCTGTACCGGCACCACCGGACTCTGATGGATGACTGGGCGGATGCAGCACCGTTTCTCCTGCAGACAATCCGTTACTGGAGAAAGCCTCCGTCGTATTGTTTTCGGTCATCGAGGATTCTCCCGTTGAACTGTTGCGCAATCCGTTTTCGCTGCCCTGTGCGTTCACAGAAAGCTTTAAAAAACTGTCGTCCTTGTCGAAGTCGGAAGGAGCGTAAAGAGATCGGTAGTTAAAGTTTAATGTAATGAAGAATAGCAGCAGCAAGTAAAACGGAAAGCTCATAAGGAACCAGATGTACATCTCGCGCTCACGATCACCAAGGAATGGCAGCGACACGGCGGCAGAGGATTCGGATATAAAAGCAAATACAACGATTACCGTCATCGGGTTGGCGATTTTCTTTTTGAATTTCATCATATTCAGTACTCATGAAATGTAGTTGTCCGCATTTGTGATTCGTTTTTTAGTTGATGTGCATTTTTATATTAAAAACATAGCGTTGGGTAGAAGTATCTTGTTTCAGTTGTTTATGTTCCGGGCGCTGACGGACTTTAGTTGAAAAATACATGCGTTTTTGCGGCGTTGGAATCTTCGATAGCGCCGGGCAAGGTATCTCCAATACATTACGGATCGCAACGCAGGCCGTACAATAGTTCTCGCGGACTTAGCCGGTAGGCGTTTTAAAGGCTTGGCAGGGATGTAGACCACGTCCGAGTGACACTTCACTTGCAGAAGTCTGGATTTTTGTAGGAAAAGTCTTTGTTTGTCGTAGGGAATGTCTTTCGCTGTGAGTGCAACGGAACTCTCTTGTGCCATGGCACAAGTGACTAGGCTATTGTGCCGGCTCTAAAAATTCGAACAGCGAAACTGGACTTGCCCATGAATAAAGTGCTGATCGTGGATGATCACCCCGTCATTCGTCTTGCTGTGCGTATGCTGATGGAACGTCATGGCTACGAAGTTATTGCAGAGACGGATAATGGCGTAGATGCCCTGCAACTTGCGCGCGAACAAATGCCGGATATTGTCATTCTGGATATTGGCATACCCAAGCTTGATGGTCTGGAGGTTATTGCGCGTCTGGCTTCGACTGCCATGCCAATGAAAGTCCTCGTGTTGACCTCCCAGGCCCCAGGGCACTTTTCAATGCGCTGCATGCAGTCTGGCGCTGCGGGCTATGTTTGCAAACAACAGGATTTGACTGAATTGCTGAGCGCCATCAAGGCGGTACTGTCCGGTTACAGTTACTTTCCCAATCAGGCATTGCACACAGTACGCACCAGTCTGGGGAATGCCAGCGAAGCTGATATGGTCGATCGTCTTTCCGGGCGCGAAATGATGGTGTTGCAGCAATTGGCCCGGGGCAAGACCAACAAGGAAATTGCCGATGGCATGTTTCTCAGTAACAAGACCGTGAGTACTTACAAGACTCGATTGCTGCTGAAACTCAATGCCCGTTCACTGGTTGATCTGATCGAACTGGCACAGCGTAATGGACTTGTCTGAGGGTATTTTGAGCGAAGGGGTGGTGGGCCGATCAATACCAGCGTGCAACGGACAGAAAAAAGCCTCCGTTTCGGGAGGCTTCAGATGTCAAAGATCAAAATCGTAATCGTCCAATTGTCTTTTCAACCGGCGCTCATCTAGCAGATTGTCGATAGTGCGGCGTTTGCTGAGGTTGGTTTTTGCCACCTCGACCACTGGTTCTGCGTCATCGGTCTCAGCGGCAGCAAAATCGTCTTCTACGTCCAATTGCTCTTTATCGGTACTCATAGGTTAACTCCCGGCTAAGACTGCCTTTGGCGCTCCTTATATCGACAATACAGCGGCTGGTAAAAAAGATTTTTTCAATCGATAGATACAAAAACCTAATAGTTACTCAATCGTCTGAAGTTTTGTCCTTGTACTCGCACAAATCCTCGATCCGGCAGCTGCCGCAGCGGGGTTTGCGCGCCAGGCACACGTAACGTCCATGCAAAATCAGCCAATGGTGGGAATCGAGCAGGTAATCCTTGGGCACAAATTTCATCAATTTCTTTTCCACTTCGACGACATTCTTGCCGGGTGCAATGCCGGTGCGATTGCTGACGCGGAAGATGTGCGTGTCGACAGCCATGGTCAGCTGGCGAAAAGCGGTATTGAGCACCACGTTCGCGGTTTTGCGCCCGACACCGGGCAGGGCTTCCAGCTCTTCACGGGTTTGCGGAATCTCGCTGCCGTGGCGTTCGACCAGTAAGCGGCAGGTTTCTATGACGTTTTTTGCCTTGCTGTTGTACAGGCCGATGGTCTTGATGTATTCGGACAGACCCTCGACGCCCAAGGCATGAATCGCTGCTGGCGTATTGGCTACCGGGAAAAGCCTGGCCGTAGCCTTGTTGACGCCCACGTCGGTCGATTGCGCCGAAAGAATCACAGCGATCAACAACTCGAACGGCGATGAGTACGCCAGTTCGGTTTTTGGCTCGGGATTGTCTTCATGCAGTCTGCGAAAAATCTCAAGACGTTTTGCGGCATTCATGGGCGATGCGTTTCCTTCGATATAGAGTTCGGGCGCGTCCACGCCTGACGGGCTGCGAGCAGCAGCCCCAGTAAAATCAGTGCGCCGGGAACCAGCGTCAGCCAATGCACCCCTTCGCTGAGAATCAGCAACCCACGCCAGTGTTCCGACAGATCACCACCGAGGCTGCCATGACCGGCGATTTCACGCAGCGCCGCGAGTATCACCATGAGCCCGGCGAACTGAATCCCGAGTTTGAGGCGCCGGGTCAGCGATTGGCGAAAGAAGCCATTATGTTCCAGCACCACGCACTGCAGAGCGATCAGGCCGATATACAGACTGAATGCCTGATGCCATTGCACAGACCAGCGTTGCGCCAGTGTGTCGGCGCAACTGGTCAGGGCGGCGGCGAGCACCACGCTGCTCAGTAACACGCTCAGGGGCGTCAGGTGCGGGCGCAGCAGTGACATGCACAAGCCGTAGACGCCCACCACCAGCAGCGACATCAACAGCATGCCTGATGCGCCGGCGAGCGAGTGGCTGGTGCCAAGCAGGAGCACCAGCACCATTGAGTTCGACAGCTGCGCTGATGTGTTCATGTACCACTCCCCAGCAAGGCTGCGCGATGCTCATCGAAGTAGCGCAAGGCATCGTGGATGGCATTGATCGTCGCACGCGAGGTAATGGTCGCACCCGCCATCTGGTCGAATTGGCCCTGATCCTTTTTCAGCGCCCAGCCGTTATCAGTGGGATCTTCGCGTGACTTGCCGGTAAACGCTTGCAGCCAGGCGTTCGGCCAGTCGCCAAGATGTCCGCCGAGTGCCGGAGTTTCGTTTTGCCTGAGGGTTTTCACGCCAATCAGCTTGCCGCCGGTATCAATGGCAATCAGCAGTTCGAGGCTGCCGGCGTAACCCTGGGCTTCACTGCGCAACAACAGCGCAACCGGTTGTCCAGCCTTGGTGGCGCGATAAGCGCCGTTCAGCTGGCTATGCGCCAAAGCGCTATCGACCAGCGACAGCGGTTGTTCCAGCGGTTGATTGTCATAGGTTTCGGCAGGGAGCACATCGAGCAATTTGCGATTGTCGAGTCGACGCTGTTCGGCGGTAATCTGCGGTGCATTGGCGCGTTGCAGCAGATAGGTCACGCTGACGCCGATGATCGTCAGGACCAGCACGCTGACGATATTTGCGGTGCGATTCATGGGGTCACCTGCGCCTGTCGCGTGGCGGCGAACCTTTCCAGTGCGGGCACGCAAAGATTCATCAGCAGCACCGCAAACGCCACCCCGTCCGGGTAGCCACCCCATGTGCGAATCAGATAAGTCAGCAAGCCGACGCCGACACCAAACAGCAGGCGGGCGAGTGCGCTTTTAGCGCCGGAGACCGGTTCGGTAATGATGAAGAACGCGCCCAGCATGGTCGCGCCGCTCAACAGGTGAAACAGTGGCGAACCATGCGAGTCCGATCCCGAGCCGTTCCAGCACAACAGGCTGACGACAAACAGGCTGGCGAGCATGCCGACCGGCGCGTGCCAGGCGATGACCCGCCGTTGCAGTAAAAACACTCCGCCGGCGAGAAATGCCAGATTGATCCATTCCACACCGCGCCCACCGAAGCGACCGAACGCCGAATTGCCGGCGAACAACTCGTCCATGGTCAGGCTCTTGTTGATGCGCAGACTGTCCAGAGCAGTGGCCTGCACCCACGCATCCGGCGCCTGAGCCGGATTGAACACCTGCTGCACGGCGGCGAGCAGATCCAAGCCGTGCGCGGGCCAATGGGTCATCGGTTGCGGGAACATCACCATGATCAGGGCGAAACCAAGCATGGCCGGGTTGAACGGATTCTTGCCGATGCCACCGTACAAGTGCTTGCCGAACAGCAGACCTGAGGCGATCGCGGTCACTGTCAGCCACCAAGGGCAATAAGCCGGCAGGGCCACGGCCAGCAATGTTGCGCTGACCACCGCGCTGCCATCGCTCAGCGTCGGCTGCAACTGTTGCTGACGCAGTCGTGCGACACCGACTTCGACGATCAGCGCCGTGCCAACGCAGAGCATCAGGTTGATCAGCACGCCCCAACCGTACAACCAGAACAGCGCGAGCAGCCCCGGCAGCAGCGCGAGCAGCACCCGTTTCATCGCCTGTTGCAGGCGATCGTCCGGCGTCTCAAGGGCCGACATGGTCTTGCACCTGACGCTCGGCGTCGTGCAGCGCTTGCTCCAGCGCGGCGATCTGCTCCGGCGCGGCTTCGGCGGTCTGCGCCTTCTTCAGTTCGGCGCGGCGCATGGCCAGTTGGATTTTGGCGCGTTTCAGATCGGCGTCCGGCGCAGGCGCCGTTGTCACGGCGGGAGTGGCCGGTGTGTTGCTTTCGAGTTTTGCCAACGCCTGTTCGGCGGCTTCGAACTGCTGCTGCAACACGATCAATTGCGATTGTTGATCGAAGGTCGGTGGATGGCCGAAGGCTTTCAGCGATTTGTGCAACTGCGCGCGGCTCATCGCGACATCGATCTTGGCTTTCTTCAGCGCAGCGTCGGCGCTGGCAGTCTTCTGTGCACGCACGCGTTCCAGTGCCGCCTGCACCGGATCAAGCGTGCTGACTTCGGGTTGCGCCGCGCGTTTGGCCCGCGCCTCACGCTCGTTCTGTTTCTGTTGTTCTTCGCGTTGCAAGCGGGCATTGCGTTGTTCGAAGCGCTGACGTGCATGATCGCGTTTGGCCGCGCGGGCACGCTGTTCTTCAAGACTGAATGCCAGGCCGCCGATCACCGGCAATGTGCTTGGCGGCAGCGGATGCATTTCGATGCAGTCGACCGGGCACGGCGCGACACACAGATCGCAACCGGTGCACTCGTCAATCAGCACGGTGTGCATCAACTTGGCGGCGCCGACGATGGCATCGATCGGGCAGGCCTGGATGCACTTGGTGCAGCCGATGCATTCGGCTTCGCGGATATAGGCGACCTGCGGCGGTGCCGAACCACGGCTGATGTCCAGTTCCAGCACCGGCACTCTCAACAGCTCGGCCAACGCCGCAATGGTTTCATCACCACCGGGCGGGCACTTGTTGATCGCCTCGCCCTCGGCGAGGCCTTCAGCGTATGGCTTGCATCCGGGATGGCCACACTTGCCGCATTGGGTCTGCGGCAGGAGGGCATCGATGCGTTGAATCAGACTCATGTTTTGATCAGTCCACTGAATCCGAGAAAAATCACTGCGATCAATCCGGCGCCGATCAGGTCGATCGGCAGGCCGCGAAAGGGCAGGGGAATATTGCTGTCGGCGGTGCGTTCACGTAAATCGCTGAACAGGCTCAGCACCAGCCAGAACCCCAGCCCGGCACCGAGGCTCAGGGCTGTTGCAAGCAACAGGCCTTGATCGTTTTGCGCATTGATCAGCGCCAGTCCAAGTACGCCGGCGTTGCCCAACAACAGCGGCCATAATCCGTCGAAAGGCAGATTCGGCAGCCAGCGCGCCAGCAGTTTCAACAGTGGTGCGATCAGCAACACACTCAGCGGCAGAAACACCAGCAGGCGCAGGGATTCAAGTTGCAGCGGCACCAGCAGCCAATGCCAGATCGCGTAACCGATGACGCCAACGATCAACATCAGGCACATCGTCGCCAGCCCCAACGCATGCACCTGGCGACGACGGCCCGCCAGCAACGGATCGACGCCCAGCGGCCAGTGCAACACGAAGTTGTTGAGTAGCGCAGCACTGATGAGCGTAAGCACAAATTCGGTCATGGTTCTGCCAGCGAAACGGGCGGCTGTCTCTTAAGGTTAGGCATTATCCGGCCAGATATGAAAAATCCCACAGGCATGCCGGGCACGCCTGTGGGATCGATTCACCGCCGAGTGTTACTTGATGCGTTGACCCGGCTTGGCGCCGCTGTCCGGGCTCAGCAGGTAAATCTCTTCACCGCCAGGGCCGGCCGCCATCACCATGCCTTCGGAGATACCGAACTTCATTTTCCGTGGCTTGAGGTTGGCAATCATCATGGTCAGGCGACCGTCGAGTTTGGACGGATCCGGATACGCGCTCTTGATCCCGGAGAACACGTTGCGTTGCTCGTCACCGATGTCCAGCGTCAGGCGCAGCAGCTTGTCGGCACCTTCCACATGTTCGGCTTTGACAATCAGCGCGACGCGCAGGTCGATGGCCGCGAAGGCGTCGAAGTCGATTTCCGGCGACAGCGGATCCTTGGCCAGTTCGCCATTACCGGCCGGGGCGGCTGCACCGGTGTCGGTCTGGCTGGCGGTGAGGTCTTCTTTCGAGGCGTCGCTCATGGCTTGCACTTTTACCGGGTCGATGCGGGTCATCAACGGCTTGAATTCGTTCAACTGGTGGTTGGCCAGCAGCGTGGTGTGGTCGTTCCAGGTCAGCGGGGCGACGTTGAGGAACGCCTCGGCATCGGCGGCCAGCAACGGCAGGACCGGCTTGAGGAAGATCACCAATTGGCGGAACAGGTTGATGGCCGTGGCGCAGATCGCCTGGACTTCATCCTGTTTGCCTTCCTGCTTGTTCAACGACCACGGCGCCTTGTCGGCGATCCAGGCGTTGGCGCGGTCGGCCAGGGCCATGGTTTCACGCATGGCACGGGCAAAGTCGCGGGCTTCATAGGCATCGGCAATGCTTGGCGCGGCAGCGAGGAAAGCCTCGGTCAGCTCCGGCGCAGCATTGGTGTCGACCAGCAGGCCGGCGTTACCTTTCTGGATGAAACCGGCACAACGGCTGGCGATGTTGACCACTTTGCCGACCAGGTCGGAGTTGACCTTCTGCACGAAATCTTCGAGGTTCAGGTCGAGGTCATCGACGCCACGGCCCAGTTTGGCCGCGTAGTAGTAGCGCAGGTATTCCGGCGACAGGTGATCCAGATACGTACGCGCCTTGATGAAGGTGCCGCGCGATTTCGACATCTTCTGGCCGTTGACGGTCAGGTAGCCGTGCACGTTGATGCCGGTCGGCTTGCGGTAGCCAGCGCCTTCGAGCATCGCTGGCCAGAACAGCGCGTGGAAGTTGACGATGTCCTTGCCGATGAAGTGGTAGAGCTCGGCGGTGGAGTCCTTGGCCCAGAACGCATCGAAGTCCAGCTCCGGCGTGCGGTCGCAGAGGTTCTTGAAGCTGGCCATGTAGCCGATCGGTGCGTCCAGCCACACGTAGAAATACTTGCCCGGCTCGTCCGGGATCTCGAAACCGAAGTACGGCGCATCGCGGGAGATGTCCCACTGTTGCAAGCCGGCATCCAGCCATTCGGCGATCTTGTTGGCGACGGCGTCTTGCAGGGTGCCGCTGCGGGTCCAGGTCTGCAGCATTTGCTGGAAGTCTGGCAGCTTGAAGAAGAAGTGCTGGGAATCCTTGAGCACCGGGGTGGCGCCAGAGATTGCCGACTTCGGATCCTTCAAATCGGTTGGCGCGTAGGTGGCACCGCACTTTTCGCAGTTGTCGCCGTACTGGTCTTCGGTGCCGCATTTCGGGCAAGTGCCCTTGATGAAGCGGTCGGCCAGGAACATTTTCTTTTCTGGGTCGAAATACTGGGTGATCGAGCGTTGGGCGATGTGCCCGGCGTCACGCAGCTTCAAGTAGATCTGGCTCGACAGCTCACGGTTTTCTTCAGCGTGAGTGGAGTGGAAGTTGTCGAAATCAACCAGGAACTCGGCAAAGTCGGCGCTGTGTTCAGCCTGCACGTTGGCGATCAGCTGTTCCGGGGTGATGCCTTCCTTTTCCGCGCGCAGCATGATCGCCGAACCGTGGGCGTCGTCGGCGCAGACGTAGATGCATTGATTGCCGCGATGCTTCTGGAAGCGCACCCACATATCGGTCTGGATATATTCCAGCATATGGCCAAGGTGAATCGAACCGTTGGCGTAGGGCAGGGCGCTGGTGACGAGGATCTTGCGTGGTTCGGACATGTGGGGCTTCGCTACTTGATGAAACGGAGGTCGGCCACTATAAAGCGCTGGCGCATATTTTTCACCCCTGCGCCGCTGGGTACTTTGAGTGCATTTGTGGCGAGGGGATTTATCCCCGTCCGGCTGCGCAGCAGTCGTAAAACCAGAGAGCTCGGTCAACCTGATACACCGAGCTTTGCGGTTTTGGGGCGGCTTCGCCACCCAGCGGGGATAAATCCCCTCGCCACAATGGTTTTCCAGCTCAAGTAATCTGTTCGCCTCAAATCGGTGTCCAGCGTACGATACCCGCCATCTTTTCCCAGTCTTGTTATCGGAGTTGCCCATGAGCGCCGTCACTCGCGCAGCGGTGGAAGCCGTCCTCAGCCAATACACCGACCCTTACCTGAATCAGGACCCGGTCAGCGCCGGATGCGTGAAAAACATCGAGATTGTCGGTGACCGCGTCAATGTGCAGCTGGAAATCGGTTACGCCGCCGGCCTGTTCAAAAGCGGCTGGGCGCAACTCCTGCAACTGGCCATCGAAAACCTCGACGGTGTGGTTATCGCCAAGGTTGAAGTGAACAGTGTCATCGCCGCGCACAAGGCTCAGGCGCAGATTCCGGGGCTGGCCAACGTCAAGAACGTAGTCGCCGTGGCGTCCGGCAAGGGCGGCGTGGGCAAGTCGACCACTGCGGCCAACCTTGCCCTGGCCCTGGCCCGTGAAGGCGCCAAGGTCGGCATTCTCGACGCCGATATCTACGGCCCGAGCCAAGGCATCATGTTCGGCATCCCCGAGCGCACCCGCCCGGAGGTCAAGGATCAGAAGTGGTTCGTACCGCTCAAGGCCCACGGTGTCGAAGTCATGTCGATGGCGTTCCTGACCGACGACAACACGCCGATGGTCTGGCGCGGGCCGATGGTTTCCGGCGCGCTGCTGCAACTGGTCACGCAAACCGCGTGGGGCGATCTCGATTATCTGGTCATCGACATGCCGCCAGGCACCGGCGATATCCAGCTGACCCTGGCGCAGAAAGTCCCGGTGGCCGGTGCGGTGATCGTCACTACGCCGCAGGATCTGGCCCTGCTCGACGCACGCAAAGGCGTGGAAATGTTCCGCAAGGTCAACATTCCGGTGCTGGGCGTGGTGGAAAACATGGCGGTGCACATCTGCTCGAACTGCGGGCATGCCGAGCATCTGTTCGGTGAAGGCGGGGGCGAGAAGCTGGCGACCCAATATGGCGTCGAGCTGCTGGCTTCGCTGCCATTGTCGATGCTGATTCGCGAGCAAGCCGATCGTGGCAAACCAACGGTGATCGCCGAGCCGGACAGCCAGATCGCCATGGTCTATCAGGAACTGGCCCGCCACGTCGGCGCACGGATCGTGTTGCAGGAAGCGGCAACGCCGGCGATGCCGAACATCACCATCAGCGACGATTGATGCATCCGCAACACCGATAACCCTGTAGGAGTGAGCCTGCTCGCGATAGCGGAATAACATTCAACAGATTTGTTGAATGAATGACCGCAATCGCGAGCAGGCTCACTCCTACATTTGTTTTGGGTTGGCAGTTAGATACGCAAACCGCCATCCATCTCCAGAATCCGTCCGGTGTAATAGTCGTTCTCGAAGATATACGCCGCCGAATGCGCAATCTCTTCCGGCTTGCCCATGCGCTTGAGCGGAATTCCCGAGGTCATTTTCTCCAGCGCTTCCGGCTTCATGCCCAGGGTCATCTCGGTCTCGATGAAGCCCGGCGCAATGCCCGCGACGCGAATGCCATAACGCGCTAGTTCTTTCGCCCAGGTCACCGTCGCTGCAGCAACACCGGCCTTGGCTGCGGAGTAGTTGGTCTGCCCGACGTTACCCGCCCGCGAGATCGACGAAATGTTGATGATCGCGCCGCTGGTCTTCAGCTCGACCATTTTCGCCGCCACCTCACGGGTGCAGAGGAATACGCCGGTCAGGTTGACGTCGATCACAGCCTGCCACTGTGCCAGGCTCATCTTGGTCATTTCGCCGTCCTTGACCTTCAACAGCAGGCCATCACGCAGAATCCCGGCGTTGTTGATCAGGCCGTGGATTGCACCGAAATCGGCAGCAACCTGAGCGACCATGTGCTCGACCTGTTCTTCATTGGCGACGTTGCACAGGTAGCTGCGCGCCTCGACGCCCTTGGCCTTGCAAGCCGCCACCGCGTCGTCGAGTTTTTCCTGATTGAGGTCGACCAGCGCGAGCTTCGCGCCTTTGCCGGCGAAATACTCGGCCATGGAGCGGCCCAAACCCTGGCAACCGCCCGTGATAATGATTACTTTGTCGTTGAGTTGCATTCGCATGCCCCGATAGCAGGTCTGAGTAGTTTTTGTTTTCAGCGACTCTCGATCTGCACCGGCCGTGGCTGGGTTGCACATCAGAATTGCCCGCTGGCGTGACGGGACTTGATCCCGGGCGCCCGTCCGTTTTTTCGACGGATTCTATTTAAGGAGTCATAAATTGAGCGTTGAAGTGGCGAAGAATGCCCGAGAATTGCTTCTCAAGGAATACCGCGGAGTGTTGTCGACCCACTCCAAATCGATGCCCGGTTTTCCCTTTGGCTCCGTCGTGCCGTACTGCCTCGACGAGCAGGGCCGCCCGCTGATCCTGATCAGCCGAATTGCCCAGCACACCCACAACCTGCAGAAAGATCCGAAGTGCTCGCTGCTGGTGGGGGAACGTGAAGCCGACGACGTGCAAGCCGTTGGTCGCCTGACTTATCTGGCTGAAGCGCAAAAGCTCGAAGACGCCACTGCTATCGAAGCTGCCGCCGAGCGTTATTACCGTTATTTCCCGGATTCGCAGAACTACCACAAGGCCCACGATTTCGATTTCTGGGTGCTGACGCCGGTGCGTCACCGCTACATCGGCGGTTTCGGCGCGATCCACTGGGTGGATCAAGTGACCCTGGCCAATCCGTTCGCCGGCAAGGCCGAGATCAGCATGGTCGAGCACATGAACAGCGATCACACCAAAGCCATCGCGCACTACGTCGACCTTGCCGATCTGCCGAACAGCGTGCCGGCGCAACTGGCCGGCATCGACACCGAAGGCATGCACCTGCGCATCGGTCAGGCGCTGTACTGGCTGGCGTTTCCAGCGCCTTGTAATACGCCGACACAAGTGCGCGAAGCCTTGGTTTCTCTGGCTCACGCCGAGGTCTGGCCAAAAAATGCGCTGGCTGACGCTTGAATTCACGAAAGGGCGACGTCATCTAAGGCTTACTGCAAGGCATTTCTTGCGTTGAGGAAACTTTGATGCGCCCTTTTCTGTTGCTCTTTCTGCTGTTTCCGGTGCTGGAGCTGTTCGTATTCGTCAAAGTGGCAGGGGCTATCGGGTTTTTCCCGGCCCTGCTGCTGATCATTCTCGGCTCGATGTTCGGTGTGTTCGTGCTGCGCGTCGCCGGACTGGCCACGGCATTGCGTGCCCGTGAAAGCCTGAACCGCGGCGAACTGCCCGCGCAAACCATGCTTGAAGGCCTGATGCTGGCGCTGGCCGGTGGCCTGTTGATCCTGCCGGGTTTCATCAGCGACGTGGTCGGCCTGGTCATGCTGCTGCCGTTCAGCCGTCGCCTGCTGGCAAACAAAATGCGCCAGCGCGCCGAAGAGCAGGCCATGCGCCAGCGTGCGTTCGCCGACGACCTGCAACCCCGTGGCGGTCCTGCACCGCGTCAGCCTCTGGGCCGCGAGGGTGATGTGATCGAAGGCGAGTTCGAACACCGCGACACCAAGTAACTGCGTTATCGACACGGCACCTGCGGGTGCCGTGTTCATTTGTGGGCTGCTTTTGTGCAGAGCCTCGGTGAAAAATTTTTCGCCTCGCCCTTGTAATAAGCTTATGCGCCCTTATGTATCGGTCACCGAAAGGTTTCTGGCATTTGCGCCAGTCAGTCTTCCGCGTCTCGCTCGACGAGGCGCAACCGGCGAAGGCCGGATTTGTTAAACCCGCCGGGAATACACCGGCCGATGAAAACCACAATTAGGAGAGATCGACAATGAAGCTTCGTCCTCTGCATGACCGCGTCGTAATCCGTCGCAGCGAAGAAGAAAAGAAAACCGCTGGCGGTATCGTCCTGCCAGGTTCGGCTGCTGAAAAAGCCAACCACGGTGTGATTCTCGCTGTAGGCCCGGGCAAAGCTCTGGAAAACGGCGAAGTGCGCGCACTGTCCGTGAAGGAAGGCGACAAGGTTGTGTTCGGTCCTTACTCCGGCAGCAACACTGTGAAAGTCGACGGCGAAGACCTGCTGGTAATGAGCGAGAACGAAATCCTCGCTGTTATCGAAGGCTGATACCCCCCGTTCATTTTCCCGCTACTACAAAGTATTTAAGGAATATCGATCATGGCTGCTAAAGAAGTTCTGTTTGGCGATTCCGCCCGTAAAAAAATGCTCAAGGGCGTCAACGTCCTGGCTGACGCAGTAAAAGCGACCCTGGGCCCGAAAGGCCGTAACGTGATCATCGAGAAGAGCTTCGGCGCTCCGACCATCACCAAGGACGGCGTTTCCGTCGCCAAAGAAATCGAACTCGAAGACCGTTTCGAAAACATGGGCGCGCAGCTGGTCAAAGACGTTGCCTCCCGTGCCAACGATGACGCAGGTGACGGTACGACTACCGCTACCGTTCTGGCTCAGTCGATCGTCAACGAAGGCCTGAAAGCCGTCGCTGCCGGCATGAACCCGATGGACCTGAAGCGCGGTATCGACAAAGCGACCATCGCTATCGTCAAAGAGCTGAAGAACCTGTCCAAGCCTTGCGCTGACACCAAGGCAATCGCTCAGGTCGGTACCATCTCCGCCAACTCCGACAGCTCCATCGGCGACATCATTGCCGAAGCCATGGAAAAAGTCGGTAAAGAAGGCGTGATCACCGTTGAAGAAGGCACTGGCCTGGAAAACGAACTGTCGGTTGTTGAAGGCATGCAGTTCGACCGTGGCTACCTGTCCCCGTACTTCGTCAACAAGCCAGAGACCATGGTTGCCGAGCTGGACAGCCCGCTGATCCTGCTGGTCGACAAAAAGATCTCGAACATCCGCGAAATGCTGCCAGTGCTGGAAGCCGTTGCCAAAGCCGGCCGTCCACTGCTGATCGTTTCCGAAGACGTTGAAGGCGAAGCCCTGGCGACTCTGGTTGTGAACAACATGCGCGGCATCGTTAAAGTCGCAGCCGTCAAGGCGCCAGGCTTCGGCGACCGTCGCAAGGCCATGCTGCAGGACATCGCTGTTCTGACCGGCGGTACCGTTATCTCCGAAGAAATCGGCCTGAGCCTGGAAGCGGCCACCCTGGAAAACCTGGGTAGCGCTAAAAAGGTCAGCATCTCCAAGGAAAACACCATCATCGTTGACGGTGCTGGCGTTGAAGCAGACATCCAGGCGCGCATCACTCAGATCCGTGCCCAGGCTGCTGAAACTTCCTCGGACTACGACCGTGAAAAACTGCAAGAGCGTCTGGCCAAGCTGTCCGGCGGCGTTGCAGTGATCAAGGTTGGCGCTGGTTCCGAAGTAGAAATGAAAGAGAAGAAAGCCCGCGTTGAAGACGCCCTGCACGCAACTCGTGCAGCCGTTGAAGAAGGCGTGGTACCTGGCGGTGGCGTTGCGCTGATCCGTGCTCTGCAAACCCTGAACGACCTGAAAGGCGACAACGCTGATCAGGACGTCGGTATCGCTGTTCTGCGCCGTGCTGTTGAAGCGCCGCTGCGTCAGATCGCTGCCAACAGCGGCGACGAGCCAAGCGTTGTGGTCAACGAAGTCAAGAACGGCACCGGTAACTTCGGTTACAACGCCGCAACTGGCGAATACGGCGACATGATCGAAATGGGCATCCTGGACCCAACCAAGGTAACCCGTTCCGCTCTGCAAGCTGCATCGTCGATCGGCGGTCTGATCCTGACCACCGAAGCGGCAGTAGCTGACGCGCCGAAGAAAGACGGCGGCGCTGGCGGCGGCATGCCAGACATGGGTGGCATGGGTGGCATGGGCGGCATGATGTAAGCCAGCCTTACCCCGTAACGCAAAAACCCCGTTGACGCGAGTCAGCGGGGTTTTTTATTGCCCGGATTTCAGCTTCACACATAACCCATGTAGGAGTGAGCCTGCTCGCGATAGCGGTGTGTCATTCAACATGATTGCAACTGACACTCCGCTATCGCGAGCAGGCTCACTCCTACATTGGATTTGCGTTTCAGGCGCCGACTGGTTGCGCTCTGACGACCGTCTCGGCCCTCACCGTCGGACGATACAACACCCAGTAATACGACCCCAGACAGATCAGCCAGCAGAAAATCGCCGTCCACACGTTGTGCGAGAAAAAGTGCGCGCCCTGCATCATTCGGCTGATCGAGAACACCGAACCCAAGGCAAAGGCAAAGATAAACGCCTGTTTGGCCAGGCGCGGACGACGGTCACGCAATACAAAGAACAACGCAAACAAGGTGAACCCCGTAGCGGCATGACCACCCGGCCAGCAACGCCCCGGCTTGTTGGTCTGCGGACGATGTTCCATCAACTTGCTGTAAGTCTCATGGCCGCCAAACTGCTCCAGGCTCCAAGGGCACTGCACGGCAGTCACCGCTTTCATCGGCGTGACGAACGAAGTCGCCAACCCCAACGACAACACCAGACAGCCCAATTCCCGCTTGAACGGTTTCAGTCGTTCGATGAAAAACGAGGCAATAAAACCCAGTACCGCAAACACCGAAAAGCCGATCACCACTTCTTTGGCGCGATCGTGAAGGATATTTTCGAGGAAGTAACTGTGCCGCCCGATGAAATCGCCAGCCGCCGGGTCGTAAAACAGTCGGGCCAGATCCATGTCGAGATCGGTCAGTTCCAGCAGTACCAGAATGATCGCCGCGACAACGGGAATCCCCAGGCACAACCACCAATTAAGCGGGCGAGGGGTGGGACGTACAACGTTTGATGACATGTCGGATCCTGCACAAAAGAAAACGCCCCGGAACATCAGCCCGGGGCGGTTCGATTAACGTTCGCTGACTTGCGGGGCACCCTCCTTGGGTGCTTTCCAGCCAAGCAGCTGTTGCTTGAAGCCATAACTGGCAGATTGGTAATAGGTGATGGCGCGGCTGATCAGCGGATCAGCGCTGGTCGCCCGGGATTCACGGCTTTCGCTCAGCGCATCGTCATGGCGACGCAGGCCTTGGCGCGGGCTGAGAATCGCCAGATCCTTGCCGTTGAACAGGCCCAGATGCTGGTAGTTGCCGACCACCACGCGCGGTGGCAGCGGATTGTCCTGCAACAGGTTGCGGCCAAAGAACGTCGATTGGTAATCCAGGTTCAACAGGCCCAGCAGCGTCGGCGCAAGGTCGATCTGGCTGGCCAGTTGGCCGTTCTCGCGAGGCTCGATGAACTTCGGTGCATAGATGAACAGCGGGATCTGATAGTTGGCGATTGGCAAGTCTTCCTTGCCCGCACTCCCGGCAGTGTGGTCGGCGACGAAAATGAAAATCGTGTTGTCGAACCACGGTTTCTGCCGTGCCTGTTCAAGGAACTGGCCGATCGCATAGTCGGTGTACTTCACCGCACCATCACGACCGTTGCCGGATTTGATGTCGATGCGATTATCCGGGTAGGTATAGGGACGATGGTTGGATGTAGTCATCAGCTGCAACAAAAATGGCTGCTGTTTCGCATAGTCCGCATCGGCCAGCTTCAGCGTCTGTTTGTACAGATCCTCGTCGGCCATGCCCCAGGCATTCTTGAAGTGAATGTCGGCTTCATCGACGCTGCTCTGATCGACCACGCGGTAACCGTTGCCGCTGAAGAACGCGTTCATGTTGTCGAAGTAACCGCGTCCGCCGTAGACAAACACGCTGTCGTAACCCACCGCACTCAGTTGCTGGCCAAGGCTGGCAAAGCCGCTTTCACGACCGATGCGCTTGACGATCGAACGGCCCGGCGTCGGCGGAATCGCCAGGGTGATGGCTTCCAGACCGCGGTCGGTACGGGTGCCGGTGGCGTAGAAATTGTTGAAGTACAGGCTCTGCTTGCGCAGGGCATCGAGGTTCGGCGTCAGGTTGCGATCGTCACCATTGCTGCCCAGATACTTGGCGCTGAGGCTTTCGATGGTCACCAGGACGATGTTCGGTGTGCGCGCGGTGCCAGGGTTGTCGATCATCCGGCGGATGTCCTGCGGATCCTGGCCGATGAAGCGGGCGTTGGGTTCGTTCAGTTCGGCGCGAATCTGCCGGGCGACCACGTCAGGCGCGTGGCTGCTGTAGAACTGCGTGTAGTCGAGTTCGTTGTTACGGAAGGCGGCGAAGAACTGGTACGGGCCATTGCTCGCCAACTCATTCTGATAGGCATTGCCGCCTTGGGCGCGGGGAGCATCCTGGCTGAGCAGTTGCAGGCTCAACCCCGTTACCAGCAGCAATGCCAATGCATTGAGCAAACGTCGACGCAATGGCGGCAGCGGAGCGTCCAGTGCAGCATTGAACGGCTTGCGCAGGGCAAAACTGATGGCAACCGCCAGCAGCGCCAGAATGCTCAGCAGCGTAGCGATCGGATACGACTCCAGCACGTTGTTCAGCACTTCATCGGAATACACCAGGTAGTCGACGGCGATGAAGTTGAAGCGCACGCCGAACTCATCCCAGAACAACCACTCGGCCACCGAGACGAACAGCATGGCGAACAGGCTGACCGTGAACAGGCCTTGCAGAAACCAGCGATGGCCGCGACGCCGCCATAACGCCGGCGGGCACAGCAGCAAATACAGGCCCATCGGCAATGCTGCATAGGCAAGAAAGCCGAGGTCATACAGCAGGCCGATGCCGAACACGGAAAAGGCTCCGCCACCGGCCTCATCCAGATGCGTCAGCAGCAACACGGCGCGGGTTACGGAAAAGATCACCAGCCAGGCGCCGGTGATCAGCAGCAAAAGGCGCAGGGGCGCCGTCTTGAAAAAGTCCATTGTCTACATTCCCTATATCTAATGGCGCGAGAGTGTCGCGTGGGGACTGTAGTCAGGTTGTGAACCGATAGTGAAAAACTTGTTAAGACTTTAATTTGGTTGAGAGAGTTGATTTACGCGGCTTTCAGCCCTAGCTCTGAGCTGGCGATGGCCTTAAGCTGCGCGGGCCATGACGGCCGTTACTGTGTACGGAGGAGTGCCCATGCGAATTCTATTGGTCGAAGACAACCGCGATATCCTGGCCAATCTGGCCGATTATCTGGGGCTCAAAGGCTATACCGTCGATTGCGCCCAGGACGGTCTGTCGGGCCTGCATCTGGCCGCCACCGAGCATTACGACCTGATCGTGCTCGACATCATGTTGCCAGGAATCGACGGCTACACCCTGTGCAAACGCCTGCGCGAAGACGCCCGTCGCGATACACCGGTGATCATGCTCACCGCGCGTGATCAACTCGATGATCGCTTGCAGGGCTTCAAGTCCGGCGCCGACGACTATCTGGTCAAGCCGTTTGCCTTGTCCGAGCTGGCCGCGCGCGTGGAAGCGGTGATGCGCCGGGCGCAGGGCGGCGGACGCCGTGCCTTGCAGGTCGGTGACCTGAGCTACGACCTCGACACTCTCGAAGTGACCCGCGAAGGCAAGCTGCTCAAGCTCAACCCGGTCGGCCTCAAGTTGCTCGCGGTGTTGATGCAGAAGAGCCCGCATGTGTTGCGCCGGGAAATTCTCGAAGAGGCCCTGTGGGGCGATGATTGCCCGGACAGCGACAGCCTGCGCAGCCACGTTCACCAATTGCGCCAGGTGATCGACAAACCGTTCGCCAAGCCGCTGCTGCACACCGTGCACGGCGTCGGTTACCGCTTGGCCGAGGGGCGTGATGGAGTTTAAGCAAAGCCTTTCCCAGCGGATCATCATTGCCTTTGCGCTGATGAGCGCTCTGGTGGCCGGTGCCTTCGCCATGGGCATTGTCGCCACCGTGCACCTGGTGGAAGAAAAACTGATTTCAGCAGGCCTGGGCGGCGACTTGCAGCGCCTGCTCCTGATGGACAACGTTTCGGACTGGAGCCATCGGCCGGAGCCGGATCAGTTGTTCTATTTCAGCGGCGGCCCCGGTGATTTCGAGCTGCCGAAGGATTTGCGTCACCTCGATTCCGGTTTCCACGAAGTCTTCCGTGAGCAGCTGTCGTATCACGCGATGGTCGAAATCGTCGACGGTCGCCGTTATGTGCTGCTGCAGGATCAAAGCGATTTTGAAGAGCGCGAGCGCGTGCTGTTTGCCGTGGTGCTGGTGGGCTTCGTGCTCAGTCTGGCGCTGGCGGTATTCCTCGGCTGGGTGCTGGCGCGCAAAGTGATGGCGCCGGTGGTGCGCCTCGCACGGCAGGTGCGTCACCGAGACCAGTTGCTCGGATTGGCGCCGCCGCTGGCGCCGGATTACGCCGCTGATGAAGTCGGTGAACTGGCGGTGGCGTTCGACGCCACGCTGGGCAGGCTGCGGCAGGCACTGACCCGCGAGCGCTTGTTTACCAGTGACGTCAGCCACGAGTTGCGTACACCGCTGATGGTGCTGGCCAGTTCTTGTGAGTTGTTGATGGAAAACCCGGCGATCGATCAACGCGGCCGCTCGCAGGTCGAGCGCATTGCCCGGGCCAGCGAGGAAATGCGCGAGCTGGTGCAGACCTTCCTGATGCTTGCCCGTGCTCAGCGCGAAGATGCGGGCATGGCGCCGCAACACGATCTCGCGCATGTCGCCGACAATCTGTTGTGCGTATGGCGTGAGCCGATCGAAAGCAAAGGGCTGAAATTGCAGTTCGAACGCGGCAACCCGCCGGACACCAGTTTCAACGCCACGTTGCTGACCGCCGTGATGGGCAATCTGTTGCGCAATGCCTGTCACTACACCGAGCAGGGCTTCATTCGCCTGACGCTGAAAGCTAACGGGTTCGTCGTTGAGGATTCGGGTGTGGGTATTCCCGAGGAGAAACGCGAGGCGATGTTCCAGCCATTTGTCCGTGGCAGCGAAAATCGTGGTGAAGGTCTCGGGCTTGGCTTGTCGCTGGTGCAGCGCATCTGCGAGAACCAGGGCTGGACGGTGACTTTGAGCACCATGGAGCCCAATGGCTGCCGTTTCGAAGTGGATCTGGGCAAAGACTGACAGGCGGTGGTGGCACCCAGCCACTCCCGCCAACCTGTCTAAATCCTGTATAACCTTGAAATAGTTTGCGGGTTTACCGGACATTTTTTTCACAAATGGATGACCTGACGCTGACATGCCGCTCCCTAAGGTGGTGACATCAGCAATTCAGGAGTCCTGGTGATGGCCGGCCCGATCAAACTCGATTTTTCCGAAAAGTACGACGACAACCACGCGCAAAAATATTTGCGCAAGCATCAAGCCGATCTCGGTCGCCGGTTGTCACATTGGCGCGACGAACAGTTGGCCCGCAAGGCGCTGACGTTGGCCGGTGAACCGGGTCTGGTGCTGGATTTGCCGTGCGGTGCGGGGCGCTTCTGGCCCTTGCTGGCGGAAAAACCGAATCGGGTGATCATCGGTGCGGATAACTCCGAGTCGATGATCCGGACGGCGATGCAAGCGCAACCGGCGGATGTGGTGAAACGGGTACAACCCTTGCACACCTCTGCGTTCGACATTGCCTTGCCTGATAACGCCGTCGACAGCATTTTTTGCATGCGGTTGCTTCATCACATCGGTGAAGCCGAGCATCGACGGGCCATTCTGCGTGAATTCGAGCGCGTAACCCGCGACAGCGTGATCATTTCGCTGTGGGTGGATGGCAACTTCAAGGCCTGGAAACGCAAAAAGGCCGAGGCCAAGCGTGGGCAGGAAGGTTACCAGAACCGTTTTGTGTTACCGGCTGTTACGGTGGAAAAAGAATTCGAAGAGGCAGGGTTCCGCATACAGGAACAACTGGATTTCATCCCGCTCTATGCCATGTGGCGGGTTTACGTATTACGCAAGAGGTAGTGGGATGGCAGTGCAATTTGCAGCAGAAACGGACGTCGCTCCGCAGGATCGTTTTGACTATTACTGGAACCAGCGTGGTGAGTGGGTAGAAGAACCCAACGTGCGGCGTGGTGGCGAAAGTGGTGTGCAACGAGTCACCGGACGTGACGGTCAATTGCTGTATGCAAAACGCCAGACCGGACACATCTACCGCAGTTGGCTGCATCCGTTCGGCCGCCCGACGGTGTTGCGGGAGTTGGACGCCCTGACCGGCGTGAGCAAACTTGGCGTGCGCGTGCCGGAAATCGTCTTCTGCGGCGCGCAGCCTGATCCACAGTACAAGTGGCGTGCGCTACTGGTGACCAAGTCGCTGGACGGCTTTGACGAACTGGAAAAGTGGGAAGCGGCGGGTGGTCGCGCGCAATACGGCGAAGCCGTTTACGAACGCGTGCTCAAAGACCTCGCCGAGAACCTTGCGCGCATGCACAAGGGCCGTTGGCAGCACAGCTGCATCTATATCAAACACGTATTTGTACGGGTAACCGGCGAAGGCGATTCGGCCAAGGTCGAAGTAGCGTTGATCGACCTGGAGAAATGCCGCCAGCGTCTGACCGCTTATCGCGCCGCCTCCCATGACATGAAGCAATTGCGCCGCCATTCGTCGTTCAGCGATACGGACTGGAAAAAACTCGTCTATTTTTATGAGACGGCGTTTGGCAGCGCTATCAAAGGTTTATAGCGATGAAACTAGAAATTGCACGAGGTTTGTTTCTGGTTGGAGCCTTGGCAGTTGCATCATTGGCGGTGGCGGCTTGGGAGCAGCCCCGCATGCAGGTTGTTGGCGCGTCAGTAGACGACGCTCACTGCGCAATGCCACGGGTGGCGAAAGCCTCCGTGGCGACTAAACCCGACCATGATTTATTGTTGTTCATGTTCGGACTTTCCCAAGGGATGAGGCCGCAGAGTTGAACCGATTGAAGCCAAAATGAAAGGCCTCGCAGATGCGAGGCCTTTTTTTATGCCCGAGACGACACAGATCCCGTGTAGGAGTGAGCCTGCTCGCGATAGCGGCCTGTCAGTTAATAATGATTTGAATGGCACACCGCTATCGCGAGCAGGCTCACTCCTACAGGGGTTACGCGGTTGGTTTGGGATCGGGTTTTGCCAGCAGGGTGTAAACGCACGGCAGGACGAACAGCGTGAACAACGTGCCGATCGACATCCCCGTGGCAATCACCATGCCGATATCAAAGCGGCTGACCGCCCCCGCACCGGTGGCCAGAATCAACGGCACCATGCCGAACACCATCGCTGCCGTGGTCATCAGCACCGGACGTAGCCGAATCGCTGCCGCTTCTTCAACCGCCTCACGTGCCGTCAGGCCCTTGTCCTTGCGCAACTGGTTGGCGAACTCGACGATCAGGATCCCGTGCTTGCTGATCAGACCGATCAGCGTCACCAGCCCGACCTGGGTGTAGATGTTCATGCTCGACCAGCCGAGGAACAGCGGAATCAACGCGCCGCAGATCGACAACGGCACCGTCACCAGAATCACCAGCGGATCACGGAAGCTTTCGAACTGCGCCGCCAGCACCAGAAAAATGATCGCCAGCGCCAAGGCAAACGTCACCCACAAGGCGCTGCCTTCCTGGACGAATTGCCTTGATGCGCCGCCATAGTCGAAGGCGAAGCCGGCCGGCGCTTCTTCGCGGGCGATCTGCAGCACGGTGTCGATGGCTTCGCCCATGCTCACCAGCGGGAAACCGGAAATCTTCGCCGCGTTGAGTTGCTGGAACTGGTTGAGCTGACGCGGTCGGGCGCGGTCGCTGACCTTGATCAGCGTCGACAGCGGCAATAATTCGCCCTGAGTGTTTTTCACGTAGTAATTGTTCAGCCAGTCCGGGTTGTCGCGGTACGGCCGTTCGACCTGGGCGATGACCTTGTAGCTGCGCCCTTCAATGGTGAAGCGGTTGATTTCAGCTTCACCGAGCAATGTTGCCAGCGTGCCACCGAGGTCCTGCATCGACACGCCCATCTGCGCTGCCTTGGCGCGGTCGATGTCGACCACCACTTCCGGTTTGTCGAACGCCAGATCAAGGTCGACGAAGGCGAACTTGCCCGACTCCATCGCACGTTTCTTGATCCGGTCGGCCACTTGCAGCAGCAGTTCGTAATCGTTGGCCGTATTGATCACGAATTCGAACGGCAACCCTTCGCCGGTGCCGGGCAGGGAGGGCAGGTTGAAACCGAAAATCTGCAGGCCCGGGATGTTCCCCAGTTTGCCTTGCACCTCGGGAAGGATCTGCATCTGCGTGCGGCTGCGCTCGTTCCAGGGTTTCAGCAGGAAACCCCCGATGCCCGCCTGCACACCGTTGTAGCCGTTGATCTGGAACGAGGAGTAGTACTCCGGGAATTCCTTGAAGATCTTGATGAATTCGTCGGTGTAGGTGCTCAGGTAATCGAGGTTGGTCGGCTGCGGCGCGTTGGCCATCATGAAAATGATGCCTTGGTCTTCGTCCGGCGCCAGCTCCGATTTGGTGAATTTGAGGAACACCGGGATCAGGCACAACACGATCACCGCAAACACCAGCACCACCGGCCGCGTGTTCAGCGTGCCGTGAAGCATGCTCTGGTAGCGGCGCTTGAGGCTGTCGAAGATCCGGTCGAGACGATGCGCCAGGCCTGTGGGGTTTTGTTCGTGGCGCAGCAAGTAGGCGCACATCATCGGCGACAGGGTCAGGGCGACGATCCCGGAGATCACCACCGCACCGGCCAGGGTCAGCGCGAACTCCTTGAACAGCGCCCCGGTCAGCCCGGTGAGAAAGCCGATCGGCGCGTACACCGCCGCCAGCGTGATGGTCATCGACACCACCGGCATGGCGATTTCCCGCGCGCCCTCAAGCGCGGCCTCGAATGGCGTCTTGCCTTCCTCGATATGCCGATGGATGTTCTCCACCACGACAATCGCATCGTCCACCACCAGCCCGATGGCCAGCACCATCGCCAGCAACGTCAGCAGGTTGATCGAGTAACCCATCATCTGCATGAAGAACATCACGCCGATCATCGACAGCGGAATGGTCACCACCGGGATCACCACAGAACGCAGCGCACCGAGGAACAGGAACACCACGACGATGACGATCAGCACCGCTTCGAACAGGGTTTTCACCACTTCATCGATAGAGGCCTGAATGAACAGCGTGGCGTCGTAGGCAATCTCGCTTTTCAGATTCGGCGGCAGTTGCGCTTCCAGCTCCGGCATCAGCTTGCGCACTTCCTTGATCACGTCCAGCGGGTTGGCGCCCGGTGTCGCCTTGATGCCGATGTACACCGACGGCGTGCCGCCGAACGAGCTGATCGAATCGTAGTTTTCCGCACCCATTTCCACCCGCGCGACATCGCTGAGCAGCACGCGGCTGTCGCCACTGACCTTGAGCGGAATCGCCGCAAAGGCTTCGGCGGATTTCAATTCGGTGTTGGCGTTGATGCTGGTGACGACGTACTCGCCTTTCACTTCGCCAGCGGCGGAGAGGAAGTTGTACTGGCGCACGGCGTTGGTCACGTCGCTGGCGCTGAGGCCGAAACCGGCGAGTTTTATCGGGTCGAGCCACAGGCGCATGGCGAACACCTGATTGCCGAGAATCTCCGCTTCGGCCATACCCGGCAGGGTCGCCAGTTTTGGCTGGATCACCCGCGACAGGTAGTCGGTGATCTGCGGGTTGCTTAAATCCTTGCTGAAGAAACTGATGTACATCAGCGCCGAAGCGTCAGCGGATTCCTTGCTCAGCACCGGGTCTTCGGCGTCCTGCGGCAGCTTGTTTTTGACCTCGTTGGCCTTGGCCAGCAACTCGGTGAACAAGCGGTCGGTGTTGGAGCCGATGCGCGCGTAGATCGAAATCACCGAGAAGTTCTGCCGGCTGACCGAGGTCATGTAGTCGATGCCCTCGGCGCTGGCCAGACTCTGCTGCATCGGCTGGGTGATGTAGCCCTGAATGGTTTCGGCGTTGGCCCCGGGATAAGCGGTGGTCACCGTGATCAGGGCGTTTTCCATTTGCGGGTATTGGCGCAGCGGCAACTTGCTCCAGGCCTGAAAGCCGAGCAACACAATCAACAGGCTGACCACAGTGGCGAGCACCGGGCGGCGGATGAACGGATCAGTAAAAGCCATGGGGATTCCTTGATCAGTCGGCGCGAGGCGGACTGTTCTGCTCGCCGAGGGTCTTGTCGTCGCTGATGGCAATGTGTGCGCCGTTGTCCAGTTTGATCTGGCCGGCCGTCACCACTTGTTCGCCGCTCTGCACGCCCTTGTTGATCATCACCAGGCCATCGCGGCGTTCACCGGTTTCGATGAAGCGGCGTTCGGCGATCAGCACCGGTTGGCCCTTGTCGTCTTTTTCGACGCTGCCGTCCTCGGCTTTTTTCTGCCCGACCACGTAGATCGAGTTGCCGTAGAGGGTGTAGGTGATCGCGCTTTCCGGCACGACGATGTGTTTCTGCGGATCGGGCAGCAGCACTTCAAGGCTGGTGAACATGCCCGGCAGCAGTTTGCCGTCGGGGTTGCCCAGGGTGGCGCGGATCAGAATGTTGCGCGTGGTGCTTTCGACGATCGGGTTGATCGCGCTGATCTTGCCGGCGAAGTTTTGCCCGGGGTAAGCCGAAACCGAGATCTGTACGGGTTGGCCGATGGCCAGTTTCGGCACCGATTGTTCGGGCAGGTAGAAGTCGGCGTAGAGGCTGCTCAAATCCTGCAACGTAGCGATTTTGGTGCCGCTGGCGAGGTAGTCGCCGATGTCGACCTGACGGATGCCGATGGTGCCGCTGAACGGCGCGAGAATGCGTTTTTTTGCCAGCGAGGCGTTGAGTTGATTGACCGTAGCTTTGTTCTTTTGCAGCACGGCGGAGAGGCGGTCGAATTCGCCTTTGGAGATGGCGCGGCTGTCGACCAGTTGCGCACCACGGCCGAAATCCAGTTGCGCCAGACCGAGGTCGGCTTTTGCGGTTTCGAGCAGGGCGGTCTCGACGGCGCTGTCGAGTTGCAGCAGCGGCTGGCCGGCCTTGACCTTCTGTCCGGATTCGAACTTGAGTTCGGTGACAGTGCCGGCCACTTCCAGGCTCAGCTCGACGCCTTGCAGCGCCTTCAGTGTGCCGACGGTGGGCAAACGCATCTGCCACGGTTGCTCGGTGGCATGGGCCACGGCAACGCTGATCGGCGGTTTCGGCTTGGAAAAGCCCTGGATCATCGTGTAGATCGAAAAGGCTTTGTACCCGCCCAGCACGAGGACGATCAGCAAAACAACACCCAACATGATCAGCATGCGGCGACGCAGCATATTTCCAGTTCCTTGGATAAATCAGGTGAGACAGGCGCGAACATTACTCCGAGACAGGCAGGGAATCCAACTGCCACTTTTTACACTTCAGACGACATGACCCCTGTGGCGAGGGGATTTATCCCCGTTGGGTGGCGAAGCCGCCCCAAAACCTGCGAACGCGGTCTGTCTGTTAAACCGCGTCGGATGATTTTGCGACTGCTGCGCAGCCGAACGGGGATAAATCCCCTCGCCACGGGGACGGTGTTAACTTTGACTAGCGGTTCAGGCCATCAGGTGTAGATGGTTGTCCCAGAGCCCCGCCGGCAATTCCAGCGGCTTGGCCAGCAGCTCATCCTGACGGCAATCGTAGTAGCGGCAACGCCCTTGGCCGGACGTCACAACGAAACCGTCCTGCACCGCACCGACACCGGCGCAATCCGGCAACGGTGCATCAAGGCGCACTTCGCCGCTGTCCAGATCCCAGATAAAGAAGCGGTTGCCACGCGGCGCCGTCAGCGCGACCAGGCGCAAATCGCTGTGCACCGCCACACTGGCGGTGTAATGCCCCATTGACTGCAACTGCTGTTCCGGTACCGGGAACGCCACGAACGGTTGCCCCGGGCGCTTGATCGCCAGTAACTCCGAGCGCTCATGCGACGCGCCCATGAATTGCTGGCCGGCGACGATGGTGCCGTCGCTGGCGATACCCAGATGGCGCACGCTGTTCATCTGCTGGGCGAGGGTTTCCTTGCTTAGCAACGTACCGTCGCGCTGCATCAGCACCAGACTCGGCTCCATGGCACTGAGGTTCATCTCGACGCGGCTTTCCGCTTCGGTACGAATCCCGCCGTTGGCCACCACCAGCGTCTCGCCATCGGGCATCCACGACACCTGATGCGGGCCGAGGCCGTGGGTGGAAATCTCGCCCGTGTGCACCAGCCGCTCGCCTTCGAACTTGTACACGCCGAGCAATCCACGCCCAGGATCGGTGGTGTCGTTCTCGGTGGCGTACAGGTATTCGCCGTCCTTGTGCACCACGGCGTGCCCGTAGAAATGCCGGTTCGGCTGCGAGGTCAGCGTCTGCAGCAACGTGCCGTCGCGCAGGTCGATCAGGTAACTCTCGGTACCCGGACGACGCGCGACGAACAGTGCAATCGGCTGCGTCGGGTGGTTGATGATGTCGTGGCAACGCTGGCCGACTTCGGTGGCGAACACGCGCGTGCCGTCCAGCCGATAACCGACGGCGTAGTGCTTGCCGTCGGTGTCGTCGCGCGCCGACAGCAGCAGCGGGCTCTGATCCTTGCGTTTGAACAGCGTCCAGCCGCCCAGCGTCACTGCTCCCAGCAGCGCACTACCTAAAGCCAAAGCCTGGCGTCGCAGCATGGCACTTGCCCTCATCAGTCACCGTCGTTGGCGTTAAAGCCCAGTTGAATGCCCAGCGCCTTGGCCAGTTCGCCTTCGTGCAGGCGATGGACGACGTTGAGGCTGTCGTAGATGTCGTTGAGTTGTTGACGACCGGCGTCGTCTTCAAGCATTTCGCCGAGCGAACGCTGAGTGCTGCCGAACAGTTTCAGCGAAGCGGCATAAGCGGCATCGATCTTGTCGGCCAATGGCTTTTGCTCCGCTGGCAACAGACCGCGCAGGCCTTTGTTGTCGACGCCTTCCCACACGGTTTTGGCGGCGGCGAGACTGGCTTCCAGCGCGGTCAGGGACGACTGGCTGCGCCAGGCATCGGCCTGGAACGGCTGCGGCACGCCCTTGCTCTGGCGGCCCATTGGCGTGCCGAGTTTTTTCTTCAGGGTGTCCAGCGCGGTCACTTGCACACGCAGCAGATCGGCGATCGCTTCGTGGGAATCGGCGTAACGCTGGTTGGGGAACTTGGTCATCTGCGCAAGCATGCCGTCGCTGTTGTTCCAGCTCGCCAGAATCTCTTCGGCCAGTTGCTTCTGACGTTCGCCGATGGCGATCAGCAGAGGGCAGTACTTGGCTTTCTGCTCGGCGTTGGCGACGTCAGGCTTGGCGTCGAAGAGGATGTATTCGTAAGCCGACAGACCTTGCACGACGACGCTCGATTTGACCAGACCGGCGGCATCGATTTGCGGCTGCGCGACCACCAATTGCTCGACCTGACGGCCGACGAGGTTTTTCTTGTCCGGCCAGAACTGCACCTGCCACGAGCGGTTGCCTTCAGCGAGCGGTCCGATCAGCAACGGCTGCAGCTCGGCCCAGGCTTTCTGCGCGTGCAGGAAGTCGGCGCGGGCAGTCTCCAGGGTTTCTTTGCCCTGGCAGTAGGCGAGGGCGCTGACCGCCAGTTGCTTGTCGGCCTCGACCCAACGGGTGTAGGTCGGCAGGATCACCGATTTGGCGATGGCCGCCGAGGTGACCGCTTGCGGATCCTGCGGCGAGCAGGCGCCAAGGGCGAGCGCGGCAAGGCTGGTGAACAGTAGCTTGGGACGGAACATGTCGGGCTCCCGATTCTTTATCAGTGTTTAAAGTGAGTTCAAAAACGCCAGCAGCGCGGCACGCTGCTCGGCGTTGAAAGCTAAAACCTGCTGCTGCGCGGATTTTGCTTCGCCGCCGTGCCAGAGCACCGCTTCGAGCAGATTGCGCGCGCGACCGTCATGCAAAAACTGGGTGTGACCGCTGACCGCTTGTGTCAGGCCAATCCCCCACAACGGCGGCGTGCGCCAATCGCGGCCGGAGGCCTGGAATTCCGTGCGGTTGTCGGCCAGACCGTCGCCCATGTCATGCAGCAACAGATCGCTGTACGGGCGAATCACTTGATTGGCCAGTTCAAGTTCGGCCGCGTTGGCGGCGGTGGTGTATTTCGGTGTGTGACACGAATCGCAGCCGGCCTGGAAAAACAGGTTCTTGCCGGCCAGTACCTGTTCATCGTTGATGCCACGACGCGCAGGTACGGCGAGGTTACGGCTGTAGAACAGCACCAGACGCAAAATGTTGTCGCTGACTTCCGGTTCACCGTCCGGGCCATTGCCGTTTGGCGCCTGTTTGCAGGCGGTTTGCGCGTCGGTGCAGTCATCGAACGGTCTCAGGCTGGTCGTGAGGCCCATATCACCCGAAAACGCGTGAACATTCTGTTGATTGAGGTTCGGTTGCCCGGCCTTCCAGCCAAACCTGCCCATGACGGTTTTTTGCAATGCATCATCCCAGACCTGATTGGGGCGACCATTGATACCGTTTTTCGCTTTGGCCTGTGCGGCGGCGTTGGCGAGGATCGCTTCTTCGGGGATCGCTTCGAGCAGGCCGAGGCCAATCATCGGCGGCGCGACGCGTGCGGAAAAACGCGTGTCCGGGTGCATCGGGCCGTAGCCGAGCTGAGTGATCTGCAACACCGGTTTGCGCAGTTCGACTTCGCTGCCGTCCTTGAACCGTACCGGCACCGGCGTGTAGTCGACGCGCACTTTGCCTTCCGGCGCGACGCCGGGCACGGCCATGTCCTGGAACTGGCCGCCGTAGACTGGCTCTGGCACCACGCCGACTTGCTCGATGACTTTGGCAAATTCCGGCGCATCGGGAATCGACAACCGGACCAGCATCGACACCGCGTTGGCCGCATCCGGCGTTGGCGGATGACCGCGCCCGTCCTTGATGTGGCAGTTCTGGCAGGCGTTGGTGTTGAACAACGGGCCGAGGCCATCGCGCGCGGTGGTGGTCGACGGCGCGATCACCCACGGGCTGCGGAAGAAGCTGTTACCGACGCTGAAGTCCACCCGCCGCGACGGTGGCAGGTTCGCCGAGGGCAGCGAGAACGCATTCTGATCAGTCTTGCGCACGGTCGCCGCACCGCCGGAACGCGCTTCACCGGGCTCGGCCTTGGTGAAACGCGGGGCGTCATCGCAGGCACTCAGGCCCAGGGCCAGCAACAGTGCGGACAAGCGAAGAGGCAGCGAGGGCATCAGACATCCTGCGGACGGGCAAAAATAAAGGCGCAAAGTCTAACAGGGCGAGGGGGTTTGAATAAGAGGAATTATCGTTTGCTTGATTTGACGCAAGCCTTGAACACCATGGAAACCTTGTGGGAGCGAGCCTGCTCGCGAAAGCGGTGTCCGACGCGCTGAAAATGTGGCGGCCGATACAGCCTTCGCGAGCAGGCTCGCTCCCACAGGGATGGGTGGTGTACCTGATATCGAACACACCCTGAAGCAGGGGTTTGTGTTTGGCATGCATGAAAAAGGCGACCCGAAGGTCGCCTTTTTTTGAAGCGGACGTAAGTGATCAGAACTCGTGATCAGCGTTGTCCGGGTTCAGGTCGCTGATGCCCAGTTTGCCGGCAGCGGCTTCGATCGATCCGGTCTGCTTGACCAAGGATGCGATGGCGTCGCGGACGATCTGGTTGCCAGCGGTGTTGCCCGCCGCGATCAACTGGTCGTAGTGCTCACCCTTGTTGGCGTGATCGACCATGACCTGGATCTTCGCTTCGGTCGCGGCCAGATCGGCTTTCAGCGCGGTGTCGGCAGCCGGATCGGCCTTGGCCACCAGCGACGACAGGCTGGCGCCGGTCATTTTGGTGCCGTCAGTGCGGGTGTACTCGCCCAGATAGACGTTACGAATGCCTTTGGCATCGTAGAAGTGCGAATTGTGCGTGTTGTCGCTAAAGCAATCCTGCTCGTCTTCAGGGGAGTTGGCTTCCAGCGAAACCTTCATGCGCTCGCCCGCCAGTTCGCCCAGCGACAGGCTGCCCATGCCGAAGAGCATTTTGCGCAGACCGGTTTCGCCCGGCTCGGCTTCCAGGGTGGCGCGGTAGTTGTCAGCCACGTTCGGCTTCCAGTTGCCGACCATTTCTTCGAGGTCGCTGACCAGCAGTTGGGTCACGGACTTCAGGTACGCGCGACGACGGTCGTTGTGCCCGCCAGTAGCGCCGGCGCCTTCCAGATAGTCGGAAGCCTGACGGTTGCCAGCGCCCGGGCCGGTGCCGTTGAGGTCTTGGCCCCACAGCAGGAATTCGATGGCGTGGTAGCCGGTGGCGACGTTGGCTTCGGAGCCGCCCAGCTCGTTGAGGCTGGCGAGTTTTTCCGGGGTGATGTCCTTGACGTCGACCTTGTCTTCGCCGACCTGAACTTCGGTGTTGGCGATGATGTTGGCGGTGGCGCCCGGGTTACCCAGTGCATGCTCGTAGGATTTGTCGACGTAGTCGATCAGACCCTCGTCCAGTGGCCAGGCGTTAACCTGACCTTCCCAATCGTCGATGATGGTGTTGCCGAAGCGGAACACTTCGCTCTGCAGGTACGGAACGCGCGCGGCGACCCAGGCAGCCTTGGCGGCTTTCAGGGTGTCGGCGTTCGGCTTGGCGAGGAAGGCATCGACGGCGGTCTGCAGGGTTTTCGCGGTGGATTCGGCATCGCTGTAGACGGCGAAGACCATGTCGGCGTAATGCGCGACCACAGCCTTGGCGGCGGCTTCGTCGACTTTACCGGCAGCGGCAGGCGCCGCCGCAGGTGCGGTGGTGCTGGCGGCTTGTGTCGGTGCGGCCGGAGCGGCAGCCTTGTCTTTGCCTTCGCCGCAACCGGCGAGGGAAATAGCGATGGCCAGCAGACTGGCGGTAGCCAGAGGCATACGAATCATGGCGAACATCCTGCTTCGTTGATTGATTGACAGGCGCGGGGGTGCGCAAAGCTGCGACATAATGCAAATCTTTCGCATTATGTGTAAAGGGTTGTGGCTGGAAATATTTCTTATTTACGCAGATCAAAAGATCGCAGCCTCGTTTCACTCGACAGCTCCTACAGGGGAATGCGATTCATGTAGGAGCTGCCGCAGGCTCGGGCCGCGATCGGACGATCTTTTGACTTTTAAAGGATCGCCGCGTTACTGCGTTGTGCTTGTTTGAGATAGACGCTCAACTCGCGCGCCGGCAGCGGTTTGCTGTAGTGGTAACCCTGACCTTCGTGGCAGCCTTCGGAAATGATGTAGCTTTCCTGCTCGGCCGTTTCCACGCCCTCGGCAATTACCTGCATGCCAAGGCTTTTGCCCAGTTGAATGATCGCGCGAACGATCGTTGCATCGTCGTCGTCATCGAGCAGATCCTGAACGAAGCTCTTGTCGATCTTGATCTTGTCCAGTGGCAGGCTTTTCAGATAGCTCAACGATGAATAGCCGGTGCCGAAGTCATCGATGGCGATCAACGCTCCGGAGCGGCGCAGGCTGAGCAAGTGTTGGGCGGCGGTGCTGATGTCTTCCATCAGGCCGGTTTCAGTGACTTCCAGCTCCAGGCTGCGCGGCGGCAGGCGGTACATCTGCATCAGGTTGTTGACCACCCGTGGCAACTCGGCGTGGTGCAGTTGCACCGTCGACAGGTTGACCGCCATGCGCAGATCGGCAAAGCCCTGATCGTGCCATTCGCGCAATTGCTTGCAGGCCTGATCGAGCACCCATTCGCCGATGGCGATGATCGTGCCGTTTTGTTCCGCCAGCGGGATGAACAGGTCTGGCGGCACCAGACCGTGCTCCGGATGTTGCCAGCGAATCAGCGCTTCGACGCCGACCACGCGGTGGTCGCGATAGCTGATCTGCGGCTGATAGACGAGGTAGAACTGGTCGCGCAGCAAGGCATCGCGCAGGTCTTTTTCCAGTTCGCGGCGGCGACGCATCTCGCTGTCGACGCTGGCGATGTAGAACTGATAACGGTTGCGCGAACGGGTCTTGGCCAGGGTCATGGTCTGCTCGGCCTTCTGCAACAGCTTCTCGGTGCTGTCGCCATCCTCCGGGAACAGGGTGATGCCGATGGTCGCGCGCAGGCGGATTTCCTGATGATCGAGGGCGAACGCCGCCTCGAGGTCATCAAGGATGCTTTGCGCCAGTTCCGCCGCTTCGTAGGGTTGTTCGATATCGGCCTGCACCAGCGCGAACTGGTCGCCACCCAGACGGGCGAGGGCGCCGAGGCGACCGCTATGCGCGCGCAGGCGATCGGCCAGTGCCAGCAACAGTTGGTCCCCGGTCTGGTAGCTGAACTGCTCGTTGATGCCTTTGAAATCATCCAGCCCCACACACAACACCGCGACCCGGCGTTGCAGCTTGCCGGCGTCGACCAGAATCTTGTCCAGTTGCTGCTGCAATTGCTGGCGGTTGGGCAGACCGGTGAGGAAATCGTACTGGGCCATGCGCAGCAGGCTGTTTTCCGCTTCGTGGCGCAGATGGGTGTTGCGTTCGATCGATTCGAGCAACTGATTGGCGGTGTTGATCCAGATCCCCAACTCGTTTTTCTCGTGGCCCTTCAGTTGCGGAATCTTGTGTTCGCTGGGCCGGTCCGGATTGATCTCGGTGAGATGCTCGATGATCCGCGACAGCGGTTTGGTCAGCAGCCAGTGATAGACCAGATACAACACCAGGCCCATGGCCAGGGCACGCAGCACGCCGGAGATAAAGATGATCACCGAGCTGACGATAAAGCCTTCGCCATAGGTCGCGGTATCGAGGGTGATGCTCAGGTCGCCGTAATACTCGCTGTACGGGCCGCGCCCCACCAGTTGGGTGGTGAAGGTGCGCTCTTGGCCGAGGATCAGGTCGGTCAGCCAGCGGCTGTTGGAATGCTGCAGATCGCGGGATTTCTGCGCGAGCATGGCTTCGTTGGGATGGCCGATGGAGGCCTGGCGCACGGCGTCGTCCTGGAACAGGCCTTCGATCACCTGCATGCCCATCTCCCGATCGAGGCTGTAAACCGCCTGGGTCGAGGGGTCGCGGAACATGTCGAGGATGCGTTCGGCGTCGCCGGCAACCGCCTGACGGGTTTTATAGGCATCGAAAACAATCTGCGCGCAGCTCAAGACTACGCCGACGATCAATGCCGACAGGAGCACGACCCGGAGCAACTTCACCGACAAGCTGTTCTTGAGTTCCAGCTTCAAAGGGTTATTCCTTAATCCGTGCGGGTAGCGTCAAGTTGCCATGAGTATTGGCAATCCCGTGTTGGCAGTCAAAGGGACAATCAGGCCCAGGATGATTTGCCTGTGGCGTTGGCCGAAATGCTGCTGTCTGGAGTATTAGCCCTATTTGTACTGTGTCGGTAGTTTTGGCCCTCAACTTGAGCGGTTCGCAGCTTTTTTTCCTCTTTTTGATGTTAGCCCGCTGTGGCATGGCGGCAAGCAGCGGCAGACAGCTTTAATCGTGAGAGAAACGCCATTGATCGTTCTCACGCTCAACGTGGGAATGCCGCTAGGGACGCTCTGCGTCCAGTGACGCGGAGCGTCACGGTATGCATTCCCACGCAGGAGCGTGGGAACGATCATCGAACGCCCATAAAAAAACCCGGCCAAAAGCCGGGTTTTTTGACTGGCGCGCAGCTTAAGCGGTGAAGGTTTTGCCTTCGAACTGCTCAGCAACGAACTTCCAGTTGACCAGGTTCCAGAACGCTTCGACATACTTCGGACGAACGTTGCGGTAGTCGATGTAGTAAGCGTGTTCCCAGACGTCGCAGGTCAGCAGCGGGGTGTCGCCGCTGGTCAGCGGGTTGCCGGCGCCGATGGTGCTGGCCAGGGCCAGGGAACCGTCAGCCTTTTTCACCAGCCAGCCCCAGCCGGAACCGAAGGTGCCGATCGAGGTTTTGCTGAACTCTTCCTTGAACTTGTCGAACGAACCGAAGGCTGCGTTGATGGCTTCAGCCAGCGCGCCGGTTGGTTGACCGCCGGCGTTTGGCGCCAGGCAGTTCCAGTAGAAAGTGTGGTTCCAGACCTGAGCGGCGTTGTTGAAGATACCGCCCGAGGAAGTCTTGACGATTTCTTCCAGGGTCTTGCCTTCGAACTCGGTGCCTGGCACCAGGTTGTTCAGGTTCACGACGTAGGTGTTGTGGTGCTTGTCGTGGTGGTATTCCAGGGTTTCCTTGGAAATGTGCGGCTGCAGGGCATCGTGTGCGTAAGGCAGCGGCGGCAATTCGAAAGCCATGATGATTCTCCTAATCAGGTCTGTTGCGGTGAGCGCAAGGCCGATCACGGGCGGCCAGAAATGCACCGGCGAGTTTTTACTCTTTGCGGCGCAGGGTTTCGATCATAGCACCGGGGTTGCGGCATAACCACGCAACAACTGTGTGGGATAGAGGTTCCAGAGCTGTTTGGAATAAATCAGGACGCCAATATCAGTTGTCCGGCGACCGTGAACATCATCAGCGCCACCACCAGATCAAGGATCCGCCAGGTACTCGGCCGGGCCAGCCACGGCGCCAACCACGCTGCACCCAATGCCAAGGTGAAAAACCACAACAGCGAAGCACTCGCAGCACCGACCACATAGGCCCCCGGCACCGATTGCTGCGCGCCGAGAGAGCCGATCAGCAACACCGTATCGAGATAAACGTGCGGGTTGAGCAAGGTCACTGCCAGCGCACTGAGCATCACCGCACGCAGCGAACGCACGGTCTGGTTTTCACCCTGATCCATGCTCTGTTTCGAACAGGCCCGGCGCAGTGCCTGGCTGCCGTACCAGATCAAAAATGTCGCGCCGCCCCAACGGGCAATCGCCAGCAGCGTCGGGTTCTGCGCCAGAACCGTCGCCAGGCCGAATACCCCGGCCGCGACCAGCAGCGCATCGCAGACCACGCACAATGCCGCCACCGGCAGGTGATGTTCACGGCGCAGGCTTTGCGCCAACACAAACGCGTTCTGCGTACCGATCGCCATGATCAGCCCGAACGCCACCAGCAAGCCGTTCACATAGCTTTGCCACATAAGAATTACTCCGCATTGGCTGCCAGGTCGCGCAGCACCTGCATGGCGCGCTCGGCATCGGCCTGGCCGACGAACAAATGGTCGTGGTAGTAACCGGCGATCACGTTGCAACTGATCCCGGCCTTGCCCAATGCCGTGGCGAATGCGGCGGTGAGGCCAACCGCCTCCAGCGCCGAATGCACGTTGAGGGTGATCCACGCGGCGACATAGTCGAAGCTGAATCCGGCCTGCTCGGCGTGGGCGCGTTCGACAATCACCGTCAGGCCTTCCTGTTCGCGGAAGCTGCCGACAATCTCCAGGCCACTGGGCAACTGGCCGTCGCGCAGGGTGCAGAACACGTATTCGCCGGCATTGAGTTGCGGGCTCATGCTGCGCAACAGGGTTGTGAGTGAGGTTTCGCCAGCCATTGAGGTGTTCCTTGATAAAGAGTGCTTGCTGGCTATTCTCCGGTCGAACGCTGTATAAGAAAAACCAATAGTGCTGATCGCTCATTAGGAAAACTGATGTTCGACTACAAATTACTTTCTGCTCTGGCCGCCGTGGTCGAGCAGGCTGGATTCGAACGTGCCGCGCAGGTACTGGGTTTGTCGCAATCGGCGATCTCGCAGCGGATCAAATTGCTCGAAGCGCGGGTCGGCCAACCGGTGCTGGTGCGCGGCACACCGCCGTCGCCGACCGAGATTGGCCGGCGGCTGCTTAACCATGTGCAGCAGGTGCGATTGCTTGAGCGTGACTTGCAAACGCTGGTGCCAGCGTTGGACGAAGAGGGCCTGCCGGAGCGTTTGCGTATCGCGCTCAACGCCGACAGCCTCGCCACGTGGTGGGCGCAAGCGGTGGGCGACTTCTGCGCAGAACAGCATTTGTTGCTGGATCTGATCGTCGAAGACCAGACCGTCGGCCTCAAACGCATGCGTGCCGGAGAAGTGGCCGCATGCCTTTGCGCCAGTGAACGGCCGGTGGCCGGCGCGCGCAGTGTGCTGCTCGGCGCGATGCGTTATCGCGCACTGGCCAGCCCGGCGTTCATCGAACGGCATTTCCCGGATGGCGTGCGCGCCGAACAATTGCCGCGCACCCCGGCGCTGGTGTTCGGCCCGGACGACTTCCTCCAGCATCGCTATCTGGCATCGCTGGGTGTCGATGGTGGTTTCGAGCACCATTTATGCCCGTCCTCGGAAGGTTTTATCCGTCTGACCGAAGCCGGACTCGGCTGGGGCCTGGTGCCGGAACTGCAAGTGCGCGAGCAGTTGCAGCGTGGCGAATTGCGCGAGCTGTTGCCAGATAAACCGATCGACGTGCCGTTGTACTGGCATCATTGGCGCAATGGCGGTCAGTTGCTGGGCTTGCTGACCGAGCAATTGGTGCGTGCTTCTGCGCAATGGCTAGTGCCTTTAAAACAGCCATAAGCGTCAAGCTGCGAGCGGCAAGTTCAGCGCTGCGCACCGTTTTAAACTTGCAGCTAAAAGCTCGATGCTTGCAGCTGTTTTTTTGTTGGAGCTCTACATGAAAATTCTGGTCACCGGCGCAAGCGGCTTCATTGGCGGACGCTTTGCGCGTTTCGCCCTGGAGCAGGGCCTGGACGTGCGGGTCAACGGTCGCCGGGCCGAGAGCGTCGAGCATCTGGTACGCCGTGGTGCCGAATTTGTGCCCGGCGATCTGACCGATCCCGAGTTGGTCCGCGAACTGTGTTCCGACGTCGAAGCTGTGGTGCATTGCGCTGGCGCCGTCGGGCTTTGGGGACGTTATCAGGACTTCCATCAGGGCAACGTGCAGGTCACCGAAAACGTCGTCGAAGCCTGCCTCAAGCAGCGCGTCCGGCGTTTGGTGCACCTGTCGTCGCCATCGATTTACTTCGATGGCCGCGACCATTTGGGCCTGACCGAAGAGCAAGTGCCCAAACGCTTCAAGCATCACTATGCCGCGACCAAGTACCTGGCTGAGCAAAAAGTCTTCGGTGCGCAGGAATTCGGTCTCGAAACCATCGCCCTGCGCCCGCGTTTCGTCACCGGTGCCGGCGACATGAGTATCTTCCCGCGCCTGCTCAACATGCAGCGCAAGGGTCGGCTGGCGATCATCGGCAACGGTCTGAACAAGGTCGATTTCACCAGCGTGCAGAACCTCAACGAAGCCATGCTCAGCAGTCTGCTGGCGGCGGGGTCTGCGCTGGGCAAGGCCTACAACATCAGCAACGGCGCGCCTGTGCCGCTGTGGGATGTGGTCAATTACGTGATGCGCAAGATGGAAGTCCCACAGGTCACCAAGTACCGTTCCTACGGATTGGCCTATAGCTTCGCGGCGCTCAACGAAGGTGCGTGCAAACTCTGGCCGGGCCGGCCGGAACCAACGCTGTCGCGCTTGGGCATGCAAGTGATGAAAAAAAATTTCACCCTCGACATCAGCCGCGCCCGGCATTATCTGGACTACGATCCGAAAGTCAGCCTGTGGTCGGCGCTGGATGAGTTCTGCGCATGGTGGAAAGCGCAGGACATTCGCTGAAACGCGTTGAAATGAATCGGCCGGCCGGCAATGAACCGCACCGCAGGTTGAGGGTCAATGCCTGCGGCTGCGCCGGTTATACTTCGCAGCATTTAGCCATCACCGCGTTTCACAAAGGTTGCCTCAATGTCCATGCGTAATGATGCCCACGACGATTTCGATGATGTCCCGAGCCTGCGTGCCGACACTTTCGACGACGATGACATTCCGACCACCGCGCGCACCTCCGTGCATTCGCGCACGCCGCCTGTGGTCAAGGTCAAGGCGGCCAGCACCGGGCCGCTGTGGGCACTGGTCGGCGCGTTGTTTTTTGCCTTCATCGGTCTGGCCTGGTGGAGTTTTCAGCAGATTTCCCTGATGGAGCAGCAACTGGTGGCGACCCAGGAAAGTTTTGCCCGCATCAGCGAAGAAGCGGCAGGGCGCCTGCAGGATATTTCCGGCAAGGTGGTGGCCAGTCAGAGCAACGTCACCAGTGACAGCGAAGCGTTGAAACTGCAGATCAAACAGCTGGAAGGCAAGTTGCTCGATCAGAGCAAAGAGCAGCAAGGCGTGGCCGGTCAGGCCAGCGATCTCGACAAGCGCCTGGCGCAGATGACCGCGCAGACCTCCGAGCAGCAGAACGCCAACAGCCAGTTGCAGGCGCAGGTCAAAGCCTTGAGTGCAGAATTGGCGACGCTGAAAAGCACCCCGGCCGATACCAGCAAGGTCGACACGCAGTTGAAGGCTTTCGATGCGCAGTTCAAAAGCCTCGGCGCCGATATCGCGGCGTTGAAGAAGCAAGGTAATCCGAGTGCCGCGATCGATCGGCTGGAGCAGGAAATCGTCGTACTCAAAAGCGAGCAGGACAACCGGCCGGCAGCGCCTCAGGGCGGCGCCGCGAATACCGCTGAGTTTGATGCGTTTCGCGGTCAGATGACCCGCAACCTCAACACCTTGCAGGCGCAGATCCAGAACTTGCAGCAGCAGATCAATTCCCGCCCGTAGGGCTTAAGCGTTGGGGAACTCCTGTGGCGAGGGGGCTTGCCCCCGTTGGGTTGCGAAGCAGCCCTAAAATCCGAAACGCGGTTTACCTGGAATTGCAGGGGAGTGCTGCGCACTCCAACGGGGGCAAGCCCCCTCGCCACAGGGGATCCTGTAATCCCCTGCATCATTCTGAATATCCATACATCACCCCAAGCCGTCTACGCTCTTGAAACACCAACAAGAACGAGGGATGCGTCATGGGGTTTGTGCATAAATTCGCCTGTCTCTGTTTGCTGTTATTGGCCGGTTTCGGCCCGGCCAGCGCCGCGACCGCCGCCAAGGATGACAGCCAGGCGGCCATCGCTTTGCTGGAAAAGGCCTTGGCCTATTACCACGACAATGGCGACAAGGCGTTCGCCGCGTTCAGCCGCCAGGGCGAGTTTGTCGACAAGGATCGCTATGTATTCGTGGTCGACACCAAAGGCGTGATGCTCGCCAGCGGCGGGCCGTCGTCAGCGCTGATCGGGCGGGATGTCAGCGAAGTGCTCGGGCCGGACTTGCAGAAGGCGTTCAAGCAGGCGTTGCTGGTGCCTGAAGGCAACGGCATCCAGCAAGCCGAATACCGTTGGCAGAACCAGGCGGACGGCAAGGTCGAACGCAAGCATGTGTTTTATCAGCGCATCGGCCAGCGCATTCTGGCGGTCGGTTACTACTTGCCGCGCGCGTCGGCCGAGCAGGCCAAAGCCCTGCTGGATAAAGCGGCAGTTGATTTGGGCAAGGACGAGAAGGGCACGCTGACAGCGATCAATTCGCTCAAGGGCGGCTATCTGCAGGATGACTTGTATGTGTTCGTGGTCGATCTGAACACGCAGCGCTACGTTGCCCACGGCACCAACCTGCGGCTGGTCAATACCGATTTCGGCAAGGTCAGGGATCCGGAGGGCAAACCGGTCGGCGAGCCGATTCTGGCGCTGATCGGCAAGCAGGATGACGGTGAATACGAGTACCGCTGGAAGAACCCGGTGACCGGCAAGGTCGAGGACAAACATGCCTACCTGAAGAAGGCCGGGCATTTCCTCGTGGCCGTCGGTTACTACAGCCCTTGAAGATCAGAAGATCGCAGCCTGCGGCAGCTCCTACATGATTGTTCCCCTGTAGGAGCCGCCGCAGGCTGCGATCTTTTGCTGTTTTATTTGGCGCCGTGCTCGCGGCCGCGCAGCAGGCTGTTGGGCATCGCAATCGCCGCCGCCAGCCCGAGCAAAGACACCGCCGCACTCACCCACAACAAATGCCGGAACGTCACCAGCAACTCCGCGCGCAAGGCATTCTGTGCATCCCCCGGAGCGGCGTTCAGGCCATCCAGCAGCACGTTGCCCGAATGCCCCTCGCTGATCAGCGAACTGCTCGCCAGATGCGCGAAAGTGGAATCCTGCAGCAACGCCAGCAACAGCGCCGACATCAACGCCACACCCACCGCGCCGCCCAGCGAGCGGAACAGGTTGGTGGTGCTGGTGGCCACGCCGATGTCGCGTTGTTCCACCGAATTTTGCGTGCCGACCAGCGACGTCGGAAACTGCATACCGCTGGAAATGCCGCAAAGCAACATGAACAAGCCGCTGATCACGGTCGCCTCGGGCGGGCTGAACGCCATGCCAAGAATCGACATCGGCATGAGCATCGCGCCGGTCAGGATCTGCGGTTTGTAGCGCCCGGTGATCGAGGTGCGACGTCCGGCGAAATAGGCACCGATCGGCAGCCCCATCGCCAACGGCAGCAAATGCAATGCTGCGCTGTCGGCCCCGGCCCCGGTAACGCTCTGAAAGCGCAACGGCATCAGCACAATCAAGGAGATCGCCTGGAAACTGGTGAAGAAAATCGTGCACCAGCACAGCAAGGCGTTGCGGTTGGCGAACAGGTGCATCGGCAGCAACGGCTCCCGCGCCCGCCGCTCGTGCCAGACAAACACCGCCAGCACGACTACCGCACAAGCGAACAGGCCAAGCACTTCGCTGCTGCGCCAGGCATGACCCTGACCTACCTGAGTGATGCCCAATAGCAGCGCGGTCAGGCCGATGATCATCAACAGCGTGCCGAGGTAGTCGATGATCGGTTTGCGCTGCGGAATCGGTAGCCCGCGCAGATTGCGCCGCGCCACCCAGTAGGCGCCAAGGCCCAGTGGCAGGTTAATCAGAAACACCCAGCGCCACGACAGGTATTCGGTCATGTAGCCGCCAAGCACCGGGCCGGCGACGCTGGCCACCGCGTACATGCTGCTGAAGTAACCCTGGTAACGTCCGCGTTCGCGCGGCGGGACGATGTCGCCGATGATCGCCTGACTCACCGAAATCATCCCGCCGGCGCCGATACCCTGAAGGATCCGCGCCAGCACCAGTTGCTCCATGCTTTGCGCCATGCCGCAGAACAGCGAGGCGAGGGTGAACAGGCCCATGCCGAACAGCATCAGTTTGCGCCGGCCGTACAAGTCGCCGAGCTTGCCGTAAATCGGCACGGCCACGGTCATCGCCACCATGTAGCCGGAAATCACCCAGGCCAGCAAGCTGACGTCCTTGAATTGGGCGGAGATGGCCGGCATCGACACCGCGACGATGGTCTGGTCGAGAGCACCCAGAAAGATCGCCATCATCAAAGCAACGAGAACGCTGCGAATGGCCGGTTTGGGCGTTTCGGGGTGATTGAGATTGGTCACGGGCAGAACCTGCGGGCAGTTGAGGTCCCGCAGATCGTCAGGCGAGCGGGGATGCTCGCCAGTGTAAGTCGGTAGGAAGCTATTCGATAGCCTCATAAGGAAGTCCGACGTAATTTTCTGCAATGGTTTTTCGTCCCGCTTCTGAACTGACAAAGTAGTCCAGTTCCGAGGCGCTGATGCGCTGGCTGAAGTCATCGTGGTCGTCGAAACGATGCAGCATCGAAGTCATCCACCAGGAAAACCGCTCGGCCTTCCACACTCGGCGCAGACAGATTTGCGAGTACTTCTCGAGCAGATCAGTGCGACCGTCGCGGTATACCTTCAGCAGAATATTGAACAACGTGCTGACATCGCTGGCGGCGAGGTTCAAGCCTTTGGCGCCGGTTGGCGGGACGATATGCGCGGCGTCGCCGACCAGAAACATCCGCCCGTATTGCATTGGCTCGACGACAAAACTGCGCAGCGGCGCGATGCTTTTTTCAATTGACGGGCCGCTGACCAGTTTCTCCGCGAGATGCGCAGGCAGGCGACTTTTCAGCTCGTCCCAGAAGCGCTGGTCGCTCCAGTCTTCGACGTTTTCATCGGCCGGCACTTGCAGGTAATAGCGCGTGCGTGTCGCCGAACGCATGCTGCACAAAGCGAAACCGCGCTCATGGCGGGCATAGACCAATTCGTCATGCACCGGCGGTGTGTCGGCAAGAATGCCCAGCCAGCCAAATGGATAAACCCGCTCGAAGATCTTCAAACATTCAGGCGGAATCGACTGCCGGGCCACACCGTGGAAACCGTCGCAACCGGCGATGTAATCGCAATCGACACGCCAGGTTTCACCGTCCTTTTCGAAGGTGACAAAGGCTTCGTCGCTTTTCATGCCGTGGGGAACGACATTGCTCGCCTGGTAAATCGTCGCGGCTCCCGCCTCCCGACGAGCGGCCATCAGGTCACGGGTGACTTCTGTCTGGCCGTAGATCATCACGGTCTTGCCGCCCGTCAGCGCCTGCAGATCGATATGCACCTGACGTCCGTCCAGCGCCAGGTCGAAGCCTCCGTGAACCAGACCTTCGGCGTCCATCCGCTGACTCACGCCGGCCTGACGCAACAGCTCTACCATGCCTTGTTCAAGGACGCCGGCGCGGATGCGGCCGAGGACATAATCAGGCGTCTGACGTTCGAGGATCAGGGTGTCGATGCCGGCGTTGTGCAGCAATTGACCGAGGAGCAAACCGGACGGACCGGCGCCGATGATGACGAGTTGGGTTTTCAGGGTTTTCATTGTTTTTATGACTCGCAAGCTTCACGCGGCAAATGCCGGCGAATGTTTTTTATGGATCGAGTGCTTGCATTTTTCCCTTGCGGGTCTGTCAATTGAAGGTGAAAACTGAGCCGATACCTGTACATTCTGCCAATCGGTGCGATTATCGCCCCACAACCCCGAGGCTGGATTGAAGTGATGAACAAGCCTGAGCTGTCCTCGATTCCGGTGTTCAAGCTCTACGGTGAAAGCCTGGACTGGCCGACCCCTGACTTGCTGCACTGTGAAACCATTTCCTCACGCAGCCGCGAACATCATTGGGAAATCAAACCCCACCGCCACGCCGATTTGTGCCAGTTGCTCTTCGTCTTCAAAGGTCAGGCAGAGCTTGAGATCGAAGGTCAGCGCACGCAACTCGACACCCCGGCCATTCAGGTCCTGCCACCGTTGTCGGTGCATGGCTTTCGTTTTTCCGAGGACGTCGAAGGCTTCATCGTTACCCTGGCCACGCCATTGATCAGTCACTTGCAGGCGCAATTGGGTGATTCGGTGCAGGCACTGGCCTGCGCGGACAGCTACCCGGCCGGCCACGACGGCGATTATCTCAACAGTCTGTTTTCGGCGTTGCAGGCCGAGTACAACGGCCATCAACCGGCGCGGGAAATGCTCATGCATTCGCTGGTCAGCGTGATCATGGTCTGGGTCAGCCGCCAGGCGATCGTCCGCCACAAAGCCAGCCAGCGGCCGCAACGTCAGCGCGAATACCTCAATGGCTTCATTCAGTTGGTCGAGGAGACTTATCGCCAACACGTCAAGGTCGAAGACCTGGCGCATCGCCTGGGGATTTCGGTGTCGCACCTCAACGGCACGTGCCGTGAGCTGGCCGGGCAACCGGCGTTGCAGATCATGCACGAGCGGCAGTTGCTGGAAGCCAAGCGTTTGCTGACGTACACCAGCATGACGATTTACGAGATGTCGGAATTGTTGGGGTTTTCCGATCCGACCAACTTCACGCGCCTGTTCCGCCGCAGGGTCGGGATCTCACCAAAAGCCTTCCGCGATCGCTTGAAGACCGAACAGTAACCTCAAAGCCGCTGCAAAAAATGTGGGAGCTGGCTTGCCAGCGATAGCGGTGGTTCAGTCACCTTAAATGCTGAATGTCAGACCGCAATCGCTGGCAAGCCAGCTCCCACAGATTTTGTGTCTGCCTCAGCCTCAAGGTCAGCGCAGTGCGTTCAGCGAAGCATTGTGCGGAATGCAGCGCTCGAAATTGCAGCTCGCGTATTCACGCGGCAGCTGGCGCAGTTGCTCGACCCGCCAGGCAGCGGTGCCGTACAGCGCCAGCGTGGCGGCGCAGGTGATGAAAATCGCGAAGTACCTTCTTGTTTTGATGTTCATGGCGTTCACCTCTGAACGAAATACCCTGCGGTATTACTTTCAGCATAGAACAAGATCAAAAGATCGCAGCCATGCAAGAGCTGCCACAGGCTGCGATCTTTTGATTTTAAAATCCCACGTCCCACACCGGGTTCTCGGGAAACCGCTGCACCAGAAAATCCAGCATGCTGCGCAGCGCCGCCGGCATGTGCTTGCGCGAGGCGTACACCGCGTAGATGTTCATTTGCCGTGGCTCGGCATGAGGCAGCAGTCGGATCAGTTCACCGTTGTGAATATGCACCCCGGCCTGATAAGTCGGCAGCATCGCCACCCCCGCGCCGGCCAGCGTTGCGCGCAACAATGTACTGGCCTCGTTGGCGCTGATATTGCCCTGCACCGGCACCGATACCGGTTCGCCATCCTCTTCGAAATGCCACAGGCTCTTGCCGAAATACGAGTGGGTCAGGCAGTTATGCCGGCTGAGGTCTTCGACCCGCTGCGGCGGCGGGTTGTCGCCTATATATTCCGGGGCCGCGCACACCACCGAGCGACACACGGTCAAGCGCCGGGCGATCAGGTTTGGATCGAGATCATTGCTGGTGCGAATCGCCAGATCGATGCGCTCATCGACCAGATTCACCGTGCGATCGAGCATTTGCAGATCGATGCTCACACCCGGATAGCGTTTTACATACGCGGCCATCGCGTCGGCCAATTGCGCCTGGCCGAACGAAGTGCTGACGCTGATTCGCAGCAGGCCGCGCGGCGCATCGTGCGGTTCGCTGACGGCGGCCTGCATGTCGCTCGACAGTTCGATCATCTGCCGACAGCGCGGCAGAATTTCACTGCCGGCGGCGGTCAGGCTCAACTTGCGCGTGGTGCGGTGCATCAGCCGTGCGCCGACCCAGTCTTCCAGCTCCGCCAGATAACGCGACACCACCGGCCGTGACAGGTCGAGATGATCGGCGGCCGCCGACTGACTGCCCAGATCTACCACGGTGACAAACACCCGCATTGCTTGGAGACGATCCATGATTTGCCCGCTTTCAGAAACAAACTATGTTCAAGCATCGCATTTTTTGTACTGAGTCAGGCAACTAAGCTCTGTCCCATCGCCAAACACGGCATTCGGACACTGGAGCAACACATGATCGGCGTCACCCCATTCAAACGCATTCTGCTCGCCATCAGTGCACTGGGTTTTGCAGCCCACGCTGCCGCTGCCAATCTGACCCTCGATGTCTACAATCCGGGCACTAACGCCATCTTCCCGGTGACCTCGGTCCTGGTCAGCGGTGAAAAAGATGCGGTGCTGGTCGACGCACAATTCGGCAAGTCCCAGGCTGAGCAGGTCGTGGAAAAGATCCGCGCCAGCGGCAAGCACCTGACCACCATCTACATCAGCCACGGTGACCCGGATTACTATTTCGGCCTCGACACCCTGACCAAAGCTTTCCCGGACGCCAAGGTATTGGCCTCGCAGCCGACCGTCGATCACATCAACAAAACCGTTGCCGGCAAACTGGCGTTCTGGGGGCCGAAAATGGGCACCGATGTACCGGCGAAAACCATCGTGCCGGGTGTGCTCAAGGGCGACAGCCTGATGCTCGAAGGGCAGAAATTGCAGGTGGTCGGTCTTGAAGGCAAACAACCGGATCGCAGCTTTGTGTGGATTCCATCGCTCAAAGCCGTGGTCGGCGGCGTAGTGGTTGCCGAGAATATTCACGTGTGGATGGCCGATACCCAGACCGCACAATCCCACGCTGATTGGCTGGAGACCCTGCACTCGATCGAAACCCTGAAACCGAACACCGTGGTGCCGGGTCACTATCTGGGTGATAGCCGCCGTTCTCTGGCCAGCGTGAAATTTACCGCCGACTACATTAAGGCATTCGACGAAGAAACCGCGAAGGCCAAAGACTCCACGGCCCTGATCGCCGCGATGAAAAAGCGCTACCCGAAACTGGGTGAAGAAAGCTCGCTGGAACTGAGCGCGAAAGTCGCCAAGGGTGAGATGCAGTGGTAACCCGCTCTATCTGAATACTGAGGTCTCAAGGATTGCTGATTGCCTTTGTGGCGAGGGGATTTAGCGAATCGTCGCACCGCCCCGATCGGCTGCGCAGCAGTCGCAAATCCTGAGAATGCGGTTTCACAGGAAAAAGCAGGGGAGCGCTTCGCACTCCATCGGGGATAAATCCCCTCGCCACAAAGTTTCCTCAGCACAGGGAATATCTTCACTCAATAGATATGTGCCTCATTTGAAACACTCAAGCCAATTGGAGAACGTCATGAGCAAGATCGCAATCATTGGTGCCACTGGCCGTGCCGGTAGCCAACTGCTGGAAGAAGCCCTGCGTCGCGGTCACAGCGTTACCGCCATCGCTCGCGATACCTCGAAGATCGGCGCGCGTGCCGGTGTAGTCAGCAAGAATGTCGACGTGCTCGATTCGGCGGCATTGCAGGAAGCGGTGGCCGGTCACGACGTGGTGATCACCGCCGCGCATTTCACCACGGTGCCAGCGTCGGCGATTGTCGGGCCGGTGAAGCAGGCCGGGGTCAAGCGTTTGCTGGTGGTCGGCGGTGCCGGTTCGTTGTTGCTGCCGGACGACACCCGAGTGATCGACAGCGCCGGTTTCCCGGCCGAGTACAAAACCGAGGCCAGTGCCGGTGCGGCGTTTCTTGATGCATTGCGTCAGGAGAAAGAACTGGACTGGACGTTTTTGTCGCCATCGGCAGAGTTTGTTGAGGGTGAGCGCAGCGGCACATTCCGCATCGGCCAGGAGCACTTGCTGGTGAGCGTCGAAGGCCGTAGCTGGATCACCTTTGCCGACTACGCGATCACGCTGATCGACGAAGTGGAAACGCCAAAACACTCACGCCAACGCTACACCGTCGGCTACTGATACATCCCGTGTAGGAGCTGCCGCAGGCTGCGATCTTTTGATCTTGTTTTTGATTTTAAAAAACCAGGATCAAAAGATCGCAGCCTGCGGCAGCTCCAGGGGATTTGTGTTCAGCGGGTGTGGGCTTGTTCTGTGAGCCAGATCATTAGTTCTTCGAGCGGTGGCGACGGCTCGGTTCCTGGTGGCAACACCACGTAGTACGCCAATCCTGTTTTCACTTTCAAATCAAACGGCATCACCAGCCGTCCGGCGCGCAAGTCGTCGCCGATCAACGACCAGTCCCCAATCGCCACGCCCGTCCCGTGCGACGCCATCGACATCGCCTGATCCAGCGTTTCGAAATGCTGGCCGCTGCTGATGTTGTCCAGTTGCAGCCGCGCGGCGTTCAGCCACACCGACCAATCCTGAATATCGTGCGTCGGGTGCAGCAGCAGATGCTGTTGCAGATCCGCCGGAGCATTCAGTGCCGGTGAACCCTTGAGCAACAGCGGCGAGCACACTGGCGTCAGTTGCTCGTCGAACAGGTGCAAGGCGCCCGGCGAGTTGTCCGGTGGCGGGCCGTAAATTACCGCTGCATCGAATTGCTCACGCTGAAAATCCACGCCGTGTTGCAGCGACGCCGTGAGTTTCACCGGCACGTCCGGGCGTTCCTTCTGCCATTGGAGCAAGCGCGGCAACAGCCAGCGCATCACGCAGCTGGGTGCCTTGAGTTGCAGGGTCTGACGCTGCAGGCCGATCTGTTCGCTCGCTTCGCTGATCAATCCGAAGACTTTTTCCACGCGCGGTAGCCACTCGCGCCCTTCAGCGGTCAGCGCCAGGCCGCGAGCCAGACGGATGAACAGCGGATAACCGAGATGTTCTTCAAGTCCGGCGATCTGCCGGCTCACCGCGCCTTGGGTGATATGCAACTGTTCGGCGGCGCGAGTGAAGTTGCAGCACTGCGCGGTGATCAGAAACGTGTGCAGGGCGGGCAGGGGAGGCAGGCGCTTCATGGGGATCCAAGGTATGACGTGAGGACATGGCTAGTATGACTTTTAATCGATTGTTGCGGCTACCTGCCGACCGTTCAATGAAGCCATGAAGGGCTTTTATGTAGGAGTGAGCCTGCTCGCGATTGGGGTGAATCAGTCACCGCAATGGTGAATGAAAAGACGCCATCGCGAGCAGGCTCACTCCTACAGAAAAGCCTTGTGTATTCAGCGAACAAGAAGGGCAATCGACATGGCGACGTGTGGTGAAGTACTGGTCAAGTTACTCGAAGGCTACGGGGTCGAGCAGGTGTTCGGCATTCCCGGCGTGCACACCGTGGAGTTGTATCGCGGGCTCGCGCGTTCGAACATTCGTCACGTCACCCCTCGGCATGAGCAGGGCGCCGGTTTCATGGCTGACGGCTACGCGCGCATCGCTGGCAAACCGGGTGTGTGCTTCATCATCACCGGCCCGGGCATGACCAACATCACCACCGCCATGGGCCAGGCGTATGCCGATTCGATCCCGATGCTGGTGATTTCCAGCGTGCAGTCGCGCAGTCAGTTGGGTGGCGGGCGCGGCAAGCTGCATGAGCTGCCGAACCAGAGCGCACTGGTTTCAGGTGTTGCGGCGTTCTCGCATACCTTGATGTCGGCGGCTGAATTGCCGGTGGTACTGGCGCGTGCATTCGCATTGTTTCAGGCCGGGCGTCCGCGTCCGGTGCACATCGAAATTCCGTTGGACGTGCTTGTAGAAAACGCCGACGACTTGCTCGCCAGTGTGCCGGTCAATATCGACCGCGCCGGGGCTGCGCCAAGTGCCGTGAAGCGCATGAGCGAATTGCTCGCCGAAGCCAAACGTCCGCTGATTCTGGCCGGTGGCGGTGCCATCGACGCCGCGCCGGAACTGACCAAACTCGCCGATTTGCTCGACGCTCCGGTGGCGCTGACCATCAACGCCAAAGGCATGCTGCCGGGCAACCATCCGCTGCTCATCGGTTCGACCCAGACGCTGGTCGCCACCCGCGCGCTGGTCGCTGATGCCGATGTGGTTTTGGCCATCGGCACTGAACTCGCCGAGACCGATTACGACGTGACCTTCGCCGGCGGTTTCGAGATTCCCGGCAAACTGCTGCGCATCGATATCGACGCCGACCAGACCGTGCGCAACTACCCGCCGCACCTGGCGTTGGTGGCCGACGCGCGCAACGCTGCACAAGCCTTGCTTAACGTCTTGTCGCAGGAAAAACTCGACGAGCGCAGCAGCGATTGGGGTCAGGTCCGCGCCGGCAAACTGCGCGCCGAACTGGCGGCGAGCTGGGATGCACCGACGCTGGCGCAAACCCGTTTCCTCGACACCGTTCTCGATGAGCTGCCAAACGCCGTGTTCGTCGGCGACTCCACGCAACCGGTGTACACCGGCAACCTCACGTTCAACCCCGATCACCCACGCCGCTGGTTCAATGCCTCGACCGGTTACGGCACCCTTGGCTACGCCTTGCCGGCCGCGATTGGTGCGTGGCTCGGCGGCCAACTCGACAAAGGTGCGCGGCCTCCGGTGGTGTGCCTGATCGGCGACGGCGGCTTGCAATTCACCCTGCCGGAACTGGCCAGCGCCGTCGAAGCGCGGGTGCCGGTGATCGTTCTGCTGTGGAATAACCAGGGTTACGAAGAGATCAAGAAATACATGGTCAACCGCGCCATCGAACCGGTCGGCGTGGACATCTACACCCCGGACTTTGTCGCCGTGGCCAAGGGCCTCGGTTGCGCGGCCGAAGCCATCAGCAGCATCGAACAACTGCGCAGCGCACTGCGTTGTGCAACTGATCGTCAGGGGCCGACCCTGATTGAAATCGACCAGAGCCAATGGATGAAGGCGGTGGCGCAATGAACAATTTCCCAACCACACTCGACGGCCTCTACATCAACGGCCAATGGTCGGCAGGGCGTGAACATCTGCGGGTGATCAACCCGGCCACCGAAGCGTTGCTGACCACGGTCAATGGCGGAGATGAAAGCGCGGTCGATCAAGCCGTCGCCGCAGCCAGTGAAGCGTTCAAGCGCTGGTCGCAAACCAGCGGCGCCGAACGTGGGGCGATCCTGCGCAACATCGCCAATGGCGTGCGCAATGGCCGCGAGCATTTGATGAAACTGCAGTCGAGCAACAACGGCAAACCGCAATTCGAAGCGGCCATCGACGTCGATGACGTGATCGCTACCTTCGAGTATTACGCCGAACTCGCCGAAGCCTTCGACGCGCAACAGGACAGCAACGTGCCGCTGCCCAGCGATGATTTCAGCGCACGCCTGCGCCGCGAACCGTGTGGTGTGGTCGGGCTGATCGTGCCGTGGAATTTCCCCATGGTCACCACCGCGTGGAAGCTTGCGCCAGCGTTGGCAGCGGGTTGCTGCGTGGTGCTCAAGCCTTCGGAAGTGACGCCGCTGCCGGAGCTGGAACTGGCGGCGATCATTGCTGAATCGGGTTTACCCAACGGCGTGTTCAATCTGGTCTGCGGTACCGGTCTGGCGGTCGGTGCGCCGTTGTCGGCGGATCCGCGTATTGCCAAGATTTCCTTTACCGGCAGCAACGCGGTTGGCGTGCAGGTCATGCAGCGCGCGGCGGAAACGGTGAAGGGCGTTAGCCTGGAATTGGGCGGCAAATCTTCGCTGCTGGTGTTGGCGGATGCTGATCTCGATCTGGCGGTTGAGCTGGCCTGTGGCGGCGCGTTTTTCAATGCCGGGCAGATGTGTTCGGCCACCAGTCGCGTGCTGGTCGCTGAGGAACTGGAGGAGGAGTTTCTCCGCCGTTTGCACAAGCGTGCGCAGGGGATTCGAGTGGCGGATCCGTTCGATCCTGAAGTGGAAATGGGCGCGCTGGTCAATCAGGCGCAGTACCAGCGAGTGCTCGGCCATATCGATCGTGGACTGAGTGCCGGTGCGCGTTTGCTCTGCGGCGGCAATCGTCCGGCGGATCTGCCGCGTGGCTACTTCTTGCAGCCGACGGTGTTCACCGACGTGCCGCTGGACAGCGCGCTGTGGCGTGAAGAGATTTTCGGGCCGGTGGTTTGCGTGCGCAGCTTCAGCAGTGAAACCGAGGCAATTTCACTGGCCAACGACACGCAGTTTGGCCTGGTCGCAAGCGTGGTGACGAGCGATGCGGTTGCGGCGGATCGCGTCGCCAATGCGTTGCAGGCGGGGATGGTCTGGATCAATGCGCCGCAGGTGATTTTCCCGCAGGCGGCGTGGGGCGGGTACAAGCAGAGCAGCATCGGTCGCGAGCTGGGGCCTTGGGGGTTGGCGGCGTTTCAAGAGATCAAGCATGTGATTCGCGCGGTTTAAAAGTCTACCCTCACCCCAGCCCTCTCCCGGAGGGAGAGGGGGCCGACCGAGGTGTCTGGTGATGTCCATCGACCTGGAAAATCGAGTCGATTATGGATTCGGTGAAGCATTTTCAGGTCGGTGTATTTCCTGAATATCCTCCAATCAGTCCCCTCTCCCTTTGGGCGGTCCGACGTTTCGGGAGGGCTAGGGTGAGGGGCTTCCAACGATTACACCGAAATCCGCAACCGCGCCAAATCCCGCAACGGCGGCGCCCCAAACAAGCGGCTGTACTCGCGGCTGAACTGCGAAGGACTCTCATACCCTACGCGATACCCCGCCGCCGACGCTTCCAGCCCTTCGGCCAGCATCAACCGCCGCGCCTCCTGCAAACGCAGTTGCTTCTGATACTGCAGCGGACTCATCGCCGTCATCGCCTTGAAGCGGTGATGCAGGGTCGACACGCTCAGATTCACTTCCTTGGCCAGATCATCGATGCGCAACGGCTGCTCGAAGTTGCCGTTGAGCCATTTGATCGCCTGGCTGATGCGGTGGCTCTGGCTGTTGGCAATCGCGATCTCATACAAACGATGACCCTGCGGACTGCGCAACAGGCGATAAAGAATCTCCCGACGAATCAGCGGCGCGAGCATGGCGATGTCTTTCGGTGCATCGAGCAGACGCGCCAGACGCAGCACGGCATCGAGCATCGAACTGTCGATTTGCTCGACATACAAACCGCGACCGGTCGGCCGCGTCGGCACACCCATCGGGCCAGCGTCAGCGATCAGCGCGGTGATTTCGGCCGGATCGATATCGAGGCGCACGGCGAGGATCGGGTTCTCCGGCGACACGTTGACCACACGCCCACTCAGCGGCATCGAAACCGAGACCACCAGATAATTCAGCGGGTCGTAATTGAAGTATTCATCCGCCAGCCGCACCTCTTTACGCCCCTGCGCCATGATGCACAGCGCCGGTTGCGCGAGCACCGGGGCAAAGTCGTGGGATTGGGTGTGGCGCGACATGAACAGCGAACCGACGGCCGTGGCGTAGCTGCCATCGTCCGTGGTGTTGCGGCGGATGATCGCCGCCAGTTCCGCGCGCTGCTTTTCCATGTCAGCGGTGGGTTGGGCTTGGAAACGATCGAATGACGTCATGCACGGCATCCTCGGCAAGGGAGGTGGAATGGAGCAGAGCATATGTTTGTGCAAGCGCGAGCGGTAGACACATCCTGCGAAATGCTTGCCTGATTCTGCACCGCGATATCCATCAGCGCTGGACGAATGCTGACCTGTAGGAGCTGCCGAAGGCTGCGATCTTTTGATTGTTGTCTTTAAGGTCAAAAGATCGCAGCCTTCGGCAGCTCCTACAGGGGAGCGCGCATCAACGACGGTTCAGACAAGTCTCGCAGGATTGTGCAACGCGGCGGCAGGAATCGACTAACGGCATCTGGCACATGGCCCTTAACCTTGGATCCTGTCGCAGCCCGTCCCCCGGCTGCCACGCGACTCCCTGGGAGGGTTGAACATGTCCAAGCAGATTCCCGTCAGTCATATGGCCTTCGTTCGAGCGCGCGCCGGGCGTTCGGCGGAACTCGGTGTGCGCCTGAGCGCGTTGATCGATCCGTCCCGCGCTGCCCCCGGTTGCCTGAGCTTTGCCTTGCAGCATTCACAGTGTGATCCCGAGTTGTGGCTGGTCTGCGGGTTCTGGAGCAGCCAGCAAATGATGACCAACTACTTCAACAGCCCGTCGATGGAAATCTTCGCCGAGCTGGTGCAGGAGCTGGTGGTCAACAGCCTCGACTTCCACACTTTCAAAGACGTGTCGGTCGCGCAAGCCCTCGGTCAATGCCCGGCACCGGTACACAAACTCGCCGGTTGAGGGTTTAATGTCCGGCTTAATTTGTCTGAGCCGGGATGTGTGACATGGCACGTAAAGAGTTCGAACACTTCGAAGCAGTCTCCGCAGTCGTTCCCGTCGAGTTGGGCGGCAACAAGGGTTACCACGCGGCAATCGCGGTCAAGGCCTTGGTCGATGGCGGTGCACCACGCTTTCACAAACTGCTGAATGATCAGGTTTTTCCCGGCGCCATTGCTGCTGATGACGCGGCCATCAATGAGCTGGATAAACTCAAAGGCGTCACCGACGACGCCGAGTTGATCTGGTAACGCGTTATTTGTTTGCGCCCGGACGCCACATCTTGAACAGGGCTTCAGGCCCCAGCTGGAAATAATCCGCCGGCCCGCCGCCGCGCAGAATCGGTTCTGCCGCGGCGGTGTCGTAGATGCCATCCTTCAACAGCCACTTGGCGATGTGTACGGCGACCACTTCGCCGAGGATCAGCCAGCTCGGCACGGTTTCGCCATCGGCGCGCTGCAACTGAATGATCTGCGTGACCTTGCATTCGAAGGACACCGGGCTTTCGGCCACGCGCGGCACCGAAATAACCTTCGACGCCACGGTGGTCAATCCCGCCAAATCAAATTCGTTGACCTGCGGCGCGACCATCGCGCAGCTCTGGTTCATCTGCTCGGCCAGCGGGCGGGTAGCGAGGTTCCAGGCGAATTCGCCGGTCTGCTCGATGTTGTTCAGGCTGTCTTTGCGCCCGACGCTGGAAAAGCCAATGATCGGCGGAATGTAGTTGAAGGCGTTGAAGAAACTGTACGGCGCGAGGTTCAACTGACCTTGGGCATCCTGCGAGGAAATCCAGCCGATGGGGCGCGGGCCGACGATGGCGTTGAACGGATCGTGGGGCAGGCCGTGGCCATTGGCGGGTTCGTAGAAGTGGATGTCATCGGGCATGGCGCAAGATCCTGAGGCTGCATTTCGAATGCAGCCATAGTGCAAGGACGCCCCCGATATTTCCACCCATACAAATCCCCTGTAGGAGCTGCCGAAGGCTGCGATCTTTAAAGCAAGATCAAAAGATCGCAGCCTTCGGCAGCTCCTACAGGGGGGGCGCAGGATCAGCTGATGGCAGCGGCAGTGCCGGTTTTATCAAAACCGTCAGCGGCGTAGGTGCCGGTGTGGCTGGTTTCGATGGCAGCGCTGGCGCCGTTAATGAAGTCAGCGGATTTGGTTTTATCCGAGCCGTCGGCGGCGAAAGTGTTGGCGGCCAGCACGGAAAGGGTCAGGGCGAGGATCAGTCGGGTTTTCATGATTGTTACTCCAGATTCGTTGGCGGTGTGTCTTGCATGGGTTTAATGCTACGCCAACTAAATTGATTGAAAAGCGCAAATTAATGCTAAAAACAATCGATTAACTTGATGTTAAGGGCGGCGTGTTGAATTCGCTTTCGTCGTCGGAGCGAGCGTCGCGCAGGTCATCGATCAGGTGATTGCAGAATGAGGGGGCAGCATTAATCAGCGATTAATCGCTGTTTTGTCGTGTGTGACAGATTTTTCATACTTTGCCGACCGCTTTTTCACCGCCGCAACGCCAGTCTGCCTGCGGCCAGAAAACCAAGAACCGGCCGTCACACACTGGAGCTTTCCTTGCAATGAACAAACTTCCTCAAATCACCCTGGCTTTCTGGGTCATGAAAATCTGCGCGACGACCCTGGGGGAAACCGCGGGGGATTTGCTGTCGATGACGCTCAACGTCGGTTATGCGCTGAGCTCGCTGATTCTGATTAGCGTCTTTGTGCTGACGCTGATCACGCAGTTGATGGCCAAGACTTACAAGCCTCTGCTGTACTGGCTGGTGATCCTGTCGACCAGCACCGCCGGCACGACCATGTCGGACTTCATGGATCGCACCCTCGGACTCGGTTATGCCACTGGCTCGATGATCCTCATCGCGATTCTGCTGGCGATCTTTGCCGCGTGGCGTCTGAGCGGTGATTCGCTTAACGTCAGCAAGGTGCAGACCTTCCGTGGCGAGATGTTCTACTGGATGGCGATTCTGTTTTCCAACACCCTCGGCACGGCACTGGGCGATTACCTTGCTGACGATTCAGGGTTGGGTTTTGCCGGTGGCGCGCTGCTGATCGGCTCGACCATCGCGGTGGTCGTGCTGCTGAAATATTTCACGAAGATTTCGACGGTGGTGTTGTTCTGGGTGGCGTTCGTGTTGACCAGGCCGTTCGGCGCGACCTTGGGTGACTTGATGACCAAACCCCATGAGAAGGGCGGGCTGGATTTCGGCACCATCGGTTCGTCGGCGGTATTGGCGGGGATTCTGCTGGTGATGATTGTCGGCGCTTCGTATGCGCAGAAGCGCTATGGCAGGCCGCATGTTGGCGAGTTGACTTGATACCGAGTCGCGGCATTCGCGAGCAAGCCCGCTCCCACAGAGGAACGCATTCCAATGTGGGAGCTGGCTTGCCAGCGATGAGGCCATCACAGCCACCGGTGCAGTGGCTGTGAAAACCCGATCAGTCAGTGACGATGCGCGAATGTTTCTGGGTGTCTTTCATGGTCACGTAGACCAGCAACGACACCGCAATGCACGCCGTCACATACCAGTAGTAACCGGTTTCCATGCCGATGCTCTTGAACCACAGTGCGATGTATTCAGCGGTACCGCCGAAGATCGACACGGTCAGTGCATACGGCAGGCCGACGCCTAAGGCGCGGATTTCAGTCGGGAACAACTCGGCTTTCACCACCGCGTTGATCGAGGTGTAGCCGCTGACGATGATCAGCGCCGCCATGATCAGGAAGAACGCACCCCACCAGGTTTGAATGGTGTGCAGGGTCATCAGGATCGGCACGGTGAAGATCGTCCCCAGCACGCCGAAGGCGATCAGGATCGGACGACGACCGATCTTGTCCGAGAGACCGCCGATGATCGGTTGCAGGCACATGAACAGAAACAGCGTGGCCGCCGAAATGGTGGTCGAGTCGGAGATGCTCATGCCGACGGTGTTCACCAGGTACTTCTGCATGTAAGTGGTGTAGGTGTAGAACGCCAGCGTACCGCCCATGGTCAGGCCGACCACGGTCATCAATTCCTTTGGATGACGCATCAAGGTGCGCATGGCGCTTTCCTTGGACTTTTCTTTCTTGGTGAACGACTCGGTTTCTTCCATGCCGCGACGCAGGTACAGCGCAACGACTGCGCACAGTGCGCCGATGGCAAACGGAATACGCCAGCCCCACGCGTACAGCTGTTCGGTGGTCAGCACGTTTTGCAGAACGATCAATACACCCAGCGCGATGAGCTGGCCCGAAATCAGGGTCACGTACTGGAAGCTGGAAAAGAAGCCGCGACGTTGCTTGGTCGCCATCTCCGACAGGTAGGTCGCCGAGGTGCCGTATTCGCCACCGACCGACAGGCCTTGCAGCAGACGGGCGAAGATCAGCAGGATCGGCGCGCCGATGCCGATGGTTTCGTAGTTCGGGCTGAGGGCGATCAGCAGTGAGCCGAAGCACATCAGGTAGACCGAGGCCATCAGCGCTTTTTTGCGTCCGACCTTGTCAGCGTAGAGGCCCATCAGCCAGCCACCGATCGGACGCATGAGGAAGCCGACGGCGAAGATCGCAGCGGTGTTCATCAGTTGTGCGGTGGAGGAGCCGGCAGGGAAAAATGATTTAGCGAAGTACAGCGAGAAGGCGGCATACACGTACCAGTCGTACCACTCGACCATGTTGCCGACGGAACCGCTGAAGATCGATTTGATCCGGCTGGCGGTGGTTCTTTCTTTGGCGGGCGCGGCAGCCGACCCAAGAGGCAGGGCGTTGGAGTTATCCATTGAAGGATCCTTCGTTTAATTGTTTTTGTGGAGCGCGTTAAAACGCAGCCTGCGTGGGCTATAGCAGGAGCTGTGCCAACGGCGAGAGAGCCGGTTTAGAGGGGGCAGGGCGGTTTGGTGAGCGGAAATCCGCTTATTGTTGGAATGGGATGAGCGGAAAAACGCTTACGCAGGATGGGTTTTGTGTGTTGGGTCGGGCCTCTTCGCGAGCAAGCCCGCTCCCACAGTGAACCGCATTTCATCAGGAGAAATACGGTCCACTGTGGGAGCGGGCTTGCTCGCGAAGACGGCATTACAGGCGCAACAAAACTCAACTGCCTGAAACAAACATCTCCCGACTCAACCCATGCCGCTGCAGCTTTTCATTGAACGTGCGGCGTGGCAGTTGCAGCTCTTCAAGCACCGCTTTGACGTCGCCCTTGTGCCGGGTCAGCGCTGCACGCAAACACTGCGCCTCGAACGCTTCCTGCTGCGCCGCCAGCGATTGCCCCGGATCGATCCCCGGTGCCGGCTCGTCCAGCCCCAGCACCTGCCGTTCGGCAACGTTCGCCAGCTCGCGGACATTGCCCGGCCAGTCATGGCTGAGCAGATGACTCAACTGTGCACCGCTCAGCGGCGGGAAGGTTCGGCCCAGGCGCTGCGCCGCACTCTGTGCGAAGGTTTCGAACAACAACGGAATGTCCTCGCGGCGCTCACGCAACGGCGGTAAACGCAGTTCGGCGACATTCAGGCGATACGCCAGGTCTTCCCGAAAGCGACCGGCACGGGCTTCGTCGAGCAAGTCGGGTTTGGTTGCCGCAACGATGCGCAAGTCGACGCGAATGCTCTGGTTCGAACCCAGGCGTTCCAGTTTCTGCTCCTGCAACACCCGCAGCAATTTCACTTGCTGGGCGAGCGGCATGCTTTCGATTTCATCGAGAAACAGCGTGCCGCCATCGGCGTATTCCAGTTTGCCGATGCGCTTGCCGGAGGCGCCGGTGAAGGCGCCGCTCTCATGCCCGAACAACTCGGCTTCGAACAACTGCTCGGGGATCGCTGCGCAGTTCAGCGCCACGAAGGGCTTGTCGGCACGTGGGCCGAAATCGTGCAGGCAACGTGCAACCAGTTCTTTGCCGCTGCCGGTTTCGCCACGGATCAATACGTTGACCGGCAGCGCCGCCAGATCCAGAACCTGCCGGCGCAAAGTCTGCAAGCCTTTCGACACGCCGAGCAACGTTGCATCGAGTTTCGCGCGGTGATCGGCCTGTTCGTGCAGCGCGCGGTTTTCGAGGACCAGGCGTCGTTTATCCAGGGCCCGGCGCAAACTGCCGAGCAGGCTTTCCGGGCTGAACGGCTTTTCGAGGAAATCGTAGGCGCCGTCGCGCATCGCTTCGACCGCCATGGGGACATCGCCATGCCCGGTGAGCAGAATCACCGGCAGATCGGCGTCGCGGCGCTGCACTTCGGCGAGCAGTTGCAGCCCGCCCATGCCGGGCATGCGCACGTCGCTGAGAATCACCCCGGGGAAATGCGCGGGCAGGGCGGCGAGGCATTCTTCGGCGCGACTGAACAATTGCACCGCGAATCCCGACAGGCTCAACCACTGTTCGACGGCGCTGCGAATGCTGCTTTCGTCATCGACCACCATCACCGAATTGAGCATCAGATATGCGCCTCCAGATCGATCGGTAGAGTCAGGCTGAACACTGCGCCGCTGTCGCCATTCTCGGCGCTCAGGCGACCGCCGGATTCATGCACGATGGCAAAGGATACCGCCAGCCCGAGGCCCAGTCCGTCACCCACCGGTTTAGTGGTGAAGAACGGGTCGAAGACCTGGCCCAGGTGTTCTTCGGCGATCCCGCCGCCATTGTCGCTGACGCTCAGGCGCCACAGTTGTTCGTCGGCTTCCAGGCGAATTTCCAGGCGTTTGCACGGTTTGCCGTGCATGGCATCGAGGGCGTTGCGCAGCAGATTGATCAGCACCTGTTCGAGACGAATCGCATCGCCGCGCACCCAGGCCGGACGCGCCAGGTGGAGCACCAGACTGACCTGTTCATCGCGCAGCCGGGCATCGAGCAGTTGCAGGGATTGGTCGACCACCGTCGCCAGGTCCAGACGCTCGCGCAGGCCGCTGGGGCTTTTGCGCGCAAAGGTTTTCAAGTGACCGGTGAGGGAGGCCATGCGCGTGAGCATTTCGTCCACTGGTTTCAGGGCTTTATAGGCATCGTCGACGCGGCCATGGTCGAGCAGCAGGCGCAGTGTCGCCAGTTGCATGCGCTGAGCGGTCAGCGGCTGATTGATTTCGTGGGCCAGCGCCGCAGACATCTGCCCCAGAGCGGCGAGTTTGGCCGACTGCACCAGACCGTCCTGCGCCGTGCGCAAATCGCGCGTGCGTTCCTCGACTAGTTGCTCGAGTTCTGCGCGGCTGCGCTGGCGCATTTTCGCCAGGCGCCAGCGTTGATTGAGGAACAGCAACAGAAACACCAGCGCCAGCCATACGCCGGCGGCAGCGAGCCCGGCGTTGCGCAAATCTTCGAAGGCGACCTGTGGATGGCGGAGCAAATGCAGGGTCCAGCCTTCGGTGGTCAGCGGCAGCGATTCCCACAGGTAATCCGCCGTGCCTTGCGGGCCTTCGACGCGAGTCAGATCGCTGTTTTCATCGAAGCTGCGCAGCGACAGGTAGGTCAGCGGCAGCAGTGCCTGTTTGTCGTACTGACGCGTGCTGTGGATCTCGGCCATGTCGCTGGCGCTCAGCGGACGCAAGGCGCGGTAACGCCAGCCCGGTTGATTGGCGATGAAGATGATTCCGCGTGCATCGCTGACCAGCAGCGTGTCGTTGCCCTGGCCCCATTCGCGTTCCAGTTCCGGAAATTCCAGCTTGACCACCATCGCCCCGAGGAACTCGTCGTGGTCGCCGAGCACCGCGCTGGAAAGGAAATAACCGGGGATGCCACTGGTCACGCCCACCGCATAAAAACGTCCAGTGCCTTGGGTGCGGGTCTGGCTGAAATAGGGGCGGAAACCGTAGTTGTGGCCAACATAACTGCTGGGCAGGCGCCAGTTACTCGCCGCGACAGCGAGGCCAGTGTGATCGAGCAGCTCAAGGGTCGACGACTGCGCCGCACCGTTGATCTTTTCCAGCTTGAGATTTAGCCCCGCCTGTTCGTCAGCATCGACGGAACCTGCCAGTGCCGAGCGCAATTGCGGATCCAGCGCCAGCACGGCGGGGAGGGCGCGATAGCGATCAATCAGGGTGTGCAGAGAATTGGCATACAACGCCAGTTGCTGATTGGCGCGGGCCGCGTCCTCCTCCTGCGCCTGACGTTCGGCGTGGCGAATGGCAAGCGTCGCGGCAAGCGCCGCACCGGCGACAATCAGCAAGGTATACAACGACAGACGCAAGGTACGGGAAGTCGGCAGCATGCTGGGCTAATGGATAAAGGGACGGGCCGGCACGATAGCATGGGTCCGGCGATCCTTCTCGAATGACTCGTTAGCCGATCAGACCTGAGTGAATTTGCGCGAGTGGGAACGCAGCATGGTGCGCGCGTAGGTCAGTTCGCCGATCACTGAGCGAGTGGCCTGGGTCAGGCTTTCGACCGAGTCGCCAGCGTTCTCGCCAAAGAAACTGAAGGTGTTCATGGCGCTGACGCCAGTCATCTCAAACTGCGCGGTGATCGCGGCCAGATTGCTGTTCAATGCGCCGATCAGGTTTGTCAGGTTGCGATCGCCCTTGGCGATTTTCTCTGCCGAAAGTTCACCGCTCCCACCCACCATTTCATGAACTATTTCCACCGCGCCGAGCAAGCCACTGGCTGTAGCACTGACTTCACTCGCCATGTCGGGAGCAAATGATTTGGCTGCCAGTCCGACGGCCGTGCTGGCTCCTTCCTTGATGCCCTTCAATGCACCCTTTTGCGTGTCGGGAAGCATTTTTGAATATTTCTGCTGGATGTAGTTGATGGGCGACATGGTTTTGTACTCGGCTTTCAGGATGATTTTTTCCATCGATATCCGGCTGGCCTTGAACTTGATCGAAGCACTGGCTCCGGTGCGCTCTGCTGCATAATCCCATAAGGCACTGACGGTTTTTTTCGCGGCGAATCCCATGGCAACCCCCACCACGTTGCCCGCCCCCGGAGCGACGGCCCCCAAGGCCTGGGCGCCGATACCGACGGCTATTCCGGCACCGTAGGAAACGATTTGCCCGGTAAGGTGGACACCGCCTCGGCGCAAGGAAGACACCGCGAAGTCGGTGCTCGAACGGTGATTGAGAATCTGCTGTTGCGCATCGATGCCACGCCGCAGCGAGATGGCGAGGATATTCAGGTGCCGATCAATCGCTTTTGAAAGTGATTGCCTGGCCAGGCCGGGAGCGTTGCGTTGGCGCCGGCGTTCGTCGCCCCTGAGGCTACTGGCGATGATCGCATCCAAGCCTTTGAGCCTTAGGGTTTCAGTGCCCCCAAGGTCAATATTGCCGAGCGGATCGTTGCCCACGAATGCATAAAAATTAAGTCCGTCGACATCCCCCGCCGGGTCGGCACTGATCCAGCGCTGCAGCCAGGGCGCGTAATAGCGCATGCCGTAGTAGTACAAACCGCTGACGTCCATTTCCTTGCCGCTGTAGCGCAGAGTCTTGTAGTCCACCGCCGTGCTTGAGCTGGGGAGCCACAGCGCCGTGCCGCCGAACGGATAGTAGGTTTCGCGGCTGATGAGCCGGCCGAGTTGGTCCACCTCGATCAGGCTTGAGCCGAGATGATCATCGAGGCTGTAACGCAGCTGATTGTTTTCGACATGCGCGGGAGGTTTTTCCCGCCAGTGCAGACAACGCACGCTGCCGGGCAGGGTGATGACATGCAGTTCTTCGCCGTTGTCGCGGGTGCGAATTTCCAGACCTGGCAAATAACGCACCTGAAGATAATGCGTTGCACTGGCGGTATGGGTTTGGTGGCGTTTGCCGACGCGCTCGCCCTGGCTGTAGACATAGACTTCGCAGTCATCCGCCAGGCCGTTGTCATGTTCGAGCAACGTCACCTGACGCAACTGGTCGTGCGCGTTCCAGAACAGAGCAGCACCGTGCTGGAGTTTGCGCTGATTGCCGTGGGCGTCAAAAAATGCCGCGAAATCGGGTAGCGGATCTGCCTCTTTCCAGTGCAGCGCACGGTTGCTCGCAGGGTCGACGAGCATCTGCCGCGTGTAGCCACCGACTTCGCGCGCGTGCACCAGTCGAGTCAGGTTATTGCCCTGATCGTAAACAAAGTGCTGGGTGTAATTGCGCAGGTTTTGCGGGTCACTGGGCAGCGGACGACCGGGCAGGTCACTGGTCGGGGAGGCGTCATGGCCGCTGGCGCGGGTCAGCCGGTAGAGTGAGTCATATTCGAAATGCCGCTCGCCATCGATCAGCTGGTTGGCGAAGTACACGGGCTGAAAGGTCAGGTCCTGGATATGCAATACGTTGCCGATACGGTCATAGCCATACACCAGATGCTGCTGCGCAGCCTGTCCGGGAATCGACGCTTGTGATCGGTTCAGCCGACCATCGCGCGGGTCGTAATGACAGCGGCTGCGCATGTCATTGGCGGCGTGCTGCTCGATAAGTTGTCCGGCGGCGTTGTACTGCATATCCAGCCAGACAGGTTGCAACTGGCTGGCACCGTGGCACATAAGTGTCACCTGCCTGAGTTGCCCGGCGAGGTCAAAGTGCAGGTTTTGTCGATGACCACCGGCATCGGTTTGCGTCAATGTCTGGTTAAGCGGGCTGTAGGTTTGTGCGCTCCGATGACTGATGCCATCGTCGAAGACCCGTATCTGAACCAGTGGTTGGCCGAGCAGGCTGAAGTTCGGCCAGTTGGAAATACCGGAAGAGTCCTGCAACGTCAGCAACTGCCCACGCAGATTGTCTCCGGCGTTGGCGTCGTTATCGCCATAGGTGAATTGTTCGTGCCGGGTTTGTTCATTCTCGACAATTTCAATCGGCCGCAACAGCGCGTCGTAGTGATAGCGCCAGTGGTTGCCGCGCTGGTCCCAGCGTTGCAGCACTTCATCTGCCAGCCCAGGCAGGGTCACGCGCCAGCCAGCATCGACGCTGTCGATTTTCAGCGGGCTGCCGGCCAAACCGTGAACGGTGTTGAGGTTGGCTTTCGGCGATGCGCCGAACAGACGCGGATCCCATTGTGCCGTTAACCGTGCGTTGAAGTCGTACACTTGGCGAGTGATGAGCGATTCACTGGTTTGACCCGCCGCAGTGCGCAAGTAGTCGACGACACGCACGGGCAATCCGCGGTTATCGATTACCTGCAACCGAGGCGTTCGAAAGTGGAGGTTGGCGCTCATCTCCGACGCTCCATTACCCGGGGTGACCTCAGGTCTGTGCAATTCATTTGCCCCGATACCGATTGCGAATGATCGGGACTTTTTGCTGATAGGTGTTGAGGAATTCTCGAGTGGTCCCGATATTATTACGGGCGAATCCCACAAGCTGCTTCGCATCAGACTGGCGTAACATTTTCGCCTTGGCTGTGCCTACCCGATTGAGTGCCAGGTCAACCAGGTAGCTGCGCATTCCGTTTTGTTCATCGTAAAACTCGTTAATTCCCAGTTCGGCAAACGCGGTGTTGGTCGATGCGGTCAATCGCGTGACCATCGCATCGAGTTCATCGAGAGTGCTGTGGATTTTTGCCAGTTTCAGCGATGACAGGCCTTCCTCGGCCTCATTGGCTTGCTGTGCAAGGCTGCCCAGGGCCATGGCCTCACCCACACCGGGCACATAGGCGCCGACGACTTTACTGATGCCATCCACCGCCAATTGTTGCAAACCCTCACGGCTGCGCACGTCGTACTTTTCGCGGGAGGGGAGCGCGGATGGTGGCTGCAGCTCTGCCGCAATGGCATCACGGTTGAAGGTAGAGGTGCGGGGGACAATCGGCGAGTTCAACGTCAGTTGTTCCACCAGCGTGTCATAAGTGCCAACGCTCCGGTCGGCGATGTTGTTGCCCAGTGTCAGGCCGATCAAATCAGCGGAAAGCCCGGGCATGGCTTCGGAGGCAAACGTGGCGGCATTGAACGAGGTAAACCAGCCGGTGGCGGCGCTGCCGACTTGATAAGCAACGTTCCTGGCCAGCGTCGTGCGCCATTTCCCTGGATGTTGCAGGTTGATCAGTTGGCCCTGAAGGGTACTCATTTTTTGATCTATGGAAGACAACGCCTGCATGTTCCAGCTGATCAGTCGCTTGAGTTCGTTGGGCGAGCGATTGAGCCCGGCGTCATCGAAATAGTTCATCGGGTTATTGCCGACGAATGCGTACAGGTTCAGCCCGTCGACATCGCCTCCAGGGTCCGCGCTGATCCAGCGTTGCAACCACGGCGCGTAATATCTTGCGCCATAGTAATAAAGGCCGCTGACGTCCATTTCCCGGCCTGAATAACGTACGGTCTTGTAACTGACCTCCAGCCCCGAGCGGGCGCGCAACCACGCGGTCGCCCCAAACGGGTAATAACCTTCGTGACTGATCAGACGCGCCTGCTGATCCAGTTCCATCAGGCTGGAACCGCAATGATCGTTGAGGGTGTAGCGCAATTGATCGCTATCGATTGTCGGCGGTTCGCCTGTCCAGTGCAGGCAACGCGCGTCGCCGAATCCGCTGGCGACAATGATGACGTGCAGTTCCTCGACATTGTCGCGGGTGCGGATTTCCAGGCCGGGCAGATAACGGACTTCGTCGAAGTGGCTGACGGACGTTGTGTGCCGCTCATGGCGCTTGTAGACCCGCACGCCCTGGCTGTAACCGTACTGCTCTTGATCATCGGCGCTGTTGTCGCGATGGATCAGAGTGATTCGAGCCAGTTGGTCGCGGGTGTTCCATTGCAGCGGCTGGCCGGGTTGCAAGGCCAGCAGATTACCGTGGCGGTCGAACAGGCTGGCGAAGTCCGGTAGCGGATCGCCCGCCTTCCAGCGCACGCCACGATTGCTGGCGGGGTCGATGCTCATCTCGCGCGTATGGCTGGCACCCGCGCGGACATGGCGGAGCCTGATCAGGTTGCCGCTGTGGTCGTAGGTATAAGTCTGTGTGTAATTGAGGCGGTTGTGCGGGTCGGTTGGCTGCGGCAAGCCGGGAATGTCCGAGGGCGGGCCATCGTCATAGCCGCTTGCGCTGTGCAAGCGGTCCAGCGAGTCATAGCTGAACAGGCGTTCGCCGTCGACCCGTTGGTTGGCGAAGTGACTGACACTGAAAACGTGATCGAGGATGCGCGTGCAATTGCCTTTCGCGTCATAGGCGTATTCAAGATCCTGCAGAGCCGGCTGCGTGCCGATAGCAGAGGATTGCCGACGCAGGCGGCCGTTCTCAGGTTCATAGAGCCATTGGCTGACCACTCCGTTGGCGGTCTGTTGTTCGGTGATCTGCCCTGCGGCGTCGTACTGGGCGTAGCGCAAAACCGGTTTCCAGTCGGGCTGGGCGTTGATTCGCAACTGGCTGAAGTTGAGCTGCCCGGCAACGTCGTAGCGCAGTCGCTGGCGATGTCCGCCGGCATCGGTGTGTTCCAGCAGGCGGCCTGCCGGGCTGTAGACCCGTTGACTGACAAACGCCATGTCGTCATGAAAGGTGCGGGTCTCGCGCAGCGACTGACCGGCGAGGCTGAAACTTTCGAAGTCGCTGGAGCTTGACGCGTCCCTCAACGTGATCAATCGCCCTCGCAGGTTGAGGGCAGGGTCGGCGTTCGCGTCGGCATAGATGCAGGTTTCGATATCTGCCTGTGTGAGGTTTTCCTGCGTCAACAGGCGCAATTGTTCATCGAAGGTGGTTCGCCAATGGCTGCCGCGCTCATCCCAACGCTCGAGCGCCTCACCGGCCACCCCGGGCAATGTCAGACGCCAGCCGGCATCGACGCTGTGAACAGCGAGTGGTTCGCCACTCAAACCATACACGGTCACCTGACTGGCCATTGGCAGGCGCGGATCCCACTGCGCTACCGCTCTGCCTGCCGGGTCATGCTGGAAACGTGAAACCAGCACTTCGGCCGCGTCTGCGGCAAACGTGCGCAAATAGGCAACCTGCCGCACCGGCAAGCCGCGGCCATCACTGACGACGAGTGATGGCGTACGCCAGGCGACATTGGCGTTCATGCTCGGGACTCGTCGGTATCGTTGAAATCTTCACTGGTGTGATACCAAGGATGATAGGTCTCACGGGAAAAATGGCCCTGGGCATTGATCAGTTTGACCGGCCGGCCCATGGGGTCGTAGAACTGCTGATCGAAATAGCCGTGCTCGCGCAGGGAAACATCGTTGACGTAGCCATGGCTATCGGCAAAGAACGGCCGGAATTGCCGCACTGCCAGGCCTTTGTTGTTGTATTCGACCCGTTCGCTGATGCGCCAGCGCGACTCGGCAAAGACCTCGCGCAGCTCACCGCGATCAAGTGTCAGCGCGCCGTCGGCGCTCACCTCATACGCCTGGCCAGGAGCGACAAGCTGCTGGGTTTGCAGCGCCCGGCCGAAACCGTCCACACAAGCCTTGATGATCTGTATCTGTGCCGGGACGTCGTCATGGGGGTAGCGGTCGGCACTCAGCAAAACGCGGTACACCGGTTCACGGCGAGCACTGGCAATGCGCTGGCTCAAGACTTGTTCGGTGTGGGTCTTGAATGCGTTGCGATGCAGGCGCAGGCGTGCGCTGGCGCGAATATGTCCGCTGGGCAGGATGTAACCTTGTGCAATCCATTGGCTTGCCCCTTCTGTGTCAGGCGGGAGCTGGCCCATCCAGCTGAACAGATCCTTGCGCAAAGTGCTGGCGGCTTTTTGTACGGCGGCCGCCGGGTTGTCGATCGCTGCATCGGGGCGATAATCCACCGGGCGCAGGTATTCACTCAGGGACTCGAAACCGGCGGCAATGCCGTTTTCGGTGCCATGAAAACTGGTTGCCAGTGGTTGCCCGGACGGTTCGTAGAGGGCTTCATGAAGGTTTTCATTGGCATCGACGATGCAGGTCGGCTGTAACGCGTGATAGTCATAGATGATCCGGGTCGTGCACTGGTCCGGCAGTTCGACGCTGTTGATTGCCAGGCAGTAGTCATCATATTGCGCCGTCGTCCAGCCGTGGCTGAGGGTTTCACGGTACTTGAGGACTTTGTAGAAACTGTCGGGACCTGCGTATTGCGCGTAGCCGTAATGCGAGGACCAGAGATTCTCCTCGGCGTCTGGCAGGGGCGCCGGTTCGAACAGGGGTGGCATCGCCGTGTAGCCGATTTCCTTCAGTGCCGCGCGAATGTCGAAACCTGGCAGATCGCCGTAGGCGTCCAGTGCGGTCTTGTCCATCTGTGCCAGTTCCAGCGGCGCGACCAGCGCTTCGAAATCACTCTGCCCCTCGGGCAGCGGCGACATGTCTGCACTCTTGAGATAACGCTGTATTGACTGCATCGTCAGTACTCGCCCGGTATTCCAGTGGGCTGAGTCCAGATGCGCGTTCAAAGCCTCGTAACCGATCTGTTGCGGGTCGAGGCCTGTGGGTAGCTCCCCTTTGGGCAATACCAGGGCATTGTTGCGTTGCTGCCACGGCATACCCAACCGCCATTGCTGCGGGTCTGCATCGAGGTCGATGTAGCGTGCGCGGGCCTCGCTCAGGTAGTAAGACTGCTGGGCCTGATCATGCGCATCGAGCCACCATTGCTGTTCATCCGGGTCAGTAAAGGGCGGCGTATCCGTCGGATCGCGGCGGCGTGCATAACTGACCGTCAGAGCGTGAGTCGGCAGGCCGTAACGGTTACGACGCAAGGTGATCTCGTGCCGGCATTGTGGGTCGTCGATGAAGCGATCGTAGGCATAACTGATGTGTTCCAGTGCCAGCGGCAACAGCACGGCTGCGGGATCATGCTCACCTCGAGGGCGTACTTCACGCACCAGATAGCGATGCTCCTGGACGGTATATGGCAGGAGCGAATCATCGTCGGCGGCATAGGTTTCGCTGCGGATGATCGACCCCACCAGTGTGCGGGCAATTTCATATTCGGTATCGGCGTCGGGCGGGGTCACCGTCTCATCGTATTCATCACCGAGGTGATAGCGGCTGTACAAGGTGCCACCCAGTGCCACGGCCTCGGAGTCTTCCGTGAAGTAGCCTTCGCGGGGTGCGGTCATGGATTGCCCGGTGTGAAACCAGGTACACACCCGGACCGGTGCGGTGAAGCCGACCTCGTCATTTCCCGTCGCGCTTTCGCTGTCGGTGTGCTGGATCCGGCCGAAGCCGCGAAACTCGCGCTCCCGTCCGTCATAGACGCCGTGACGGTATTCGGTCATTTGCATTGTGCGATTGCCAGTGACCTCGTCTTCCTGCAATTGCTGACTGACCACCTGCACGGGAAAAGGCAGATAGCAGGCTGGAGCGACCAGCGGTTGTTTTGCCAGTCGTTCGCTTTTTTCATCAAGCCATGCCTGTGCGGAACTGCGATAGCTGACACGAGTGCTGCAGCCCATGTTGTTATTGGTGGCATTGAGCAGATAAGGCTTGGCTGCGACAAAGTCATAACGCCAGCGCTGCGGTTCAATGTGCGTAACGCTCAGAATCAGACTGGCGCAGCCCAAGCCTTGTGCATCAGTCAGCGTCACTCGGGACAACTGGTCGTAACGAATGCCTTCCGGCCACGGAACAATCACGGGTGTTTGCTCCAGGCCATTACCACCGTGATTGCGGTAAATCTCGAAAGCGTCGGATTTCAGGTAGATCAGAGCCGGTGCGCCAGACCCGTCGAGATCGGCTATTCGCACCTGCGCCGCATTGAACCCGGCATACGTAAAGGGCAGGGCGCTGATCACCTGGCCTTTGCCGAACTTGCCGTGTCCCAGGTTGGGCCAGCATTTGATTTCGTTGTATCGAATCCGGCACAGCTCGCTCATGTCACTGCCGAGCATGTTGCCCAGAAACACCAGCTCAGTGGCTGAGTTACTGAACACTGGCAGACGGTCGTCATCGATTTCATGGGCGACGTCTTCGGCACGGGCAAAACCGTCCTCACGTTGATTGGCGTACAGGCGCACGGCGCGTGGGCCGATCAGCGCCAGTGAACTGAGTCCGTCGCCGACCAGATCGCCCAACTGCGCAAGGGTGTGGGTAAGCTCCACTGGCACCATTTTGAATGTGTTGAACAACCTCCACTTGCGATCGGCACTCAATGTGAAAAAGCCGCTGTTGCCCGGTTGCGCGCTGATCCAGTCCAGACGTCCATCACCGGTCAGATCGGTCAGCCACTGCTGCACCGGCTGCCTGCGATTGGCGACAGGCACTGCCGGCAGCGCTGTCTAGGGGCCGTAATCGATGGCTTCCGGGCTCGACTCGCCGCGTTGTGGTTCGCGGTAGTACCAGCACTGGTCAAACCGTGCGAGAAACCCCGGAACGCCTTCGCCGTACAGGTCGACACATTGATAGTTAGCGCCATCATCGATGCCAGGCATGGTGTCCGTTGCAAACAGGCGTGTCGCGGTCTTGTTGATCTCGAACGCTGTGTAATCGAACTCGACCGGTGGGGTATTTTCCACTCTGCCATCGGCATCCCAAGCCTGGTAATGGGCGGCGCTGATCTGGCTGTACGTCCATGCCGGTTCGACGTTGCGGTACTCCAGCAACAAGCGTCGGACGAGTGTCGGGCGGGGACCGGTTTCTTGCGCAAAGTGATGAAACATCAACATTTGTTGGCAAGTCCTGCGGGTGCCGATTTCAAAACCCTGGCCGTACGTCGAGAACGGATCACCGCGTTGCAGCCAGGGTCGCAATTCGATGCCGTCATACACGGGTTTTTCGCTCATGTCGCGACTGCGCTCGCCGTAGTCGAACAGCAGGTGGAAATGCCAGTGCAGGTCAGCGGGATCGTCGTTGCTCCACGCATACAAGTTTGCGCTGGCGCTGGCGTTACCGTAGAGCACCCGGTGCAGATAGCGCTGGGCGCGGTAGTCATGCACCGGGTCGGCGTCATCATCGTCGCTCAGGTACTCAAAGCAGATGTGCTCGCCGTGGGCGTTCATGCTCTCGCAGAGTAACCAACTGCTCACTCGCATTGGATTGTCGGGATCCGCGCGGCGGCTGGCGGCGGTTTTCCCGTAAACGTGCAATGAGCCATCAGCCCCGTGTACCAACCAGAACGGCGGCATATGCGGTTCTGCTTGCCAGCGTTCGCGCAGAGCAAAATCGCTTTCGACCAGCGGCCAGTAACGCACGACCGTGTGCGGGCCGATCGCCATCCCGTTGTAACTCGACTCTGCACGCGACTTCAGTTCGCCGTCTTCGTCCAGTTCGGGCATCCACACCTCGCCGTCGTGGCCGATGATTTCGTCGTGATCGGTATAACGCGGTACACCTTTATGGGTGCGACGGCTGATCTGGCCGATCCCCAGATTCCAGCCAACGCCAAATATCCCGTTGCCGGCCTGGCTGCTGTAGGTCAATGACAGTTGTGGATCCCAACCACGCCCGGCGGACGCAGGGACAGGCAGCTCAAACGACGCCGCACCGGTCGGACCTACCGCGCCCCAGCTTTTTCCGATGGTGGCGATCGTCGAACTCTTCTCGATCGATGGGGTAACGATGCTCAACTCTTGATCGGCCATGATCTGATCCAATGCACAATGCGGGGGCGCAGTTGGACAGACGCTATCAAGATAAAGGGGATGGGTAACCTGTCAGATCTGACAGGTGTTTTATGCCGAAAAGTATGACTTTCAGCAGGTGTTATCGCCGATCTTTTTGCTGATGAATACAAAAAAGGGCCGACCTGTCGTGTGACAGGCCGGCCCTTTTTACAACAGCGAAGCGCTTACTGCACTTCTACCGCCAGGCTTTCGCTGATCTTCTGTTGCCAGATCGCCGGGCCGGTGATGTGTACCGACTCACCTTTGCTGTCCACCGCAACGGTGACCGGCATGTCCTTGACCTCGAACTCGTAGATCGCTTCCATGCCCAGTTCGGCAAACGCCAGCACTTGCGACTTCTTGATCGCCTGAGCAACCAGGTAAGCCGCGCCGCCGACAGCCATCAGGTACACGGCTTTGTTGTCCTTGATCGCTTCGATGGCGGTCGGGCCGCGCTCGGATTTGCCGATCATGCCCAACAGGCCGGTTTGCTCGAGGATCTGCCGGGTGAACTTGTCCATCCGCGTCGCGGTGGTCGGGCCTGCCGGGCCAACCACTTCGTCACCGACCGGATCAACCGGGCCAACGTAGTAGATGAAGCGACCTTTGAGGTCGACCGGCAGGGTTTCACCCTTGTTCAGCATCTCGACCATGCGCTTGTGCGCGGCGTCGCGACCGGTGAGCATTTTGCCGTTGAGCAGGACGGTTTCGCCCGGCTTCCAGCTCTGCACGTCTTCCGGGGTCAGGGTGTCGAGGTTGACGCGACGGGCCGACGGGCCGGCTTCCCAGACGATTTCCGGGTAGGCGTCCAGCGGCGGCGCTTCCAGCGAGGCCGGGCCGGAACCATCAAGCACGAAATGCGCGTGACGGGTGGCGGCGCAGTTCGGGATCATGCACACCGGCAGCGAGGCTGCGTGAGTCGGGTAGTCCATGATCTTCACGTCGAGCACGGTGGTCAGGCCACCGAGGCCCTGGGCGCCGATGCCCAGCTGGTTGACCTTCTCGAACAGTTCCAGACGCATTTCTTCGATGCGGTTCTGCGGGCCACGGGCTTTCAGCTCGTGGATGTCGATGGATTCCATCAACACTTCTTTGGCCATGACCGCAGCTTTCTCGGCGGTGCCGCCGATGCCGATACCGAGCATGCCCGGTGGGCACCAGCCGGCGCCCATGGTCGGAACGGTCTTGAGTACCCAGTCAACGATCGAGTCGGACGGGTTGAGCATGGCCATTTTCGACTTGTTCTCGGAACCGCCGCCCTTGGCTGCCACGTCCACTTCCACGGTGTTGCCCGGGACGATGGAATAGTGAATCACGGCCGGCGTGTTGTCCTTGGTGTTTTTCCGAGCGCCAGCCGGATCGGCGAGGATCGAGGCACGCAGGACGTTTTCCGGCAGGTTGTAGGCGCGGCGCACGCCTTCGTTGATCATGTCGTCCAGGCCCATGGTGGCGCCATCCCAACGCACGTCCATGCCGACGCGCGCGAACACGGTAACGATACCGGTGTCCTGGCAGATCGGGCGGTGGCCGGTGGCGCACATGCGCGAGTTGATCAGGATTTGCGCCATCGAGTCACGGGCCGCTGGCGATTCTTCGCGCAGGTAGGCTTCGTGCATCGCCTGGATGAAATCCACGGGGTGGTAATAGGAAATGAACTGCAGGGCGTCGGCAACGCTCTGAATCAGGTCGTCTTGCTTGATCACGGTCATGAGTCGCGCTCCTCTAAAAGACGGGAACATTCAATAAGGTGCCTGCGGCTTGGGTGCATCGGTCGGTCGCAGACACCTTTCAAGGCACGCCGGGGCTGCTGGCGCGACGCTAAAAAGGCGCGGCAGTATACCGCGCCTCGGTGGGGCATACACGCGCCGGCAGTCATTCGTTGGTCGCATGGGTGGGCGAATATCGGACAGCGGGTTTGCACTTCAGCATTTACCCCCTCACCCCAACCCTCTCCCCCAAGGGGGCGAGGGGGAGAGGGAGCCGATCTTCGTGCTGTTCAGACCTGAGTTCAGCTCGGGAGAGGGAGCCGATCTTATGTGTTCTAACCTGAGTTCAGCTCGGGAAAGGGAGCCGATCATATGTTGTTCTAACCTGAGTTCGGCTCGATATTTCAGGTCGGCGTATTGCCAACAAACGACTCGGTCAGTCCCCTCTCCCTCCGGGAGAGGGCTAGGGTGAGGGGCTTTTGACGGTTTACGCAGGCCACACTTTTGACGTCAATTTTCGAGCCTGAAAATCGGTGGTCATTTATCGACCGGGCCTCTAAAGTGGCAGCCGGTCTGTAGAGTAGGACACTCGGTCAGCCTCCTATCGCACGGTGAGTCAACGATTGACCCATAACGCCATTCAACGTCTTTTACTGAAACGTTTTGCCCTCGCTGCAGCCACCTACGGATTGGCTTTGCTGCTGCTGTGGCTGGCGTTTTTTACCGGGCATTACGACCAGACTCTGAGCTCTGTGGCCATTGGCAGCGCCCTCGTGGTGATCAGCCAGGCGAGCCTGTTCGTGCTGTTCTGGACCGGGCGTAACCAACGTTTTGCCGACCCCAGCCTGACCGAAGTGCAAGTGCTGCTGGGGCTTGGCTGGCAAACCTGGCTGATCGCGCATCTGGATGAAGCGCGCGGGGCGTTTCTGGTCTTCTACGTGTTGATCCTGCTGTTCGGCCTGTTCCACCTCAGTCGACGCGCGTTCATTCGCTGCGCACTGCTGGTGTTCTTCAGTTTCTGCGCAATCACCCTGTGGGACGGCTACCACTTCCTGCTGCCCGAGCCTGCGCTCGCCGCTCTGCAGGTGTGCATTCTGGCGATGGTGCTGGCGTGGCTGGTGCTGTACGCGCGCTTTGTCCAGGTCTCGCGCCAACGCATGCGTCAACGCCGCTTTGCTTTGCAGGCGCATCAGGACACCCTGCGCGGGATGATGCGCCAGCTCGAAGACCTGGTGGCCACCGATGAGCTGACCGGGCTGTTCAATCGTCGGCATTTCCTGCGTCTGGCCTCGCGCGAACTGGGCGCGATGGACACGGGTGTGATGCACGGCCTGGCGCTGATCGACCTTGATCACTTCAAACGCATCAATGACCTGCACGGCCACGCCGCTGGCGATCAGGTGTTGCAGGCGTTCGCCGGCGTCGCTGGCGCCTGCCTGCGCGACGGCGATGTGCTGGCGCGCTATGGGGGTGAGGAGTTTGTCGTGCTGCTGCCCGATTGCGACGCTGAACGCCTGACCGCCTGTTGTGAGCGTCTGCGCATCGCGTTCACCGATGTCGAACTGATCGGCCTGAATGTGCGCAACCTCAGTCTGTCGGCGGGCATGACCCTGCTGGAACTGGGCGATGATCTCGACGACGCCTTGCAGCGTGCCGATCAGGCGCTGTACCGGGCCAAACGTGATGGACGCAATCGCTGCGCGGCAGCCTGGGAGAGCGTCGATGCCTGAACTACGCGTCGGTGAGCGGCACTGGTCGGTGGCGGCGGGCAGCAATCTGCTCGATGCCCTTAACCAGAACGGTGTCGCCGTGCCCTACAGTTGCCGCGCCGGCAGTTGCCATGCCTGCCTGGTGCAATGCGTGAAAGGCCTGCCCGCCGATAGCCGGCCGGATGCGCTGAGTGCCGAGCAGCGTCAGCAAGGCTGGCGGCTGGCCTGTCAGTGCCAGGTCAGCGAAGATTTGCAGGTGCACACCTTTGACCCGCTTACCGATGGGCGGCCGGCAGTGGTCGAGGCGCTGGACTGGCTCAGCGACAACGTTTTGCGTTTGCGCCTGACCCCGCAACGGCCCTTGCGCTACAGCGCCGGGCAGCATCTGGTGCTGTGGCTCGAGCACATCGCCCGGCCGTATTCGTTGGCGAGCCTGCCGGAAGAAGAGCGCTTTCTCGAATTCCACCTCGATTGCCGGCAACCCGGCGAATTCAGCGATGCCGCGCGGCGCCTGCAGATCGGCGACCCGATCCGTCTCGGCGAGTTGCGCGGCGGTGCGCTGCATTACGACCCCGACTGGCATGACCGGCCGCTGTGGCTGCTGGCTGCCGGTACCGGTCTCGGCCCGTTGTTCGGTGTGCTGCGCGAAGCGTTGCGGCAGGATCATCAAGGCGCGATCCGCATCATTCACCTGGCTCATGACGATCGCGAACACTATCTGGCCAAACCCCTGGCAGCGCTGGCCGCACAGCGCGAAAACCTCAGCGTCGAACTGTGGACGACGGCCGAGTCAGCCGCCGCTTTGGCACAACTGCGTCTTGTCTCGCGGCAAACCGTGGCCTTAGTCTGCGGCTCGACGGTCAGCGTCGACGCTTTCGCCCGGCGTCTGTATCTGGCCGGATTACCGCGCAATCAACTGCTGGCCGACGTATTTTTGTCCCGTGGTTGAGCGCTGACTTTTTCCAGGGCGGCGACGTTTCCTGTGGCGAGGGAGCTTGCGCCCGCTTGAGTGCGCAGCGCTGATACATTTTTGGGACCGCTGCGCAGCCCAGCGGGAGCAAGCTCCCTCGCCACCGTTGATCTTCGTTAGCCCGACATCGTCGAGACACACCATGACCGAAGCCATCCTGCTGGAACGCGAGCGCGGTTTACTGACCCTGCGCCTCAATCGCCCGGACAAGAAAAATGCCCTGACCCGGGCGATGTACAGTCGAATGGCAGAGGCGTTGCAGCAGGCGGATACCGATCCACAAATCAATGCCGTGCTGATCACCGGCAGCGCCGAGTGCTTCACCGCCGGCAACGACATCGCCGACTTCATCCAGCAACCGCCGAGCGATCTCGACAGCCCGGTGTTTCACTTCATGCTCAACCTGCTCGAATGCCGCAAACCGGTGATCGCCGCCGTGGCCGGTGCAGCGGTGGGTATCGGCACTACGCTGTTGCTGCACTGCGATCTGGTCTACGTCAGCCGCGATGCACGCCTGCGCATGCCATTCGTCAACCTTGGCCTGTGCCCGGAGTTCGGCTCAAGCCTGATCCTGCCGCGTTTGCTCGGGCAAGCCAAAGCAGCGGAACTATTGTTGCTGGGCGAGGGTTTTAGTGGCGAACAGGCGGCGCAGTGGGGCATTGCCACCGAAGCGCTAAGCAGCGGCGACGCGGCGTTGAGCAAGGCGCGGGAGATGGCCTTGCGCTTCGACGAGCTGCCGGCCGAAGCGGTGCGCATCAGCAAGCAATTGATGAAGGCACCGGATCGCGAGTTGATCCGCAAGGTGATCGAGGAGGAGGGCATGCTGTTCACCCAGCGCCTGCGTTCGCCGGAAGCATTGGCGGCGTTGACCGGATTTATCAAACGGCATTGAAAAGCCAACCCTCATCGGAACGCCGCCCGCCCAGCCCTCTCCCAGAGGGAGAGGGAGCCGACCGAGGTGTAATGCGCTATACATCGACTTGAAAGAACCGGTCGGATTCAGCGGAGAGCTATCAGGTCGGTGCAATTCTGCAATATCCCTCAATCGGTTCCCTCTCCCTCTGGGAGAGGGCTAGGGTGAGGGGCTTTCGATTCAACGCAGACAACAAAAAGCCCCGACACTCACATGCCGGGGCTTTTGTTTTTCGAACAACCGATCAATCAGACCTGTGGGTCGCCCACGTGCAGGATCTTCATGCCGTTGGTGCCGCCGGTGGTGTGGTAGCTGTCGCCCTTGGTCAGGATGACCCAGTCGCCTTTTTCCACAACGCCGCGCTTGACCAACTCGTCGATGGCCTTCTGGCTGACTTCGTGCGGTTCCAGCGAAGCCGGATCGAACGGTACGGTGTACACGCCACGGAACATCGCTGCGCGCGCCTGGGTTTCACGGTGCGGCGAAAACGCGTAGATCGGCACCGAAGAACGGATGCGCGACATGATCAGTGGGGTGTAGCCACTTTCGGTCAAGGCGATGATCGCTTTAACGCCCGGGAAGTGGTTGGCGGTGTACATGGTCGCCAGTGCGATGCTTTCGTCGCAACGAGTGAATTCGGTGCCGATGCGGTGGCCCGAAGTCTTGCCGGTCGGGTGCTTTTCAGCGCCGACGCAGATGCGCGCCATCGCCTGAACAGCTTCCAGCGGATACAGACCTGCAGCGGATTCAGCCGAGAGCATCACGGCGTCGGTGTAGTCGAGCACGGCGTTGGCCACGTCGGACACTTCGGCGCGGGTCGGCATCGGGTTCTGGATCATCGACTCCATCATCTGGGTCGCGACGATCACAGCCTTGTTGTGGCGGCGTGCGTGCAGAATGATTTTCTTCTGAATGCCGACCAGCTCGGCGTCGCCGATTTCCACACCCAAGTCACCACGAGCAACCATCACCGCGTCGGAAGCCTGGATCAGACCATCGAGGGTTTCGTCGTCGGCCACGGCTTCGGCGCGTTCGATCTTCGCCACCAGCCAGGCAGTACCGCCGGCTTCGTCGCGCAGTTGACGGGCGTAGTTCATGTCGGCAGCGTCACGCGGGAAGGACACCGCGAGGTAGTCGACTTCCATTTCTGCAGCAAGCTTGATGTCGGCCTTGTCTTTTTCAGTCAGGGCCGGAGCGGTCAGGCCGCCACCGCGACGGTTGATGCCTTTGTGGTCGGACAGCGGGCCGCCGATGGTCACGGTGCAATGCAATTCTGTTGCGGTGGCGGTATCAACGCGCATCACCACGCGGCCGTCGTCGAGCAGCAGCTCGTCGCCCACGCCGCAGTCCTTGACCAGGTCCGGGTAGTCGATGCCGACCACTTGCTGGTTGCCTTCGGTCAACGGATGGCTGGTGGAGAAGGTGAACTGGTCACCGATCTTCAGCTCGATCTTCTTGTTGGCGAATTTGGCGATACGGATTTTCGGGCCTTGCAGGTCACCCAGCAGGGCGACGAAGCGACCGTGCTTGGCAGCCAGGTCACGCACCAGCTTCGCGCGAGCCTTGTGCTCGTCGGGGGTGCCGTGGGAGAAGTTCAGACGGGCAACGTCCAGGCCAGCCAGAATCAGCTGTTCGAGAACTTCCGGCGAGTTACTGGCCGGGCCAAGGGTAGCGACGATTTTGGTACGACGGACGGACATGCAAAGACTCCTGAGTTCAAGCGCTAGCGAAGGCTACTATGCTCTTGGGGTGTAGTCATTGTTCGAATGCACTACTTAATACTTTCTTTATTGAACGCGACAACTTTGGGACAAACGCGCCTGAAGATTTCCGACCCTGGGTCGATACATTGCTCAAGACAGGAGAACCCTCATGCGATTCGTACCCATTGCCGCCCTTGCCCTCAGCGCCCTCGCCGTCACGGGCTGCACCCGTTGGTCGATGAACCATCATTTGAACAACGCCTACAGCGCCTACGACCGCGGCAATTGCGAGCAAGTGATGCTCGAACTGTCCAAGGTCGAACGTGCCAGCCGTGCCCGCCCGTACGTGTGGCCGGAAGTGTCGATGATGCGCGGCCAGTGCCTGGAACGGCAGAAGATGTTTGTCGATGCCGCGCAGACCTATCAGTTCATCATGGCCTCTTACCCGAACAGCGAATACGCCTACCGCGCCCGCGCCCGTCTGGAAACCCTGGAAAGCCTGGGCCATTACCCTACGCGTAGCGCCGCAGCCGTGGTACGCCCGACACGTTTCTGATGACAGTTGTCATACAAACTCTGGCCGACTGTACAGGCTGAGCTATAGTCGAATGATCCGGTTCCAGCGCATTGGCGCTGATTCGGGGCAACACCTGCGACTGGCAAGTGGTCAAGTGACGGCGACGTAGCGACCGGCACACCGGAAGCGGGGAGAGCGAGCCTGCCCCACAGGTTTGTTCCGAAGCACAGCGCGGCTCTGTGATGGAGCCTTGCATGGCGAACTGCGCATGTTTACCGACCGCCGGATCGAACGGCATCAATTGCCGTATTTCCTCAGAGTGTTCAACAGCGTCACTGACAAACCCATCGGTTTTCTCGGCAACGTGTCCGAAGATGGACTGATGCTGATCAGCCAGTTGCCGATGATGATTGGTGTCGATTTCAGCCTGCGTCTCAAACTCCCGTGCGGCGATGGCCTCCAGCAGGTGATCGACCTCACCGCGTGCTGCCTGTGGTGCCATGAAGACGCCACCCCGATGCATTACGACGCCGGCTTCAGCCTGCAGCGCCCACCGGCGGAATACGCGCAACTGGTCGAGGCGTTGCGCCAGTACTTCAGTTTTCAGCCATTGCCGGCTTCTGCCTGACTTCAAATTGCCAGAAGCTTCGCGAGCAAGCCCGCTCCCACAAGGATCGCTGGCGTACACAACTTTTGTGATCACTACTGGCCACTGTGGGAGCGGGCTTGCCCGCGAAAGCGTTAGTACAGACGCCCCGTCATCGACGCCTGGGCCACAGCAATCGCCGGCTCACTGTCCAGCGTCTTCTGCGCCAGCAACAAACCCCATCTCGCTCAACTGATAGTTCGCCATCGCCAGATGCCGGGGTTTGTCTTCCAGGCTGTCCGCCAGATCCAGCAGCAGAATGCTCACCGGCGAAGACGTTTCTCGTATAACCCCGGGCGACTAAACCCGACCACTGATTGGCAGCGGCACGGAGCTCGTTACGGGGCATCAGCAATGCGCACAAGCCAGCGGATTCAGGCGGATCTGTAGGCAAAGGCGCAAGGCGTTGTAGCCTCCTGGCGTGCTGGAGAAGCACCACGAAATACACCGCCACGCAACACTACCGTTCGTCAGGACTGTCAGATTTTACAGGTAGGCGAGCGCTGTACCTCAGGGGTATCAAGTCATTAACAGCATCAATGACCATGACATCACCAGAGGGAGCTCTCATGGCAGACGATCACGAAAAGTCCGCTTCCGACACCGACCCGGTAGTTACGCCCGCAGCGGCTGATACTGACGCTGAAACAGATCAACTGTTGGCGCGGCCCACGCCTGTTTTTCATCAGCCCTCCAGCTCAAATTACGCGCTGGTATCACCGGTGTATTTTCATATCGAGGCCGGCGAGTCAGGCACTTTCGAATATCAACTGGATGACCAGTACAGTAACCAGCGTTACACGGGAAATACCAATAGTGCTGGCGTGTTGTTCAGAAGCGTTACCGCCAGCAGTCGTGACGGTATGGGCCATTTCGGTTTCCGGGCGAGAATCAGGAACGAATGGCAGAACTGGGGTTTCGTGTCGTTTGTCATCGCAGCAAAACCGCTGATGACCTCTTTCCAGAGTGGCGATCAGTTGGGGCCCAGGCCAATTATCAGCGGCACCAAAGACCCTAGGGCGTCGGCGGTTGTTCACGTGTTTTTTGATGACGGCTCGAAGCAGGGGGTTACCGAGCCAGCCCCTGGCCAATGGCGTTATCAACATGTTACGGACTTGGTTCCGGGGCCGCACACCTTTTCTGTCCAGTACTACATCCCTTGGAGTGGGCAGGACTCCGGGCGTACGGATTACCGATTCACAGTGGCCTACGCCCCGGCGCAGATCACTCGGCCTAACGCGAATGATGTGATACGTGAGCCCAGACCTCAACTCTCTGGAACCGGGGCCAACGATGGTGTAGTGGTCACGATATACAGAGAGGGAGGGGGCCCATCCTACGGGGAAACAACTGTCAGAAACGGCACATGGACAGTCAACCTGAGCAAGGATCTGCCCGAAGGCCCTTTTGTCTTTCACGCCCAGTCAAGTTTCAACGGTAACCACGTCGGGTATTCAAACAAAGTGCCCGTGACGGTTCAGTTGCGGCCGACGATACCTGAAATTATCTCTCCGGCGGCTGCTTCACTGCAGGCAACGACCTTTACGGTGTCAGGTATCAAGGGTGAAGCAGGGGCTACCGTTTTTCTGTTCAAGGACTTGGGGTCTGTTCAGGTTGGCCAGAGCAGTGTCTTGACTGGAGCGCAATGGAGTGCTTCCGTCACGCTGCCTCCGGGGCCTGCTTCTCTGGTTGCCGAGCAAATCAAAAACGGTCTTGAGTCGGGCCGGAGCCTGTCGCGGTTGTTCAAAATCCGCCCTCCAGCACTGACCGCCGTCAGCGTCAGTTACCCAACCCTCACTACTGCCGGGTTTTCCGGCGCAGGTTTTACCGGCGCCACGGTCGAGATCACGATCGTCAAAGGCCCGACAGGCGCAACGCCGCCGCCCACCGTGAGCGTGCAGGGAGGACGCTGGACGACGACCTCACAGAACTGGCCCATCGGCGATTACGATCTTAAAGCCGTGCAGAAGGTTTCCGATAATGCCGGCGGCTGGATTCCTTCGCTGGAGTACCTGTTCAAGGTTTCATCAACACTGCCGCCGCCCACGGATGTGACCCACACCGTTGCCAATTACACCCCGACGTTCACCGGTAGAGGCGTTACCGGCGCATCGGTCGAGATCACGGACAAGGCGAACGGCAGCGCGGTCGCGCCGCCGGCGACAGTCACGGTGCAAGGCTGGTCTAGCCGTGCATCGCAGCCTTGGGCAGCGGGCTCGACACGCACGGTGCAGGTGCGGCAGAAGCTGGGTAATGCCGTGTCGCAAGCGGTCGAACGGATCATCAATATCGACCATTTTCCTGCGCCGACCGACCTGGCTTACACCGTGGTCGATTACACGCCGATCCTGACGGGCAAGGGGGTGAGCGGAGCCACGGTGCAAGTGACAGACAAAGCGACCGGCGCGTCGCTTGCACCGCCGGCAGCGGTCACGGCTCAGGGCTGGCGGGCACAGGCATCATCACGCTGGGAGCCGAACACCAGCAAGGTTGTGCTGTTGGTGCAAAAACAAGGTGCTCTGGCCTCCGACCCCGTGGAGATGACCATCAGCGTGCCATTGCTGGCACCGGAGATCACTGCTGTCGAGGATGATGGCCTGTCGCCGAAAATCTCCGGCACTTGCTGGCCCGGCGCGACACTTAGCCTGAAGTACAGCGACAGTACGACCGGACACGAACCCAGTGGCAGCAGCGGCACGTGGGCTTTCAAACGAGACATCGGGTTTGCACCGGACAAGGAGCATACCGTCACGGTGATACAGACCGTGGCAGGGCGCGCCTCGCCGGCAGCGACGCAAACGTTCTGGGTCAGCCCGGAAAAACCGCTGATCACCGAACCGGATGAAAACGCAGACACCCACTATGACCTGATCGTGCGCGGAACCAACGGGTTTAGCGGTGCCACGCTGCAATTGTGCGACGCCCAATACGGTCGGGCATTGGGCGATCCGAAACGGCTGACGGCGCATGGTGACTGGTTCATCGAACTGAAAAAACTCGATTTTCGCAAGTATCAGATCGACGCCACGCAAACCATCGCCGGCAGGGAATCCCTGCGCAGCGATGTGCGCAGCTATTTTGTGGTGCTGTTGCCCCCGAAAATCGATGTGCCGGCACACAATCAGTCGTTGGCGCGAATCTCCAGGTTCTCAGGTACTGGAGAACCCTTCGGTCAGGTGACGCTCTGGCGTGAAAATCCGAGCGAAATCCTGCTCGATAAAGTCCCCGTCAGTGGCGAGGGGAAATGGCAGGCCGAGGTGGCGTTACCGATCGGCAACTACACCGTGAAGGCCAGGCAATTCTTTCAGTCCCATGAATCGAAGGACACTGCGTCGCGCATTTATAAAGTGGTGCCGGCAGCGCCGTTCATCGAGAGCCCCGGGCGGGGCGTGCATGTCGGTCGGTCGGTTGTCGTGTCCGGATTCGGATACCCGGGAGACACCGTTACGGTCACGCTGACAGGCAGCAAGGGCACGCTGTCCGGTCGTAGTCCGGTGCTTGGGGATCGTAGCTGGTCATTGACGCTTGAGCCGGATCAGCCCGCCGGCACCTGCGATATGGTGGCGGTGTCCTCGCGTGACGGCTTCGAATCTGCCGCCTCGGCTGCACACCCAGTGGTGCTCGGCACTTACCTGCCTGTCATCGATGAGCCGGCGCCGGGGCGCTGGGTCGAAAATCCGCTTCTCTTCGTCGGTAAAGGGCGCACCGGCGTCGGTCGCGTGGTGACCTGGTTCGACCCGGAACAAGCCCTGAGCGCAGGCCTTGCCGTTACCGCGCAAGGCTGGCGCGGCGAGGCGACGCAAACGCTGAGTCCCGGCGGCCACTGGTGCCGATTCCAGCAGACCATCACCGACGCAGCGGACGGTTCGACCCTGTCCGACTGGATCGAAAGCGATCGTTTCGACGTGTCATCGCCGCCTGAGGATTGATCTCTTTTCCGAAGAGTGGTGGTGTCTACTGTCATTTATGACAGTAGACACCCAGCCGCCGCATGACTCAGATTCATGCATGAAAGCATCGGCTCGTCAGGCGAAAAAACATCCTGACACGAAAACGATACAGGGAACCCGACCATGACTAACCCGGTGATTCGTCCCGTTGAGCAACTACTGAAGCATGTGTTCAGCGAAGCGCAACGCGACAGCTATGTCGATTTCTGCACCTATCTGGAGCGCGGCGGGTCCATTTTTCATGTGGTGGAGCACGGCGTTCGCGGGTTGGTCGACGAATACAGCATGCATCCCGAGGACGCGCAGGCATTTTTGCGCAGGGCCAACAGTCTGGCGATCTTCGTGCGACGTCGTTTCATCGAGCACTCGTTGCGCCATTCTTCGACACAATCGGTCCATCCTGGCAGTGGTTTGCTGTCGATCGTTGACGGGCCGAGCTACGAGCGACTGTTCTATCCGAAGTTCGATGAGTTTTGTCCGCCTCAGGCACTGGAAGCGATGAACTCGCCAGTGGCCTATCTGATCGAATTGTTACGCTGGATCGATCAGCGGATCTTTCCTGAAGGTGACGCGAGCAAACTGGATTTGCACCTGCGCCGCCAGGATCTCAAACAGTTGCTCGTCGACTTCAACGCCGTGCATCAAGCGATCTCGGCGCTGGACGTCATTATCCCGGTGCTTGAAACCTTTATCATTAAAAACAGCCCCAAAAAGCTGGACCTGGAGGACGCCCTCTTCGAGGCACGCTACCCCAATGGATTACCGTATTTTCAGCATTGGGTCACGCTCGATTTCGTCGCCCGTCAACACGGTTTTTCGGTGGGCAATATCACCCACATGGTGGACCTGGCCTATCCCTATTTTTTGCAGTCCGAAGCGTGGGACACCGATGCCGGACGCGCACTGAGCCATGCCTCGCGACTGGGTCCGTATCAGCGTGAGTTACTGACTGAAGCCCCCATTGACCCAGAGGACGACGATGCACGGGATGCGTACTACGCGCGTAATTTCGGCACGGTCGGCGCTGGATGGCAAAACCTCAATCAGGTGAAATTCTTCGGCGAGCGTACCCGACAGGACTCGCGGGGCCTGGAGGCGTTGCTGTCGATTCGCGAGTTCGCCCCGACCCGTTCGGCCAATGTGGCTGTTTACGGAGATTCCCAGCCGGGGGAAACGGAAAGTCATCGTTGCGGATCGGTCTTTGTCAACGCCGGCACATCGCCGGTGCTCGATATCGACTACAGGGACACCAGCGGAGGGTTTCTTCATCGCTTGACGCAAGCGCCGACGACGATTGATCGCTACGAGCGAATGAATCGCAAGCTGCGACTGGACCAATGGCTGGACCTGCCCAGCGACCAGGTGGATGCGCTTCTGGCAGCAGCCATCCATGCCGAGGCGCGAGGGGCAACACCCGCTCATCCGTACTGGATTTCCACGCACAGCGTGCATGCGCTGGGGTTGTTTCAGTCACTGCGCGAGCGCTACGGTTGCACGGCCCAGGACTTCGCGGCGTTTATCGATGAAGTGTCGATTTATGGCCGGGCGCAGGTGCTCTCGCTGTTTGACCGCACCTTCAACAGTCAGGGTGACTATCGCCAGCCAATGCGGCTGGACGGTGGCGAGTTTTCGGCACTGCCGACGCAAGGCGAGAGCGATTTGACGATCAGTCAGCTATGCAGCGGTTTGAGTATCGATCTGCAGACCTACGCTTACCTGGCGGCGGCCATTGCCGAGGCACATGGGCTGGGGAACAAACTCAAGCGCAGCGCGGCGGTGATCTCGAGTTTTTACCGGTTGGTGAAGTTGCCGCGGTTGCTGGGCATTACGCCGGTCGAAGGCGTACTGATGCTGACCCTGTTGGGCGGCAAGAGCTGGATCAACGGGTTGGCAGGCCTGCCACGCATGGTCGAGCGCCGCGATGATGAAACCCCTCCCGACGTTCTCAACCTGATTTATGCCATGCATTCCTGCGCGTCCTGGTGCAAGGATCGCGACATGCCGGTGTTGTGGATGTTGCAGCAGGTTTCACCACCTCAGGCATTGGCGGTGGTCACCGAGGCTGAACGTCAGTTGTTCGAGCAGATTCGCAACTTGCTGCCAGCCTCATTGTTCAGCAATGCCGGACTGCAGACGGCCGGCGTCCCCTTGCTGGTCGGGCTGGACTGGCTGCAATTACTGGTAGCGCTGGTCGACGCCACGGGGCTGGTCATTGCTTCGGATTTGCCTGAGGCGGACTACCTGCTCTTTGCCAGAGAAAAGCTTGATCAGGCGGTCAGGGACGGACTCGGTGAAAACGACGCCGGAGTGCGGGCAATCATCGTCGAACGCATGTTGAGCGTGCTGATAAGGGCACGGGAGGCTCAAGTGTCGGTGGCCAGAGAGTGTCTGGCGGTCTACACCGCACTCGACGCCGAACGTTCGCTACGCATACTGACCTGGGCGCAGTCCACGGTGTATCAACTGTTGGCCCGGGTGCTGGAACGTGCCGAGCAGTCTGCACCGCAGGCGCGTGCGTCCGAACAGCCGGATCCCTTGTTGAGCCTGTTGGCCGATGTGCGGCGGCGCGCTGCGGTGGTGAGCAAGCTGAACCTGAGTGCCCGGCTGCTGGAGGACCTTCTGCAGTACGGCCACAAGGCCTGGATGGATCAGCAAGACCGGCATCTGTTGTCGGTGCGCACGCTGTATTTCCTGAGCGCGTTGACTCGTGCGTTCGAGTTGAGCGAGCAACCTGCCGAGAAATTGCTCGACTATCTGCGCGAGGTCAATGCCCTGACCGATGATCTGTCTGTCGATGCGTTGTGGCTCGCGCAGCAGGCGGCATTACGGCGGCTCGCGGCATTTTTTGACTGGAGCGTGCAGGAAGTGCACGAGTGCGTCATTCACATCGACCCTGCTCTCAAGATTCTGAAGAACCTCAGTCAACTGGACCTGTTGCTGCGCATACGCGTACTGGCGGCGCACAGTGGCATGGATGCCCAGACGATTTTTCTGCTGGGCAATTTGCCTGAAGCGATCGACAAGGACGCTTATCGACTCGCCGCCGAACGAGCCGTGCTCAGCCTCTCGGAAACCCGCGCACCGATGGTGTCTTTCGCCGATGAGGTGCCTGAACCGCTGCTCAGCATGATCTGTACTGCGGACAAGACCGACGTAGTGGCCAACAAACCTGATGAAAAAATCATCTTTACCGTGACGCTCAAGACTCCCGGCGGCAAAGCGTTGAGCGGCGTGTACGTGCACTGGCAGACGAGCCTGGGCACGGTCGCTGCGAAAGCCACGCAAGTCGATGGCACTGTGCAGGTCGAATACCTGCCGGGCAAGGTCATGGGGCAGGAGGTGCCTTTATTCTGGGTGGCCCTGATCGATGCGCAGCAGGCACCGCTGGTCGCTGTCACCGATGACGCTCAGACGCTGTTTTTCCCTGGGCCATTGATGTCTCTGGTACCCGAGGAGCCAATACCGGCGGGGCAGGAGTTCGAGCTGACCGCCACGCTGCGCGATGACTATAAAAATCTCGGACGCAACCGTCTGGTGCGCTGGTTTGCCGAGGCCCGGGACGATACAGGACTCCCCGTGGCGGTGATTCGCCCTGAACAGAGCTACACCGATGCCGAGGGCATCACACGGGTGTTTGTGTCCAGCCCGTCGGGTGGCACCTTCATCTTCAGCGTGGTGTGCGAGGCCAGTTCCAACGCGGCGTTTTTTGAGCCCATCACGTTCGACGCCCCGCCAGTTACCCCATGACTGCGCCCGTTGACGGCGCGTGTGCTCCAGGACGCAGGAAGAACAGACCATGACTCAGAGCAATCTGGCTGAACTGTTGGAAAAACGCCGTAACGCCTTGGTCGAGTATTGCATTGGCCATGTCGCCAAAGACCGTTATGCCTTTGTGAGAACGCCGCAGGATCTGTTCGAATTATTGCGTCTTGACCCGCAGGATAATTACCCGGTGCAAAGTTCCTGGGTGGCGGAAGCGACGAGCTGTGCACAGCAATTCATTCATGCGGCCTATCGCAAGCTTGAACCAGGATACGAAAAGGTCGAGTTCGATAAGGCCGATCTGAAGCTCTGGGAGCTGTACAACAACTATCCGGACTGGGCTGCGCTGACGATGATTGCGCTCCACCCGGAAAACTTCATCACCCCGTTCGTGCGGCAGCGCAAGACCCATCTGTTCAAGGCGCTGGAAAATGACTTGAACCAGACACGCCTCAGCGGCGATTCGGTGCAACGTGCCTTGCAGGGTTATTTGAAAGCGTTCGAACAAACCTGCAACCTGGACGTTATCAGTGGCTGTCTGGACGGCGATTCGGCGGTTCGCGCCACCTACTATTTTGTCGGTCGGCAGCGGGTGCAGCCGTTTCAGTATTTCTGGCGCAAGGCCGGGATCGAACTGACCACAGCGGGTGAACCGGTCAATCCAGCAGCTTGGGATGAATGGCAAGCGATCGAGATTCCGGTGGGGGGGCGGGTGCTGGATGTGCGACCGGTGTTCTGGAGCGGACGTTTGTGCCTGGTCTGGACCGAGTGGCACGACGAGGTGAAGGGGCAGGCAGGGGAGCGTAGCCTGCCGAACCGACTGGACATCAATCTGGCGTTCATGAACCAGAGTGGGGATTGGTCGGCGCCCTTGAGCCTGCACAGCAGTGAACAAGACACCGATAAAAGCGTGGGCGCGCGGCTGATTGCGACCACGCTGATCGACGCTTACCACCCCAAGGGCCGGCTGGGTGTATGGCTCACCAACGGCAGCGACTTGAAAGTCGGTGCGACGCGCGACGTGTTGTTTCGTCGGCTGCCTGAAGACGATGGCAGTTGGCTCGATCACCTGGCGACGCATCGCTTTACCGATGCACTGGTCGTTCAGCACCCGTTGACCCCTGCGACTCAGCCGACGATTGCGCTCGAAGGGCCGGGGACAGGCGTTATGGCGCCTTACTTCACCTTGCAGGCGGTGTTTGCAGAGGTGGGTAACCAGGACTATCTCTGGGTTCGAGGACAATGCAGGGCAAGAAATCTGGCGAGCAGCGCCAGTGCCGAGTTCACTTTGACGCTGAGTCACGGGGCGGGCGAAGATCCGGCGGAGGTCAAGGGATCATTCCCCATTGCCGGTGGCTGGGCAACGGACTGGCTATTGCTGAAACGGAATAAAGGAGGGTTTGTAGGCGGGGCCACATTCACGCTGAGTAACCCAACCCACGGCAATCGGGTCTTTAAGGTGTCGTTGGGGGATTTCGTCCGTTCACTCCCGCCGACACTGGAAAAAAACACCCGGGATGCGGCGCAGTTCATCGCTTTCAGGCAGACCGCAATGCTGCCCCGCGCCCGATTGAACTCGCTGTTCGGTCCCGATCTGGTACAGCGCAGCAACATCTCGGTCGATGCGGTGCTGGATTGGAACACGCAGTTTCTGCAAGAACCCGTCCCTGAGGCAGACGATAAGTTCACTGAGCCGAACGGGGCATTCAACGGCGCGAATGGCTTGTATTTCTGGGAGCTGTTTTTTCACTTGCCGCACCTGGTCTCCGCGCGTCTGCGGGCCGAAGACCGGTTTGCCGAGGCACAAAGCTGGCTGCATTACCTGTTCGATCCGCAAGCCATCGCAACGTCGGACTCTCCACCGAAACCCCGTTACTGGCGTTGCCGTCCGCTTCAGGAGACGGGCAATCTGGGCCACGAAGTGCGGATGCCCACCGATCCGGACGCGATTGCTTACGCGGCGCCCGAGCACTACAGCAAACTGGTATTCACCGAGTATGTAAAAAACCTCATCGCCTGGGGTGACTGGTATTACCGCCAGCTTACCCGCGATGCGCTGGTGGCCGCGAAGTTGTGTTACGTGCAGGCCGAATTTCTGATGGGTGAACCGCCCTTGGCCCGGACTGTGGATCGCTGGGAAGTGCAGACGGTCGACAGCTTGCTGAAACAGGGTAATACACGTCCGGCGCTCGAGCAGTTTGAACGTGAGTTGGCGTATTCCCTTGCGCAGATTCCAGCGGTCGCCGAAGCGGCGCCGCTGATGGGATTACTGGCGAACGAGCCGTTCAAAACGCCAATCAATCAACAGTTGCTCGAACTGTACGACTGGCCCGGCCAGCGCCTGAACAATTTGCGCAACAATCTGACCCTGGATGGCAAACCGCTGAGCGTTCCGTTGTTCAGCCCGCCCACCGATCCCAATCAACTGTTGCGCGACTTGGCCGACGGCGGTATCGGCGGGCCTCGGCCAATGGGCGGCCGTCTGGTGGTGGGCGCGTTTCGCTGGCGTGTCACTTACGAGTCGGCACTGCGTGCGGTGCAGACCCTGCAGGAATACGGCAGTCAGGTTTTGCGCCTGATCGAACAACGTGACCGTGCTGAACAGGAGGAAATGCAACAGGAACACATGAAGGAGCTGGGCGACTATGCACGCATTGTGCAGGAGCAATCGATTGCCCATTTACAGGCGAGCGTTACCGCTCTGGCTCAGAGCCGCAGCATGGTGCAGGAGCGGGCCGGCCGGTATCAGGCCTGGTACGACGAAAACGTGACCGATGCTGAATATCAGGTCATGGAAAAACTGCAGATCTCCAAAGATCTTAATCTGGGCGCCGTCGCGCTGAAGGGCGGAGGGGCAGTGCTGGCCAATCTGCCGAATATTTTCGGCATGGCCGTCGGTGGCAGTCGCCTGGATGCCATCACCGATGCAGTGGTCTTCGGGTTGCAAATCGGCGCCATGGCTTTGCAGACCGACGCGGAAAAACAGGCACTCACCGAGAGTTATCGCCTGCGTCGCCGAGAGTGGGAGTTGCAACGCGATCAGGCTCGGTCCGAGGTGCAAGCCATTGACGAGCAACTTAGCGCGCAGGCGTTTGCGCTGGAAGCGGCCAAGGCCAGCCTGGAGCAGACCTTACGCGCCAACGCTCAAGCATTGACCCTCTACAACTACCTGAAAAAGCGCGCCAGCAACGCTGAATTGTTCGGCTGGCTGTTGGGGCAACTCAAAGCCTTGCACTATCAGGCCTACGACGCGGTGGTCAGCCTGTGTCTGAGCGCCCGCGCGTCGCTGAGCGCCGAAACCGGTGACGACGATACCGACGATGCGTTGCCACAAGTCTGGCTGGACAACCGTCACGGCCTGACCGCCGGCGAGCACCTGCGCGAATATCTGCTGCGCATGGACCGCCTGTATCTGCAAAGCCATGAGCGTCGGCTGGAGCGGGTAAAAACCGTTTCGTTGCGGCAACTGTTCGATGATTCGGCCGATCCGCAGAGCGGATTTACCAACTGGTCGCTGGCGCTGGAGGACTTGATCGACAAGGGCACTCTGGAATTCCAGCTGACGCAGTTGCTGTTCGACCGTGATCATCCGGGGGAGTACTGCCGGCTGATCAATCTGGTCGAAGTCGATCTTCCGGTGCTGACCGGCCCTTACCAGGATGTTCAGGCGACGCTGCGTCAGGTCGGCAGCATGACCGCCACCCGGGCAACGGCGCGTTCGGTTGAGTACCTGCACCAGCCGACAGGCGCAGTGGCGCCACCTGATGTTCAGTTCAATCTGCGCAGCGGCCAGCAGATCGGTTTATCGGTGGGCATCGCCGACACCGGAATGAACGCCAGCAAACCGGATGAAGGCTTGCTCAATCCGTTCGAAAACACCGGGGCGGTCTCGCGCTGGCAGTTGCACTTTCCGTGGCCCAAGAGCGAGCGGCAAGCGCCGATGCTCAAATCGCTCACCGACGTCATCGTGCGTATCCGCTACACGGCCAAGGCCGGTGAGCCGACGTTTACCCTTGCCGTCAAAGACCTGGTCACCCGGGCTATGAGTTCCCGTCAGTCACGCAATGTCAAAGGAGCAGGCAATCATGTTTGATCCAGTCGTTCAGGCCAATGACAGTCTGCTGCTCAATGGTGATTTCAGTCAGGGCATCGAAAACTGGACGCTAGGAGCCAACCCGCGTGAGGTCAGAGTCGTCAGCGAGGTGTATGACGGCGTACCGATCAGGCTGCTTTCTGCGGGCAACCTTGGTTCTGCCTGGCAGCAGGTCACCGTACCGGTAGAGCCGGATGCCAGCGCCAGGTATGTATTGAGTTTTCTGTATGAAACGCGGCATGCCGAAGCGGGCCGCATGCTCATCACGGCTGAAGATGGAACCGTGTTGAGAGAAATCTCGTTGCCGCCGGCCAGCCCTCGCGAACTTGCAGAGGACCAGGCAAGTGTCGCCAGCAGACCGCCGCTGGTATTCGAGCCAATAGAGTACAACGCTCCGTTCGATCTGCCGTTGCAGCGCCTGGACAAGATCCGCGTCACGGTGGTCGCTCCGGCCAATGCTGATCCCGATGACTATCACCAGAGGATCCTGATCACTCGCATTCATCTGGCCCTGCACCTTGAGCCAGCAGTGCTGCAGACACTGAAGCTGGACGATGAGCAATTGCCGGCCAGCGGGTTGCTCTACCTGTGCCTGGGTTCAAACGGTGGCTTTCAGCATCGGCTTGAATGTGTTCCCGAACCCGCCAGCCCCTGGCTATACACCAAAGCCGCGTTGATCAGCGACGATAACCCGCAAGGCGCCGTTACCGCGACGCCTGACTGGGGCGTCGATCATCCGCTGAATTTACCGTGGGTTTTGCAGTGCCCGTTGATCGGTGATCAGGGGCCGTATCTGTTCACGATCAAACTGGTAAACCAATACACCGCTGCGCCCTACCCGATACAGGTCTCGCTGGGCCATCACCGGCTGGTGTTTCGCGAGAAGCTGGAGGCCGTGTATTACCCGGTGCTGGAGTTGGCGCAATCGGTGCGGCTAGGCGTGCGAGTGGCCTCCTGGTACACCGGTCAATATCTGGCCGGGCGCACGGTGACCTGGGCGATCGACGGGCAGGGGATTCTCGGCACTACGCCCACCGATCCCGAGGGGTGGGCGTATTTCGATTTCCTGCCCACGACTGCGGGCGATGTTGCGATCAAGGCCTCGGTAACGAGTCCGTACTATGCAAGTGGCGTCGAGACTACAACGCTGGATGTTCGGGTACTCGCGACCGATCCATGGAAGGACGTGCTGGCGGTGGTCGAGGGCAACGCCTTGCCTTGGGCGCAAACGACCGGATATCCCAATCGTGGTTCTACCTATCAGTTGAGTGTCCGGCTGCCTGAGGTGTTGCGCGGCACTGAGTTGGCCATGCGCTGGGAAGGGGATTCTGCGACACAGTTGGGCGTGCAGGTGCGCCCTGAACTGGAAGAGCCAGTATCGGTGGGGGCAACAGACCTGAGCTGGGATTTTATCTGTCAGGACAAACTCGACGGTCGCTTCCATTTGTTGTTGTCGTGTTCGAAGCTGTTGTCGCCCTCCAGCAGAAAACCGATGTCACTCGCGCGTAACCTGGTGCGCATCGGTGACGTTCAGGAGGCTAACAAGTTTCCGGTGGTGGATGAGCGCGAAAGCGTCCTGCTGCGGGTTCAAGTGGTGCAAGTGGTGCACGTGGTCACCAGTGGCGACGGCGATCCGGTCAACAATGCATTGGTCGACTGGCTGACGCCCGAAGGCACGATCTCGACCCAATCGGGTAGCGGTGGCTGGGCCAGCGTGCTTTACCAGCCCTCTCGGGGTGGCGACCTGGTGGTGACCGCCCGCGTCAGAGCGCACGCCGACGCGCTCGCAATCGAGCGGCCGTTTGCAGTCAAGGCATTGCCGAGCAGTCCATGGAAGAATCAGATCAGGATCTTGTTCGACAACACTGAAGTGGATCTGGCCGAGCTGGGGTTGCTGTGCTGGCGTGGGGCTTCGCACACCCTGCGCATTGAAGCGACGGCCGGCAGTTCGTTGCTCGACCAGTTGGTAACGCTGCAATGGCGCGGTGAGTCGCCGGGGATCGGCTTGACCGTCGCGGGTATCGGCGTGCCCTTGAAGCTGGAGTCGAAGGGGCTGGAATGGACGTTCAGTTCACAAGTCGCATCGAGTAGCAGCAGCCTGTTCAGTCTGGTATTGAGCAGCCCGGTGCTGGCGTCACCCCGAGAGTTGTTCGGTCGGTTGATCGCTACGGAGCTGTTTGACGAATTGACGGTGATGCTGGATCAGGTGACCGCGACAATAGCCAGCCAGAGATTGTTTCCATGCCTCGGCGCCAGACACAACGTGCGCTATTTACCCAATGCGCTGAGCCCCTTGGTGGGGCTGCAGGGAACGTTGATGTGGCTGGGAACACCGGCCGGCGAGCTGGATGCAAGCGTCGAACCGCCGCTCCATGTTACCCAGACGCTGAGCGATGGCGGTATTGCATGGAGTCTGGACTTCACTGCGAGCAAGGTCTGCGGTGACTTTACGCTCGGGCTTTTTTTGCCTGCATTGAGTTTGTCCATGAGCGCCAACCCGATGCAGCTCGCCCACAACAAATTGCGCATTGGCGACTGGCGCGAGTTTGCGGTTGATGCCGTCATCGGCAAGGATAAAGCCTGGAGTTGGGTCAGGGTGTTTTCAGCATTCACCGGCCAGGCGGTGGCGCAGGTGGCGGTGCAGTGGAAGACGGCGGCCGGCCTCGAAACAGTCGCCAGCGATGACCTTGGCTGGTCGGGCTTTGGCTTGACGCCGGGCACCGCTGGTCAGCAGCAGGTGCTGGCCAGTGTGCTCAGCCCGTTCGACGGCTACGAAGAGCAGCGCGTCTTGTCTTTTATGGCACTCGCCCGTGACCCTTGGGAGGGTGTGCGGGTGCGCTTCGATAGCCATGACGAACAGCCATGGGGCAGCCAAACCTTCTTCCCGCGGCGCCGAGGCACACATGTCGTCGAAGTGCTGTTTGAGGATGGCAGTCCATTGTTCGAGCAAGACCTGGCCTTGGGATTGACCGGTAGCGGTCCTGCGGAGCTGGGGCTGCGCTTCGAACCCGCGCTCGGCGTTGCGCGCCGGCCCTCGGCGCTTGGCCTGCATTACTCATTGCGCTGCGATGATGTGACGGACGGCGGTTTCGCGCTACGCCTGAGCGCCGAGCGATTGGCGCGCCTGTCACCGGCCAACGCGATGTCGTTGGGCGTGGGCGAGCAAGTGTTGAAACTTCTCGCCAATAGTCGTGTTCAGCAGGTGCTGGAATGGGAGCAGGAGCTGGTCGAGCAGGTGACCGTGGTCTCGTCCATCACCGGTAAGGGCATCGCGGGAATCGCAGTGACCTGGCGCAATGAAGCCTTGGGGACGGTGACCACCCTGACCGACTTTTATGGGGTGGCCCGTGTACGGTTCAAACCGCAGACACCAGGTGCGGCGGTGGTGACGGCAACGGTGGGGGATGCGGTTTATTCGGAGTCGGTCGATCTGGTGTACACGCTTGAGGAACCGCGCGAAATCAGTGAACTGTACGAGCCGCAAGGTTCGCGGTTGCCGCCGGACGAGGAGCAGACGGTAGCCATTGCCAAAGTGGTTTCGGCACGCACCGGCTTGCCATTGGCTGGTGTGCAGGTGCGGTGGAATTTTGCTGGTAATGCCTTGGTCCCGTCGGTGACGGACGAGGAGGGTATTGCTCGGTTGACCTTTAGGTATCCGGCCGGAGTCGAAGACGTCCTATCGGCAACTGTCCGGGGTGGGTTGGGTGGTTGGGATATGGCGCAACTGGGATATGTCGGCGTAGTGCCGGAGATTGATTCGCTTACCAGTCCCGATACAAATATTAATCTGGGCCAGGATGCAACGGCCGAAATCCGGGTGGTGTCGCGCCACGATGGCCGGGGGCTGGCTGGCGTCAGGATCGTCTGGGACTACCCGCAGCTGTCGCTGCCGCCAACGGTCACGGGACAAGACGGAAAGTCACGCATTGATTTCAGACCGGGTGAAACGGGTCAGCATGATCTGAAGGCAACGGTGGTCTTGGGTGGCTCGCGATTGCTCGAGTTTGAAGTGTTTGATCCAGCAACGAGGCCGCAGATGTTTGAGCTTGCAAAGCTTCACGGGCAGATCGGTGTTGGTGGAGAGGCTCACATGCGTGCGCGAGTGACTAACAGATCCTTCATACCTATCCAGGGAGAGGAGGTTTTCTGGAGCTTCCCCAATACTGAAATCGCTTCTACCAGGACCAACGCTGATGGTTATGCAGAAGTAAAATTCATTCTGCCTGCAAGGGGAACCATCGTTGCTAAAATTCGGGGAGGATCAAATATGAGTATGCCTGTATGAGTAGGTCTCTCATTGGCTATGGGAGCGGCGTCAGAAAATGCCGGACCGCTTCCAGCTCAAATAACGGTTCACCAACTCAGTGCTCAAATCACCAGAGCGTACATCCAGCACCTGCACTCCATGAGCATTCAACCGCTCATGCAGTTCAGCCCGGGCGTTGAGGTAATCCACCGTGCCGCAATAGGCCAGCGCTTCAGGCAGGGTTTGCACTGGGGCCTGGCGCACCTGGTCGAGCGTTTCTTCGCGCAGGCTGACCACCAGCACTTGATGCTGGCGGTTCAGGTGCTGGACCGCGTTGGTCAGTTCGCCATGGTCTTCATCGCGCAGGTTGGTCACCAGGATGACCAGTGCCCGGCGTTTCTGACGGGTCAGTAGCTGTTGGACGGCTGACTGGTAATCCGCCGGACGTTGGCTACTCGCCAGATCGTAGACTGCGTTAAGCAAAATGTTCAGTTGCCCGGCGCCTTTTACCGGCGCGAGATATCGCGGTTGATCGCCGGCGAAGGTGCTCAACCCCACGGCATCGCCCTGCCGCAGCGCGACGTAACTCAGCAGCAGACACGCATTCAGCGCATGGTCGAAATGCGCCAGCTCGCCATCCTGGCTGCGCATTTGTCGACCGCAATCGAGCATGAAGATGATCTGCTGATCACGCTCGTCCTGGTACTCGCGGGCAATCGGCGTGCGCTGTCGGGCAGTCGCCTTCCAGTCGATCTGGCGCAGGCTGTCGCCCTCGCGAAATTCGCGCAGTTGATGAAATTCCAGGCCTTGCCCGCGACGCTGGCGCTGGCGCACACCGAGCTGGCTGAGCCAGTTGTCCACCGCCAGCAACTGCCCGTCGTAGAGCTTTGCAAAGTCCGGATAGACGCGAATGTCGTCGCTCACGGCGAGCAGGCGTTTGCCGGACCACAGCCCCAGCGGGCTGGGCAGGTTGATTTCGCAAAATTCGAAGGTGAAATGACCGCGCTTGAGCGGGCGCAGGCGATAGCCGACCTCGCTGAACTGACCGGGTTGCAGCTCGACCGACAGCGGCAGGTTTTCGACACTCAGCCCCTGCGGCACGTGATCGAAGACCTCTACCGTTACGGGATCACCGAAGTCGTGACTGACCTGCAACCGTACCTCGCTCCAACGGCCGAGTGCGAGGCTCCCGGGCATCTGCCGTTGCACCCGGGGCGAGGGCAGGCGCTGGAGGCGGATGGCGTCGAGCAGCGCCAATACCAGCAGGGCCAGCAGCAACCCCCAACTGACCGCCGACAGGCTGGCGGGTGTCGGGATGTCGAGTGCCTGCACGGTGCCCAGCAGCGTGCCGACGGCCAGCAGAACGGCCAGCCACATCAGCAGCAGGCGTGACGGTTTCACAGGCGCGGCGCCGGCACTTGGTCGAGCAGTTGCTGCAGCACCTGATCAACCTGCAAACCTTCAATATCCAGCTCCGGCGCAATGCGCACGCGATGACGCAGCACCGCCAGTGCACAGCCCTTGATGTCGTCGGGAAGCACAAATTCACCACCGCGCAACAACGCACGAGCCCGGCCGCAACGCACCAGAGCGATAGACGCCCGAGGCCCGGCGCCGAGGGTCAGGCCGGGCCAACTGCGGGTGCTGCGCGCCAGGCGCACGGCATAGTCGAGCACCTGATCGTCCAGCGGCAAATCACTGGCAATCCGTTGCAGGGCCTGCACATCCTTGGCTTGCAACACCGTGCGCAACGGCTGCACATCGAGCATGTCGGCTCGAGTCGAGCGGCTGACCTGGCGCACCATGTTCAACTCCTGATCGGTATCGGGGTAATCCATGCGCACCTTGAGCATGAAGCGATCGAGTTCTGCCTCCGGCAACGGATAAGTGCCTTCCTGTTCGATCGGGTTCTGCGTGGCCAGCACCATGAACGGTTGAGCGATCGGCAGGGCGCGACCTTCGAGGGTGACCTGGCGCTCCTGCATGGCTTCGAGCAGCGCCGCCTGGGTTTTCGCCGGTGCCCGGTTGATCTCGTCGGCCAGCAGCAGGTTGGTGAACAGCGGTCCCTTGCGCAGCTTGAACTGCTCGGTGTGCAGGTCATACACCGCGTGCCCGGTGACGTCGCTGGGCATCAGGTCGGGGGTGAACTGGATGCGCGCAAACTCACCGCCAAAGCAACGCGCCAGCGCCCGTACCAGCAAGGTCTTGCCCAAACCGGGCACGCCTTCGAGCAGCACATGACCGCCGGCAATCAGCGCAGTCAGCACATCTTCAATCACTGCTTCCTGGCCGATCACGGCCTTGTGCAATTCGCTGCGCAACGCTTGCGCCAACTGGCTGGCACGCTGGCGTTGCTGGGCAGCGTGGCTGGCGCTGCCGGGCTCGATCTGTTCACTCATAGCGTGTTCCTCAAGGTTTGCAGGCGGGCGACCTGACGGCTGAAGTCAGCGGCGGACATGCGCTGTTTCGGCGGCGGGCTCAGCGCCTGGCTGATGGCGCGGGTCGGTTGCCGGGTCAGGCGCGACAGCGCCAGCCATTGTTCGGCAACGTTCAATTGGTCGAAGCCGGGATGCCGGCGTCGCGCGCGGCGCAGTACATCCTGTTGCAAGGCTTGCAACAGCGTGTGCTGGCCGTTGTGACGCAGGATGAAATCGGCACTGGCGCGCAGGTGTTCCTGCAACTGGCGACGGCCCGTCGGCGCTGGTGCCTGAACAGGCCCGTGGCGGACAGCAACGTGCCAGAGCCACAGGCCGATCAGCGCCAGCAGGGCGACGATGGCCTGCGGGAAATAACGCCAGAGCAGCGCCAACAGACCCTCGTGTTCAGTGTTGTAGATCAGGGTGACGTCAGTCTCGGCGCTCAGATACCAGAGCAGCCAGGCGTTGTCGTATTCGCCAATCGACGGGGTTTTCCACAGGTCGGCATCGGTGACCACGGTGACGGTGCCGAGGCCATAGGTCAGTTGCATCATGTGCGTGGCCTTGGCGCTATTGGCCCAGGCCTGCGCGAGATTGTTCGGGTCTTCGAGGTGAAAGTCAGTATCGAAACCGGCGTAGGCCGGTGCGTCTTCGTCCTCCAGATACAGCTTGGTCAGTTGCGGATAGCGGTCTTGTTCCTGATCTTCGGGTGGATCCTTCAAGTCCTTGCTCAGGGACTGATGCAACTGCACCCGATCAAGCAGCAAGTCGTTGCTCTGTTTGCTGCGTTCATCCCACAACGATTCGGCGACGAACACCAGTCGCCCCCCCGCGCGGGTCCAGTTGAGGACTTGATCGATCTGGCGCGGTGGCATCTTCGAACGCTCCCCGAACAACAACAGCGTATGCCCGCGCGGATCAATATCGGCGAGTACCGCCTGGCTCTCGGCATGGCTGACGTTGAGGCCGCGCTCACGCAGGAACATTTCTGCCGCCAGATAAGGATTGGCCTGCGCGGCTGGCGAGGGGCCGTGATCGACGACTTCCTGATAAGGCCGCGCCTTGAGGAACAGATAGACGCTCAACGTGCCCAGCAGCACGACAATCAAGGCGCCAACCAGCCACAACGTGCGCCGGTTCAACGGGCCAATTCCCGGTCGAACAGCACGCGCCAGCCGCTGCACAGCTCTTGTTGCAGCTGTGCCGGCGGAATTCGATTCCCGTAAGCCATGTTTTGCCAGTGCCGGGTCAGGCTGCGGCTGTACAGCAGCAATTCTGGACGTTGCATTTGTTCGATACGCGCCAGTACCTGGTTTTCCGTGTCGGCGGGTTTCAGTGTCAGGGCATAGTCATGCAGCAGATGGCTGAGCAAGCCTCGATAGAGCAGACCCAACGCTGCTCGCGGATCGCTCAGCCAGAGTTGTTCGGCGCTGCCGGCGATGTCATCCGGCAGGGTTTCTCGGTTCAGGTCCAGGCCAAACGCTTGTTGTGGCTGCGGTCGCTTGATGCGTGTTGGCAGACTCGGCCGGCGACTGACGAAGGTGCGCAGAAACTCGCGATAGCGCCAGATCAGCCAGCCGAGTGCGGCGATCAGCGTGGCCCACAGCAGCACTTCAATGACCTTGGCGAGAACGTTGAAATGCTGACCCTCGAGCCAGCCCAGCAAGGTTTTCAGCCACTGTGGAGCTTCACCGGGTTTGTTCTCTGTGGCCGGTGCGGCCGGGTCATCGCCAAACCGGTAGCGGGTGACGGATTGCTTGTTCTTGAACGGTGCCTGCTCCAGCAGGGCCTTGATGCTGTCGTGCGCGGCCTGGCTGGTCACTGGCTGATTGAGCAGGCGTGGAGCGCTCGGGGCATCGTCAGCGTTGGCGTTTTCAGCGGCCCATGCCGGTTGCAGATTCGGCAGCACCAGACAGATCGCCAACAGCACACCGAGTACGCCGTTGTTCAGGCGTTGGCGCAAGCGGCGGAACACCAGTTCAATGTCCCAGGCTTCCAGTTGCGTGCGGCGGTTGAGGTAAAGGCTGAAGCCGCAGGCGACGTAGACCGGTTCCCAGACCACGAGGATCAGCGCGTAAAAAGCGTTGGTCAGATGTTCCAGCCAACGCCAGTGATGATCGGCGGAGAGAATCAGAGTCTGCCAGTCCCAGTCGGTTTCGATCTGCTGGGGCAACAACATGTAGAACAGCACCATCAAGCCGATCCACAGCGCGGTTTCCAGGTGCACGCCGATGATGGTCAGCCATTGCGCGGCCCCCGCATTGCGTTGCAACAACGCTTGCAGGCGTTGTTGCCGAGCAGCGCCGTCGAGGCCCTCGAGCTGCATCACCGGCAGCAGAAAGCTGCGGCTGAAACTCAGCCGTCGCCAGGTCAGACTGGCCAGCAGTTGAGGCTTGAGCAGGCGCGGCCATGCGCGCAGGGCTTGTTTGAGTGTGGGCGTTTCGCCGAACAGGGCTTTCGACAGGATGTACAGCGGCAGGCGTTCATAAGCAGGTTTCAGCCACCAGAAAATGAAGATCGCCAGCGACGGCGAGTCCCACAGCAGCAGACTGAGCAGGACAAACAGCGGCAGGGTGACGATCGCCCAACTGGTCATCAGCAGGCGTCGATGACGCTGACTCATGAGCACGCCGAGGTCCATGGCTTCCCAAGTGGTGCGCGGGCGGATCACCACAGTGGCGTCACTCAGGCGCATGGCGGATCCTTCCGGCGAACAGCAGGTACATCGCCACCAACGCCCAAAGCCCTGTGCCAACGGCATATTTGGTCAGCGGCGTGACAGCGGTTTTCGACGACCAATAGGCCTCGATGAACGCCGCGATCAGCAGGAACAGCATGACCCCGCAGATCAGCAACACGCTCTTGCGCGCGGCCAGGCGCAGCGCTTCGCCGCGAGTCAGGCGCCCTGGTGCAATCAGTGCCCAACCCAGTTTCAAGCCAGCGGCGCCGGCCAGGGCAATGGCGCTGAGTTCGAAGGCGCCATGGCCGATCACAAACGGCCAGAAGGTCTGGCCGAAACCGATTTCGCTCAGGTGACCGGCCACGGCTCCGATCACCAGACCGTTGTAGAACAGAAAGAACGCACTGCCGACACCGGCGAGCAATCCGCTGGCGAAGGTCTGAAAAGCGATGCCGATGTTGTGCATCACGTAGTAACCGAACATCACCCAGTCTTCGCTGGCCGCCCGTTCGACGGTGCGCCCGAGGTGCCCGGCGACAGGGTCGTACATGCCTTGCATCTCGCGCACCTGATCGGCGGGAATCAGGTTGTAGACCAGTTCGGGAAATGCATAAACCAGCACACCGACACCGATCAGACTGCCGAAAAACAACAGGCCGGCAATCAGTACGAAGGGCCATTCGGCGCGCACCAGTCGCGGGAAGTCCGCGAGGACAAAACTGAGCAGATTGGCGCCGAGTCGACTGCGATGGCGATAAAGTTGCTGATGGCCGCGCAGCGCCTGTTGTTGTAACGAGTCGATCAGAAAACTGCTGTAGCCACGTTCCTGCGCCAGCGCCAGGTGCTGGCACAGCCGGCGATACGCCTTGGGGAAACCGCTGACCTGCGAGGTTTGCTTGCCGTGTTCAAGGCGTTCGAGTGCCAGCGCAAAACGCTCCCATTCGGCCTTGTGACGACTTTCGAAAAGGCTCTGTTTCATGTCGGGCCCAACAAGCCGCGAGCGATGCCGTTGAGTTCGGTGACCGCTTTCGGCGCGGAGATATGCAGGGGCTGGGCGAGCAGTGCCGCCAGCTCATTGACCCTTGCCGGCGACAACTCGCCCTGACGCTCGGCAAACCCGAGCACCGCGCGTTGTTCGCTGAGGGTCAGCGGGACCGGTGCGCGCCGAGGTTCGGCGACGGGCAACTGCGGACGCTTGAGAGGGCGTTCGGTGTAAACCACCAGGGTGCCGGCAGCGATGTCGCCGAGGCGTTTGAACGTCGGGTGTTGCAGGCAACTGATGGCGCCGAAGAAATAGCCGAAGGGCAGCAAGTCGACGAATCGCAGCAGGTTGCGCAGCAGCGAGGCTGACCAGCCGACCGCTGTGCCGTCATCATGGACGACCCGCAAGCCCATCCACTGTTTGCCCGGCGAGCGTCCCTGGCGCAGCACTTCGAACAGCACCATGTACCACCAGCTCACGGCAAACAGCAGCAGCGAGCCGAGGCCCATGCCGAGTTTGCCAAGGAAGGCGAGGGCAATGAACAACACGCCGAGGATCACCCCGCGCAGGCCCAGGTCGATCGTGAAAGCCAGCGCACGCACCATCAACCCGGCCGGACGCAAGGGCAGGTCGATGCCTTCCGGCGTTTCGACCTGGTGCCGCGTATCGAGCGGCGGGGTCAGCGGTGCTTTCCTTGGCGGTGCTGTGGTCTCGAGCATGGGCTACCTGATGTTCGCCTGTTCGGGGTGCAAGTGGGTCCGATGCTAGCAGCCTCTCGGGGGAAAACGACATAACTATGTATTGCACATCGTGTGGCACAAGGTGCTTGAATGACGCGAGGCTGGCCGCGACCGCGGTTGAGCGCCTAGACTTCGCCGATCTTCAGTTCAGGAACCGCCCGTGACTTCCATCTTCTGGTACGACTACGAAACCACTGGCATCAATCCCCGTAGCGACCGCCCGTTGCAGGTTGCCGGGATTCGCACCGACCACGACCTCAACGAAATCGACGCGCCGGTCAATCTCTATTGCCAGCCCAGCGAAGACATCCTGCCGCATCCGGCGGCATGCGCGATTACCGGCATCACCCCGAGCCAGCTCGCCGACAAGGGTTTGAGCGAGGCCGACTTCATGACCCGGGTGCATGCGCAACTGGCGGCGCCCGGTACCTGCGGCGCCGGTTACAACACCTTGCGTTTCGACGACGAGATGACCCGCTACAGCCTGTATCGCAATTTCTTCGATCCCTACGCCCGTGAGTGGCAAGGCGGTAACAGCCGCTGGGACTTGATCGATGTGGTGCGCGCCGCCTACGCACTGCGCCCCGACGGGCTGGTCTGGCCGACCGATGACGAAGGCCGCGTCACCCTCAAGCTCGAACGCCTGACCGCCGCCAACAATATTGACCATGGCCATGCCCACGAAGCGTTGTCGGACGTACGCGCAACCATCGCGCTGGCGCGGCTGATCCGCGAGAAACAACCCAAGCTGTATGACTGGCTGTTCCAGTTGCGCAGCAAGCAGAAAGTCATGGACCAGATTCGTCTTTTGCAGCCGATGGTGCATGTTTCCGGGCGTTTTTCAGCGGCGCGCAATTACATCGGAGTGGTACTGCCACTGGCCTGGCACCCGAAAAACCGTAACGCCTTGATCGTCTGCGACCTGCACCTCGACCCGCAGGGTTTGCTCGACCTCGACGCACAAACCCTGCGCCAGCGCCTGTACACCCGCCGCGATGACTTGCTGGAAGGTGAGTTGCCGGTGCCGCTGAAGCTGATTCACGTCAACCGTTGCCCGGTGGTCGCACCGCTGGCGGTGTTGCGTCCGGCAGATCAGCAACGCCTGGGCCTGGACATGACGCTTTATCAGGAACGGGCACTGCGGCTAACTGACGCACAACTAGTCTGGAAAGATAAAGTTGCGACGATTTATGCCAGCGAAGACTTCACCCCGAGCGAGGATCCGGAACAACAGTTGTACGACGGATTTATCGGTGACCGCGATCGACGTCTATGTGAGCAAGTGAGAACCGCAGACCCTGCGCAATTAGCGCAAGAGCAATGGCCTTTCGATGATGAACGTTTGCCTGAGTTGCTCTTTCGATATCGAGCACGCAACTTTCCCGATACCTTGAATTTTGCAGAGCAGGAACGCTGGAGAATATTTTGCCAGCAGCGTTTGTCGCAAGCCGAAATGGGCGCGCCGAATACCCTCGATTCTTTTGCGCAGGCGCTAGAGCAATGGCTGCCAAATGCTACGCCGATGCAAAACCAGGTACTCGGTGAATGGCAGAATTATGTCGAGGCATTACGCAAACGTTTGAATCTTTGAAATCGAACATGTCCGCCGCACAAATGGCGGGCATAAAAAAACGCCAGCGCAAGCTGGCGTTTGTTTTTATCGCAGATTGCTCTGCGAAGGCGTTGCGGCTTAGCCCAGCAGGGTAGCCCAGCCTTCAACCACGTCACCGCCCCACTTGGCTTTCCACTCTTTCAGAGTTTTGTGGTTGCCACCTTTGGTTTCGATGACTTCGCCGTTGTGCGGGTTTTTGTATTGTTTAACTTTGCGAGCACGCTTGGTGCCGGTAGTTTTTACTGCGCCGCCACGTGGAGCTTTGGATTTTGCATCCGGATCCAGCAGGGCAATGATGTCACGCAGGGACTTGGAGTATTCGCCCATCAGGGTGCGCAGTTTGCCTTCGAATTCCAGCTCGGCTTGCAGTTTGTCGTCTTGCGACAGGTTCTTCAAACGGGCTTGCAGCTCTTTGATAGCTTCTTCGGTGGCGCGGTATTCGTTGATCAAGGACATGATTACTACCTTAGTAGAGTGCTGAATGGCAGGGACAGTGGCGCAATAATAGTCAGGCTGTTTCATCAAGTAAACATTTAACCGGAGTTTTTATTTGAATTAGTTACGGGGAATTAGCGGCAAATTGAATATTCAGTTAAATAGTGTGATGCAGTCATCACAGATATTCACACTTGTCTGATCAAGCAGCGCCATTAGCACGCCATCATGCTGGCGAACGTCCCCGTGAAAACGCCTTACGCCGTGGCGGCGCCCACGCCAGCGCTGATCAATACTGCAGTTTTCCTGCGCAGTCGCTAGAATGGCGGCCTTTGCGAAGTTCTGGAGTTTCCCCTCATGCGCACTTTTCGGCTGGTGATATCTTGCCCGGACCGCGTTGGCATCGTTGCCAAAGTCAGTAATTTTCTGGCAGCCCACAATGGCTGGATCACCGAAGCGAGCCACCACTCGGATAATCAGGTCGGCTGGTTCTTCATGCGTCACGAGATTCGTGCCGATTCGCTGCCATTCGGTATTGAAGTATTGCGCGAGAAGTTTGCGCCAATCGCCGAAGAGTTCTCGATGGACTGGCGTATTACCGATACCGAGCAGAAAAAGCGCGTGGTGCTGATGGCCAGCCGCGAATCCCACTGCCTCGCCGACTTGCTGCACCGCTGGCACAGCGACGAACTGGACTGCGACATCTCCTGTGTTATTTCCAACCATGACGATCTGCGCAGCATGGTCGAGTGGCACGGCATTCCTTATTACCATGTCCCGGTCAATCCGCAGGACAAGCAACCGGCCTTCGACGAAGTGTCGCGCCTGGTCAAACAGCACGACGCCGAAGTGGTGGTGCTGGCGCGCTACATGCAAATCCTGCCGCCGGACATGTGCCGCGAATACGCGCACAAGGTCATCAACATTCACCACAGCTTCCTGCCGTCGTTCGTCGGCGCCAAGCCGTACCACCAGGCTTCCCTGCGTGGCGTGAAACTGATCGGTGCGACCTGCCACTACGTGACCGAAGAGCTGGACGCCGGCCCGATCATCGAGCAGGACGTGGTGCGCGTCAGCCACAGCGACAGCATCGAAGACATGGTGCGTTTCGGCCGTGACGTCGAGAAAATGGTGTTGGCGCGAGGCCTGCGTTATCACCTCGAAGATCGCGTGCTGGTGCATGGCAACAAGACCGTGGTGTTCTGATCGAACTCACACAGGCTTGAAAAACGAAGGGTCTGGGCGTTCAATCGTCCAGGCCCTTTGTCATTTCTGCTTTGAGGAAAAGCCATGACCGATCCACTGGACAAAGCCACTTCCAAAGCACCGGCGACGTTGGGCGAGGGTTGTTTGAGTCGCTACGACCCGGAGGACATGAGCCCGGAGGATGGCACCGAGTTTCCCGGTGCGGCCGAGTTGTGGGAGCAGGTAAAACCAGAGTCGGACGATGAAACAGGCGAAGCCTGAAAAGATCGCAGCCTGCGGCAGCTCCTACATCGAACCCCTATCCGTGTAGGAGCTGCCGAAGGCTCGGGCCGCGATCGGACGATCTTTTATGCTTGCCCCACCTTCATCAGTTTGCGCAACAACGGCCGCCCCAGCATCAACAAAAACACCGGTCCCCCTACTACCAGATAAAAGTAATACGTCACCACCCGCCAGATCAGAATCGCCGCTGCTGCCGTCGATTTCCCCACCATCGGCGCCAACAGCGCCGCCGAGGTCAATTCCGCCGCCCCCGCGCCACCCGGCAACAGACTGAACTGCCCGGCGCCGAGCGAAAGCATCTGCACCAGAAAACTCCACGCCCATTGCAAGTCTGCGCCCAGCCCGCGCAGGGCCAGATACAGCACGCTATAGCGCAGCAGCCAATGCACGCAGGTCAGGGCGAACACCTTGGCCAGGGTTTGCCAGGGCAATTTCAACGTGTCGGTAAACGCGGCGAGAAAGTGCAGCAGCTTGCGCGCCCAACGGCGACGGGTACCGGCCTTGACGTTCATCCTCGCCAACAGACGACCGCTCAGCCGGATCAGGGCGCGGTGGTAACGTGCCAGCAACACGCAACTGAACAGGCCGCCAAACAACGACACGGCGCTGACCATCAGCAGCCATTCGAGGCGATCGCTGAGGTGCTGGAACAGCGCGTAAATCAGAATCCCACTCAACGCACAGAGAAAGAACAGCAAATCGCTGAGCTGGTCCATGGCAAACACCGCACTGCCACGCGCCGGACGTACGCCGCTGCGCGCCAGTAACGCCATGATCGTCAGCGGCCCGCCACTGCCGCCGGGTGTGGCGCAATAGGCGAACTCAGCGGCCATGACCACGCCGAGACTTTTCAGTGGCGTGACGCGCTCGCACTGATCGCCGAGCAACAAGCGTAAACGCAAGGTATTGATGCCCCAGCAAAGCAGGATCATGCCGAACATGACCAGCAGCCAGTGCAGCGGAAAACTTTGCAGACGCGCCCAGATTTCGCCGCCGCCCAGCACCACCGGGATCAGCACTGCCGCGAGCAAGCCGATCAGTAACAGAATGCCGCGACTCATGCGACATGTTCCAGTTGACCGCGCTGTTGTGCCAGCCAGTTGATTTTGCTCATCGGTACGCGTCCATCCGCCAGCAGTTGTTGAAGAGTGTGCAGCCAATAATCACGGGAAAAACGGTGACGCATGTCCACGGGGTGCAAGCCTAGCCGAATCACCGGCGCCTGGCGCCAGCGCTGTTGCCGCTGATCGCTGAGCATTTTCGACAGGCCTCGACGCCAGGCACTGCGGGCGCTCCAGACCAGACCGGGGGCCGCTATGGGGGTGAAGTCCGGCAGAAGATAAAGATGTTGCGGGTCGCTGGTGTAACGCAGCGGCAATTGGCGCAAGGCTTGGCGGGTGCCATCGCTCATCAGCCAGGCCGGGGCGACGAAACCGTGCAGTGGCCAGTTGTGGCGATGGAACACTTCGATACCGGCGCGCAGTCGGGTCAGGGCGGCGTCGTGGGACAACCGATAGAACTCGCCTTCGTGGGTATAAACGCGGCGCATAAACCAGTCTCGCGGGGTGTGCGGGCCGGGTTCCTGATCGTCATGGTAATAACCGTGCAGCGCCAGTTCATCACCGCGTGCCACGCGTTCGCTGAGCATTCGGGAAAACGCCGGATGAGCGTCGAGCGTGTCGTGGCGGTGGAAGTCCGGCACAACCAGCCACGTCATCGGCACGTTGCCCAGGGCGTCGATCACTTCAACAAACGGCTGGTAATCCGCCCACGTCGAAGGTGCCACATCGTGCAGCACCAGCAACACGGCGGGTTTGGTGAGTGGCTCAGCCATTGGCAACTCTGGGTAACGAATCACCGAGCACGGCGTGATAGTGACCCAGCAGGCTGTCCACTACCGTGTCCCAGGCGTAATGCTGTTCGACATGTTGGCGGGCTTGCTGGCCAAGCCGGGTGTTGCCACGACTGAATAGCTCACGCACCGCATTGGCCATGGCTTGCGGGTTGTTCGGCGTGCAAAGCAGGCCGCACGATTCATTGACGATTTCGGTAAACGCGCCAGCCGCGACGGCCACCACCGGAATGCCGCAGGCCATGGCTTCAAGAATCACCAGGCCGAAGGTTTCCTGATCGCCGGCATGCAGCAACGCATCGGCACTGGCCATCAATTGCGCGACCCGTGGGGCCGGGCAGAACTCATCGATGACACTGACGTTGTCCGGCACCACGGCGGGCATCGACGAGCCAACCAGCAACAGGTGATAACGCGGGCCCAGCCGCTGCATGCATTTGAGCAGCACTGGCAGGTTTTTCTCTTTCGAGCCTCGTCCAGCGAAGATCAGCAGGCGCGTGTCTTCGGCGAGGCCCAATTCGGCGCGCAGATTACGGTCGCCAGCGTGCGGATGAAAAGTTTGCAAATCGACGCCCAGCGGTTGCACGAAGACATTGCGTACGCCGAGGCTGCGGAGCTTGTCGGCCATGACTTGGCTTGGCGCCAGCACCCGATCGAAATTGCCGTAAAGTTTGGTGACGTAGGCTTCGACATTCGGCGTGAGCCAATGGCCCATGCGATTGCCGACCAGCAGCGGCAGGTCCGAGTGATAGAAACCGATCACCGGCACGTCGAGTTGCCGGCGCGCATCAAGTGCGGCCCACGCCGTGAGGTATGGATCGCCAACTTCGATCAGATCAGGCTGTAAATCCTGCAGGACGTTTCGCCAGGGCGCGAGACGCAGGGGGAAGCGATATCCCTTGCCGAAGGGCAGGGCAGGGGCGGGAACCGTGTAAACGCCGTCGTGTTCGCCGAAATCCGCGCCGGGGATCAGCAGGCTGTGACGAATGCCGGGTTTGAAGCCGAGGCGACGATGTTTGGCATCCAGATACGTTCGTACGCCACCGCTGGCCGGGGCGTAGAACATGGTGATGTCGGCGATATGCACGGTGATCAACCCTCCGCAGCTGTGTTCTCCCTTGGTTGACCTTTATCAAGAATAGATGTTCGGTCGGGATTGCGCGGTAGAGCTGAAGAGCTTCAGAGCGGAGGAGCCCCTCACCCTAACCCTAACCCTCTCCCGGAGGGAGAGGGGACTGACCGAGGTGTCTGGGCTTGATTCATGGAGCTGAACGTCTTCAGTCGAACTCAGGTTTTGAACAGCATGAAGATCGGCTCCCTTTCCCCCTCGCCCCCCTGGGGGAGAGGGCTGGGGTGAGGGGGTAGGCTTTTGATCTTAAATCCGGAAACTACCCACAAGCTGTTTCAGGCGCGAAGCCTGCTGCTCAAGATCCGAGCAAGCGCGCAACGTCGCCTGCAAGTTCTCCACTCCTTCCTGGTTCAGCGTGTTGATCTCGGTGATATCGACATTGATCGACTCGACCACGGCCGTCTGTTCCTCGGTCGCGGTCGCCACCGACTGGTTCATCCCGTCGATCTCGCCAATGCGCTGAGTCACGCTGTTCAAACGCTCCCCGGCAAGGTTGGCGATTTCTACGCTGTCCTGGCTGTGGCGCTGGCTGTCGCTCATGGTACTGACCGATTCACGCGCGCCGACCTGCAGCTCCTCGATCATCGTTTGCACCTGCTGCGCCGATTCCTGAGTGCGATGCGCGAGGTTGCGTACCTCGTCCGCAACCACGGCAAACCCGCGTCCGGCCTCACCGGCCCGCGCCGCTTCGATCGCGGCATTGAGTGCCAGCAGGTTGGTTTGCTGGGAAATGCTGGTGATCACTTCGAGAATCTGGCCGATGTTCACGGTTTTGCTGTTCAGCGACTCGATGTTGCTGCTCGACGCGCTGAGCATGCTCGACAGCTGATTCATCGCCTTGATGCTGCGATCCACCACTTGCTGGCCGTCTTCGGCGAGGCCGCGCGCGTCACTGGCCTGACTGGAAGCTTGCGCGGCGTTGCGGGCGATTTCCTGAGCGGCGGCACCGAGCTGATTGATCGCGGCAGCCACGCTGCTGGTGCGCGAAGCCTGTTGATCGGAGTTGTACATCGACGAGTTCGACGCGGCGACCACACGCAGGGCGACTTCGTTGACCTGGCCGGTGGCCGACGAGACTTCGCGGATCGAGCCGTGGATACGCTCGACGAAGCGGTTGAACGCCGTCCCCAGAACACCGAACTCATCATTATTGACGATGGTCAGGCGCTTGGTCAGGTCACCTTCGCCGTCGGCAATGTCTTCCATGGCGCGGGTCATCACGTGCAACGGCTGGATCAGGATGCGGATCAGCATGCCCAGCAGCGCGAGGATGATCGCCACGGCAATCACGGTGGCAATTACCGCCGAGGTGCGGAACTGGCTGAGCATTGCGAAGGCCTGGTCTTTATCAACCGACAGACCGATGTACCAGTTCACCGACGGCAGGCCTTTGATCGGCGCGAAGGTGACGATACGGGTCTTGCCATCGACCGTGACTTCACTGAAGTCGCTGCTGATGCGCGGGGTGTCCTGTGGATAGGCTTCCTTCAGTGACTTCATCACCAGGGCTTTGTCCGGGTGCACCAGAATCTTGCCGTCGGCGCTGACCAGGAACACATAACCCATGCCGTCGAAATCACGTGCGGCGAGGGTGTCGACCAGCGATTGCAGGCTCAAGTCACCGCCTACTACGCCGACGCTCTGCCCGGCTTTTTTCGAGGCGGTGGCAATCGAGATGATCAACTGACCGGTGGCGGCGTCGATGTACGGTTCGGTCAGGGTCGAGGTGCTGCTGCTCTCGGCACCTTTATACCAAGGGCGCACGCGCGGATCGAAACCGTCGGGCATTTTCGTGTCCGGGCGGATGGTGAAGTGCCCGGTGGCATCACCCAGATAAGTGGCCATGAACGTCGAGGTCAGGGTTTTCTGTTCCAGCAGGCTGGCGACGTTGGCCGGTTCCGGGTTGATGGCGATGTTCTGGGCGGCGTTCTCGATCAACAGAATGCGACCGTTGAGCCAGGTCTGGATATTCCCGGCAGTGACCTCGCCCATTTCGTTGAGGTAGTTGTTCAGATCAGCGCGGATCGCGTTGCGCTGTAGCCAGTCGTTATACAAGGTAAACGAGGCGAATGCGGCAATGACGATGAGGGCGGCGGCAAGCAAAATTTTATGGCTGAAGCGCAGGTTTTTGTTCATGGCTTGGGGTTCCGCTAAGGTCTTAATGTCCAGGGCGTGCTTTTATAGAAGCGCGCAAAATGGGCAAGGTTGAAAGTAAGCTGATATTTCCGTCTCTCCTTAGGGAAATGTCCGTCCTGACTTTTGGTCAGGTCTTACACCTCTCTTTATCGGCCATGCAGAATCAAAGATTAACCAACGGGTGACAAAATGCCTGACTCATCGCAACTCGTTATCGGCGCCGACCTCGCGGGGCAGGAAATTGGCCAGGCCATGCGCCTGGCGAACCGGCACGGGCTGGTCGCTGGCGCCACCGGTACCGGCAAGACCGTGACCTTGCAGCGTCTCGCCGAAGCATTCAGTGACGCCGGCGTCGCGGTATTCGCCGCCGACATCAAGGGCGACCTCTGCGGCCTCGGTGCCGCCGGCAACCCGCAGGGCAAGGTCGCCGAGCGCATCGCCGGGATGCCGTGGCTCAACTACCAGGCGCAGGCTTATCCGGTGACGTTGTGGGATATCCACGGTGAGTCCGGTCATCCATTGCGCACGACGTTGAGTGAAATGGGCCCGTTATTGATCGGCAGCCTGCTGGAACTGACCGACAGTCAGCAGTCGGCCCTGTACGCCGCGTTCAAAGTCGCCGATCGCGAAGGCTTGTTGCTGCTCGATCTGAAGGATCTGAAGGCGCTGCTCAATCACCTCAAGGACAATCCGCAGATGCTCGGCGACGACGCCGCGCTGATGACCACCGGTTCCAGTCAGGCGTTGTTGCGCCGTCTGGCGACGCTGGAACAGCAAGGCGCTGAGGCCTTGTTCGGCGAGCCGGCGCTGCAACTGGAAGACATCCTGCAACCGACCGCCGATGGCCGTGGGCGCATTCATCTGTTGGACGCCAGCCGTCTGGTGCACGAGGCGCCGAAGGTCTACGCGACGTTTCTGTTGTGGCTGCTGGCCGAACTGTTCGAGCAACTGCCCGAACGCGGCGATGCCGACAAACCGCTGCTGGCGTTGTTTTTCGATGAGGCGCACTTGTTGTTCGGCGACACGCCCAAGGCTTTGCAGGAGCGTCTGGAACAAGTGGTGCGGCTGATTCGCTCGAAAGGCGTTGGCGTGTATTTCGTCACCCAGTCGCCGGCGGACCTGCCGGATGACGTGCTCGCGCAGTTGGGTTTGCGTATCCAGCACGGCTTGCGCGCCTTCACCGCCAAAGAGCAGAAATCCCTGCGTGCGGTGGCGGACGGCTTCCGGCCCAATCCGGCGTTTGATACGTTGTCGGTGTTAACCGAACTGGGGATCGGCGAGGCGTTGGTCGGAACCCTCGCCGAGAAGGGCACGCCGGAAATGGTCCAGCGTGTGCTGGTGGCGCCACCGCAATCGCGGATCGGGCCGTTGACCGCTACCGAGCGCACAGTGCTGATCGCCGGGTCACCGTTCAAGGGCCGCTATGACAAGCCGATCGATCGTGAATCGGCGTATGAAATTCTCATGGGCCGTAAGGGCCTGGCGCCGGAAGCCGAAGCACCCGCCGGCAAGCCTGCGGTTGAAGAACCAAGTTTGGCTGACAGGGCCGGAGAGTTTCTCGGCACCGCTGCCGGCCAGGCGCTGAAATCCGCCATGCGCCAGGCCGCGAATAACCTCGGCAAACAATTGGTGCGCGGTTTGATGGGCTCACTACTGGGCGGCAGCAAACGCCGCTGAAAGCAAAGATCGCAGCCTGCGGCAGCTCCTACAGGAATTAATGTAGGAGCTGCCACAGGCTGCGATCTTTTGATCTTGCTTCAGGTTTTGTCTTTGGCGTGCGCCGCAAGACGCTCAAGTGCGGCACGCAACCCCGGATCACTTATCCCGTCCGCCGTTGCCTGAATCGTCGCCGCCGCATCCGTCGACAAATCCATCGTGTGCCCGGCCGCGCCGCGTTGCACTGTTGGCGGTTGCACCTTGAACAGGATCCGCGTCAAGCTGGCGAACTCATCGAACATCTGCAGTTGCCGCTGCAAACGTTTTTGCTGATAGCGCAGGCGGGTGGCCCAGTGGCCATCGGTGACAATCAGCAACAAACTGCCCTCACGCCACGAGGCAACATGGCAATGTTCACGGGCGGCAGGCTGCAGTTGGCTTTCGAGCAGACGCTGCAAATGCCCCAGGCGCTGGGCATGGCCGAGGATGGCTTTGAGCGGCTTGGCTTCGCGCAAGAGAACGGCGGGTGCTTTGGCCGTAAGAGGGCGAAATGCCATGATCGAACACCTGAAGTAACAGAATCGCCATGGTAGCAGAAAGGCCAAACTCACTCGCCCATTGCTTTTGCCCCCGCTTTACCCATTAAATCAACGACTAACTTCTGCCTTGTATGACTTGAAGTTGAGCAAAACGCCCCTATTTTAAGTGAGCCCCGTCAAAGCGCAGTGCCAGCATCGTGGAATATCGCCACTTTCCTCACTTCCGTTTCCGGGTAGAATGCTCGTTCGCATGCGGCCATGAGGGCTGCACGGGCGACGCTCACGGGGCCGCCCTCCATCCCTTTAGTGTGGAAGATCCTGCCGATATGTTTGCGCCTTTGTTAAAGAAACTTTTTGGAAGCAAGAACGAGCGTGAAGTCAAACGCATGCTCAAGACGGTGCAGCTCGTCAATGCCTTCGAAGAGCAAATGGTGGCCCTTTCGGACGATCAATTGCGCGCCAAGACCGATGAGTTCAAGGCCCGCATCGCCAAAGGGGAAACCCTCGACAAGCTGTTGCCAGAAGCCTTTGCGGTCGCCCGCGAAGCCGGCAAGCGCATCATGGGTATGCGCCACTTCGACGTGCAACTCGTCGGTGGCATGACCTTGCACGAAGGCAAGATCGCCGAAATGCGCACCGGTGAGGGTAAAACCCTCGTGGCGACCCTGGGTGTTTACCTCAACGCGCTGTCCGGCAAGGGCGTGCACGTTGTGACGGTGAACGACTACCTGGCCCGTCGTGACGCCAACTGGATGCGTCCGCTGTATGAATTCCTCGGCCTGACCGTCGGCGTCGTGACGCCGTTCCAGCCGCCGGAAGAGAAGCGTATCGCTTACGCCGCCGACATCACCTACGGCACCAACAACGAATTCGGTTTCGACTACCTGCGCGACAACATGGCGTTCAGCATGGAAGAAAAATTCCAGCGCGAACTCAATTTTGCCGTGATCGACGAAGTCGACTCCATCCTCATCGACGAAGCGCGTACCCCGCTGATCATTTCCGGTCAGGCCGAGGACAGCTCCAAGCTGTACATGGAGATCAATAAACTGATCCCGCAGCTGGAACTGCACATCGAAGAAGTCGAAGGCGAAGTCACCAAGGCCGGGCACTACACCGTTGACGAGAAGACCCGTCAGGTCGAACTCAACGAAGCCGGTCACCAGTTCATCGAAGACATGCTCACCGGCGTCGGCCTGCTGGCCGAAGGCGAGAGCCTGTACTCGGCGCATAACCTCGGTCTGTTGACCCACGTTTATGCCGGTCTGCGTGCGCACAAGCTGTTCAACCGCAACATTGAATACATCGTGCAGGACGGCCAGGTCGTCCTGGTCGACGAACACACCGGTCGTACCATGCCGGGCCGTCGTCTGTCCGAAGGCCTGCACCAGGCCATCGAAGCCAAGGAAGGCCTGAATATTCAGGCCGAGAGCCAGACCCTGGCATCGACCACGTTCCAGAACTACTTCCGTCTGTACACCAAGCTGTCCGGCATGACCGGTACCGCCGACACCGAAGCGTTCGAATTCCACCAGATCTATGGTCTGGAAGTCATGGTCATTCCGCCGAACAAACCGTTGGCGCGTAAAGACTTCAATGACCTGGTGTTCCTGACCGCCGAAGAGAAGTACACGGCGATTGTCGCGGACATCAAGGAAAGCATGGCCGCTGGCCGTCCGGTGCTGGTGGGTACTGCGACCATCGAAACTTCCGAGCACATGTCCGCATTGCTCGTGAAGGAAGGCATCGAACACAAGGTTCTCAACGCCAAGTTCCACGAAAAAGAAGCCGAGATCATTGCGCAGGCCGGTCGTCCGGGCGCGCTGACCATCGCCACCAACATGGCCGGTCGTGGTACCGACATCCTCTTGGGCGGCAACTGGGAAGTTGAAGTCGCTTCGCTGGAAGACCCGACCCCTGAGCAGATTGCCCAGATCAAGGCCGACTGGCAGAAGCGTCACCAGCAAGTGCTGGAGTCCGGCGGTTTGCAAGTGATCGCGTCCGAGCGTCACGAATCGCGCCGTATCGACAACCAGCTGCGTGGCCGTGCCGGCCGTCAGGGCGATGCCGGTTCGAGCCGCTTCTACCTGTCGCTGGAAGACAGCCTGATGCGCATCTTCGCCTCTGACCGGGTGAAGAACTTCATGAAAGCCCTGGGCATGCAGCCGGGCGAAGCGATCGAGCACCGCATGGTGACCAACGCGATCGAGAAGGCCCAGCGCAAGGTTGAAGGCCGCAACTTCGACATTCGCAAGCAACTGCTCGAGTTCGACGACGTCAACAACGAACAGCGTAAAGTGATCTATCACATGCGTAACACGTTGCTGGCTGCTGACAACATCGGTGAGACCATCGCCGACTTCCGTCAGGACGTGCTCAACGCCACCGTCAGCGCGCACATTCCACCGCAATCGCTGCCAGAGCAGTGGGACGTGGCCGGTCTGGAAGCGACGATTGCCAGCGACTTCGGCGTGAAACTGCCGATCCAGCAATGGCTCGACGAAGACGATCACCTGTACGAAGAAACCCTGCGCGAGAAGCTGATGGCCGAGCTGATTGCCGCGTACAACGAGAAAGAAGACCAGGCGGGTGCCGAGGCACTGCGCTCCTTCGAGAAGCAAATCGTTCTGCGCGTGCTGGACGACCTGTGGAAAGACCACCTGTCGACCATGGATCACCTGCGTCACGGCATCCACTTGCGTGGCTACGCGCAGAAGAACCCGAAGCAGGAATACAAGCGCGAGTCGTTCACGCTGTTCTCCGAGCTGCTCGATTCGATCAAGCGCGACTCGATCCGTGTGCTGTCGCACGTTCAGGTTCGCCGCGAAGATCCGGAAGCCGAAGAGCAGCGCCTGCGTCAGGAAGCCGAAGCACTGGCCGCCCGCATGCAGTTCGAACACGCTGAAGCGCCAGGCCTGGAGCAACCGGAACTGCTCGGTGAAGAGGTCGATGTGGCCCTCGCCGCTGCCCCGGTTCGCAATGAACAGAAGCTGGGCCGCAACGAACTGTGCTACTGCGGTTCGGGCAAGAAATTCAAGCATTGCCACGGGCAGATCCAGTAAAACCCGTTTCAATCGCTGAAATACCCGCGCCGCGACCGGCTCCTGCCGTCGCGGCGTTTTGCCATTTAAACCACCGTCGCTGCGAGCGGCGGTGCTGACATCATTGAGTAAGGAGCGCATTCATGGCTGTTGGTCTTGGTCCTTTGCCAACGTTGCACCCGGTTGCCGGTTTTGAACTCGGTATCGCCTCGGCCGGCATCAAGCGTCCTGGGCGCAAAGATGTCGTGGTGATGCGCTGCGCCGAAGGTTCGACCGTGGCGGGCGTGTTCACGTTGAACGCCTTTTGTGCAGCACCGGTGATTCTGGCCAAGAAGCGCGTGCAGAACGCTGTGCGTTACCTGCTGACCAACACCGGTAACGCCAATGCCGGCACCGGCGAGCCGGGTCTGGCCGCCGCTGAGCGCACCACGGCGAAACTGGCTGAGCTGACCGGCGTTGCTGCCGAGCAGATTCTGCCGTACTCCACCGGTGTGATCGGCGAGCCACTGCCGGTCGAGAAGATCGAAGGCGCGCTGCAAGCCGCGCTGGACGACCTCTCGGAAAACAACTGGGCAGCGGCCGCCACCGGGATCATGACCACCGACACCTTGCCGAAGGGCGCCAGCCGCCAGTTCGAGCATGACGGCGTGACCATCACCGTGACCGGCATCAGCAAAGGCGCGGGCATGATCCGCCCGAACATGGCGACCATGCTCGGTTACATTGCCACTGACGCCAAAGTCTCCCGCGACGTGCTGCAAAACTTGATGCTCGACGGCGCCAACAAGTCGTTCAACCGCATCACCATCGACGGCGACACCTCGACCAACGACTGCTGCATGCTGATTGCCACCGGCAAGGCTGCATTGCCGCAAATCACCCGCGCTGAAGGCGAGTTGTTCGCCAAACTGAAGCAGGCGGTGTTTGAAGTGTGCATGGATGTCGCCCAGGCCATCGTGCGTGACGGCGAAGGCGCAACCAAGTTCGTCACCGTTGAAGTGAATGGCGGCGGCAATCATCAGGAATGCCTGGACGTCGGCTACACCGTGGCGCACTCGCCGTTGATCAAGACTGCGCTGTTTGCTTCCGACCCGAACTGGGGCCGTATCCTCGCGGCCGTCGGCCGTGCCGGCGTGCCGGATCTGGACGTGAGCAAGATCGACGTGTTCCTCGGAGACGTGTGCATCGCCAGCCGTGGCGCGCGTGCGGCAACCTACACTGAAGCGCAGGGTTCGGCGGTGATGCAGCAGGAAGAAATCACCATCCGTATCGAGTTGGGTCGCGGCGATTGCAGCGAAACCATCTGGACCACCGACCTGTCGCATGAGTATGTGAAGATCAACGCCGAATACCGCACTTGATCTAACCTGAGACCGAGTCGCTGCCTTCGCGAGCAGGCTCACTCCTACAGTTGCCACAGATCTTCTGTGGGAGCGGGCTTGCTCGCGAAAGCGATGGTTCAGACACAGCAAGTTTTGAAGCTTTCCTCTGACGAAAAGGCGCCACACCATGTCCTTGCACCTGATCATCGGCGACAAACTGCTTTCCTCCTGGTCCCTGCGCGCGGCACTGGCGGTGGAACTGACCGGTGCTCCCTACACGGAAGAACTGATCAAGCTCGGCAAGCCCGACACCCGCGAGCTTTTGCTCAAACATTCACCGACCGCCAAGGTGCCGCTGCTGCAAACCGCACGCGGGACCATTGCCGACTCGTTGGCCATCGCCGAATACCTCGCCGAACAATTTCCGTCCGAGCAGCTCTGGCCGAGCGATATCTTCGCCCGTGCCCAGGCGCGATCCGCCTGCGCACAAATGCACAGCGGCTTTTTCGCCATGCGAAATCACATGCCGTTCAACCTCAGCCACGACGCGCCGCTTAGCCCGGTGCCGCCGGAGGTGAAGGTCGATATCGAACGCATGCTGACGCTGTGGGCCGAATGCCGTGCTGCGGCCACCGAAGCCGGGCCGTACCTGTTTGGTCGCGTGAGTCTGGCCGACGCATTTTTCGCACCGATCACCGTGCGCCTGCGCACCTATCAGGTACAGCTGCCGGCCGCCGATCAAGCCTATGTTGAAACCGTCTACCAATGGCCGGCCTTCAAAGCCTGGCAGAAGGCCGGACTTGAGGAGTTGAACCCGTGAAACGCGTACACGTCGCCGCTTCCGTCATTCGTGACGAGAGTGGCAAAATCCTCATCGCCCGCCGTGCCGATACCCAGCATCAGGGCGGCTTGTGGGAATTTCCCGGTGGCAAGGTCGAGGCTGACGAGTCAGTCGAAACCGCGCTGGCCCGCGAGCTGCACGAAGAGTTGGGCATCGTCGTTGGTGCTGCCCGACCGCTGATCAAGGTGCGTCACGATTACCCCGACAAGCAGGTGTTGCTGGATGTCTGGGAAGTCTCGGCATTCACCGGCGAACCCCACGGTGCTGAAGGTCAGCCATTGGCCTGGGTCACGGCGAAGGAACTGGTGAGCTACGAGTTCCCGGCAGCCAATCAGCCGATCGTGGCGGCCGCGCGTTTGCCGGCGCAATACCTGATCACCCCGGAAGATCTGGAAACCCCGGCGTTGCTGCGCGGTATCCAGAAGGCGATCGCTGGCGGGATCAAATTGATCCAGCTGCGCGCCCCGAACGGTTACGACCCCAAGTACCGTGATCTGGCGGTGGATGCTGCGGGTCTGTGCGCAGGCAAGGCGCAACTGATGATCAAGGGGCCGTTCGAGTGGCTCGGCGATTTCCCTTCGGCTGGTTGGCACATCACCTCTGCACAGTTGCGTAAATACGCAGCGGCGGGGCGTCCGTTGCCGGCGGAACGCTGGTTGGCGGCGTCATGCCACAACGCTGAGGAATTGGCGTTGGCGGAACAGATGGGCGTGGATTTTGTAACCCTGTCGCCGGTGCAGCCGACCCTGACGCACCCGGATGCGCAGCCGTTGGGCTGGGAGCAGGCCGGGACGTTGATTGAAGGCTTCAGTAAACCGGTGTTTCTGTTGGGCGGGGTTGGCCCGGCGGAGTGTGAGAAGGCCTGGAATCATGGCGCTCAAGGTGTAGCCGGGATTCGCGCGTTCTGGCCTGATTCGCTGTAAAGGCTGCTGGCCTCATCGCGAGCAGGCTCACTCCTACAGGGACCGTGTTTCTTCTGATGGAATGCGGTCAACTGTAAGAGTGAGCCTGCTCGCGAAGGCGTCCTTCAAATCACTGCAAATCTAAGGCTTGGCAGCAGGTTGCCAGAGAATCTCCGCAATCCCCTGCCGCCGCGCAATCAACCGCGCCGCGACAAACAACAAATCCGACAACCGATTGATGTACGCCAGGCCAACCCCGGCCAGCGGCTCAAGCGCATTCAAATGCTGACAGCGCCGCTCGGCACTGCGCGCCAGGCTGCGACACACATGCGCCTGTGCAATCAGCATCGATCCACCCGGCAAAATGAAATTCTCCAGCGGCCCCAGCTCTTCATTCCAGACATCGATCGCTGCTTCCAGCCGTTCGATTTCCGCCGCGTTCAACGCCTGATACTCCGGCATCGCCAGCTCGCCACCGAGATCGAACAGCCGATGCTGACAAGGCGTCAGCACCTCGATCAATTCATCCAGTCCCGGAAACGCCTCTCGCTCGGCAATCAATCCGGCCAACAGCACGCCGACCTGACTGTTCAGCGTATCGACCTCGCCAATCGCCTCGATGCGCGGGTGATCCTTTGGCACGCGACGGCCGTCGCCCAGGCCGGTTTCGCCTTTGTCGCCGGTGCGGGTGTAGATCTTCGACAAGCGAAAGCCCATGGGTTACCTCGGTAGTTGATTGGTTTCGGCGGCGATGGCGGCAGGCTGCGTCAAGGGCAGGCGCAAGGTGAAGCAGGTGCCCTGGCCGGGCGCGGACTGCACTTCCATCTGGCCTTTGTGATTATTGGTAATGATGAAATACGAAACCGACAAGCCCAGCCCGGTGCCCTGACCGATTTCCTTGGTGGTGAAGAACGGCTCGAAGGTGCGTTTGCGCACGTTCTCGCTCATGCCGATGCCGTTGTCTTCAACCTGAATCTCGGCCCACGGCGGATTGAGTTTGGTCCGCAGGATGATCCGCCCCGGCTCACTGTCGTCCTCGCGCTGGTGAATCGCCTGCGCAGCGTTTTTCAGCAGATTGAGCAGCACTTGCTCAAGTTCGTTGGCGGTGCCCGGCACCGGGCCAAGTGTCGGATCAAACTGGCGGACGATCGCCTGTCCCTTGAAGTCGAAGCCGATGGCCAGATCGAAGTCGTTGCCAGCAATATCGACCGCTTGATCAATCAATGCCGGCAGATCGCACGGGGCCATCTGGCGCGTGCTGCGGCGACTGAAACTGAGCATGTGCGTGACGATTTTCGCCGCCCGGGCGCCAGCCTGCTGAATGCCATCGAGCAACTGCGGCACTTCGCGGCCTTGCAGGTAACGGTTGACCGTGTCGATTTCAATGCCCAGTTGCTCGGCGGTTTCGAGGTTCTTCGGCAGCTCGGCGGACAGCCGCCGCCGAATGTTCTGCACGTTATGCAGAATCGCGCCCAGCGGGTTGTTGATCTCGTGGGCCATGCCGGCGGCGAGGCCGCCGACCGAAAGCATTTTCTCCGACTGCACCATCATTTCTTCCAGCGACAGGCGCTGGGTGATGTCGTCGATACGGATCACCACGCCGCGCCCGGCACCGCCCATCAGTGGATAAAACGTCAGCGCGTAATGCTTCGGCTCATCGTCCTTGAACCACGTCACTCGCTCGATCTTCGCCACGGTGTGCTGTTCGACGGTCTGCTTGAGCTGCGGCAGAAACGGCTTCAGCGGCTCGAAGGCGAGGAAGATCGGCTGGTTCAGCGCTTCGTCCAGGCGCGTGCCGGAGAGCGCGCTGGCTTCCTGATTCCATTGGGTGACGTAGAGTTGCTCGTCGAGGGCGATCAGCGCCGAGGGCATCGAGTCGATGATGCTGTTGAGGTAGTTCTGGAAACCGGTGAGTTTCTTCTCGATCTTGCTGCGCACCTGGACTTCGAGTTCCAGCTTGCGGTTGGTGTGGCGGGTCTCCTCGGCCAGCCCTTGTGCCTGATCGTAAGCCGCCTGCGAGTCATCGCGGGCGCGCTTGAGCTGCTGCTCGCGAGCTTCAATGCGCGAAAGCATGGTGTTGAACGCCTCGGCGAGGCTGCCGATTTCGTCGTGGTTGCCGCGCGAGGCGCGCAGGGCGTAGTTCTCTTCGCGGGTCACCTGGCGCGAGAGTTCTTCCAGCTCATGGATCGGCCGGGTGATCAGGCGTTTGATCTGCCGGGCAATCACCAGCCACAGCAACACACTGAAAATCAGGATGCCGAGGCTCGCAGTCAGAGTGCCGGTGTAGAACGCCATCGGCAGTTCGCTGCTGGCCACCAGCAACAAATGTCCCGGCGCGGTGCCGGGGCGGGGCAGGGTGATCAACTGGTTGCTGCGAAACTCGGTCAGTTGCCAGGCTTCGATATGCCGATAGCGTTCCGGCAGTTTGAGTTTGTCGCCGCGCTGCACCTGCGCCAGCCGTTCGCCTTTGCCGTCGTACAGGGCGGCGGCGCGCAGCGGTGAATAACTGTCGAGTTCCTTGAGCAGGCGTTCGGCACTTTGCGGCGATTGCAGGGCTTCGCTGACCAGACTCGGGTTGGCGATCAGTCGGCCGATGGTCTGCAAGGCTTGTGGCGCCATGCTTTCCTGCGAGATGTAGTAGGCGGCGCTGATAAAAGTCAGGTTGGCGACCAGTAAAACCGTGGTCAACAACACCAGCAGGGCGGCCAGCAGTTTCTGGCCGACCGGCAGGTTTTCGAGGCGCTGGCGCAATGGCATCAGGTTTATCGCAGCAAAGGAACAAGTGGCCAGCGTAGCCGCTGCTCAGTCGCTGGGCAATCCAAGGCTGTGCAGATGAGCGATCAGCCGTTGCTGCAATTGCTTGAGGTGCGGCAGGTTCAGTTGGTGGCGCGCGGCGACTGCGCAGGCGTGCCCCAGCAGATAACTGATTTCGGTGCGGCGCGCGTTGGCGACGTCCTGATACATCGAGGAGTAATTGGCGGCGGTAGCGTGAATGACGCGTTCGACTTCTGCTTGCAGGTTGTCCGCCGCTGCCGGCTGGCCGCAACGCTGCAGCAATTCCGCCAGCTCAGCGCACAACGTCGCGACTTCGCATTGGTGTTGTTGCAGGCCACCGTTGCGGCAGCCGTGCAATACGGTCAGCGGGTTGATGGCGCAGTTGAGTGCGAGCTTGCGCCACAGGCGGGTGAGGATGTCGGTGCTCCACTCGTGGGGGATTTTCGCCGCGTCCAGATCATCCAGCCAGATTGGCGCGACCGGATGACCGGCATCGCCGAGCCAAGTGAAGCCGTGGCCGGCAAACACCACACGCCAGTCGCCATCGCGGAACGCGCCTTCGGTGCTGGAAGCGCTGATGCAGCGTGCATGCGGAATTTGCGTGGCGACGGCATCCTGACTGCCGAGGCCATTCTGCAGCAGGATCAGTTCGGCATCCGGCGACAGGCGCGGGGCGAGGCGGGCGACTGCACTTTCGGCGTCGTAGGCCTTGCAGGCTACCAACAAGCGCCGGATCGGCTCGGGGCTGTCCGGCGTTTCACCCGGCACCGCATAGGTGCGGGCCTGGCCTTGTTCGACCAGGGTCAGTCCGCCCGCGGCCTGGTAACTGCGCAGGCGTTCGCTATTGCGCACGATCAGCCTGACCGGTATGCCTGCGCGTGCCAGGCGCGTGGCCCATAAGGTGCCGAGACTGCCGGCGCCGAGAATATGCCAGGGGGTCGACATCAGTTTTTTGCTCGAATGGTTGCAGGCATGTAAGGCTCGCCGTGTCGTCAGGAAAAGACCCGTTATAATGAGCCCGATTTTAACCGCAAGCCAAGCGCGCTCCATCCTCATCGAGCGCGCCTTTTTATTGGAGAGATTACATGCCGTCGTTCGACGTGGTATCCGAACTGGACAAACACGAACTCACCAACGCGGTCGAGAACGCCGTGAAGGAACTCGATCGCCGTTATGACCTGAAAGGCAAAGGCAGCTTCGAGTTCAAGGAAAAAGACCTCACCGTCAGCCTGACCGCTGAAGCCGGGTTCCAGCTGGAAGCGATGATCGAAATCCTCAAGCTGGCACTGGTCAAGCGCAAGATCGACGTGCAGTGCCTTGAGGTCAAGGACGAGTACGCATCGGGCAAGTTGATGAAGCAGGACGCCGTGCTCAAGGAAGGTATCGACAAAGAGCTGGCGAAGAAGATCGTCGGCCACATCAAGGACGCCAAGCTCAAAGTCCAGGCTGCCATTCAGGGCGAGCAGGTCCGTGTCACCGGCAAGAAGCGTGATGACTTGCAAGAGGCCATCGCGGCACTGCGTGCCAAGGAATTCGGCATGCCTCTGCAGTTCAACAACTTCCGCGACTAAGCTCGGTCAGATGACCTGTGGGAGCGAGCTTGCTCGCGAAAGCGATGTGTCAGTCAACTCATTGGCTGAATGACCCACCGCTTTCGCGAGCAGGCTCGCTCCCACATTTGTTTTGAATACACCCCGGAAAGCCGGAAATCAGGAGATAGAACATGGATTTGAATGCTGAGGTAGACAACCTGGTCAAGGCGTCCCAGGCGTGGATCCCGATGATCATGGAATACGGCAGCCGCGTGCTGCTGGCGGTGATCACCCTGGCCATCGGCTGGTGGCTGATCAACAAGGTCACGCAAAAGCTCGGCGGTCTGCTGGCCCTGCGCAACGCCGATCTGGCGCTGCAAGGTTTTATCAGCAGCCTGGCCAACATCATTCTCAAGGTGCTGCTGATTGTCAGCGTCGCGTCGATGATCGGTGTTGAAACCACCTCGTTTGTGGCAGCCATCGGTGCTGCCGGTCTGGCCATCGGTCTGGCGTTGCAAGGCAGCCTGGCGAACTTCGCTGGCGGCGTGCTGATTCTGCTGTTCCGTCCGTTCCGTATCGGTGACTGGATCGAAGCGCAAGGTGTCTCGGGGACGGTCGACAGCATCCAGATTTTCCACACCGTGCTGCGTACCGGCGACAACAAGACCATCATCGTGCCGAACGGCAATCTGTCGAACGGCATCATCACCAACACCAACCGTCAGCCAACCCGCAAGGTTGTGTTCGATGTCGGTGTCGATTACGAAGCTGATCTGCAGAAGGCCCGTCAGGTGCTGCTGGATCTGGCCAAGGATGATCGCGTATTGCAGGACCCGGCACCCCAGGCGGTCATTTCGACTTTGGGTGACAGTTCGATCACTGTTTCCCTGCGTGTGTGGGTTAAAACCGCAGATTATTGGGATGTGATGTTCATGTTTAACGAACAATCGCGTGATCGTTTAAAGACTGCCGGCATTGATATTCCTTTTCCGCAACGCGTGATTCGCGTGGTGCAGGAATCGGCAACACAATGATAGGTTGCTAATTAATTGCCTGACTTCTCGGTCAGGCAATTAACTGAAGTGACAGGCAATAAAAAAGGCCCATCGCAAGATGGGCCTTTTTTTATGCTTCGAAACTAACCACTGACAATTACAAGATGTTCAGTGGGTATTCGGTGATCAGGCGGAACTCTTTGACGTCGCCTTCGCCCTGGTCAGCGTTGGCAGTGTGCCAGGCTTGACGAATGCGGAAGGACAGGTCTTTAGCCGGGCCAGTCTGAACAACGTACTTGGCTTCAAAGTTGGTTTCGTGGTGTTTGCCATCTTCACCGTACAGGCCGGTGTAAGGGCTGCCAGCTGGAGTGCTGGTACCGTCGATGTCCCAACCTTTAACGTAACGAACCATGAAGCTCAGGCCTGGAACGCCGTACTCAGCCATTTTCAGGTCGTAACGGGCTTGAACCGATTTCTCGCCAGGACCGTTGAAGTCAGAGTACTGGATGGAGTTGGCGAGGAAGATCGAGTCGCCACCACGGTTGTTCTTGCCCACACCGATGTAGTCGAACGGAGTGTCGCCGTTGACCTTCTGGAAGGCCAGGGTGAAGGTGTGTGCCTTCAGGAACGACAGCGCTGTTGCCAGGGAGAAGGCAGTGTTGCTGATTTCACCCGCCAGCTTGTCACCGGTGTCGGTGGTGCGGTAGATGTTGAAGTCGGTGTTCAGCGAGGTGTCACCACTGAAAGGCGTGGTGAGGTTCACGTTGGCGTAGTACTGGTTCCAGATGTCTTCCAGCTTGGCGCCGTAGAGCGATGCGCTCAGGTTTTCGGTGATGCCGTACTTGCCGCCGAAGTAGTCGATAGTCTTCGATTCTACGCCAGCGTAGTTCGCGTACAGGCCGCCATCACTGGCGTTTTTGTCCTGGCTGCTCGCCGAGTAGAAGTGACCGGCTTCGAGGTCGAGGTCTTTGACTTCGCTGCTCTGCAACTGGAAGCCAGTGGCAGTTTGCGGAAGGATGCGGGAGCCGCCGACAGCGAACACTGGAGCAGTGCTAGGCTGCATGTCGCCGAATTTCAGCTCGGTTTTGGAAACGCGGAACTTGATCGAAGCGCCGGCTTTGCCCTGGCTGTCGTTAACGTCGCGAGCGCCGTTGTTAGGGTTGACGGTGTCGCTGCGGCTCATGTTGCCCGAACCGGAAGTACCGTCACCACCGTCCAGTTTCAACGCCAGGTAACCGTATGCATCGATACCTACACCCACAGTACCTTGGGTGTAACCGGAGGTGAAGTTACCAAGGAAACCCTGGGTCCAGTCTTTCTGGTCGCGGCCGCCGTTCTTGTTGTCGCGGTTGAAGTAGTAGTTCTTCAACGTCTCGGTGAGTTTCGCGTCGTCAACAAAACCTTTGGCTTCTGACTGGTCACTTACAAACGCAGCGGCCGTAGCCAACTGAGTACTGGCTGCTGCTGCAACTGCCAGTGCGATCATGCTCCACTTCATCACGCGCATCGTGATTTGCTCCTTTGGTTTTAGAAGAGTACTGCCGTCCCACCTGTTTTATTATCTGGGCGGCTCTTTCTTTTTGTGTCGGCGCAAACTTATATCACGCCGACAATGTTGGCGATACTTGCTAATCCAACCTTTCAGCTTCTTTACGACGGTGTCGCAAACGGCGTTGTGGATGTCGCAAATTCACAGTACCAATGCAGCCGGACTGACAACTTTATCGCTGTTTCTGGGCCTTTTTGCATCGGTAAAAAAGAGTCCCTGGCAAAACACTTGAATCTCCATCGGGCAACCCTGCCACTGTTCTTATGGGGCTTAAGGCATCCACTTCCAGTGGTGCGCTTATAGTCCATATGGGTACGAATGCAACAAGCGTGCACAAACCGCGTTTCTCTTGCGGTTATTTTTTCGAACACCCGCCTGTGCCTGTAAAAACCGCATGAATACTGGGCGCCAAGCCCCTTTTTATCAGGGCTTGACGCGATTCTTGCGATGGTGTTGCCACACCGGAAATCGCGCGTGACAACCAAAAACGTTACCGGTTCACCCCGCCAGTGAGTATTCGGCGGATGCCTGACGCAGTGAGCGTAGTCGCGCTGTACGGTTTTGGTGCAAAAAATTTTACAGATGTTCAGTATTCATACAGTTGGCGCGGCACAGCAAATGGAACGAGAGCAGCAATTTCGGTCATTTCTTCGGTCTTTCAGGCGCTGCTGGTTCCGTGGTGGTGCGCGTGGTGCATAAATGTCACATCTCGGGGCAGCGACAGCGCAAGATCTCGGCACTGCGACCGTGAAGGCTGCGGCATTCGCAGGTATGCTGCCGTCCTGTCGCTTGGCGCGCCGTCGATAGGGATGGCCGCTAAGCTGAATTCTGTAGATCAGCCGGGAGTGCGCGCAGTGTTTGCTTTAGATCCACGACTTCAACAGGACACGCTGGTCATCGGCGATTTCCCGCTCAGTCGCCTGCTGCTGTCCAACGATGCCAACTACCCCTGGTTCATCCTTGTGCCTCGTCGCGACGATATCAGCGAGTTGTTTCAGTTGGATGTCGCCGACCAGCAGCAACTGTGGCAAGAAACCACGGCGCTGGCCGAGTTGCTCAAGGATTTATTCGATGCTGACAAAATGAATGTCGCGACCCTGGGTAACGTCGTCAGTCAGTTGCACATGCACGTGATCGTGCGCAAACGCGATGACGCGGCCTGGCCAGCGCCGGTGTGGGGCAAGCTTGCGGCCAAACCGTATAGTGCCGAGCAGGTTGCTGCCATTCGCGAACAGTTGCGTCTGGTCCTGAGCGAGCATTTTATCTTTGTGGAGGGCTGAGGCATGAGCCTGGAAGAGCGCGTTAACGATCTGGAAAGCCGTCTGGCCTTTCAGGACGACACTATTCAGGCGTTGAACGACGTGCTAGTCGCCCAGCAGCGCGTGGTCGAGCGTCTGCGGTTACAAATGGCTGCGTTGCTCAAGCGTCAGGAAGAAATGGTCGGCCAGTTCGGCTCTTTCGAGGAAGATGCGCCGCCACCGCACTATTGAGTCCTTTTCTTCAGGCGTAAAAAAACCGCGAACAGCCAGGCTGCTCGCGGTTTTTTTATGCCTTGGATCAGCGACGCGGCAATGCGGCGATCACGTCCTCGGCTTGCAGGCCCTTGTCCCGGTTCATCACCGAGAATTCCACGCGCTGGCCTTCGACCAGAACGCGGTGGCCTTCACCACGGATGGCGCGAAAGTGCACGAAAATATCATCGCCGGAATCCCGGGAGATAAAGCCGAAGCCTTTGGAGGTGTTGAACCACTTGACGGTGCCGGTATCGCGATTGCTCATGTCATAGCTGGTTGGCGCGGCGGCAGGTGACGATTTGTAGAAGCTGACAGCCAGGTGCAGAACGACGGCAACCAGCGCAATCACCAGGCTGAACAGCACAGCTGGCTGGCCGGCGATGACCGGCATCGGGGCGATCAGGGTCAAGGTTTGCAGGACGACAGTCAGCACCAGAAGTGCGCTGACCAGATTTTGCAGATGCTGGCGCGGGCCTTTGTTCCAGTAAGGAATCACTGGAGCGATGACCAGGTTCAGCAGGCCGAAAAAGGCCAGGTAAAGTGCATCGGGTTGTTGCAGGTAGGGAACGGCTTCAGATTTCAAGCTGGGTATGAACGACAGCAGCAATGCCGCTGCGCCCATTAACAGGTGGACGATTTTCAACATTTTGATTGGCTCACGTTATGACGGCTCACAAGGAAGAGCTGAAGGCGCACGGTTCGCTTCGGAACAAAAATAAGAGGCGGTAGGCACGTACACGGCATCAGCCTATGCGCGACGCCCCGGAAAATGGGGCATGGCGACACACTGCCTATTTAACAGCAAAGCCTGCAGCTACTCAAATCAGCCCGGCCAGCGGCAGCCGGATGAGCGATTTTGTCGCAGCGCGGGTGGCCGATCAGGGCTGCGGGGTGGCGACAGGCTTGCTAGAGTGGGTTGGCACCTGCTGGATGAATTCAATCGCCGTTAGGGGGTAAACATGGCAATCGATATCGGTATCAGTGAAGAAGATCGCAAGTCCATCGTCGAAGGGCTGTCCCGTCTGCTGTCGGACACCTATGTGCTGTATCTGAAAACCCATAACTTCCACTGGAATGTCACCGGTCCGATGTTCCGTACGCTGCACCTGATGTTCGAAGAGCAATACAACGAACTGGCGCTGGCCGTGGACTTGATCGCCGAACGTATCCGGGCGCTGGGGTTTCCGGCGCCGGGCGCTTACGCGACCTATGCACGTCTTTCTTCTATCAAGGAGGAGGAGGAGGGTGTACCGAGCGCCGAAGACATGATCAAGCAACTGGTTGCCGGCCAGGAAGCAGTGACGCGTACTGCGCGTGGCATCTTTCCGTTGCTCGACAAAGTCAGTGACGAACCTACCGCCGACCTGCTGACCCAGCGCATGCAGGTGCACGAGAAAACCGCGTGGATGCTGCGAGCGCTGCTGGAAGGGTAATCCGCGCCAGGCGCGGGTATTTATAGCAGGCCAATACCCGCGAGCTTCCAAAGTCTTACTTTTGATGTCGGCTTATCCTACGCAGATGGGCAATTAGTCATCTGGATATAACTTTGCGTCTGCGCTTTTATGAAGGCACAGGATGTTGTCTTTATAAAAAGCAGCGATGGCAAAGGAGTGTCAGCGATATGGTCGATGGAGACAGGCAAACCGAAAACTTCGGTTCGCGACAGGAAGGAAGGGTCGATCCGCTGGTCAGCGAGTTCGATATTGCATTGATTCAGCCGTTGTCCAGGTCCGTGCGCCTGAATGGTTTTGCGACTTGCCTGCGGCTCGAACAGGTCTACTGGAACATTCTCGGGCGCATGGCCGAGGATTGCGGTTGTTCGATCAGTACGTTGCTGTCCCATGTGGATCGGCAAGTGCACTTGCGCCACGGCGGGGTAAAAAACTTCAGCGGTCTGGTGCGGGTGGTCTGCGTGATGAATGGTCTCAAGGAAGTCCCGCAGGCCATCGCGCTGTGACGGGCAGTTGAAATGACGTTGCCGCCTGTGCAGTCTTCCGGCTGCACAGGCCGCATTTAATGGATATAATCCCGCCCTTTCGCCGCAAAGCCCTGCGCGCGGTGGCAATCTGATCGCCGAGACACACCCATGCCGATGTACGATTACCAATGCGCTTCCTGTGGTCATCAGTTGGAAGCCATTCAAAAGATCAGCGAGGCACCGCTGGTCGACTGCCCTGCCTGCCAGGCACCAGAGCTCAAGAAACAGCTGTCCATGCCCGGCTTTCGCCTCAGTGGCGGTGGTTGGTACGAGACTGATTTCAAGACCGGCGCCAAGAAGAATCTGGCCGGTGGCGACAAATCTGACTAGGGTTCAAACCCAGGTCTAACGACACGCGCGAGTTTCCGTTTTGTTTGAACGCAACGGGATCTCCACCGAATTTCGAATTACGAGAAGCGAACCACTACCATGATGCGCAGCCACTATTGCGGCCAACTGAACGAAAGCCTGGAAGGTCAGGAAATTACCCTTTGCGGATGGGTTCACCGTCGTCGCGACCACGGCGGGGTGATTTTCCTCGATATCCGTGATCGTGACGGTCTCGCTCAGGTGGTTTTCGATCCGGATCGCGCCGAAAGCTTCGCTGCTGCCGACCGCGTGCGCAGCGAATACGTGGTGAAGATCACCGGTAAAGTGCGTCTGCGTCCGGCCGGCGCGACCAACGCCAACATGGCGTCGGGCATGATCGAAGTACTGGGCTACGAGCTGGAAGTGCTGAACGAGTCGGAAACCCCGCCGTTCCCGTTGAACGAGTTCTCCGACGTCGGCGAAGAAACCCGTCTGCGTTATCGCTTCCTCGACCTGCGTCGTCCGGAAATGGCCGAGAAGCTGCGTCTGCGTTCGCGCATGACCACCAGCATCCGTCGCTTCCTCGACGAGAACGGCTTCCTCGACGTAGAAACACCGATCCTGACCCGTGCCACCCCTGAAGGTGCGCGTGACTATCTGGTGCCGAGCCGTACTCACGCTGGTTCGTTCTTCGCCCTGCCGCAATCGCCGCAGCTGTTCAAGCAACTGCTGATGGTCGCCGGCTTCGACCGTTACTACCAGATCGCCAAGTGCTTCCGCGACGAAGACCTGCGCGCTGACCGTCAGCCGGAATTCACCCAGATCGACATCGAGACCAGTTTCCTCGATGAAAAAGAGATCATGGGCCTGACCGAGCAAATGATCCGCAACCTGTTCAAGGAAGTGCTGGGTCTGGAATTCGGCGATTTCCCGCACATGACTTTCGAAGAAGCCATGCGCCGCTACGGTTCCGACAAGCCAGACCTGCGTAACCCGCTGGAACTGGTCGACGTTGCCGATCAACTGAAAGAAGTCGATTTCAAAGTCTTCAGCGGCCCGGCCAACGATCCGAAATGCCGTATCGCCGCACTGCGCGTTCCAGGCGGGGCGAGCATGCCACGCAAGCAGATCGACGATTACACCAAGTTCGTCGGCATCTACGGTGCCAAGGGCCTGGCGTACATCAAGGTCAACGAGCGTGCTGCCGGTGTTGACGGTCTGCAATCGCCGATCGTGAAGAACATTCCGCTGGAAAACCTCAACGCCATCCTCGATCGCGTGGGTGCAGTTGACGGCGACATCGTGTTCTTCGGCGCCGACAAGGCCAAGATCGTCAGCGAAGCTCTGGGCGCGCTGCGTATCAAGCTCGGTCACGACCTCAAGCTGCTGACCTGCGAGTGGGCGCCAATGTGGGTTGTCGACTTCCCGATGTTCGAAGAGAACGACGACGGCAGCTTCTCGGCGCTGCACCACCCGTTCACCGCACCGAAGTGCACGCCGCAAGAGCTCGAAGCCAACCCGGCTGGCGCTCTGTCCCGCGCGTACGACATGGTCCTGAACGGCACTGAGCTGGGTGGCGGTTCGATCCGTATCCACCGTAAAGAGATGCAACAGTCGGTATTCCGTCTGCTGGGTATCAACGAAGCGGAACAGGAAGAGAAGTTCGGCTTCCTGCTCGACGCGCTGAAGTACGGTGCACCGCCGCACGGTGGTCTGGCTTTCGGTCTGGACCGTCTGGTGATGCTGATGACCGGCGCCCAGTCGATCCGTGAAGTGATCGCCTTCCCGAAAACCCAGAGTGCTGCCGACGTGATGACGCAAGCACCGGGTGTGGTGGATGCCAAGGCATTGCGCGAGCTGCACATTCGTTTGCGCGAAACGCCAAAGGCTGAGTAAGACGGGCCTGAAGGCGCATCTTCGGATGCGCCTTTTTTCTATCTATAGAGAGCAGGTCGAGATTTTTTTGTTTGCTGGCCGCTGCATGAGCAGGGCGGGCAACGTTTCAAAGAGAATTCGGAGCGAGTTATGGCAGGTCATTCCAAGTGGGCGAACATCAAGCACCGCAAAGAACGTCAGGATGCCAAGAGGGGCAAGATCTTCACCAAGTGGATCCGTGAGCTGACCGTTGCGGCCCGTCAGGGTGGCGGTGATCCGGGTTCCAACCCGCGTCTGCGCCTGGCCCTGGACAAGGCGCTGAGCGCGAACATGAGCCGCGACATCATCGACCGTGCCGTTGCGCGCGGCGCCGGTGCCACCGAAGCGGACAACGTAGAAGAGCTGACCTACGAAGGTTACGGCCCGGGCGGTGTGGCGGTGATGGTCGAGTGCATGACCGATAACCGCAACCGTACCGCCGCAGCCGTGCGCCATGCGTTCAGCAAGTGCGGCGGCAACCTCGGCACCGACGGTTCGGTGGCGTACCTGTTCGAACGCAAGGGCCAGATCAGCTTCGCGCCGGGCGTCGATGAAGACGCACTGACCGAAGCGGCGCTGGAAGCCGATGCCGATGACGTGGTTACACACGAAGACGGTTCGATCGACGTGTTCACCTCGTTTACCAGCTTCTATGCGGTGCGTAATGCGCTGGAAGCCGCTGGTTTCAAGGGTGATGACGCGGAAATCGTCATGCAGCCGACCACCAGCGCCGAGCTGGATCTGGAAGGTGCGGAGAAAGTCCTCAAGCTGATCGATATGCTCGAGGATCTGGATGACGTGCAGAATGTCTATTCCAATGCGGACATTCCGGAAGACGTGGCCGCTCAGCTCGGTTGATCTAAATACAAAGGTCGCAGTTTTTGCTGGCTCTACACTTCCCCTGTAGGAGCTGCCGAAGGCTGCGATCTTTTGATCTTTTAAAAACACAAAGATCGCAGCCTTCGGCAGCTCCTACCTGTACCCTCAGCTTTCGCATCAATTTCTGCAGGCGTTATGACTTTAATTCTTGGTATCGACCCCGGTTCGCGCATTACCGGTTACGGCATTGTTCGTGATACCGGGCGTGGTGGCTGCATCTATGTGGCCTCGGGCTGTATCCGCACCGGCGCCGGCGAGCTGCACGAGCGTCTGCAAATCGTCTATCGCGGCGTACGCGAGATCATCCAGACTTATGGCCCGGTCACCATGGGCATCGAAAAGGTGTTCATGGCGAAAAACGCCGATTCGGCGCTGAAGCTCGGCCAGGCTCGCGGCGCAGCGATTGTCGCCGGTGCCGAAGAATGCCTTGAGATCGCCGAGTACACGGCCACTCAGGTCAAACAGGCCGTGGTCGGCACTGGCGCCGCCAATAAAGAGCAAGTGCAGATGATGGTCATGCACATGCTCAAACTGACCGCCAAACCGCAAATCGATGCCTCGGATGCCCTGGCCATCGCCATTTGCCATGCGCATACCCGCTCGAGTCTGCTGCCGCACGGTTTGGGAACGGCACGCAGTCGTGGCGGGCGCCTGCGTCTCTGATAGCATCAGCATCAAATTTGCGGAGTGTGGACTTGCGCGCCTGTGTTGTCGGCCCGAGTCCTTCGCTCTGATAGTCGCCAGCCCACGGCTGGCCAATGCTCAAGGATCTGAAACGTGATTGGACGCTTGCGCGGCACCTTGGCTGAGAAACAGCCGCCGCACCTGATTCTGGATGTAAACGGCCTCGGGTATGAGCTGGAAGTGCCCATGACCACCCTTTATCGCCTGCCGTCGGTCGGTGAGCCGCTGACCCTGCACACCCATTTGGTCGTACGCGAAGATGCGCAATTACTCTATGGTTTTTCCGGCAAGCGTGAGCGAGACTTTTTTCGCGAGTTGATCCGTCTCAATGGTGTCGGGCCAAAACTGGCGCTGGCACTGATGTCGAGTCTGGAAGTCGACGAACTGGTCCGTTGCGTACAATCCCAGGACACGTCGGCCCTGACCAAAGTCCCGGGCGTTGGCAAGAAAACCGCCGAGCGTCTGTTGGTCGAACTGAAAGATCGTTTCAAGGCCTGGGAAACTTCGCCGGCGATGTTTGCCTTGGTGCCGAATCAGCCAGACGGCCCTGCGCCGGTCAACACCGCCGAAAACGATGCGGTCAGTGCACTGATTTCCCTGGGCTACAAGCCGCAGGAAGCGAGCAAGGCGATTACCGCCATCAAGGACAAGAATTTGAGCAGTGAAGACCTGATCCGCCGCGCCCTGAAGGGAATGATTTAAGTGATTGAAGCTGATCGTCTGATCGCCGCCGCGCACAGCCCGCGCGAGCGCGAAGAAGTCCAGGACCGGGCCATCCGTCCGGTCAGTCTGGCTGACTACATTGGCCAGCCGACCGTGCGCGAGCAGATGGAGCTGTTCATCCAGGCCGCCCGTGGTCGCAATGAATCCCTCGATCACACGCTGATCTTCGGCCCGCCGGGGTTGGGTAAAACCACCCTGGCGAACATCATCGCCCAGGAAATGGGCGTGTCGATCAAAAGCACCTCGGGCCCGGTGCTTGAACGTCCGGGTGACCTGGCCGCATTGCTGACCAACCTTGAACCGCACGATGTGCTGTTCATCGACGAAATCCATCGTCTGTCGCCGATCGTTGAAGAAGTACTGTACCCGGCGATGGAAGATTTCCAGCTCGACATCATGATCGGCGAAGGGCCGGCAGCGCGCTCGATCAAGCTTGATCTGCCGCCGTTTACCCTTGTTGGTGCGACCACTCGCGCCGGCATGCTGACCAATCCGTTGCGTGACCGCTTCGGTATCGTCCAGCGTCTTGAGTTCTACAGCACGGCCGATCTGGCGACGATTGTCAGTCGTTCGGCAGCGATTCTCGGTCTGCCGCTGGATCCTGAAGGTTCTTTCGAAATCGCCCGACGTGCCCGGGGTACGCCGCGGATCGCCAACCGTCTGTTGCGGCGGGTACGCGATTTCGCCGAAGTCCGCGCCAAGGGGCATATCACCAAAGCGGTGGCGGATCTGGCGTTGAACCTACTCGATGTCGACGAACACGGTTTCGATCATCAGGATCGCCGTTTGCTGCTGACCATGATCGAAAAGTTCGACGGCGGGCCGGTCGGTATCGACAGCCTGGCGGCGGCGATCAGCGAAGAGCGTCACACCATTGAAGACGTGCTGGAACCGTACCTGATCCAGCAGGGTTACATCATGCGCACGCCACGGGGCAGGGTGGTGACGCGACATGCCTACCTGCATTTCGGATTAAACATTCCGTCACGAATGGGCGAGATGCCCGTGGTAGACGAGTTTCTCGATGCCGTGGACGATTGATACACATTTTTTGGCGATTTATTCAGGGTTTGTACTGTCAGACGACGGTACTTTTGCAGTAAAGCCCTGAAACCATGAAAAACAGTTGCCTGGCCGGATTGGCAACCTGAGGAGTAAGCACTAGAGTATGCGCGCGCAAAACGGGCTTGAGCCGTTCGCACATCGTTGTCGCGTTTATTACGAGGACACCGATGCGGGCGGCATCGTGTATTACGTTAATTACCTCAAGTTTATGGAACGGGCTCGAACCGAGCGGCTGCGTGAACTGGGCTTTGCCCAATCGCAGTTGGCGGGGGAGGATCTGTTGTTTGTCGTGCATTCCAGCGAAGCGCGCTATCACGCGCCGGCGCGACTGGACGACGAACTGCTGGTAAGCGCTGAAGTAATCGAATTGAACCGTGCCAGCCTGCGCTTTAAACAGCAGGTCAGGCGGGCTACGGATAATGTGCTGCTCTGTGAAGGGCAGTTTTTGGTGGCCTGTGTGCGCACTAACAGTTTGAAACCCCGGGCCCTTCCCGAAGACTTGCGTGCGGCCTTCGCCGACGCGGTCGGCCCGGGTACACACTCAAAGCAGGAGATAAAGCGTGGAAGCTAACGTCGTCGACCATTCCTCCATGTGGAGCCTGGTCAGCAATGCCAGCATCGTGGTGCAGTTGGTAATGTTGACCCTGGTGGCCGCATCGGTGACCTCATGGATCATGATCTTTCAGCGCAGCAATCTGCTGCGTGCCGGTCGACGCGCCCTGGAGAGCTTCGAAGAGCGCTTCTGGTCGGGTATCGACCTGTCCAAGTTGTACCGTCAGGCGGGCAGCAACCCGGATCCGGATTCGGGCGTGGAGCAAATCTTCCGTGCCGGTTTCAAGGAATTCTCGCGTCTGCGTCAGCAGCCAGGCGTCGATCCTGAGGCGGTGATGGAAGGTGTGGCCCGGGCCATGCGCGTAGCCATCTCGCGCGAAGAAGAGAAACTGGAGCAGAGCCTGCCGTTCCTCGCCACTGTCGGTTCGGTCAGCCCGTACATCGGTCTGTTCGGTACCGTGTGGGGCATCATGAACTCCTTCCGCGGTCTGGCCAGCGCCCAGCAAGCGACCCTGGCGACTGTCGCCCCGGGTATCGCCGAAGCCCTGATCGCCACCGCGATCGGCCTGTTCGCTGCAATCCCTGCAGTAATCGCTTACAACCGTTTCGCCGCTCGCAGCGAAACCTTGCTGAGCCGCTACTACACCTTCGCCGATGAATTCCAGGCGATCCTGCACCGCAAAGTGCACACCAGCGAAGAATAAGCAGGTATTTTCCAATGGCTTTAATCGCTCGAGCTCGCAAAAAGCGCAAGCCGGTCGCCGAAATGAACGTAGTGCCTTACATCGACGTGATGCTGGTACTGCTGGTCATTTTCATGGTGACCGCGCCGATGCTCAATCAGGGCGTGAAAGTTGATCTGCCCAAGGTTTCCAGCGAAGCCTTGCCGCAGGACAACAACACCCAGGTCCTGACCATTTCGATCAAGGCTGACAAGACCTATTACTGGAACCTTGGCAGCGAAGTCGACACCGAGAAGCAACAGGACAGGGCCATGACCCTGCCACAGATGACTGATGCGGTGACCAAGATCATTCGCGCCGGCACCGAAGGCGGCAAGCGTACCCAGGTCTTTATCCGTGGTGACAAGACCGTCGACTACGGTTCGGTCATGGGCGCCATGGGCGGGTTGCAGAAAGCCGGCGTCGGTAACGTTGGTCTGATCACCGAGGCCCCCTGATGCAGCAACAGAGAGAGCCGTCCGCCTCGGAAAGCTTCTTCTGGCCTAGTGTCTGGGCGATTGTCTTGCACGTGCTGGTCTTCGGCATGCTGTTCGTCAGTTTCGCCTTCACACCGGAGCTGCCGCCGGCCAAGCCGATTGTCCAGGCGACCCTGTACCAACTGAAATCGAAAAGTCAGGCAACCACCCAGACCAATCAGAAGATTGCGGGTGAGGCGAAGAAATCCGCCGCGCGCCAGACCGAAGTCGAGCAGATGGAACAGAAAAAGGTCGAGCAGGAAGCGGTGAAAGCTGCGGAACAAAAGAAAGAAGAAGCGGCTCAAAAGGCCGAGGAAGCCAAGAAGGCCGATGAGGCCAAGAAAGCGGACGAAGCGAAAAAGGCCGATGACGCCAAAAAAGCCGACGACGCGAAGAAAGCCGAAGCCAAGAAGGCCGAAGAGAAGCAATTGGCTGATATAGCCAAGAAGAAAGCCGAAGAAGAGGCTAAAGAAGAGGCCAAGAAAGAGGCCGCTGAAGAAGCCAAGAAGAAAATCGTCGAAGACGCGAAGAAGAAAGCCGCCGAAGACGCCAAGAAGAAAGCTGAGGCTGACGAGGCGAAAAAGAAAATCGCCGAGGACGCCAAGAAGAAAGCTGCTGCCGATGCTGCGAAGAAGAAATCGCAGGATGCAGCGCGCAAGTCTGTCGAAGAGAAGAAGGCGCAGGCACTGGCCGATTTGCTTTCCGACAAGACCGAGCGTCAGCAGGCTCTGGCGGATGAAGTGGGTGATGAAACCGCAGGTAACTTCGATGATCTGATTCGTTCACGGGCATCGGAAGGTTGGGCGCAGCCGCCATCGGCCCGCAAGGGCATGAAGGTGATCCTGCAGATCAACATGCTGCCTGACGGAACGATCTCCGGTGTTTCGGTGGCTCATTCCAGCGGTGACGTGCCTTTCGACAGTTCTGCGGTCGCGGCAGTAAAAAACATTGGTCGATTGACCGAAATGCAGGGTTTGAAGCCAGCTGATTTCGCTCCCTATCGTTCATTCAAGATGACATTCACACCTGAGGATCTAGCCTTGTGAGAAACCTTCTTCGAGGACTGCTTGTCGTCATGGTCTGCTTTGCAGGCCTGGCTACAGCGGATGAAAAAAATATCCTGGTCAGCAGTGGCAGCTCCCAGGCGACTCCAATTGCCGTAGTGCCATTTGGTGTCCAGGGCGGTTCGGTGCTGCCGGACGACATGGCCGAAATCATTGGTAACGATTTGCGTAACTCGGGTTATTACGCGCCGATTCCAAAGCAGAACATGATCAGCCAGCCAAGCCAGCCGAGCGAAATCATCTTCCGTGACTGGAAGGCGGTGAATGCTCAGTTCATCATGGTGGGCAGCATTGCCCCTGCCGGCGGCCGCCTGCAGGTGCAATGGGCACTGTTCAACGTTGCCACCGAACAGAAAGTGGCTGATGGCAGTGTTTCCGGTACCCCGGAGCAGTTGCGCGACATGGCGCACTTCATCTCCGACCAGTCGTTCCAGAAGCTGACCGGTATCGAAGGTGCGTTTTCGACTCGCCTGCTGTACGTGACGGCTGAACGCTTCTCCGAGAAGAACACCCGTTACACCCTGCAACGCTCGGACTACGACGGCGCCCGCGCAGTGACTCTGCTGCAATCGCGTGAGCCGATCCTGTCGCCGCGTTTTGCACCGGATGGCAAGCGCATCGCCTACGTGTCGTTCGAGCAGAAGCGTCCGCGCATCTTCATGCAGAACATCGACACCGGTCGCCGTGAGCAGATCACCAACTTCGAAGGCCTGAACGGTGCACCCGCGTGGTCGCCGAACGGTGATCGCCTGGCGTTCGTGCTGTCGAAAGACGGTAACCCGGACATTTACGTGATGAACCTGGCTTCGCGCCAGATCACCCGTGTGACCGCAGGCCCTGGCATCAACACCGAACCGTACTGGGGCAAGGATGGTTCGACCATCTACTTCACCTCGGACCGCGGCGGCAAGCCACAGATCTACAAAACCAGCGCCAGTGGCGGCGGTGCGGAGCGAGTGACCTTTATCGGTAACTACAACGCCAACCCGAAACTGTCGGCGGATGAAAAGACTCTGGTGATGATCCATCGCCAGGATGGCTTCACCAATTTCAAGGTGGCGGCCCAGGATTTGCAGCGAGGGAGTGTAAAGATCCTCACTGATAGCACTCTGGACGAGTCACCCACTGTTGCGCCCAACGGCACCATGGTAATCTACGCCACCCGCCAGCAGGGCCGGGGAGTCTTGATGCTCGTGTCCATTAATGGACGCGTTAGGCTCCCGCTTCCTACCGCTCAAGGCGAAGTCAGAGAACCGTCCTGGTCCCCTTACCTGAAGTGAGCGGGCGCTACACGTTTTACTTAACACACTGGGGTTCATTAGGAGTTTCACGATGGAAATGCTGAAGTTTGGTAAATTTGCTGCGCTGGCTCTGGCCATGGCTGTAGCTGTAGGTTGCTCGTCCAAAGGCGGCGACAACGCCGGTGAAGGCGCTGTTGATCCAAACGCTGGTTACGGCGCAAACACTGGTGCCGTTGACGGTTCCCTGAGCGAAGAAGCTGCTCTGCGCGCAATCACCACCTTCTACTTCGAATACGACAGCTCGGACCTGAAGCCAGAAGCCATGCGCGCTCTGGACGTTCACGCCAAAGACCTGAAAGCAAACGGCGCTCGCGTTGTTCTGGAAGGCAACACCGACGAACGTGGTACTCGTGAGTACAACATGGCACTGGGCGAGCGTCGTGCGAAAGCCGTTCAGCGCTACCTGGTACTGCAAGGTGTTTCCCCAGCTCAGCTGGAACTGGTTTCCTACGGCGAAGAGCGTCCAGTTGCTACCGGCAACGACGAGCAGTCCTGGGCTCAAAACCGTCGCGTCGAACTGCGTAAGTAATTCGATATGCGAACGTGCCGTCGTGCTGTAACTGTTCTGGCTCTCAGCCTCGCGCCGCTTGCGGTGTGGGCTGCGGTTCCTGTGGTCGATGACAACTCCGGTTATAACAATAGCGGGAGCAGTTATCCGCCTGCAGGTTACGGTACGAACGGCGCCTATGCCGGGGGAGCGGCTTCGGCCCCTGCCTCGGCACAAGGCATGCTGTTCAACCAATTGCAACAGATGCAGGATCAGATATCGCGCCAGCAAGGTGTGATCGAAGAACTGCAGAATCAGGTTGCGCGCATGAAGCAGGAATCCCTGGAGCGATACCAGGATCTTGATCGGCGCATAGGATCCGGCGTTGCACCTGCCGCGACTCCTGAGAATTCTTCTGCCGGTGGCGATGCAAGTGCTGCTGCCGGTGCTGCTGCCGGTGCTGCTGCTGGCGCCGGGGCTGCTACTGCTGCCCAGGCACCTGCTGCAAGCAGCGAACCGGGTGATCCGGCCAAGGAAAAGCTGTATTACGATGCCGCTTTCGACCTGATCAAAGCCAAGGATTTCGACAAGGCCAGCCAGGCTTTCTCGGCATTCCTGCGCAAATACCCGAACAGCCAATACGCGGGCAATGCCCAGTACTGGTTGGGCGAAGTCAATCTGGCCAAAGGCGATCTGCAAGGTGCAGGTCAGGCTTTTGCCAAGGTTTCGCAGCTGTATCCCAAGCACGCCAAAGTGCCGGATTCGCTGTACAAGCTGGCTGATGTAGAACGCCGCCTCGGTCACACCGACAAGGTCAAAGGTATTCTGCAGCAGGTGGTGGCCCAATATCCGGGTACCTCCGCCGCTCAGTTGGCGCAACGCGATCTGCAACGCATGTAAGCAAGCTTGACCCGTTTGGAAGAAACCCGCGCTTATCGCGGGTTTTTTCGTTAGAATTCACGCCCTTTTTCTGAAACACGCTTCTTGTGATTCGCGCGTTGGCGGGATTACCTGAAGTGCCTGACGGAGGCGGACAGCCTGTTTAGCTGTTACGCCCGTGGCGACTATGCAAGACACATTGAGAATCACCGAAGTTTTCTACTCTTTGCAGGGGGAAACGCGGACTGCCGGGCTGCCCACTGTTTTTGTGCGCCTGACCGGTTGCCCATTGCGTTGCCAATACTGCGACAGCGCCTATGCCTTCAGTGGCGGCACCGTGCGTACCCTCGACGATATCCTCGAGCAAGTGGCCGGGTTTCGCCCGCGCTACGTCTGTGTGACCGGCGGTGAGCCGTTGGCACAGCCCAATTCCATTCCTTTAATTAAACAGTTGTGTGATGCCGGTTACGAGGTCTCGCTGGAAACCAGCGGTGCCCTCGATATTTCGGCTGTCGATCCGCGCGTCAGTCGTGTGGTCGACCTGAAAACACCGGGCTCGAAAGAAGCCCATCGCAACCGTTACGAAAATATCGAATTGCTGACCCCCAACGATCAGGTGAAGTTTGTCATCTGTTCGCGGGAAGACTATGACTGGGCGGTATCGAAATTGATCCAGTACGGGCTTGATCGACGTGCGGGTGAAGTGCTGTTCTCCCCAAGTCATCATGACCTCAATGCCAGGGATCTGGCGGATTGGGTGGTGGCAGACAACCTGCCAGTGCGCCTGCAACTGCAGCTGCATAAATATCTATGGAATGATGAGCCGGGGCGCTGATATGACTGAACAACTGAACACTAGCGAAAAACGTGCGGTAATCCTGCTGTCCGGTGGCTTGGACTCGGCCACCGTCGTAGCGATGGCCCGTGCTGAAGGCTATGCCTGCTACACCATGAGCTTCGACTACGGTCAGCGCTCCCACGCCGAATTGCACGCCGCTGCACGCGTCGCCCGTGACCTGGGCGTGGTTGAGCACAAGGTGATTGGGCTGAACCTCGACGGCATGGGCGGCTCGGCCCTGACCGACACCCGCATCGACATTCCGGAAGCGTTGGGCGAAGGCATTCCAGTGACCTACGTGCCAGCGCGTAACACGGTGTTCCTGTCGCTGGCATTGGGCTGGGCAGAAGTGCTTGGCGCGCGTGACATCTTTATTGGTGTAAACGCGGTGGATTACTCCGGTTACCCGGATTGCCGTCCGGAGTTCATCGAGTCGTTCGAGCGCATGGCCAATCTGGCGACCAAGGCTGGCGTGGAAGGCAATGGCTTCCGTATCCAGGCGCCGTTGCAGAATCTGAGCAAGGCGCAAATCGTCCAGGCAGGCGTGAAGCTCGGCGTTGATTATGGCCTGACCGTTTCCTGCTATCAGGCCGACGATGACGGCCGCGCGTGCGCCAAATGCGACAGCTGCCGCCTGCGTGCAGAAGGCTTTGCGGCCGCTGGTGTGGACGACCCAACACCTTATTTTTGATTATTTTCAAAAAGGTGTTGAATAGTCCTTAAAAATCAGTATTATACGCGCCACCACACAGCGGGTCGTTAGCTCAGTTGGTAGAGCAGTTGGCTTTTAACCAATTGGTCGTAGGTTCGAATCCCACACGACCCACCATATTTGGCGGTTTAGAAAATCCGGAAGGCCCACGAAAGTGAGGATTTCCGGGTTTTTTTTTGCCTGCAATTCGGCCATGCGTTATTTCAGTGCCGGCGGCGCTGACGCAGGTCAGAATCATCTTTTGTATCAACGGGATATTCTGTAGCCTTGCGCAGCTTCAACGCTGTCCGTGCCTGATAATACTCACTCTCCCGGCGGTACCCTCAAGCGGTCCGGAGCCGGGTGTATACTCGACTTTCGCGCGAATGCGCCTGCAGGTCTTGCGAACATGACGCAGATTTCCGAACGCCTTCTGGTTCAAGCCCACCTCGATGCCAAACAGCCCAAACCGCTGACGGCCGAGGAAGAGGCTTATTACCGTACTGCCATTGCCGCCGAGCTCAAGGCTCAGGACGCGGTGCTGGTAGCCCACTTCTATTGCGACCCGGTGATTCAGGCCTTAGCCGAAGAAACCGGCGGTTGCGTGTCTGACTCCCTGGAAATGGCGCGCTTCGGCAACGCCCACCCGGCCAAGACTGTAGTAGTCGCCGGTGTGAAGTTCATGGGCGAGACCGCGAAGATTCTAAACCCGGAAAAACGCGTGCTGATGCCGACGCTGGACGCGACCTGCTCGCTCGACCTCGGTTGCCCGGTCGATGAGTTCTCGGCGTTCTGTGATCAGCACCCGGAGCGTACGGTGGTGGTTTACGCCAATACCTCCGCAGCGGTTAAAGCTCGCGCTGACTGGGTGGTGACATCGAGTTGTGCGCTGGAGATCGTCGAAAGCCTGATGGACAACGGCGAGACGATCATCTGGGGGCCGGACAAGCACCTGGGCACCTACATCCAGCGCAAGACCGGCGCTGACATGTTGCTCTGGGACGGCGCCTGCATCGTTCACGAAGAGTTCAAGTCCAAGCAGCTTGAGGACATGAAAGCGCTGTACCCGGACGCCGCCATTCTAGTGCACCCGGAGTCGCCGACATCGGTGATCGAGTTGGCGGACGCTGTCGGCTCCACCAGTCAGTTGATCGCTGCCGCGCAGAGCCTGCCGAACAAGACCCTGATCGTCGCGACCGACCGTGGCATCTTCTACAAGATGCAGCAGCTGTGCCCGGACAAGGTCTTCATCGAGGCGCCAACCGCCGGTAACGGCGCTGCCTGCCGCAGTTGCGCACATTGCCCGTGGATGGCCATGAATACCCTTGAGCGCACGCTGAAGAGCTTGAAGGAAGGCACGAACGAGATCTTTGTTGATCCGGCGCTGATTCCGCAGGCAATTCGCCCGCTCAAGCGCATGCTCGACTTTACCCAGGCTGCACGGATGAAGCTCGCCGGTAACGCCTGAAAGCAAAAGATCGCAGCCTGCGGCAGCTCCTACATAGTTCGGTGTAGGAGCTGCCGCAGGCTGCGATCTTTTTTTATGGGCGCTTACTTTTGTTTCTTCGGGACTCGTACGACGCGAGTGTCCGAGTAGATGTCATGCCACGTGCGCTTCTGCTTGTCATACAGCGACCAGAAGAATCCCAGCCCCACGCACAACCACGACGCAATCGACACCATGAAGCGCAGCAGCGCCTGCCACAGGCTGATTGCCGTGCCGTTGGCGTTCTGCACACGAATGCCCCACACCTGCATGCCCAGTGTCTGCCCGCCATGGGTCCAGAACTTGGCGAAAAACCCAAACAGCACCAGCAGCAGCACTGTCGAATACAGAGGATCGCCATCGAGCTTGCCGGCATCGGTCATGATCCGCAGTCGCTCTTCGCCGATGATTGCCGCCTGGATCATCTTGTAGATGCCACCGGTCACGATCAGCAGGGCAGTGCACAACAGGAAGTCATAGAACATCGCTGCCAGACGACGACCAAGGCCAACGGGAGGAAAGTCCCCTTGGGGCGTGAGCAGGTTTTTCGACATGGCAGCCTCTGGACGCAAAATGAAGTGCCATTTTACGGATTCGCGCGCACAAAAAAGCCCCTGATATCAATATCAGGGGCTTTTTCGTTACAGAAGATCAGGCTTCTGCTTGTACTTCGTCAGCCTGCATGCCTTTCTGGCCTTGCACAGCAACGAAAGTCACTTTCTGGCCTTCTTTCAGGCTTTTGAAGCCGTTGCCCTGAATGGCGCGGAAATGCACGAACAGATCCGGACCGCTTTCTGGAGTGATAAAACCAAAACCTTTCTCGTCGTTAAACCACTTGACGGTACCGCTCTGACGTGTGGACATTTCTTATTTCCTTTGACGCAAAAAATTAATGACAGCCTCTTTCTCATGAAAGAGTACTGGGGCTGGTTGCAGGAGAGTAAGAAGACGTCGAACGGGATGTAGCTAACTTGTAGGCTACTGCCCAGGTCACGATTCCAAGCTGACCCATGCAAACACAGTGGACAAACTCTACGCCAACTACGGGAGAAAAAACAAGCCCCGTAAATGGCCCGGTTTTACTGCGCTTCAGGTAGTTAGGTAGCCCGCTAGTTCGGGCTTAGACGATTCGCTTGTTCAATTGTTTTCGATCGTTATAAGCAAAGTTCATATTCGAATCAGTTGATAGAAAATGCACTTTTTTGTGGCGATTGCGTTACACATTAGTGCACGTATTACGCAATCGCGTTACTTATAGAAACAGTCAATCAACCACGATAGTAGCGTTGCGCAACAAATGGCATTTTGCTTACAAGCATTGCTACCTTTTTCCCACGCACGATTGCCCAAACGGTTGTATCAAGGGTGACATAAGCGCTGTCGAGGTAACCCATTGCGAGCGGACCGCCCAGAGTCGGACCGAAACCGCCGCTGCACACGCTACCGACGATATCGCCGGCTTCGTTGACGATTTCTGCGCCTTCACGCACCGGAGTGCGTTCTTGCGGCAGCAGGCCGACGCGTTTGCGGGCGACGCCATTCTGTTGCTGGGCAAAAATGTTTTCCGCCCCCGGGAACCCACCGGCGCGGGCACCATCGGCGCGGCGTGGCTTGGAGATCGCCCACAACAGGCTCGCTTCGATCGGTGTGGTCTCGGTGTTCATGTCGTGGCCGTACAGGCACAAGCCGGCTTCCAGACGCAGCGAGTCGCGAGCACCAAGGCCAATGGCCTGGACTTCCGGTTCGGCGAGCAGAGCGCGCGCAAGTTTTTCCGCGTCCGCGGCCGGTACCGAGATTTCGAAACCGTCTTCACCGGTGTAACCCGAACGGCTGACAAAGCAATCCACGCCCAACAACGACACGCGGTTGAACTGCATGAAGGTCATCTTCGCTACTTCTGGCGCAAGACGCGCCAGCACGGTAACGGCTGCCGGACCTTGCAACGCCAACAGCGCGCGCTCTTCGAACAGCGCCGTAATGGTGCACTGATCGCCAAGGTGTTTTTGCAGGTGAGCCAGATCCTGATCCTTGCACGCGGCGTTGACCACGAGGAACAGTTCATCGTTGCCGAGGTTGGCGACCATCAGGTCATCGAGAATGCCACCGGCCTCGTTGGTGAACATCGCATAGCGCTGCATGCCGACTGGCAGGTCGATGATGTCCACCGGCACCAGGGTTTCCAGGGCTTTGGCGGCATTGGCGCCGGTCAGGCGAATCTGGCCCATGTGCGAAACATCGAACAGCCCGGCCTGCTCACGGGTGTGCTGGTGTTCTTTCATCACGCCGAGCGGGTATTGCACGGGCATGTCATAGCCGGCGAACGGCACCATGCGGGCGCCGAGTTCGATGTGCAGAGCGTGCAGCGGGGTTTTCGACAGTTGTTCGGTAGACATGCGTGGCTCCTTGAAAATGTGGTTCGGGGATCGGGGGCAAGATCGAGATCAAGAGCCCCTCACCCCAGCCCTCTCCCGGAGGGAGAGGGAGTTAGTTACGTTGCTCTCCCGGAGGGAGAGGGGGCTAAATGCGATCGTCTCCCTGAGGGAGGCGGAGTTAAATAAGGCTCAGCATTCGATAATGTTGACCGCCAGACCGCCGCGGGCAGTCTCCTTGTATTTGCTTTTCATGTCGGCGCCGGTCTGGCGCATGGTGCGGATGACTTTGTCGAGGGAGACGAAATGCTGGCCGTCGCCACGCATGGCCATGCGCACGGCGTTGATGGCTTTCACCGAGCCCATCGCGTTGCGCTCGATGCACGGCACTTGCACCAGCCCGCCAATCGGGTCGCAGGTCAGGCCGAGGTTGTGTTCCATACCGATTTCCGCAGCGTTCTCGACTTGCTGAACACTGCCGCCGAGCACTTCACACAGCGCACCGGCCGCCATCGAACAGGCCACACCGACTTCACCCTGGCAGCCGACTTCGGCGCCGGAGATCGAGGCATTTTCCTTGTACAAAATGCCAATGGCCGCCGCCGTAAGCAGAAACCGTACGACGCCGTCGTCAGTCGCACCGGGGATAAAACGCATGTAGTAATGCAGCACCGCCGGAATAATCCCGGCCGCACCGTTGGTGGGCGCGGTGACCACGCGCCCGCCGTTGGCGTTTTCTTCGTTGACGGCGAGTGCGTAAAGGTTAACCCAGTCGAGTACCGACAACGGATCGCGCAGTGCCGATTCCGGGTTTTTGCACAGTTGCCGATGCAGCGCTGCCGCACGGCGCTTGACCTTCAAACCGCCGGGCAAGATGCCTTCGTTGCGGCATCCCGCAGCCACGCAGTCCTGCATCACCTGCCAGATTTTCAGCAGCCCGGCACGGGTTTCCGCTTCCGGGCGCCAGGCACTTTCGTTGGTCAGCATCACCTGGCTGATCGACAGACCGTAGGTAGCGCAATGACCGAGCAAGTCCTTGGCGCTTTTGAACGGGAAGGTCAGCGGTGTGGCGTCTTCGACGATGCGGTCGGCACCGGCCGCGTCTTCATCGACGACAAAACCGCCGCCGACCGAGTAGTACTCACGGCTATGGATCTGCAGGCCCGCTGCATCAAAGGCGCGAAAGATCATGCCGTTGGGGTGATAGGCCAGCGGCTTGCGAATCATCGCCAGATGTTCTTTCTCGTTGAACGCAATGCTGTGCTCGCCGAGCAGATTCAAACGGCCATTGCCGCGAATTTCTTGCAGGCGCGCGGCGACGGTTTCGGTATCGACGGTGTCCGGGTGTTCGCCTTCGAGGCCGAGCAGCACGGCTTTGTCGCTGCCGTGACCTTTACCGGTGGCGCCGAGGGAGCCGTAGAGTTCAATGCGCACGCTGGCGGTGGTTGTCAGCAGGTTTTCACGTCGCAGGCCTTCAGCGAAACGCGCGGCAGCGCGCATCGGGCCGACGGTGTGGGAACTGGAGGGGCCGATGCCAATCTTGAACAGGTCGAACACGCTTAACGACATGAGTGGTTCTCCGGTTTCTTGTTATAGGAATTGGCGAAACATCAGGCTGGTTAAATCCCCCTGTAGGAGCTGCCGAAGGCTGCGATCTTTTGATCCTGATCTTTCAACAGCAAGATCAAAAGATCGCAGCCTTCGGCAGCTCGTACAGGTGAATCGATGGGGGCGAGTGGCTCGCCCCTTACACTTTTAAGCGTAGCTTTCGATCGACGGGCAGGCGCAGACCAGGTTGCGGTCACCGAAGACGTTGTCGACGCGACCGACCGGTGGCCAGTATTTGCCTTCGATCAACGAAGCGACCGGATACACGGCCTGCTCGCGGCTGTACGGGTGCGTCCACTCGCCAACCAGTTCCGCTGCGGTGTGCGGAGCGTTTTTCAGCGGGTTGTCGTCCTTGTCCAGCGTGCCGTTTTCCACTGCGCGGATTTCTTCGCGGATGCGGATCATGGCGTCGCAGAAGCGATCGAGTTCTTCCTTGGATTCACTTTCGGTCGGCTCGATCATCAGCGTGCCGGCGACCGGGAACGACATGGTCGGCGCGTGGAAACCGAAGTCGATCAGGCGCTTGGCGACGTCATCAACGCTGATGCCGCTGCTGTCTTTCAACGGACGCAGATCCAGAATGCATTCGTGCGCCACCAGACCGTTGCTGCCGGTGTACAGCACTGGGTAGTGCTCTTCGAGACGACGGGAGATGTAGTTGGCATTGAGGATCGCCAGCTGCGAAGCGCGCTTCAGACCGGCGCCACCCATCATCCGAATGTACATCCAGGTGATCGGCAAAATGCTCGCGCTGCCGAAAGGTGCCGCGCAGACCGCGCCTTCCTTGCGTTCCATCTGGCCGTGGCCTGGCAGGAACGGCGTCAGGTGCGACTTGACGCCAATCGGGCCGACGCCCGGGCCACCACCGCCATGCGGGATGCAGAAGGTTTTGTGCAGGTTCAGGTGCGAGACGTCGCCGCCGAACTTGCCCGGTGCGCAGAGGCCGACCATCGCGTTCATGTTGGCGCCGTCGATGTACACCTGGCCGCCGTTGTCATGAATGATCCCGCAGATTTCGCGGATGCCTTCTTCGAACACGCCGTGGGTCGACGGGTAAGTGATCATCAGCGCGGCGAGGTGTTCGCGGTGCTCGATGGCTTTGGCGCGCAGGTCTTCGATATCGACGTTGCCGCGCGCATCGCACGCGGTGACGACAACGCGCATGCCGGCCATGTTGGCGGTGGCCGGGTTGGTGCCGTGGGCGGACGAAGGGATCAGGCAGATGTCGCGGCGTTCATCGCCACGGCTCTGGTGATAAGCACGAATCGCCAGCAGACCAGCGTATTCACCTTGCGAACCGGCGTTCGGTTGCAGCGAGATCGCGTCGTAACCGGTGGCGGCGCAGAGCATCGCTTCCAGCTCAAAGGTCAGTTGCTGATAACCGGCGCTTTGTGCGGCCGGGGCGAATGGGTGCAGCGCACCGAATTCAGCCCAGGTCACCGGGATCATTTCGCTGGCGGCGTTGAGTTTCATGGTGCACGAGCCCAGCGGGATCATGGTGCGATCCAGTGCCAGGTCCTTGTCCGCCAGTTTGCGCAGGTAGCGCATCAGCTCGGTTTCCGAGTGATAACGGTTAAACACCGGGTGGCTGAGGATTGGCGACTGACGTACCAGCGCAGCAGGAATAGTGCTCTGAACGGAAGCGGCGAGAGCAGCGAAGTCCGGCAGGGTCTTGCCGTCGGCGAACAGGCCCCACAGGGTTTCGATATCTGCCTGCGTGGTGGTTTCATCGACCGACAGGCCCAGACGCTGAGCGTCGATTACGCGCAGGTTGATCTGCGCAGCGTGCGCCTTGTCGTGCAGCGCGGCGGTTTGCGCGCCGGTGGCCACGGTCAGGGTGTCGAAGAAGCTGGCTTGTTCGACTTTCGCGCCCAGCGCGGTCAGGCCCTTGGCCAGAATGGCGGTCAGGTGATGGATGCGGTTGGCGATCTGCGTCAAGCCTTTCGGGCCATGGTAGACGGCGTACATGCTGGCGATGTTGGCCAGCAGCACTTGCGCGGTGCAGATGTTCGACGTGGCCTTCTCGCGGCGGATGTGTTGCTCGCGGGTCTGCATCGCCAGACGCAGTGCCGGCTTGCCGAAACGGTCAACGGAGACACCGACCAGACGGCCCGGCATGTCGCGCTTGAACGCATCCTTGGTGGAGAAATAAGCGGCGTGCGGGCCACCGAAGCCTAGCGGCACGCCGAAGCGTTGTGCCGAACCGATAGCGACGTCTGCGCCGAATTCGCCCGGGGCGGTCAGCAGGGTCAGGGCCAGCAGGTCAGCGGCCACGGCCACCAACGCGTTGGCGGCGTGGAAGCGCTCGGTCAGTTCGCGGTAGTCGAACACATCACCGTTGCTCGCCGGGTATTGCAGCAGTGCGCCGAAGAACGGCGTCACGTCAGTCAGTTCACGCTCATCGCCCACTACAACTTCAATACCCAGCGGCTCGGCACGGGTGCGCAGCACGTCGAGGGTTTGCGGGTGGCTGTGGATCGAGGCGAAGAATTGGTGGCTGCCTTTGTTCTTGCTCAGGCGTTTGCAGAAGGTCATGGCTTCGGCAGCAGCGGTGGCTTCGTCGAGCAGGGAGGCGTTGGCGATCGGCAGGCCGGTGAGGTCGCTGATCAGGGTCTGGAAGTTCAGCAGCGCTTCGAGACGGCCCTGGGAAATTTCCGGTTGGTACGGGGTGTAAGCGGTATACCAGGCCGGGTTTTCCAGCAGGTTGCGCAGGATCGGCGACGGCGTGTGGCAGTTGTAGTAGCCCTGGCCGATGTAAGTCTTGAACAGCTGATTCTTGCCGGCGATGGATTTGATCATCGCCAGGGCATCTGCTTCGCTGAGGCCGTCGTCCAGGCCGAGCACGCTGGTGCCCTTGATGCTTTCCGGGATGACGCTGGCGCTCAGGGCCTCGAGCGAATCGAAACCGAGGCTGTTGAGCATGGCTTGTTCGTCACCGGCGCGCGGGCCGATGTGACGGGCGATGAATTCGTTGGCGGTGCCGAGGTTGATTTGGCTCATGTCGGTATTCCTCAGGCTTCGGCTTGGGCTTTGATCAGACGGTCGTACGCGTCCTGGTCGAGCAGTTTGCCGACAGCGGCGGCGTCGCTTGGCTGGAAGCGGAAGAACCAGCCTTGGCCCAGCGGATCTTCATTGACCAGTTCCGGGCTGTCTTCCAGCGCCGGGTTGGTCGCCAGCACGTCGCCGTCGAGCGGCATGTACACGCCGCTGGCAGCTTTCACCGATTCCACGGTGGCGGCTTCGGCGCCTTTTTCGTAAGCCTGCAGCTCAGGCAGTTGCACGAACACCACGTCGCCCAAGGCGTTCTGCGCGAAAGCGGTGATGCCGACAGTAACGCTGCCGTCAGCTTCGGTGCGCAGCCATTCGTGATCTTCAGTAAAACGCAACTCGCTCATGGAAACTCCTCAGGGGGCCAGACTCGTCTGGTGGACGCGGTGGAAGGCTTGGGCAGGGAAGCCCTTTATTTATGAGGGGTTGATTAGCAAGAACGCGGCCAATGTTGATTTATCTTTATAAATCAATAGGTTAATTGTTTTGCTGAGACGATTTGAACTGAGACCTGTAGCGAAATCGCTACAGGCTGGAGCGGGGAGAAAAGCTGAACGGGATCAAAGCCTTGCACAGCAGTGATCAGAGGAGAGTGTAGCGATATCGTTCCGCTGTAGCGCTTTCAGTACAGATGAAGGTCGCTTTTAGCGCAGAAAGCGAATCTCAAATGTAGGAGCTGCCGAAGGCTGCGATCTTTTGACTTTGGTCCTTAAAAACAAAATCAAAAGATCGCAGCCTTCGGCAGCTCCTACAGGGGATTTTTGGTGTGTTCAGGGTTTGTTGGGGATGCCGTATTTGCGTAGACGATGGGCAATCGCGGTGTGCGAGGTTTGCAGGCGGCTGGCCAGTTGGCGGGTCGAGGGGTAGCTGACGTAGAGTTTTTCCAGCAGCGCTTTCTCAAAGGATTCGACCGCTTGTTCGAGGCTGTCGACGTCGCTGTCGGTCTGACGTGCGACGGAAGTGCCAGCGATGTCGAGGTCGCCGATATCCACCAGGCTGCTCTCGCAAATCGCTGCGGCGCGGAAGATCACGTTCTGCAATTGCCGAACGTTCCCCGGCCAGCGATTACCGAGCAATGCAGGATAAGTCCCCGGTGCGAGGCGGCAGACCGGTCGCTGAATCTGCGCGCAAGCCTGCTGCATGAAATAGCGCGCCAACAGCAGAATGTCCTGGCCGCGTTCCCGCAGCGGCGGCACTTCAACGTTGAGCACGTTAAGGCGATAGAACAGGTCTTCGCGGAACAGGCCTTCGCTGACCATTTTCTCCAGATCGCGGTGAGTCGCGCTGAGGATGCGCACGTTGACCTTCACCTCGCGATCACCGCCAACGCGGCGGAAGCTGCCGTCGTTCAAGAAGCGCAGTAACTTGGCCTGCAAGTACGGCGACATCTCGCCGATTTCATCGAGAAACACCGTGCCCTGGTTGGCCAGTTCCATCAGCCCCGGTTTGCCGCCACGCGCCGCACCGGTGAAGGCGCCGGGGGCGTAGCCGAACAGTTCGCTCTCGGCGAGGTTCTCCGGCAGCGCTGCGCAGTTCAACGCCAGAAAAGGCGCGCTGTGCCGCGCACTGATCGCGTGGCAGGCTCGGGCGACCAGTTCTTTGCCGGTGCCGGTTTCGCCCTGGATCAACAGTGGCGCATCAAGGGCAGCAACTCTTTGCGCGCGGGCCTTGAGCGTGCGGATCGCCGGGGATTCGCCGAGCAGCGCATCGAAACCTTCGGCGTGGTCGTGGTGCAACGCCGAGAGTTGTTCGCCGATACGGTTTGGCTGATACAGTGTCAACAGCGCGCCGGCATCGGTGATCGGCGTGGCGTCGAGCAACAGTGTCTGGCCGTTGACGGTGATCTCGCGCAGCGGCAGGCGGAAGCCGTGTTCGAGCAAAGTATCGAGCAGGGCTGGATCGTTGAACAATTCAGAAACGCTTTCACCCGCTGGTTCGCGACCGTATAACGCGATCAACGCCGGGTTAGCCAAGAGCACCTTGCCGGCACTGTCGAGGGCAAGCACCGGGTCAGTCATCGCCGCCAGCAACGCATCGAGCTGCAAGTGCCGACGCTGGCCGGGAAGAATGTCGACCACGGTCACCGCTTCCACGCCGAGCACGCGAAACAACGCATCTTTCAGTTCTTCGAGCACTTGCGGGCTGAGGGTAGGCGCGTCGATGTAGACATTCGGCGGGATCATCTCCACCGCATCCAGATTGAGATTGCGCCCACCGAGGATAGCCAGGACTTCCTGGGTGATGCCGACGCGGTCGATGAAACTGACGTGGATACGCATGGGGCGGTTCAGTGATCTGCAGAGCGGAGGGTGGCAAGTATGCCTTGGGCTTGGAGAGAGGTGAAAGCAAAAGCACCCTCACCCCAGCCCTCTCCCGGAGGGAGAGGGGGTCGATTGTGGAATGCTCACGAGGTACGCCGACCTGAAAATACGGCTGTGAATCCATAAGCGACTCGGTCTTTCAGGTCGATATTTGCCGTCAGACACTTCGGTCAGTCCCCTCTCCCGGAGGGAGAGGGGGTCGATTGTGGAATGCTCACGAGGTACGCCGACCTGAAATACGGCTGTGAATCCATAAGCAACTCGGTCTTTCAGGTCGATATTTTCCGTCAGACACTTCGGTCAGTCCCCTCTCCCTCTGGGAGAGGGGGTCGATTGTGGAATGCTCACGAGGTACGCCGACCTGAAAATACGGCTGTGAATCCATAAGCGACTCAGTCTATCAGGTCGATATTTGCCGTCAGACACTTCGGTCAGTCCCCTCTCCCGGAGGGAGAGGGGGTCGATTGTGGAATGCTCACGAGGTACGCCGACCTGAAATACGGCTGTGAATCCATAAGCAACTCGGTCTTTCAGGTCGATATTTGCCGTCAGACACTTCGGTCAGTCCCCTCTCCCGGAGGGAGAGGGGGTCGATTGTGGAATGCTCACGAGGTACGCCGACCTGAAAATACGGCTGTGAATCCATAAGCGACTCGGTCTTTCAGGTCGATATTTGCCGTCAGACACTTCGGTCAGTCCCCTCTCCCTCTGGGAGAGGGCTAGGGTGAGGGGCTTTTGAGGTTTACTCGAAATGCTCGGGATTGACCGGATCCCCGGACTGCATATTCAACTTCTGCCGAATGTCTTCAAACATCAAGTCGTAATGCTTGTGCACCGAACCGATCTGGCTGTGCGCCTTGGGAATTCCGTACTTCTCGGCAATCCGGGTCACGTCACGGGCGAAGTTGTAAGCCTCTTCCTTGGGCAGGAAAAACGTTTCCTTCATGTCCTTGCCCTGCATATTGCCGTGCAGGGTGAACTGTATCCCTTTGCCTTTTTGCGGGTCGGTGAACACTTCATAGTCGAGGTGCACGTTGTAATTGACGTCATCGTCCGTCAACGCATGCCGCTCGATATGCAAATGACCAGGTTCGAATTGGGCCATGGGTTTCTCCTTTCAAGGCATGGGAGAAGGGCAGGCCTGGGGCCTGCCCCCGCAGTTTCTTCTTATCGGTAGGTGATGCCGGGCTTCGCGGTGGTCACACGAGTACCGGCGGTGCCCTGGACGATGGCTTCGATATCCGCCAGCGAACCGATCACCGCAACCTTGCCAGTATGGCGCGCGAACTCGCAGGCTGCCTGCACCTTCGGTCCCATGGAACCGGCGGCGAAACCGAGGCGTTCGAGTTCATCCGGGTGCGCTTCAGCGATGGCTTTCTGGGTCGGTTTGCCGTAGTCGATGAACGCCGCGTTGACGTCGGTGGCGATCACCAGCAGATCCGCTTCCAGTTGCTCGGCGAGCAGCGAGGAGCACAGATCTTTGTCGATCACCGCCTCGATGCCTTTGAGGTTGCGGTTCTCGTCGTACATGGTCGGAATCCCGCCGCCACCAGCGCAAATCACGATGCTGCCCTTGTCCAGCAACCACTTGATCGGGCGGATTTCGAAGATGCGTTTTGGTCGTGGACTGGCCACGACACGACGGTACTTATCGCCATCCGGGGCAATCGCCCAGCCTTTGTCGGCGGCGAGTTTTTCCGCTTCGGCCTTGTCGTAGACCGGGCCGATCGGCTTGGTCGGGTTCTTGAAGGCGGGGTCGTTGGCGTCGACCTCAACCTGGGTCAGCAGGGTCGCGAACGGCACTTCGAAGTCGAGCAGGTTGCCCAGTTCCTGTTCGATGATGTAGCCGATCATGCCTTCGGTTTCCGCACCGAGCACGTCCAGCGGGTAAGGGGTGACGGAAGTGTAGGCCGCCGCTTGCAGCGACAGCAGACCGACTTGCGGGCCATTGCCGTGGGCGATGACCAGTTGGTTGCCGGGGTGAATCTTGGCGATTTGCTCGGTGGCGATGCGGATGTTGGCGCGCTGATTGTCAGCGGTCATCGGCTCACCACGGCGGAGCAGGGCGTTACCGCCCAGCGCTACGACGATACGCATGGTGCATGTCCTTTTCGTGTTGATCGTTCCCACGCTCTGCGTGGGAATGCCGCCACGGACGCTCCGCGTCCGCTGTGACGCAGAGCGTCACGGGATGCATTCCCACGCGGGAGCGTGGGAACGATCATGGATCAGCAGTGGTTAGAGATCAGCGAGGGTCGAGACCAGAATCGCCTTGATCGTGTGCATGCGGTTTTCCGCTTGCTCGAAGGCGATGCAGGCTGGCGACTCGAACACGTCGTCGGTCACTTCGATGCCGTTTTTCAGGTGCGGATACTGCTCGGCGATTTGCTTGCCGACTTTGGTATCGCTGTTGTGGAACGCCGGCAGGCAGTGCATGAACTTGGTGCGCGGGTTGCCGGTGGCTTTCATCAGCTCGGCGTTGACCTGATACGGCAGCAGTTGCTGGATACGTTCGGCCCAGGCTTCCACCGGTTCGCCCATCGACACCCAAACGTCGGTGTGGATGAAGTCGACGCCTTTGACCGCCGCTTTCGGGTCTTCAGTGAGGGTGATGCGCGCACCGCTTTCTTCGGCGTACTTGTTGCAGCGCTCGACCAGATCGTCATGTGGCCACAGGGCTTTCGGCGCGCAGATGCGCACGTCCATGCCGAGCTTGGCGCCGACCAGCAGCAGCGAGTTGCCCATGTTGTTGCGCGCGTCGCCGAGGTAGGCGTAGCTGATGTCATGGATCGGCTTGTCGGCGTGTTCACGCATGGTCAGCACGTCGGCGATCATTTGCGTCGGGTGATATTCATCGGTCAGGCCGTTGAACACCGGTACGCCAGCGAACTTGGCCAGCTCTTCGACGATTTCCTGTTTGAAGCCACGGTACTCGATGGCGTCGTACATGCGCCCCAGCACGCGGGCGGTGTCTTTCATGCTTTCTTTGTGACCGATCTGCGAAGAGTTCGGGTCGATGTAAGTGACGTTGGCGCCTTGGTCATACGCCGCCACTTCGAACGCGCAACGGGTACGGGTCGAAGTTTTTTCAAAGATCAGGGCGATGTTGTTGCCCTTCAGGTGCTGTTGCTCGGTGCCGGTGTATTTGGCGCGTTTGAGGTCGCGGGACAGGTCGAGCAGGTAACGCAGCTCACGTGGGGTGTGGTGTTCCAGGCTGAGCAGGTTACGGTTGTGAATGTTAAAAGCCATGATGGATCTCCTTCGGTGTCGGTTATCCCCCTGGCCGCACGTTGTAAGTGTCGGCCAGGGCTCAGAGGTTTAGTAATCGATCGGGTCGCGGATGATCGGGCAGGTCATGCAGTGGCCGCCGCCACGGCCACGACCCAGCTCACCGGCGCTGATGGTGATGACTTCCACGCCGGCCTTGCGCAGCAGGGTATTGGTGTAGGTATTGCGGTCGTAGCCGATGACCACGCCCGGCTCCACGGCCACCACGTTGTTGCCGTCGTCCCACTGTTCGCGTTCGGCGGCGAAGCTGTTGCCGCCGGTTTCCACCACGCGCAGCTTCGGCAGGTTGAGGGCTTTGGCCACGGTGTCGAGGAAGGTGCCTTCTTCGCGGCGGATGTCGATGCCGCCCTGTTTGCTCTCGTCTGGTCGCAGGGTGAAGGCGACGATCTGATTGACCACCTCAGGGAAAATCGTCACCAGGTCGCGGTCGCAGAAGCTGAACACGGTGTCGAGGTGCATCGCCGCGCGGGATTTTGGCAGGCCGGCAACGATGACTTTTTCCACGGCTTTGTTCTTGAACAGGTTCAGCGCCAGTTGGCCAATGGCCTGACGCGATGAACGTTCGCCCATGCCGATCAGCACCACGCCGTTGCCGATTGGCATGACGTCGCCGCCTTCAAGGGTGGAGCTGCCGTGCTCCTTGTCCGGGTCGCCGTACCAGATTTCGAATTCGGCGTTGGTGAACTGCGGATGGAATTTGTAGATGGCGGTCGCCAGCAGGGTTTCCTGACGACGCGCCGGCCAGTACATCGGATTCAGCGTCACGCCGCCGTAAATCCAGCAGGTAGTGTCGCGGGTGAACTGGGTGTTCGGCAGCGGCGGCAGAATGAAGCTCGAATGGCCGAGGAAATCGCGGAACATCTGGATGGTCTTGCCACCGAAGCTGTCCGGCAGATCATCGGCGGACACGCCGCCAATGAGGAACTCGGCGATGTGCCGTGGTTCGAGGCTCTTCAGCCAGGATTTGACTTCGTTGATCAGGCCCAGGCCCACCGAGTCGGCGGTGACCTTGCGCTCGAGAATCCAGTCCAGCGCTTCGGGGATGGCGACGATGTCGGTCAGCAGGTTGTGCATTTCCAGCACATCGATGCCGCGCTCGCGCATTTTGGTGACGAAGTCGAAATGGTCGCGCTTGGCCTGGGCCACCCAGAGCACGTCATCGAAGAGCAGCTCGTCGCAGTTGTTCGGGGTCAGCCGCTGATGGGCCAGACCTGGGGAGCAAACCATGACTTTGCGCAGTTTGCCGGCTTCGGAATGGACGCCGTACTTAACTTTTTCCGTGGTCATTGCAGTGATCCTCCAGATTACAAATCAAGGGTTACAGAGTCAGGAAGCCGTCGTAGAGACCGTAGGCTGCCACCAGGGCACCCACGACCACTGCGGCGAAAAGCAGCTTCTCGACGTTAGTGAAAATCGGTTGTTTGAGTTCCAGCTTGGCTTTGGCGAACAGGATCGCGCCAGGTGCGTAGAGCAGGGCCGAGAGCAGCAAGTACTTGACCCCGCCGGCATACAGCAGCCACACCGCGTAGATCAGCGCGATGCCGCCGATAATCAGATCCTTGCGCCGTTCGGCCGCAAAGCCCTCGTAGCTTTCGCCGCGCACCGCCAGCAGCAGGGCGTAAGCCGCCGACCACAGGTAGGGCACCAGAATCATCGAAGTGGCGAGGTAGATCAGCGACAGGTAAGTACTCGCCGAGAACAGCGTGATGATCAGGAAGATCTGCACCATCGCGTTGGTCAGCCACAGGGCATTGACCGGTACGTGGTTGGCGTTTTCCTTACGCAGGAACTCCGGCATGGTGTGGTCTTTGGCGGCGGCGAACATGATCTCCGCACACAGCAGCACCCAGGACAGCAGCGCACCCAGCAAGGAGATAATCAGACCGACGCTGATCAGCACCGCACCCCAGTGACCGACCACGTGCTCAAGCACGGCCGCCATCGACGGGTTCTGCAGTTTCGCCAGTTCCGGCTGAGTCATGATGCCCAGCGACAGCACGTTCACCAGCACCAAAAACAGCAGCACGGTGATGAAGCCGATCACGGTGGCTTTACCGACGTCCGAGCGTTTTTCGGCGCGGGCGGAAAAGATGCTCGCGCCTTCGATGCCGATGAACACCCACACGGTGACCAGCATCATGTTGCGCACCTGGTTCATCACGCTGCCCAGATCCGGGTTTTTGATGCCCCAGATGTCAGCGGTGAAGATGTCCAGTTTGAAGGCGAACACCGCGATCAATACGAATAGCACCAGCGGTACGACCTTGGCGACCGTGGTCACGAGGTTGATGAACGCCGCTTCCTTGATCCCGCGCAGCACCAGGAAGTGCACGGCCCACAACAGCACCGAAGCGCCAATCACCGCAGCAACCGTGTTGCCCTCACCGAAAATCGGGAAGAAGTAGCCGAGGGTACTGAACAACAGAACGAAGTAGCCGACGTTGCCCAGCCAGGCACTGATCCAGTAACCCCACGCGGATGAGAAACCCATGTAGTCGCCGAAACCGGCCTTGGCGTAGGCGTAGACGCCGCCGTCCAGGTCAGGCTTGCGATTGGCGAGGGTTTGAAAGACAAAAGCGAGGGTGAGCATGCCGACAGCGGTGATGGCCCAACCGATCAGTACCGCACCGACGTCGGCGCTGGCGGCCATGTTTTGTGGCAAAGAGAATATCCCGCCACCGATCATCGAGCCGACTACCAATGCAACCAGTGCACCTAGTCGTAGTTTTCCGGGAGCTTCAGACATTGCATGACTCCATTGCAGGAGAGAAGAGATCACAGCGTAGTTCTGTTGTCTGTTCAAACAGCTGACTTAGATCAGTGCATGGTCACATTCCATTGTTAATGAATGACTTAGGAAACCACTGCAGGCATAAAGCTATTGTCTGAAATGCCCGTCCTAGAGGCTTTCTGGTGGAGTGCTTGGGAATGGCTATTATTACTTTCGAATTATCACGCTAGTTCTTTTTCAGCTTTTGGCAAATTTTTCGCATCTGTTTTCAGTACAGAGTTGATTTATCAGGATTCGCGCACAAAACCGACTTACCGTGCTAGGCGTTAGCGTCATCGGCTATATATAAATGGGCGTTTGTTGGCGTTATCTAATAAACGTATTTACTCTTTACCCATTTAGTTAGTTAAGACATAAACCTGTGGCGAGGGGATTTATCCCCTTTGGGTGGCGAAGCCGCCCCAAACCCTGAGTACTCGGTCTGTCTGATACACCGCGCTGACTGGATCTGGGGCGGCTGCGCCACCCATCGGGGATAAATCCCCTCGCCACAGGTATAAACAGGTTTCGAGAACCGTTGTCAGGACAAGGGAGATTTGAATGTCGCAACCGACGCAAAAGCTGCGATTAGGCGCGTTGATCGCCCTGGTGGTGGGTTCGATGATTGGCGGGGGGATTTTCTCGCTGCCGCAGAACATGGCGGCGCGCGCCGATGCCGGGGCGATCCTGATCGGTTGGGGCATTACCGCGATCGGCATGCTGACCCTGGCGTTCGTTTTTCAGACCTTGGCCAACCGCAAGCCCGAACTGGATTCAGGCGTGTATGCCTACGCCAAGGCCGGGTTTGGCGACTACATGGGTTTCTCGTCGGCGTGGGGTTACTGGATCAGCGCGTGGCTGGGCAACGTCGGCTATTTCGTTCTGCTGTTCAGCACGCTGGGTTACTTCTTTCCGGTATTCGGTCAGGGCAACACGCCAATCGCCATCGCCTGCGCCTCGGTGCTGCTGTGGGCCGTGCATTTTCTGGTGATGCGCGGGATCAAGGAGGCGGCGCTGATCAATCAGCTGACCACCGTGGCCAAGGTCGTGCCGCTGATCATGTTCATCGTCATCGCGGCGGTAGCGTTCAAGGCCGACATTTTTACCCGCGACATCTGGGGCACCAGCAACCCGAATTTCGGCGGGGTGATGGATCAGGTGCGCAATATGATGCTGGTCACCGTGTTCGTGTTCATCGGTATCGAAGGCGCCAGCGTGTACTCGGCGCGGGCGGAGAAACGTAGCGACGTTGGCCGCGCCACGGTGATCGGTTTTGTCGGCGTGCTGGCGCTGCTGGTGCTGGTCAATGTGCTGTCGCTGGGGATCATGAGCCAGCCGGAACTGGCCAACCTGCAGAACCCGTCGCTGGCGGCGGTGCTCGAACACATCGTCGGGCCGTGGGGCGCGCTCTTGATCAGCATCGGTCTGGCGATTTCACTGCTCGGTGCGTTGTTGTCGTGGGCATTGCTCTGCGCGGAGATTCTCTTCGCCACGGCGAAGGACAAGACCATGCCGGCGTTTCTGAAAAAGGAAAACAACAATCACGTGCCGGTCAATGCGTTGTGGCTGACCAACGCGATGATCCAGATTTTCCTGCTGATCACGCTGTTTTCGGCGGGCACCTACACCAGCCTGATTTATCTGGCCTCGTCGATGATTCTGGTGCCGTACCTGTGGTCGGCGGCGTACGCGGTGTTGCTCAGCGGGCGCGGCGAAACCTACGAACACGCCTCGGCCGAGCGCACCAAGGATCTGCTGATCGGCGGCATCGCCCTCGGTTATGCGGTGTGGTTGCTGTACGCCGGCGGGGTGAAGTATCTGCTGCTGTCAGCCTTGCTGTATGCACCGGGGGTGATCCTGTTTGCCAAGGCCAAGCATGAGGCGGGTGAGCCGTTGTTCACCCATGTCGAGAAGGGCATTTTTACCTGCGTGGTCATCGGCGCGGGGCTGGCGGCTTACGGTCTTTACAGCGGATTACTGTCGTTGTGAGATTGGCGCTTGAGTATCAGCCGCCGTATGACTGGGCGGCGATGTTGGGGTTTCTTGCGGCGCGGGCGGTGGTCGGGATGGAGTCGGTCGTCGACGGTGTTTATTCGCGCAGCATTGGCTTGAAGGGTGTCCACGGGACGGTATCGATCTGGCAGGAAGCGGGTGATGCGTTGCAGGTTGAGCTGGATTTTCCTGATCCGGCGGCACTGCCCGAGATCGTTGCCAGATTACGGCGGATGTTTGATCTGGATGCCGATGTGGCGCTGATTCAACGGCATCTGGCCAATGATCCTTTGCTGGCGCGGTTGATCACCGAACGACCGGGCTTGCGGATTCCCGGGGCGTGGGATGGGTTGGAACTGGCGTTTCGCGCGGTGCTTGGGCAGCAGATTACCGTGGTTGCGGCAATTCGTCTGGCCGGCAAACTGGTTGCGCAATATGGCGCGCCACTGGTTTCAGGGGTGCCTGGATTGACGCATGTTTTTCCCGACGCGAGTGTGCTGGCGGGTGCCGATCTGGCGGCGTTGGGCATGCCGAAAAGTCGCGGGCGTACGCTGTCTGGGGTGGCGCAGGCATTGCTCGACGAACCACTATTTTTTGAGCCGAATCGAGACGGTGGCGTGGCGCGGTTGTTGGCGTTGCACGGGATTGGCGAGTGGACGGCGCAGTACATTGCACTGCGGCAGTTGCGCGATATGGATGGTTTTCCCCATGGCGATGTCGGGTTGTTGCGGGCGTTGGAAGTGCTGGAAGGACAGCGGCCGACGGCGCGGGAGTTGGCTGTGCGGGCGGAGGTTTGGCGGCCTTATCGCGGGCATGCGGCGCAGCTTTTGTGGACATCCTTGAGCCGCGCGGACTGATCCGGAAGTTGCGTGGCCAATTCAGGCGCTATCGCGAGCAGGCTCACTCCTACAGTTGACCGCATTTCTACTGATGGAATGCGGTCAACTGTAGGAGTGAGCCTGCTCGCGATAGCGGTTTCAGATTCACCACTGTGGGCGGTGTGAACCCAAGTCCGTGGCAGGCAACGCCCACTCCAGCGGTGTGCCGCGGATCTTTATCGGCGCCAGCAACCGATGCGCCGACCCCCACGGTGTCTGCTCCAGAAAGGAATCCTGATCCTGCTCATCCTCGTCGCGTAAAACTTCACCCGTGCCAGGCCCACACTCAATCAACAACTTCGCCGTCCGCGCCAGCGACAACCGCGCCGCGCCACCGCGACCGGTCTCCAAACGCTCGGTCAACAGTCGGATCGCACTCGCCGCCATCACATACCCGGTCGCATGATCCAGCCCCTGCACCGGCAACGGCGTCGGTTTGTCAGCTTGCTGCCAACGCTGCCCGGCCTCGGCGATGCCGCTGCTCATCTGCACCAGACTGTCGAAACCGCGGCGGTTCTGCCATGGGCCGCTCCAGCCGTAGGCGTTGAGGCTGACGTCGATCAGACCCGGTGCCAGTTGCCGGCGGCGTTCGGCGCCGAAACCGAGGTGTTCCAGTGCGTCGGCGCGGTAGCCGTGGAGCAGAATATCGGCTTGCTTGAGGAGGTTTTCGAACACCGCGCGATCCTCCGGATCCTGCAGATCCAGACGCGCACAGCGTTTGCCGAGGGTCATTTCCGGCACCACACCGGGCTCGTTCCAGGTCGGCGGGTCGATGCGCAATACGTCAGCGCCAAGGCCGGCGAGAAAGCGACTGGCGGTGGGGCCAGCCAGAACGCGCGTCAGATCCAGCACCTTGATCCCGGCCAATGGTCGCTCGACCGAGCCTTGCCACGGTTGCGCGTTTTCATCCGGCGAATCGAGAAAATGCACCAGCGGCTCGGCATTCACCGCCAACCCTTGCGGATGATGTTGCCACTGCGCCCAACTGCGCATTTCGGCGGCGCAACCCTTGGCCTCGACCACCGCTTGCTCCAGATCCGTGCTCGCCCATTGCGCGACTTTCGCCGCCATCACCGTTCGGTCAGCGCAGGCGCCGAGCACGCTTTCGGCAGCGGCGCGATGGTGCGGGGCGTTGGTGTGCAGGCGGATCCAGCCGTCTTTCGTTGCATAGTCACCGGCAATCGGATCCCACAGCGGTGGCACTTGCCAGCCGCTCGGGCGGAGCGAGCTGGAGAACCAGAACGAAGCCAATCGACGGTCGACTGCAATGGCCGGCAAATGACCGGTCTGCTGCTGGATCAATTCGCTGACGGCCTGAGCGGCAGCGGCGATGCTCGCGCACGCAAGGTCAGTGACGGCGAACGCCGAGGGCAGGGCGCCGTGATCGGTGAACGGAATCGGCGTGTGCGGCAAGCCGAGTGCGGCTTGAATGGACGTGAGTAAATCAGTCATCGAAGGCCCTCCGGAGCGAGAGGGCGATGATAGTGCAAAACATTATTGGATTAGATGAAAGCTCCTGTAGGAGTGAGCCTGTTCGCGATCGCGGTAGATCAGTCGACACATGTTCCACTGATCCACCGCGATCGCGAGCAGGCTCACTCCTACAAGGGAAATGCGGTGTGGTTTAGACGCGGAACTGGTCCATCAATTTCATCTGTTGGCTGGCCAAGGCATTGAGCTGGCTGCTGATCGCTGCCGATTCAGTGGCTTGCCCGGTCAGGGTTTCGGTCACGGTACGAATGGCCGAAACGTTGCGGTTAACCTCCTCGGCCACCGCGCTCTGCTGCTCGGCGGCGCTGGCGATTTGCAGGTTCATGTCGCTGATCACCGTTACCGCGTCGCTGATCTTGCCCAATGCATCGACCGCCTGACGAATCTGCCCGGCGTTGTGGTGCGCCTGAGTCTGGCTCGAATGCATGGTCGCGACCACGCCACGGGTGCCGGTCTGAATGCGCTCGATCACCACGCGAATTTCTTCCACCGAATCCTGCGTGCGTTTGGCGAGGTTACGCACTTCGTCGGCGACCACCGCGAAACCACGCCCGCTCTCACCGGCACGTGCCGCTTCAATCGCCGCATTGAGCGCCAGCAGGTTGGTCTGTTCGGCGATGCTGCGGATCACTTCCAGCACCGAGCCGATCTGCTCGCTATTGACCGCCAACGCTTCGACCTCGGTCACCGCTTTGCTGACTTCATCGGCCAGTTGGTTGATGTCGCGGGTGCTGCGCTCGATGATCGACATGCCATCCCTGGCCGACTGATCGGCACCTTTCGCGGCATTCGCGGCGTTGGATGCGCTGTTAGCGACGTCGTGGGCGGTGGCGCTCATTTCGTTGGAGGCGGTCGCAACCTGATCGATCTCGCGGAACTGCACCTGCATGCCTTCACTGGTCTGACGGGCGATTTCCGAAGACTGGTCGGCAGTGCCGCGCGCTTCGGTGATGCTCTGCTTGATCTGCGCGATGGTCGGTTGCAGCTTGTCGAGGAAACGGTTGAACCAGTTCACCAGTTCACCCAGCTCATCTTTTTTGCTGTAGTTCAGGCGTTGGGTCAAATCACCTTCACCGCTGGCGATGTTCTTCAGCATCTCGGCGACGCTGTTGATCGGCCGGGTCACACCGGACGCCGTGAGCCAGATCAGCAACAGGCCAACAAGACCGGCGGCGACGGCGACCAGCAGTGCGGTGATCACGCCGGTTTCCTGGGCGTCGTCGAGCACTGCTTGCAGCTTGACCGAATCGGCCAGCAACACGTGTTTCGGCAGGTCGATGACCACGCCCCAGGCACGCGAGTTGCCGATCGGGTCAACCGGGTACACGGCACGAATCAGCTCGCCCTGTTCGAGAATCTTCGGTGTGCCGGAGGTCAGCAGTTGCAGGACATCCTTGCCATCGGCACCGAGGGTGTCGCTGATTTTTTTGCCGACTTTGCTCGCGTCGGAACTGTCGGCACCGAGCACGCCGCTGCCGGAGACAATCAGCATGTGCCCGGCGTTGTTGAACAGGTTGCGCTGGGAATCCACGGCGGCCGCTTGCAAGGCGTCGAGGGCAATGTCGACACCGACCACGCCGATGGCCTTGCCGTCGATGATCAGTGGTACGGAAATGGTCGTCATGAGCATTTCCTTGTTGCCCACGGTGTCGGCATACGGGTCAAGCAAGCAGGTGCGCTTGTTGTCGCGAGGGCAGGTGTACCAACTGTTGTACGGCGTGCCGCTGACGCTGAGGGTGGTTTTGGTCAGGTCTTCTTCGACCATGATGGTGTTCAGCGAGGAACCGGCGGCGCGACTCCAGTAAGTCGCGAAGCGCCCGGCTTCGTTGGACTGGCGCGCGGCGTCGCTGACGAATTCACTGTCCTTGCCATCGAGGCCGTTCGGTTCAAAGGCGAGCCAGATGCCGAGCACTTTGTCGTTGCGCTCGAAGGCGGTTTTCAGGCTCAGGTTCAACTCTTCGCGCAGGGCGCCGGCGTCCAGCGAGCGCTTGGCGGCCATCACCCGCATGTCCTTGATCTGGTCAGCCAGGGCGGTGATCACCGTCAGGCTTTCGCCGAAGGTTTTCTGCACCCGCACCGCTTGTTCGGCGGCCTTGGCTTGCAGCAGGTTCTGCACACTGGCGGTGAGCAGCTGATTGCTGGAATTGCTGACCAGTTCGTCGTTCTGGTTGGTCTGGTAAATGTTCATGCCGACGATCAGTGCGACCACACCGAGCAGGCACAGACCGGAGAGCAGGACGATTTTCAGGCGAATGGACAGAGAGTCGAACATGGGGCGATCTCGCGAATGAATAAACGGGTGGCAGGCGGATATGAACTATCCGGTTCGCCAAATCCATTCAGCGCCATTCAATGCTCATCGGCGCGAGGCGAGAGGGCATGAGGCGGTTGCCGACGAACGGTCATCGCTAAACGTTTGCGCAGGGGAAAGTGCTGGAAATCAGAACAATTTCAGGGAAGTGTTTGCGTGAATTGGATAGCTTTTGTGGCGAGGGGATTTATCCCCGATGGCCTGCGAAGCAGGCCCAAAACCTGAGAATGGGTTCTGTCTGACAAATCAGGGTTTCTGGACTGTGGCTGCTTCGCAGCCAATCGGGGATAAATCCCCTCGCCACAGAATCCCCTCACCACAAAAGTTCTTCACACAGAAACTCGGTGTGGCTTAAACAGGAATCGATTCCGGGCGCGACCAGATCCACAGATTTCCCAACCCCATCCCGGCAATCGCCAGATAGATCGGCCAGCCGTGATCGAGCATCACTAGCATCAACGTCGCGCAGAGCAGCATGCTTATCGTCGCGCTGACTTTGGCTTTGCGCGCGATGATCTTGCCGTTGCGCCAGTTACTCAGAATCGGCCCGAACAGCCGATGGTTTTCCAGCCAGGCACTCAGGCGCGGCGAGCTGCGGGTCGCGGCCCAGGCGGCGAGGAGGATGAACTCGGTGGTCGGCAGGCCGGGCACGACAATGGCGATCAGGCCGATGCCGAGGCTGACGTAGGCCAAGAGGCCGAACAGCACGCGGGCGAGTTTTGAGGAGGCGGGTTGCGGCATGGGCTCAGCGGATTGCTTCTGAAGCGGAATGGAGATCTTACAGACTTACGCGCTCCCCCTGTAGGAGCTGCCGCAGGCTGCGATCTTTTGAGGTTGTTTTCAAGATCAAAAGATCGCAGCCTGCGGCAGCTCCTACAGGGGGATTTTTGTGACTCAGGCGAGTTCGGCTTCGGTGGCGTAGGCCTGTTCCAGCAACACGGTGAAGCGGTTGAACGCATCGATCGCGCCTTGCTCGACTTCGGCTTCTTCCTCGGCAGTGAACTGCAGCGAATCGAGGGTACGCACGAAACTCTTCCAGCCTTCGGCACGGCCACCTTCTGGCTCACCGAGGTGACGGGCACCGAAGGTTTCGCTCAGCTCCAGCGCCACCGCGCGTTTGATCAGGAACGCAGCGCCGAGCTTCGAGCCTTCAGACACGAAGATCCAGCCCAGTGCACGGGCCTTGCTCGGATTTTTCACCGCGCCGGCGACCGGTGCAGGGACTTCGGTGTCGAGATCCGCGAGGTCAGCCCTGGCCGCTTCGGCGCGGCAACGCGCGGGCAGGTCAGGCACGATCGCGGTCAGTTCGGCATCGTTGTACAGGTCGACCAGTTCTGACTGGAACAGGTACTGCGCGACCACGAAACGGGCGAAGTTGGCGCGGGTCTCGAACGGCGCATGCGCCTTGACCAGCGCATCGAGCTTGGTGTGCGGCTCGTTGGTGATCTGGTTCAAGCGTTGCGAACGCAGGGCAGGGCGTTGTTCGGTGTCTTGAGCGGTCATGACAAATCCTTGAGAAATTGAGGCGCTTGCTAACGAGACGAACCAGCAAGCGCGCGAGCGTAAAAAAACCTCACGGGGCGGTGCGTGGACACGCGCCGTGAGGTCGGCCGGATCAGATGTCCCAGACCAGATTGATCGCGAAGTTGCGGCCCGGCTGGGTCAGGCGATCAAGGTTGGCCGGCTGCGTGACCGAGGCTTCGCCGACGCTGTCGTAACCGCGCACGTCATCCCACTGCCAGTATTTCTTGTCGGTCAGGTTGTAGAGACCGGCGTTGACGGTCACATCGTCGGTGACTTTGTAGAAGCCGGCCAGGTCGAGCACGCCATAACCCGGGGTCTTGAACTGGGTGCTGGTGCCGTCCGGTGTCTTGAACATGGTGCTGTCGACACGATCCTTGCGCTTGACCAGCGTCCAGCTCAGCAACGCACCGTATTTATCCTGGTCATAACCGAGACCGAACACGCCGGTCAGCGGATTGACGCTGTTCAGCGGCTGACCGCTGTCGTCATTGCGGCCGTACAGATACGCCATCGAGCCTTGGGTGTAGAGGCCGGTCGGTGCGCCGAAGGTATCGAGGTTCAGGCGACCTTTAAGCTCCACGCCTTTGATGGTGGCGTGTTTGATGTTGTTGCTCTGGAACGTGGTCTCGGAGTAGCCCGGAGTGATCGCGTTTTCATCGATGAAATCACGGTACTTGTTGTAGAACACCGCAACGTCGAAGGTGCCCGCTTCAAATTGGCCACGCAGGCCGGTTTCATAGCTTTTGCTTTTTTCCGGTTCCAGATCCGGGTTCGGCGCGACCTGGTAGCCGCCCGCGAGGTTTTCAAAGCGACCGTACAAGGCCTTGGCGGTCGGCGTGCGGAAGCCTTCGGCGTACTGACCGTACCAGGTGTAGTTATCGTTGAAGCTGTAGGTCGTGCCGAACTTCGGCGACAGACGATGCCAGGTTTTTTCCTTGTCGCTGACTTGACCGTTGCCGCTCTGGTCGGCAGTGGCGAGGAACTCATCGGTGATGTGCGGCTTGAGTTGGGTGTAGTCGTAACGTGCGCCCGGCAGGAACGTCCAGTTACCCCAGCTGATCTGATCCTGCGCGAACAGGCTGTAGCTGTTGATGGTCGGATCCGGGAAGTCGCTGGCCGGTTTCAGGGTGTCGGCGGCGCTTGGCGCACCGATCACCCGGCAGGCGCCGCTGACGGTCAGGCAGGTGCCGTTGCCGGTGCGCAGTCCGGTGACTTTGTCCTGCTTGATGGTCGTGCCGTAGGTGATGGTGTGGTCGGTGTCGGCGATGGCAAACGACTTGTCAGCCTGCGCATCGAATACCCACTGGCGATCCTTGTAATTGGTGTCGCGGTTGCGCAACACGGTGCGCGACGGCGCGTAGATTTCCTGGGTGGTTTGGTCGGTCTTGGCGATCTGGTAGTTGAGCGACCACTTGATGTTGTCGGCCAACGCGGTGTCCAGTGCGAAGCGGTGTTCCAGACCAAAACGCTCGCGGGTAACGGTGTCGTTGCCGGTGCGCGCCTTGTAGAAACCAAACCCGCGTCCAGCGTTGAACGGGCCACCGACGGCGCTCAACTGATTGGTGTCGCGATCGTCTTTGTAGTGTTCGTAGGTGAGGCCGAAGCGCGCGTCGTCAGCGTAGTTCCAGCCGAGTTTGGCCAGCACGTTGGTGGTGCGCACGTCTTGCGGATTGGCCTCGGTGCGGTTCAGGCCGGTGCCACCGGTTTCGCCGTAGGATTCGGTTTCATGACCGTTGCGCTGGCTCAGGTGCAGCAAACCGTCGAAGTCGCCAGTGCGGCCAGCAACGGTGCCGGAGGTCAGCCAGCTGTCATCGGCCGAGCTGTAACCGGTTTTCAGCCGTGCGCCGACGTCCTGGCCAGGCTTGATGATGTCGTCCGGATCGAGGGTGTAGTAGCTGACGGCGCCGCCAATCGCATTGCTGCCGTACAGCACTGAGGCCGGGCCACGGAGAATTTCGACGCGTTTGACGATTTCCGGGTCGACGTAATTGCGGTTGGTCTGCGCGTACGGACCGTTGAAGAAACTGTCTGGCACTTGCACGCCGTCGACTTGGGTCAGGACGCGGTCACCGTCAATACCACGGATGTTGTAGCCAGTGATGCCGGCACGTTGACCGGCACCGCCCACCGAAACGCCCGGCTCGTAACGCACCAGATCCTTGATCGAGTTGACGTTGTTGCGATCCAGATCCTCGCGGGTCTGCACGCTGACGGTGGCCGGCACGCTGCTCACCGACTGTTCCTGACGCGTGGCGCTGATGGTCACCTGATCAAGATTGAGGGAACCGCCGGCGTTGCGTTTTTCCAGCACGACGTTGTTGTTGCTCAGCTTGCGGAAGCTCAGGTTGGTCCCCACCAACAGACGCTCGAGGGCTTTTTCCGGTGGCAGCGAACCGCGCACGCCCGGCGACGATACGTTCTGCCCCAACTCTGCCGGCAAGCCGACCTGCCAACCCGTCACAGCAGTGAAGGCATTGAGTGCCGACACCAGCGGTTGCTGGCCGATGGCGAACGAGTAATCACCCATGTTGCGTCCCGGCTGCTCGGTGGCAGCCATCAGCGGTGCGGTGCCGGCCATGAGAATGGCGGCGGTCAGCAGCGACAATACGCGGGAAGGGGAGGTCTGGCGGGTAAGGCGTGAGGACATCGATAGCGCTCCGTGTCGCACGAATCTTTATAGTTGCTGATTGGCATCGTGATGCGAATCAATTGCATTGGCTATAACGAGACGAACGGGCTTCCGCTATCGAGTAAAAATAATTCTCATTTAGTTCAGGATCACCAGCGCCGGGAATTCCTGCAGGCGCGCCGAGGTGATGTGGGCGAGGGAGCGAACCACGTCGAGCGGCTGATCGAGCCGGTAGTTGCCAGTGACGTTAACGTCGGCCAGCTGTTCATTGGTATTGATGATCCAGCCGGGATAGTAACGACGCAGTTCGGCCAGCACCTGATTCAACGGGCAGTTCTCGAACACCAGTCGGCCCTGGACCCAGGCCAGATCGGTGTTGGCATCGAGTTTCGCCGGGCGGTCGAAACCGTTGGGGCCGATGCGAATACTCTCACCGGCCGACAAACGCACCCGTGCATCGTCATGGGTCGCGCGCAGATCGACATCGCCACGCTGCACGTTGACCTGCGCCACGCCATCGAGATAACGCACGGCAAACGCCGTGTCACGGACGCTGGCCTTGACCGGGCCGGCGTCGATTTCCAGTGGCTGGTTGCGCCCGCCGGCAATCTCGAAATACGCCTCGCCCTGATACAGCCGGGCCACGCGCTGCTGATCGTCGATGGTGCTGGAGAACGCCGAATTGGTGTTGAGCAGGACTTTCGAACCGTCCTCCAGTTGCAGGCGCTGACGCTCGCCGACCACGGTCAGGTGATCGGCCTGAATGCGCATCGGCAAATTGCTGAAACTGAACAACCCGAGCAACAGCACCGCCGCAGTGGCCAGTGGTTTCCAGTGGGGACGCAAACGCTTGAGGACGGTGACTTTCGCCGGTTTTGCGGCAAGGCTTTGCGCACATTGAGCGATTTGCGGGCCGTCCCAGATCGCCTGCGCCTTGGCAAACGCCTCGGCATTCAGCGGGTCGGCCTCCAGCCATGCGTGGAACTGCCGGGTCTGCTCCTCGTCCGGGCTGCCGAGCACGATGAGCCAGTCCAAAGCCTGGTCCATTGCGGTTGCAGCGTCCTGCGCCGAATCTGGCGAAGGCGAGCGGTGGGTGTCCGTCACGGTGTTTCCTCGGGCTTCTGGCGAAGCAGTTTCAAGCTTCAAGCTGCAAGCTGCAAGCCAGATGCGTGCACTGCTTTTCGTTTTTACTTGGAGCTTGAAGCTTACAGCTTGCCGCTGCTGTCGTGTCGTTCGGCGACGCCGATGCAAATGGTCATGATCAGTTTCAATTCCTTCTGCACGGTACTGAGGGAAACGCTCAGTTCGTCGGCAATTTCCTGATAGCTGTGCCCGTGCAAGCGGCTGAGGATGAAAATTTGTTGCTGACGCGGGCTGAGTTGACTGAGGCTCACGTTCAGGCGCTCCAGCATTTGTTCGGCGTGGGCGGCGTCTTCGGCGCTGCTGGCGGGGGCGGCGATGCTGTGCACGATGTCCTGCGGCACGTCATCGACCATCGTGCGCGAATGGATCTTGCGCGCACGCAAATGGTCCAGCGCCAGATTGCGCGCGGTCTGGAAAACAAAGGGTTCAAGATGATCGATGGCCCGCTCGCTCAGCGCCCGCGTCACGCGCAGGTAGGTCTCCTGCAACAGGTCTTCAGCGGTGCTGTGATTGTTGACCATCCGTTCCAGCGTCCGCAGCAGGGACATGCGCTGGGTGAGGAAGACGTGGTTGAAGCGCGATTGACTCACGGGAGGACCTGATCCATTTTGAGCAAATGATAATGCTTATCATCTGCCCGTATGGTCAAGCCCTGAATTGTCAAAGAACGGTAAAGCCCGGTATGGAACCCAATGTAGGAGCTGCCGCAGGCTGCGATCTTTTGATGGTGATCTTAAAAACAAGATCAAAAGATCGCAGCCTGCGGCAGCTCCTACAGGGGGGCAGGGCAACCTTATTCCGCGTTACACAACGCCAGGCAGTTATCCAGCATGCGGTTCGAGAAGCCCCATTCGTTGTCGTACCAGGCCAGCACTTTCAGCAGTTTGCCGCTGGATTTGGTGTGGTTGGCGTCGAAGATCGACGACAGCGGGTTGTGGTTGAAGTCGCTGGAAACCAGCGGCAACGTGTTGTAACCCAATATCTTCGAGTGTTGGCTGGCAGCCTTGAGCAGCGCGTTGACTTCCTCGGCGCTGGCTTCTTTTTTCAACTGCACGGTCAAATCCACCAGCGACACATTGATCACCGGTACGCGCACGGCCATGCCGGTCAGTTTGCCCGCCAGTTCCGGCAACACCAGGCCCACCGCTTCAGCGGCGCCGGTCTTGCTCGGGATCATGTTCTGCGTGGCCGAACGCGCGCGGTACGGGTCGGTGTGATAGACGTCGGTCAGGTTCTGATCGTTGGTGTAGGCGTGGATGGTGGTCATCAGACCGCTTTCGATGCCCAGCTCACGGTGCAGCACCTGGGCAACCGGCGCCAGGCAGTTGGTGGTGCACGAAGCATTGGAGATGATCTGGTGCGATTGGCGCAGAATGTCGTGGTTCACACCATAAACGACGGTGGCGTCGGCGCCTTTGGCCGGGGCCGAGATGATCACTTTGCGTGCGCCGGCAGTAAGATGCGCGGCGGCTTTGGCTCGGTCGGTAAACAGACCGGTGCACTCGAATACCACGTCGATTTTTTCCGCGGCCCATGGCAGTTCGGCCGGGTTGCGGATCGCGCTGACGGCAATGCGGTCGCCGTTGACCGTCAGGCTCTCGTTATCATGCTCGACTTGCGCGTCGAACGTGCCATGAACGGTGTCGTATTTGAGCAGATGGGCGTTGATCGAGCTGTCGCCCAGATCGTTGATGGCGACGATCTGCAAATCCTGTCGATAGCCTTGGGTATACAGTGCGCGCAGGACATTACGGCCAATGCGGCCAAAACCATTGATTGCGATTCGAAGAGTCATGGAACAGCGCCGCCGTCGTTTTGTTGTTGGAATTACAAGATTATTCGCATAAAAATAGAAAACAAGCCTTTTTAGTGGCAATATTTTGTTTTATCTACAACGAGTGACCTGAATCAACTGGTCCGATTGGTCAAAAAAGCCGTCTGTCATTCCAACAACAACGGCGTTTGATCAGCATAGACAATCAGGTCGCCACATCCGTTAGCCTGGAGTTCTACACATGCATCCCCGCGTTCTTGAGGTCACCGAACGGCTTATCGCCCGCAGCCGCGCCACGCGTCAGGCTTACCTTGCACTGATTCGCGGCGCCGCCACTGACGGGCCGATGCGCGGCAAGCTGCAATGCGCCAACTTCGCCCACGGCGTGGCCGGTTGCGGCACTGAAGACAAACACAGCTTGCGGATGATGAACTCGGCGAACATCGCCATTGTTTCTTCGTATAACGACATGCTCTCGGCGCACCAGCCGTATGAAGTGTTCCCGGAACAGATCAAGAACGCCCTGCGCGAAATCGGCTCGGTCGGCCAGTTCGCTGGTGGTACGCCGGCAATGTGCGACGGCGTCACCCAAGGCGAGCCGGGCATGGAACTGAGCCTGCCGAGCCGCGAAGTGATCGCGTTGTCCACGGCGGTGGCGTTGTCGCACAACATGTTCGACGGCGCGTTGATGCTCGGCATCTGCGACAAAATTGTTCCGGGCCTGATGATGGGGTCGCTGCGTTTCGGTCACCTGCCGACGATCTTTGTGCCGGGCGGGCCGATGGTCTCGGGGATTTCCAACAAGGAAAAAGCCGACGTCCGCCAGAAGTACGCCGAAGGCAAAGCCACCCGCGAAGAGCTGCTGGAATCGGAGATGAAGTCCTACCACAGCCCGGGCACTTGCACCTTCTACGGCACCGCCAACACTAACCAATTGCTGATGGAAGTCATGGGCCTGCACTTGCCGGGTGCCTCGTTCGTCAACCCGAACACGCCGCTGCGTGACGCGCTGACCCGCGAAGCCGCGCACCAAGTGACGCGCTTGACCAAGCAGAACGGCAACTTCATGCCGATCGGCGAAATCGTCGACGAGAAGTCGCTGGTCAACTCGATTGTTGCGTTGCACGCCACCGGCGGTTCGACCAACCACACCCTGCACATGCCGGCCATCGCCATGGCCGCAGGCATTCAACTGACCTGGCAGGACATGGCCGACCTCTCCGAAGTCGTGCCGACCCTGAGCCACGTCTACCCGAACGGCAAAGCCGACATCAACCACTTCCAGGCAGCGGGCGGCATGTCGTTCCTGATCCGCGAGCTGCTTGGCGCCGGTCTGTTGCACGAAGACGTCAACACCGTGCTCGGTCACGGCTTGAGCAAATACACCAAAGAACCGTTCCTTGATAACGGTGAACTGATCTGGCGCGAAGGCCCGCTCGACAGCCTCGACGAAAACATCCTGCGTCCGGTCGCCCGTGCGTTCTCGCCGGAAGGCGGTTTGCGCGTGATGGAAGGCAACCTCGGTCGCGGTGTGATGAAGGTGTCCGCTGTGGCGCTGGAAAACCAGATCGTCGAAGCGCCGGCGATGGTGTTCCAGGATCAACAGGATCTGGCCGACGCGTTCAAGGCCGGTCTGCTGGAAAAAGATTTCGTTGCAGTGATGCGCTTCCAGGGCCCGCGCTCCAACGGTATGCCCGAGCTGCACAAGATGACGCCGTTCCTCGGTGTGCTGCAGGATCGCGGCTTCAAAGTTGCGCTGGTGACGGACGGACGCATGTCCGGCGCCTCGGGGAAAATCCCGGCGGCAATTCACGTCAGCCCCGAAGCTTATGTCGGCGGCGCTTTGGCACGCGTGCAAGAGGGCGATATCATCCGCGTCGATGGCGTCAAAGGCACCTTGGAGCTCAAGGTCGACGCCGCAGAATTTGCAGCGCGCGAACCCGCCAAGGGCCTGTTGGCCAACAACATCGGCAGCGGACGTGAGCTGTTCGGCTTCATGCGCATGGCCTTCAGCTCGGCAGAGCAGGGCGCCAGCGCCTTTACTTCTGCCCTGGAGACGCTTAATTGAAACTGGCTTTGGTCGGTGACATCGGAGGCACCAACGCGCGGTTTGCGCTGTGGAAAAACCAGCAACTGGAAGCGGTTCAGATCCTGGCCACCGCCGACCACGCCAGCCCGGAAGAGGCGATCAGCCTCTATCTGAGCGGGCTTGGCTTGGCACCGGGTTCGATCGGTTCAGTGTGCCTGTCGGTGGCCGGCCCGGTCAGCGGCGATGAATTCAAGTTCACCAACAATCACTGGCGGCTGAGCCGCACTGCATTCTGCAAAACCTTGCAGGTCGAGCAGTTATTGCTGGTCAACGACTTCTCGGCGATGGCGCTGGGCATGACCCGTTTGCAGCCGGGCGAATTCCGTGTGGTTTGCGAAGGCACGCCGGAACCGTTGCGTCCGGCGGTGGTGATCGGTCCGGGCACCGGCCTTGGCGTCGGCACTTTGCTCGATCTGGGGGAAGGTCGTTTCGCGGCGTTGCCGGGCGAGGGCGGTCACGTTGATCTGCCGCTGAGCAGCCCGCGTGAAACCCAGTTGTGGCAGCACATCCATAACGAGATCGGCCATGTCAGCGCCGAAACCGCGTTGAGCGGTGGTGGATTGCCACGGGTTTACCGGGCGATCTGCGCGGTCGATGGCCATGAGCCGACACTCGATACGCCGGAAGCGATTACCGCGGCCGGTCTGGCGGGCGATCCGATTGCCCTGGAAGTGCTCGAGCAGTTCTGCTGCTGGCTTGGGCGTGTGGCCGGCAACAACGTGCTGACCACGGGCGGGCGTGGCGGGGTGTTTATCGTCGGTGGTGTGATTCCACGTTTTGCCGATTTCTTCCTCGAAAGCGGTTTTGCCCGCAGCTTCGCGGACAAAGGTTGTATGAGCGATTATTTCAAAGGCATTCCGGTGTGGCTGGTGACAGCGCCGTATTCCGGCCTTATGGGCGCGGGTGTAGCCCTCGAGCAAGCTGGCTGAGGATCGTTCCCACGCTCTGCGTGGGAATGCAGCCCGTGACGCTCCGCGTCACTTGACGCAGAGCGTCCCTTGAGGCATTCCCACGCAGAGCGTGGGAACGATCGGTTCATCAGGCATAATCCGCCCCAATTCCAACAACAAGGATGCCTTCGAAGTGAGCTCAGTCAACAAGTCGATATTGTTGGTCGATGACGACCAGGAAATACGCGAGTTGCTGGAAACCTACCTGACCCGCGCCGGGTTTCAGGTGCGGGCCACCGCCGATGGCGCCAGTTTCCGTCAGGCACTCAACGAAGCGCCGAGCGATCTGGTGATCCTCGATGTCATGCTGCCCGACGAAGACGGTTTCAGCCTGTGCCGTTGGGTGCGCCAGCATCCGCGTCAGGCGCAGGTGCCGATCATCATGCTCACCGCCAGCTCCGACGAAGCCGACCGCGTGATCGGGCTGGAACTCGGCGCCGACGACTACCTCGGCAAACCCTTCAGCCCTCGCGAGTTGCAGGCACGCATCAAAGCCCTGCTGCGCCGTGCGCAATTCGGTCAGGAACGCAGCGGCAGTGAAGTGCTGGCGTTCGACGAGTGGCGGCTGGACATGGTCAGCCATCGGCTGTTTCACACCGACGGCGAGGAAGTAATCCTCTCGGGTGCCGACTTCGCTCTGCTGAAACTGTTCCTTGATCACCCGCAGGAAATCCTCGACCGCGACACCATCGGCAACGCCACCCGTGGCCGCGACCTGATGCCGCTCGATCGCATCGTCGACATGGCTGTCAGCCGTTTGCGTCAGCGCCTGCGCGACACTGAAAAACCGCCACGACTGATTCGCACCGTGCGCGGCAGCGGTTATCAACTGGCAGCCAACGTGGTTGCCGGCAATGGTCACTGAGTCGTTGCGCAAAATCGCCGCCAGGGTGCCGGTGCCGCGCTCGTTGCTTGGGCGAATGCTGCTCTTGACGCTGTTGGCGGTGTTGTTCGCGCAAACACTGTCGAGTGTGATCTGGGTTTCGCAACTGCGCGCCACGCAGCTCGAAGGCCTGGTCACCAGCGCCCGCAGCCTTGCGCATTCGATGACCGCCAGCGTCAGTTACTTCCGCTCGTTGCCGGTGGCTTACCGGCCGTTGGTACTCGACCAATTGCGCAGCATGGGCGGCACCCGATTTGTCGTGACGCTCAACGACAAACCGCTCGGCATGGACGTGCTACCGGTGACGCCGCGTAAAGCGGCGGTGATGAAAGCGGTCGACGAAGTACTGCGCCAGACCCTCGGCCATGACACGGATATTTCAGTGACCTTTGTCAGTCCCGAGGACCTGCGGATTTTCAACGCCGGGCTGAAGCTCGATGAGTTGCCACGTTCGTGGGCGCATTACGCGCTGACCCTGGAGCCGGTGAACCCGCCTGTGCTGGTCACACAGATCCAGATGGCGCCGGGCGAATGGCTGTACATCGCCTCTTTACTGCCCGAGCCGTACACCAGTCTTGAAGAGCAAGGCCTGCCGTCGCAGCAGGTGTGGTTCATCGTCCTCACCAGCGGCTTTCTGCTGCTGTTCATCGGCGTATTGGTGCACTGGCAGAGCCGGCCGCTCAAGCGTCTGGCACGGGCAGCGCGGGACATGTCGCTGGGCGCCGACGTCGAGCCAGTGGCCGAGGGTGGCGGCAGTGAAGTGGTCGAAGTGGGCCGTGCGTTCAACACAATGCGCGAACGCATCAGCCGTTACCTGACCGAACGCAGTCAGTTGTTCAGTGCGATTTCTCACGACCTGCGCACACCGATCACGCGCTTGCGCCTACGCGTCGAATTGCTCGAAGACGAAACCCTGCAAGCCAAGTTCGGCCGTGATCTGGACGAGCTGGAACTGCTGGTCAAAGGCGCGCTGCAATGCGTGAAAGACACCGACATCCACGAGAACATCGAGCCGGTGGATCTCAACCATGTGCTCGATTGTCTGGTCGAGCCGTATCTGGCGCCGAACGGCAATGGTCGCGTGACTCAGCAGGGCCGGGCGTTGGCGGCGTATCCGGGCAAACCGTTGGCGCTCAAGCGTTGCATCGGCAATTTGATCGACAACGCCTTGAAGTATGGGCAGAACGCGCATCTGCACATCGATGACGATGACAGCGCGTTTGTCTTGCATGTCGACGATGAAGGGCCGGGCGTGCCGGAGCAGCGGCTGGAGCAGGTGTTCGAGCCGCACTTCCGGTTGGCGGGGCAGCAGCAGGGGTATGGGTTGGGGTTGGGTATTGCGCGCAATATTGCTCACAGTCATGGCGGCGAAGTGACGTTGCAGAATTTGCGTGAGGGTGGGTTGCGGGTGACCCTGCAATTGCCGCGTTCAGTGGATTAGATCAAAAGAACCCCTCACCCTAGCCCTCCCGAAACGTCGGACCGCCCGTAGGGAGAGGGGACTGACCGAGTTGTCTTGCGTCATATATCGACCTGAAACACTGTGTCGATTATGGTTTCGCTGAAAACTTTCAGGTCGGCGTAACTCTTCAATACCCCGCGGTCGGCCCCCTCTCCCTCCGGGAGAGGGCTGGGGTGAGGGGTTGCTCTTTGTCACGGGCTGGTGACAAACCCCGCCCCCTTCGTTACAAGCCCACCCCGGCCCGTTGTTTAGACTCCCCGCAGTCATAACAACAAAAAAGGCCAACCATGGATCTCTTCCAACCCGGCTTCAGCAGTTGGCTGAACGCCCCTGCCCACCAGCAATGGCTCGCCGCCGAAGGCCTGCGCCTGCTGGATTTCGCCAAGGCAGCAAAACTCCCTGAAGGCTTCGGCAACCTCGACGAACGCGGCCGTCTGCCGGCCAACGCGCAAGCCGAAACCATGAACACTGCGCGCATGACCCACAGCTTCGCCATGGCCCATATCCAGGGCCTGCCGGGTTTCGCCGAACTGATCGATCACGGCATCGCCGCCCTGCGCGGGCCATTGCGCGATGCATTGCACGGCGGTTGGTTCGCCGTCGCCGAACACCGTGACGACAACACCGGCAAGAATGCCTACCTGCACGCGTTCGTCGCATTGGCCGCCAGCTCCGCTGTGGTCGCCAAACGCCCCGGCGCGCAAGCGTTGCTGGATGACGCCATCGACATCATCGACACGTATTTCTGGAGCGAAGAAGAGGGCGCCATGCGCGAATTCTTCAACCGCGACTGGCGTGAAGAAGAAGCTTATCGCGGCGCCAACAGCAACATGCACGCCACCGAAGCGTTCCTCGCCCTGGCCGATGTCACTGAAGACTCGCGCTGGCTGGTGCGTGCGCAACGCATCGTCGAGCGGGTGATCCATGGCCACGCCGCCGCCAACGGTTACATGGTCATCGAGCACTTCGACCGCGACTGGCAGCCGTTGCGCGAATACAACCACGACAATCCTGCTGATGGTTTCCGCCCCTACGGCACCACGCCGGGCCACGGTTTCGAGTGGGCGCGGCTGTTGCTGCACCTCGAAGCGGCGCGGGTCCAGGCGGGCATGCTCACACCGGGTTGGCTCGCGACCGATGCGCAGAAACTCTTCGAGAACAACTGCCGCAACGGCTGGAACGTCGATGGTTTGCCGGGCATCGTCTACACCCTCGACTGGGGCAACAAGGCCGTCGTCCGCCATCGCCTGCACTGGACGCACGCCGAAGCCAGCGCCGCTGCCAGCGCCTTGCTCAAACGCACCGGCGATGAACAATACGAAACCTGGTACCGGCTGTTCTGGGAATTCTGCGAAGAGAATTTCATCGACCGTTGCGACGGCAGCTGGCACCACGAGCTCAATCCGCAAAACGTGCCAAGTGCCGATATCTGGGCGGGCAAACCCGATCTGTATCACGCCTGGCAAGCGGTACTGGTCCCTCGTCTACCCTTGTCACCCAGCATGGCGACTGCCTTGGCGCACTTGTTCCAGGGCACTCCTGTGTAACCATGTGGTGACATTCGCGCGTCCCTTCGTTACCTGCGAAGGGAATCGCCCTGTTTAAACTCCTGTGCAGCGCAAGCACCAGACTTGCATGCATAACAACAAGAAAGGTACATCTCAGATGAATGCGATTTCTCGCCTCGCTACTGTCATTTCTGTCGCCTCCCTGTTCCCGCTCGCAATTCTGCCTCTCAGTGTTTCCGCTGCCGAATCCAAAGGTTCGGTCGAAGTCGTGCACTGGTGGACGTCCGGTGGCGAAAAAGCCGCTGTTGATGTGCTCAAGGCGCAAGTCGAAAAAGACGGTTTCACCTGGAAAGACGGCGCTGTCGCCGGTGGTGGCGGTGCCACTGCCATGACCGTGCTGAAAAGCCGCGCAGTCGCCGGCAACCCGCCTGGCGTTGCTCAGATCAAAGGCCCGGACATCCAGGAATGGGCGTCGACCGGCCTGCTCGACACCGACGTACTGAAAGACGTCGCCAAGTCGGAAAAGTGGGACAGCCTGCTCGACAAGAAAGTCTCCGATACCGTGAAGTACGACGGTGATTACGTGGCCGTGCCGGTGAATATTCACCGTGTGAACTGGCTGTGGATCAACCCGGAAGTCTTCAAGAAAGCCGGTATCACCAAGAACCCGACCACCCTCGAAGAATTCTACGCCGCTGGCGACAAGCTGAAAGCTGCGGGCTTCATTCCGCTGGCCCACGGCGGCCAGCCTTGGCAGGACAGCACCGTGTTCGAAGCCGTGGTGCTTTCGGTCATGGGTGTCGATGGTTACAAGAAAGCCCTGGTTGATCTGGACAACGGCGCACTGACCGGTCCGGAAATGGTCAAGGCACTGACCGAGCTGAAGAAAGTCGCGACCTACATGGACGTCGACGGCAAAGGTCAGGACTGGAACCTGGAAGCGGCCAAAGTCATCAACGGCAAGGCCGGCATGCAGATCATGGGTGACTGGGCCAAGTCCGAATGGACAGCCGCGAAGAAAGTCGCTGGCAAGGATTACGAGTGCGTAGCCTTCCCGGGCACCGACAAGGCGTTCACCTACAACATCGACTCGCTGGCTGTGTTCAAGCAGAAAGACGCAGGCACTGCTGCCGGTCAGAAAGACATCGCCAAAGTCGTGCTGGGTGAAAACTTCCAGAAAGTCTTCAGCATCAACAAAGGCTCGATCCCGGTTCGCAACGACATGTTGAACAACATGGAATCGCTGGGCTTCGACTCCTGCGCACAGACTGCTGCCAAAGACTTCCTGGCGGACGCCAAGTCCGGCGGCCTGCAACCAAGCATGGCGCACAACATGGCGACCACGCTGGCGGTACAAGGCGCGTTCTTTGATGTCGTGACCAACTACATCAACGACCCGAAAGCCGACCCGGCCGACACCGCCAAGAAACTTGGCGCAGCGATCAAGTCGTCCAAGTAATCCTTGGACCCTGTAGGAGTGAGCCTGCTCGCGATAGCAGTTTGTCAGGTAACAGATTCATCAACTGACACACCGCAATCGCGAGCAGGCTCACTCCTACAAGGGGACGAGTTGCCCAAGTAGTCCTTTTCTCTCGTACTGGATTTCCCCATGAGTTCTGTTGCTGTGTTCAGCAAGGCCTCGCCGTTCGATGCATTGCAACGCTGGCTACCCAAACTGGTGCTGGCGCCGAGCATGTTCATCGTGCTGGTGGGCTTCTATGGCTACATCCTGTGGACGTTCGTGCTGTCGTTCACCACCTCGACCTTCCTGCCCAATTACAAGTGGGCTGGTCTGGCGCAATACGCGCGGTTGTTCGACAACGATCGCTGGTGGGTCGCGAGCAAAAACCTCGCGGTGTTCGGTGGCATGTTCATCGGTATCACTCTGGTGATCGGCGTGTTGCTGGCGGTGTTCCTCGACCAGCGCATCCGTCGCGAAGGCTTTATCCGCACCATTTACCTGTACCCGATGGCGCTCTCGATGATCGTTACCGGTACCGCCTGGAAATGGCTGCTCAACCCGGGCATGGGCCTGGACAAATTGTTGCGGGACTGGGGCTGGGAAGGCTTCCGTCTCGACTGGCTGATCGACCCTGATCGCGTGGTTTACTGCCTGGTGATCGCCGCTGTCTGGCAAGCCTCGGGCTTCATCATGGCGATGTTTCTCGCCGGCCTGCGTGGCGTTGATCAATCGATCATCCGTGCCGCGCAGATCGATGGCGCGAGCATGCCGATGATCTACTGGAAAGTGGTGCTGCCAAGCCTGCGTCCGGTGTTCTTCAGTGCGGTGATGATCCTCGCGCACATTGCGATCAAGAGCTTCGACCTGGTCGCGGCGATGACTGCCGGTGGTCCGGGTTATTCCTCCGACCTGCCCGCGATGTTCATGTATTCCTTCACCTTCAGTCGCGGCCAGATGGGCATGGGCTCGGCCAGTGCGATTCTGATGCTCGGTGCGATCCTCGCGATCATCGTGCCTTACCTGTATTCCGAGCTGAGGACCAAGCGCAATGACTAGTCTCGCTGCCAAACCTGCTATCAGCCTGAGTCGCATCGCGATCTACGCGGTGCTGATCCTCGCCGTACTGCTTTATCTGGTGCCGTTGGTGGTCATGTTGCTGACCAGCTTCAAGACCCCGGAAGACATCAGCACCGGCAACCTGCTGAGCTGGCCGACCGTGGTCAGCGGTATCGGCTGGGTCAAGGCCTGGGCCACCGTTGACGGCTACTTCTGGAACTCGATCAAAATCACCGTGCCAGCGGTGGTCATCTCCACCGCTATCGGCGCGTTGAACGGTTATGTGCTGTCGTTCTGGCGCTTCCGTGGTTCGCAGTTGTTCTTCGGTCTGCTGTTGTTCGGCTGCTTCCTGCCGTTCCAGACCGTGCTGCTGCCGGCCTCGTTCACCCTCGGCAAGATGGGCCTGGCGAGCACCACCGCCGGCCTGGTGTTTATCCACGTGGTTTACGGTCTGGCGTTCACCACGCTGTTCTTCCGTAACTACTACGTGAGCATTCCGGATGCGCTGGTGAAAGCCGCACGCCTGGATGGCGCGGGTTTCTTCACGATTTTCCGGCGGATCATTCTGCCGATGTCGACGCCGATCATCATGGTCTGCCTGATCTGGCAGTTCACCCAGATCTGGAACGACTTCCTGTTCGGTGTGGTGTTCTCCAGCGGTGATTCGCAGCCGATTACGGTGGCGCTGAACAACCTGGTCAACACCAGCACCGGCGCCAAGGAATACAACGTTGATATGGCAGCGGCGATGATCGCCGGCCTGCCGACCCTGCTGGTCTATGTGGTCGCAGGCAAGTATTTCGTGCGCGGGCTGACGGCCGGCGCAGTCAAGGGGTAATCATGGCAACGCTCGAACTTCGCAACGTAAACAAGACCTACGGTGCCGGCCTGCCGGACACCCTGAAGAACATCGAACTGTCGATCAAGGAAGGCGAATTCCTGATCCTCGTTGGCCCGTCGGGCTGCGGCAAATCGACGTTGATGAACTGCATCGCCGGTCTGGAAACCATCACCGGCGGCGCGATCATGATCGGTGACCAGGACGTCAGCGGCATGAGCCCGAAGGATCGTGACATCGCCATGGTGTTCCAGTCCTACGCGCTGTACCCGACCATGAGCGTGCGCGAGAACATCGAATTCGGCCTGAAGATTCGCAAGATGCCTCAGGCGGCGATCGACGAAGAAGTCGCGCGCGTGGCAAAACTGCTGCAGATCGAACACTTGCTCAATCGCAAGCCGGGCCAGCTCTCCGGTGGTCAGCAACAGCGTGTGGCGATGGGCCGTGCGCTGGCGCGTCGTCCGAAGATCTATCTGTTCGACGAACCGCTGTCCAACCTCGACGCCAAGCTTCGCGTCGAGATGCGTACCGAAATGAAACTGATGCACCAGCGCCTGAAGACCACCACGGTCTACGTGACCCACGACCAGATCGAAGCAATGACCCTGGGCGACAAAGTGGCGGTGATGAAGGACGGCATCATTCAGCAGTTCGGTACGCCGAAAGAGATCTACAACGACCCGGCCAACCTGTTCGTGGCGAGCTTCATCGGTTCGCCGCCGATGAACTTCATTCCACTGCGTCTGCAACGCAAGGACGGCCGTTTGCTGGCGTTGCTCGACAGCGGTCAGGCGCGTTGCGAGCTGCCGATGAGCATGCAGGACGCCGGCCTCGAAGATCGCGAAGTGATCCTCGGCCTGCGCCCGGAACAGATCGTTCTGGCGAACGGCGAGGGCAATGGCCTGCCAAGCATTCGTGCCGAAGTGCAGGTCACCGAGCCGACCGGTCCGGACACCTTGGTGTTCGTCAATTTGAATGAAACCAAAGTCTGCTGCCGACTGGCGCCGGACGTGGCACCGCAGGTGGGCGAGAGTCTGACGTTGCAATTCGATCCGTCGAAAGTGCTGCTGTTTGATGCCAAGACTGGCGAGCGTCTGGGCACTGCCGGCCAACCACAGACCGATGCGCGGTCTGCGAACGTGGCCCAATTCAAAGGCCGCTGAAATTTGATGTAGGAGAGGGCTTTTGTGGCGAGGGGATTTATCCCCGTTGGGTCGCGCAGCGGCCCCATAAAAGCGGGGTCTGCTACGCAGCCCAACGGGGATGAATCCCCTCGCCACAGGGCTCACTCCTACAAAGGAGCACGCGGCGGATTGCCTGTAATCCATCGCAATTTATGTAAACCGCGTTAGATAAAAACAGTTAATAACAATAAAGACGAGGATGTAGGGATGAAAAAGAAACACGTCAATGTCCGGTTGATCTGCCAAGTGTCAGCTGCGGCGGCGTTGGTGCTGGCCGGTAACGCCATGGCGGCGGATGCCTTCAGCTCCGATTCGAAATGGATGACCGGTGACTGGGGTGGCGAGCGGACCAAGCTGATCGAGCAGGGTATCGACATCAAGGCCGACTACGTTGGGGAAGTCGGTGGCAACCTGCACGGTGGCTACAACGACGACAAGACCGCGCGTTACGCTGACCAGTTCGGTCTGGGCGTGGCACTCGATCTGCAAAAGCTGTGGGGCTGGGATAACACCCAGGCGAAGATCCAGTTGACCAACCGTAACGGCTACAACATCTCCAACGACCGCGTTGGCGATCCGCGTGCTGGCACCCTGAGTTCTTCGCAAGAAGTTTACGGCCGTGGCCACATGGTGCGTCTGACCCAGTTGTGGATTCAGCACCAGTTCTTCGACAACAAGCTCGACGTCAAGGCCGGTTACTTCGGTGAAGGCGAAGACTTCAACACCTTCCCGTGCGACTTCCAGAACCTCGCGTTCTGCGGTTCGCAAGTGGGTAACTGGGCAACCAACATCTGGTACAACTGGCCAGTCAGCCAGGCCGCGATCCGCGTCAAGTACAACATCAACGACGAGCTCTACGCGCAAATCGGTGCGTACAACCAGAACCCGTCGCAACTGGAACACGGCAACGGCTTCAAGCTCAGCGGCAGTGGCACCGCCGGTACTGTGTTGCCAGTCGAGTTGGTCTGGTCGCCGAAGGTCAACAGCCTGCCGGGCGAATACCGCGTCGGTTACTACAAGAGCACGGCTGATGCCGACGACGTTCGCGAAGACGTCAACGGTTTCGATGCAGCCACCACTGGCAACGCCTACAAGACCCACAGCAGCAAAAGCGGCTACTGGTTCGTCGCGCAACAGCAACTCACCAGCCACAACGGTGATGCGACCCGCGGTCTGAACATCGCTGCCAATGCGACCTTCCACGACAAGGACACCAACTTCATCGACAACTACCAGTCGGTGATGTTTGTCTACAAGGGCCCGTTCGACGCGCGTCCGAAGGATGACGTCGGTATCGGTGCGGCGCGTATCCACGTCAACGACGACGTGAAGAAAAACGCCGAGCTGCTCAACGTTTCCAACGGTGTATCGGATTACGACAATCCGGTGTTCTCGCCGATTCGTGAAACCGAATACAACTACGAGATCAACTACGGCTTCCACGTCACCAACTGGCTGACCGTACGTCCTAACCTGCAATACATCACTCACCCGGGCGGTGTGGATGCAGTGGACAACGCATTGGTCGCTGGCCTGAAAATTCAGTCTACGTTCTAACGCGTCTGCGATAAGCTCCTCTCTATGTGCGCATATTTGCGGACAGCCAAGGCTGTCCGCTTTTTTTTGAGGGGCAGTAATCCCCGTAACAAATGAATTCGGGACCGTGGCAAATGCATGAGCATCCGCTACAACGCTTCTTCAGATCCCTGCGCGAACAGCCGATATTCGCTTGGGAGCGCTATCAGATGCGCGACGTGTTGGTGATCGATCATCCGCTGTGTCAGGCGGTGTTCAGTCGTCAGGGCGCGCAGTTGCTGCACTTTCAGCCGCGCGGACAAAAACCGTGGTTGTGGTGTGCGGCGAAGTGGCCGCATGTCGGCGCGATCCGTGGTGGCGTGCCGGTGTGCTGGCCGTGGTACGGCCGTCATCCCAGCGAAAACGCGTGGCCTTCACATGGCTGGGCGCGACTGCTCGACTGGAAGTTGCTCGACAGCAGCAGCGCCGACGATGGCGTGCGCCTGCACTGGCAATTGCAGCTGTGCGACTGGCAGGTCGACCTGCACGCGCATCTGGGCGAACGCATGGAATTACGCCTGAGCACCGAGCATCAGGACGACATGCCGTGCCAGTTGAGCCAGGCTTTGCACGCTTACTGGCGTATTGGCGATGTTGGTGAGATAGCGCTGTCTGGGCTTGAAGGAGCGCAGGGTTACGACCAGTTGAGCCGCCAGTCTTGCCAGCAGGAAGGCGAGTTGCGGGTGGATGGCGGCTGTCAGCGGGTGTTCCAGCACGACGGCGAATTGCAGCTCAAGGATCACGCCTGGCAGCGCGAGTTGTGTATCGATACCGGTGACAGTGCTGACACGGTGGTCTGGCATCCGGGGTCGCGGCCGTTGCTGGGGGTGACGTGGGATGAGATTTCGGAGTTTGTCTGCGTGGAAGCGGCGGCGGGCGGGACGGACAGTCTGCATCTGGCGCCGGGGGAGAAGGCCCATTTGAGCTTGCAGGCGTGGGCTGCGGCTTGATGATCGTTCCTACGCTCTGCGTGGGAATGCCTCTAGGGACGCTCCGCGTCCAGTGACGCGGAGCGTCACGGGCTGCATTCCCACGCAGAGCGTGGGAACGATCAACCTCTGTAGGAGCTGCCGAAGGCTGCGATCCTTTACGCGAAGCGTCCTAATTAAACTCGTCACCCACCGGATACCGGCTGGCATTCAAGCTCTCTTTGATCTTGCGCAGATGCGGCTGGAAATCCACTCCGCGACGCAGGGTCATCCCGGTCGCCAACACATCCAGCACGGTCAACTGAATGATCCGCGAAGTCATCGGCATATAGATGTCGGTGTCTTCCGGCAGCGGGATGTTCAGGCTCAAGGTACTCGCCTTGGCCAGCGGCGAATTCTCCGCCGTCAAACCCAACACCGAAGCGCCGTTCTCGCGAGCAATGCGCGCCACCTCGACCAGCTCACGGGTGCGGCCGGTGTAGGAAATGATCACGAACAGCTCACCGGTATGCGCCACCGAAGCGATCATCCGCTGCATCAGCACATCGGCGTGCGCGGTGACCGCGAGGTTGAAGCGGAAGAACTTGTGCTGCGCATCCAGCGCCACCGGCGCCGAAGCCCCGAGGCCGAAGAAGTGGATCTGCCGCGCCTGAATCAACAGGTCAACGGCGCGGCTGATCAGGTTCGGATCGAGCGCCTGGCAAGCACTGTCCAGCGAGGCGATGGCGCTGCCGAAAATCTTTTGCGTGTACGCCTCGGGATTGTCGTCGGCCTCGACCGCACGGCTGACATACGCCGCGCCGCTGGCCAGGCTTTGCGCCAGTTGCAGCTTGAGTTCGGGATAGCCGCTGACACCGAATGAACGGCAGAAGCGGTTGACCGTCGGTTCGCTCACCGACGCCGCCTGGGCGAGGGCGGCGATGCTGAAGCGGGTGGCCTGCTGCGGGTTGAGCAGGATCACCTCGGCGACTTTGCGTTCGGCCTTGTTCAGGTCTTCAAGGCGACTCTGGATCTGTTCCAGTAAATTTCGCACGCGGTCCATATGGAATTCCTAATTCACCTGCGCAAAGGTGCGCCGGGCTATGCAAATTGGGCCTTTGATATGGCCCGTAACGGTGGCCTATCCTACTGATGCGTCCGAGCGACCACCACTCGGAATCTGTATTTTGCGAAAATGTTGTGGTTATTACTACATTTTCCCTTGAGTGATGCCTTGAAAAAAGGTATTTGTAGCTTAACTTGATAAAAGAACAAACATCATGCCTTCGATTACGGTTGAACCGTGCACCTTTGCCTTGTTCGGCGCGCTTGGCGATCTGGCCCTGCGCAAGCTGTTTCCTGCCCTTTATCACCTCGATGGCGCCGATCTGTTGCACGAGGACACGCGCATCATCGCGCTGGCCCGTGAAGACGGCACCGAGCAGCAGCACCTGGCGTTTATCGCCGCCGAATTGCGCCGCTACGTCGGCAAAGAGCTGGACGAAGCCGTGGCCGAGCGCTTTCTGGCGCGCCTGACCTACCTGCACGTCGACTTTCTCAAGGCTGAAGATTACGTCGCGCTGGCCGAACTGGCCGGCAGCACGCAACGCATGATTGCCTACTTCGCCACACCGGCGGCGGTGTACGGCGCGATCTGCGAGAACCTGGCGAAAGTCGGTCTGGCAGAAAACACCCGGGTGGTGCTGGAAAAGCCGATCGGTTCCGACCTCGAATCGTCGCGCAAAGTGAATGACGCCGTGGCGCAGTTCTTCCCGGAGAACCGCACCTACCGCATCGACCACTATCTGGGCAAAGAAACCGTTCAGAACCTGATCGCCCTGCGTTTCGCCAACAGCCTGTTCGAAACCCAGTGGAACCAGAATTACATCTCCCACGTGGAAATCACCGTGGCCGAGAAGGTCGGTATCGAAGGCCGTTGGGGCTACTTCGACAAGGCCGGCCAGCTGCGCGACATGATCCAGAATCACCTGTTGCAGTTGCTCTGCCTGATCGCCATGGACCCGCCGGCTGATCTGTCCGCCGACAGCATCCGTGACGAGAAAGTAAAAGTCCTCAAGGCGCTGGCGCCGATCAGCCCGGAAGGCCTGACCACGCAAGTGGTGCGCGGCCAGTACATCGCCGGCCACAGCGAAGGCAAATCCGTACCGGGTTACCTCGAAGAACCAAATTCCAATACCCAGAGCGACACCGAAACCTTCGTCGCTTTGCGTGCCGACATCCGCAACTGGCGCTGGGCCGGCGTGCCGTTCTACCTGCGTACCGGCAAGCGCATGCCGCAAAAGTTGTCGCAGATCGTCATCCACTTCAAGGAACCGTCGCACTACATCTTCGCCCCCGAGCAGCGCTTGCAGATCAGCAACAAACTGATCATTCGCCTGCAACCGGACGAAGGTATTTCCTTGCGCGTGATGACCAAAGAGCAGGGCCTGGACAAAGGCATGCAACTGCGCAGCGGCCCGCTGCAACTGAATTTCTCCGACACCTGGCGTAGCGCGCGGATCCCCGATGCCTACGAGCGGTTGTTGCTGGAAGTGATGAACGGCAATCAGAACCTGTTTGTCCGTAAAGATGAAATCGAAGCCGCGTGGAAATGGTGTGACCAACTGATCGCCGGGTGGAAAAAATCCGGTGACGCGCCCAAGCCGTATGCGGCCGGGTCGTGGGGGCCGATGAGCTCCATTGCATTGATCACGCGGGACGGGAGGTCGTGGTATGGCGATATCTGATGTGCAACTGCCTGCGGGCGTAAATGCCCACGCATTCAAGAGCCCGGCGCTGTTGGCCGAAGGTCTGGCGCTGAACGTTGCCAAGCAATTGAGCGAAGCCATTGCGGCGCGCGGCAATGCTGTGTTGGTGGTGTCTGGCGGACGTAGCCCGGTGGCGTTTTTCCAGCATCTGGCCAAGCAGGAACTGGACTGGTCGAAGGTCGTCGTGACCCTCGCCGACGAGCGCTGGGTACCGGTTGAACACGCCGACAGCAATGCCGGCCTGCTCAAGCAATACCTGCTCAAAGGTCCGGCGGCGAAAGCGCAGTTCCTCAGTCTTTACAGCGCTGCGGCAAACGTCGAACAGGCTGCCGAACAGGCTGACCGCTTGCTCGCCGAACTGCCGGCGATTGACGTGCTGGTGCTGGGCATGGGCGATGACGGTCACACCGCGTCGTTGTTCCCCAACAGCCCGAATCTCACCGAAGCGCTGCAAGCCGATGGCACCCGCCGTTGCTGGCCGATGCTGGCGCCGAGCGTGCCGCGTCAGCGCCTGACCTTGAGCCGTGCGCTGCTGGCCTCGGCGAAACACAAGATTCTGTCGATTTCCGGTCAGTCGAAACTGACCACCCTGAATGCCGCGCTGGCATCCGATGACGTCGCCGCCATGCCGGTGCGCGCATTTCTGCAACCTACGTTAGAGATTTACTGGTGCCCATGAGCCAAGGAACAGCCGCTATGACAACCCCATCCCCGACCGTTTCCATGGCGGACAAAGTTGCCCTGATCGACAGCCTCTGCGCCAAGGCGCGGATCCTGCCGGTGATCACCATCGCCCGCGAACAGGACGTGCTGCCATTGGCCGACGCCCTGGCCGCCGGTGGTCTGACCGCGCTGGAAGTGACCCTGCGTTCGCAATTCGGCCTCAAGGCCATTCAGATCCTGCGCGAACAGCGTCCGGAACTGATGACCGGTGCCGGCACGGTGCTCGATCGCAACATGCTCGCGGCTGCCGAAGCTGCCGGCTCGCAATTCATCGTCACCCCGGGCATCACCCGTGACTTGCTCGAAGCCAGCGTCGACAGCCCGATTCCGCTGTTGCCGGGCATCAGCAACGCCTCCGGCATCATGGAAGGCTACGGTCTGGGTTATCGCCGCTTCAAGCTGTTCCCGGCTGAAGTCAGCGGTGGCGTAGCGGCAATCAAGGCCCTCGGCGGCCCGTTCGGCGAAGTTAAATTCTGTCCGACTGGCGGCGTCGGCCCAGCCAACATCAAGAGCTACATGGCGCTGAAAAACGTCATGTGCGTGGGCGGTAGCTGGATGCTTGATCCGGAGTGGATCAAGAACGGCGACTGGGCGCGCATTCAGGAATGCACGGCCGAGGCGTTGGCACTGCTGGACTGATTGATACCAGACACTTCGTTGTGTGTTCTACGGCTTTACGGTGCGCTCGGTCGGCGCGCCGTTTTTTTTGCCCGCAGAAAAGCCAACATCAAAAGATCGCAGCCTGCGGCAGCTACAGGGGCGATACGGGAGGCGATGCAGGAGCTGTCGAGTGCAACGAGGTTGCGATCTTTTGATCTTGCTTTCAAATGGCTACGTCAAAAGATCAGAACTCACAAGTTACGACGCGATACATAGTTACCGCACACAGGCTGTTGCTTGGCGCTAATCTGCTTTCATCTTATGGAAGAGAGAACGCGTCATGGACCAAGACTCTGCTGCATCCTCCCTGAACCAGGTGTATCAACTGGCTCCCGAGCAAATCGCCGGGCCGTACTTTCGCAACCCGCAATTGCTGCGGCGCAACATCAGCGAGGGCGCAGAAGGTTTACCGCTACTGCTGCGCCTGACCATCGTCGATGCAATGACCGGTGAACCGGTCAATGGCGCGTTGGTGGATATCTGGCATTGCAACGCACGCGGCGCGTATTCGGGCTGGAGCCGGATCAATCCGGATGTCGAAGTCGATGCCGACGCCATCGGTTCAATCCCGCGCACCGACGATGACACCTACCTGCGTGGCAGCCAGTTCTGTGATCCCAAGGGGCGGGTGCGCTTTACCACGATTTACCCAGGTTTCTACGCCGGTCGCGCACTGCACATTCACATGGCGGTACGCATCGTTGCCGGTAGCGAATTTCTCGAAGCGCGCAATGTCGCCTGGGTTGGCCAGCTGTATTTTCCCGAAGTCGTTTCCCGTTCGGTACTCAATGCCAAAGCCTATCGCGGACGCTCGGCGAAGGTACTGAACAATACCGAGGACAGCTTTTACGCCGACATGAAGGGCGAAGCCTCAACGCTGACGGTGTGGCCGATCGGTCGCGACACCCACGAAGATGGCTTTTTCGGCCAGCTGACGATCGGTATCGATACCTTTGCGGCGTCGTCGCAGATCAAGCCCGAGGACTTTGACAAGTTTACTGTTTAGCCCCTCAGCGCAGCTCGTTCAGCGCGCGGGTCAGCAGTTGCATGTCGCCAGCGGTGGTGGTCAGCCCCGGCGTAATGCGGATGCACGGCCCGCACGCCGCGCCATTGCGCACCACGGTGAACAGGTTGAACTCATTGAGCAGACGCTCGGCCATGGCCTGTTGGTCGTCGTGACGGGTGAACCGCAACGCGGTGATCCCGCAATACAGTCGCTGATCGTCCGGCGTCATCACTTCAATACCCGGCAAGTGGCGTACCGCGCTGACCCACAAGTTACGCAGGTAATTCAGGCGCGCACCTTTTGCCGGTGCGCCGCCGAGTGAGCGATGCTCCTCGAACACCAGCGGCAGGGTCATCAACGCCGGAATGTTGGGTGTGCTGTAGGACGTGCGCGCACGGATGTCATTGACCGGATAGTGCATCTCGCCCATGTCGGGATCGATGTCGGCCAAGCGCTGCGGGGCGATGTAGATGAAGCCAAGTGTCAGCGGCGCACCGATCCATTTGTGCAGGTTGTAGCCGGCGAACGCGATGCCAAGGGCTTCAAAGTCGAACTCGATCTGGCCGAGGGCGTGCGCACCATCAAGAATGATGTCGACCCCATGCTCCCTGGCCAGTGCGGCGATGGCCTGTACCGGCATCACCAGACCGGTGCGATGGGTGACGTGGGTCAGGGCCATCAGTTTCAGTTTGGGATGGCGGACAAAGGTTTCGCGGTAAGTCTCCAGCAGGCTGTCGAAGCTCGCCGGGTGCGAGTGGGCAATCTCGATGACCTCGACGCCGCGATGCCTGGCCAGCCAGCGCATGGCGCCCTTGACCGTGTCGTACTCAAGGTCGCAGATCAGCACCTGGTCGCCCGGTTGCAGGCGGTTGTAATTGCGGATCAGCGATTGCAGGCCTTCGGTGGCGTTGCGGGTGAAAGCAACGCTTTGTGCGCGCACGCCAATCTGCTCTGCCAGCTGCGCGCGAATGTCCAGATTGTCGTGCTGCTCGAAACGCTGGCGCACATACACCGAGTTGCTGGTGTTGATCAGCTCGATGTTGCGCTGGTACTCCTCGATCACCGTGCGCGACATACGCCCGAAGTAACCGTTTTCCAGATTTACGGGGCCGGGTTGAACATCGTAACGGTCGGCGAACGTCTGCCAGAAGGCTTCGTCACGGGCGCGGCGGGTGTTATCGGGCATGGCGGCTGGCTCTATAAGAGGAGGGCGCTTCAGTGGCGCGGGGCAGGTTTGCCATGTTTGGCGCGCAGCGGTTCGAGCAAGTCCGACAAGCCGTTGTGGTCGATCTCCTGCATCAGCGCGAGCAGGCCGCCGAGTTCGCCGTGGGGGAAACCTTCCCGGGCAAACCAGTTCAGGTACGGCCCCGGCAGGTCCGCAATGATCCGGCCCTTGTATTTGCCGAAAGGCATTTCGCGGGTAATCAGCAGTTCGAGTTTTTCGGGATTCATCAGTGAGATCGTCTGGCTTCAAATCAGATTGGAAAATACAGGCATTCTGCATGCAGGCCAAATGACAGATCATGCAAATAACCGCGATACAGATAGTTCATTTAACTTTAAGTTGTTGATTTATAAGGATTTGATTGTTCAGAAAAAGCTGGCACGCACACTGCAATATCCTTTGCATCTTCCACCGATCGCAAGGAATTGAAAAATGACTGACATGAATAAAGAAGCCATCTCTGTACTCAATGACCTGATTGAAACCAGCAAGGACGGTCAGGAAGGGTTCAAGACTTGCGCCGAAGACATCAAGCATCCAGAACTGAAAACCCTGTTTGTCACTCGCTCTGCCGATTGCGCCACCGCCGCTGCTGAACTGCAAGCCGCCGTGCGATCGATGGGTGGCGATCCGGAAACTTCTACCAGCGTCAGCGGTGATCTGCACCGTCGCTGGGTCGACGTCAAAGCGATGTTCACCGGCAAGGATGAAGAGGCTGTGCTGAACGAAGCCGAGCGCGGTGAAGATCACGCGCTGAAGGCTTATCGTGAAGCCATCGAGAAAATCAACAAGCACAACCTGGTAGGTATTCGTGATCTGGTTGAACGCCAGTACCACGGCGTGCAACGCAACCACGATCAGGTGAAAGCCCTGCGTAACCAGGCTCGCGCCCGTTCGTAAGCGTTCGACGGTTACAAAAAACGCCAGCTAGTCTGGCGTTTTTTTTGTGTCCGGGAAAAGCAGAAGCCCCCCTCACCCTAGCCCTCTCCCGGAGGGAGAGGGGACTTACCGAGGTGGCTGTTGGAGATACACCGACTTGAGCGATCCGAGGTGAACTCAGGATTTGAAACCCAAGGAGGTCGACTTGAGCGATCTGAGGTGAACTCAGGATTTGAAACCCAAGGAGATCGGCTCCCTTCCCCCTCGCCCCCCTGGGGGAGAGGGCTGGGGTGAGGGGGGAAAGCTGTACCTGACACACCACCAATCAATCAGCCAATGCTAATCGCCGGCAGCGTTGGCAACGTCACCGTCTGCTGCTTGCGCGGTGCGAGGATTTCGGCTTCGCCATCTACCACCAACTCATCACGCTGGTTGAACACGCGCGTCGCAATGCGCACACGAAACTTCGGCAGCTTCTCGAGAATTTCCAGGCGTACGGTCAGCGTGTCGCCAATCTTCACCGGCTTCTGAAAACTCATCTGCTGGCCGATATAAATAGTGCCCGGCCCAGGCAACTCGCAAGCTACGGCGGCACTGATCAACGCGCCGCTGAACATGCCGTGAGCGATACGCTCCTTGAACATGCTGGCCGCCGCGAACTCGGCATCCAGATGCACCGGGTTATGGTCGCCGGACATCGCGGCGAAGAGCTGAATGTCACGCTCTTCGACAGTCTTGCTGTAGCTGGCGGTCTGGCCGACTTCGAGGGCTTCGTAAGGGATGTTGGTAACCTGGGTCATCGGTCTCGGTTCCTGTGACGGATTAAATGAATCCAAAAAAAAATTACTCGCTGCGCTGAGGACGCGGATGGCTCAGGGCCTGGTCGATCCAGGCCAGCACATCGTCGATCACTTCATCGCGATTGGTTTCGTTGAACAATTCGTGCCGGGCCTGCGGGTAGATCTTCAGTTGCAGGTTGTGGCTGCCGGCCGTGCGCAAGGCATTGGCCAGATCTGTCAGACGCTTGCCGTCACTCACCGGATCACATTCGCCGCCGATTACCAGTAATGGCAGGCCGGGGTCGATCTGAGCGAGATTGGACGCTTTGCTGATTTGCTGCAAGCCGCCGAGCAGATCGATCCATAGCTGATTGGTGCAGCGAAAGCCGCACAGCGGGTCGGCAGCGTACTTGTCGACTTCGGCCGGATCGCGGCTCAACCAGTCGAACGGTGTGCGCACCGGTTTGAATTTGTTGTTGAACGAGCCGAACGACAGCGACTCGATCAGCGCACTGCGACCCTTGCCACCCTGGCGCAGTTTTTCCAGGCGAGCGATCTGCCGCGCGGCCCGATAAAGCGCCACCGGCTGGAAATTTGAACCACTGAGAATCGCTCCGTGCAGGCTGGCGCTGTGGTGCAGCAGGTACGCCTGGGCGAGGTAGCTGCCCATGCTGTGACCGAGCAGGATGATCGGCACGCCGGGATGTTGCTGGCCGATGTGCTGATTGATACTGGCCAGGTCGCCGAGCACTTTGCACCAGCCGTCATCGTCGGCGAAATGTCCGAGGGTGCCGTGATCGGCAGTTTTGCCATGGCCGCGTAAATCGGCGGCGTAAACGCCATAACCTTTGTCGCAAAACGTGTCGGCCAAACGTGCATAACGAGCGCTGTGTTCGGCCATGCCATGGGCCAGCAGAATCACCGCTTTCAACGGTGCCAGCGGCAACCAGCGATTGATGAACAGGCGGCTGCGGTCACTCGCGTCCAGCCATAGGGTGTCGTGAGTCATGGCGATTCCTTTGCTCAGAGTCGGAACATTGTATAGCGCGTCTGATCAGCCCACGCCACGGCAGGAAGATTCACACGATCAATGACGGCTTTGCCCTTATTTGCCTGAATGGCCATAACTGCTAGTGTCCGTGAAGCTCCGCTTTTTCAGAAATGACAGAAAGCGGCCCGGATCGGCTCAGGTAAAGAGGACAAGAACAATGCAACCTGATTTCTGGAACGACAAACGCCCGGCCGGCGTACCGCTGGACATCGACATGGGCGAGTTCAAGTCGGTGATCGAGGTGTTCGAGCGTTCCTGCAAGAAGTTCGCTGACCGCCCGGCCTTCAGCAACATGGGCATCACGTTGACCTACGCCGAACTGGAGCGCTACAGCGCGGCCTTCGCCGGTTACCTGCAAGCGCACACCGATCTGGTGCCGGGCGACCGCATCGCCGTGCAGATGCCCAACGTCCTGCATTACCCGATTGCCGTGTTCGGCGCCTTGCGTGCCGGACTCATCGTGGTCAACACCAACCCGTTGTACACCGCACGGGAGATGCGCCACCAGTTCAAGGATTCCGGCGCCCGCGCGTTGGTGTACCTGAACATGTTCGGTCAGAAAGTCCAGGAAGTGCTGCCCGACACCGACATCCAGTACCTGATCGAAGCGAAGATGGGCGATCTGATGCCCGCCGCCAAGGGCTGGCTGGTCAACACCGTGGTCAGCAAAGTGAAGAAAATGGTCCCGGCGTATTCGCTGCCGCAGGCGATTTCCTTCAAGAGCGCGCTGCGCATGGGCCGGGGCCTGGGCATCAAGCCGTTGAAGGTCAGCCTCGACGACATCGCCGTGCTGCAATACACCGGCGGCACCACCGGCTTGGCGAAGGGCGCGATGCTCACCCACGGCAATCTGGTGGCGAACATGCAGCAAGTGCGCGCCTGTCTCGCGCAGCTCGGCCCCGACGGTCAGCCACTGCTGCGCGAAGGCCAGGAAGTGATGATCGCGCCGCTGCCGCTCTACCATATCTATGCCTTCACCGCGAATTGCATGTGCATGATGGTCTCCGGCAACCACAACGTGCTGATCACCAACCCGCGCGACATTGCCGGCTTCATTAAAGAACTGAAGAACTGGCGTTTCTCGGCATTGCTTGGGTTGAACACGTTGTTCGTCGCACTGATGGATCACCCGGATTTCAAGACCCTGGATTTCTCCAGCCTGAAACTCACCAACTCCGGCGGCACCGCGCTGGTCAAGGCCACCGCCGAGCGCTGGGAGCAAATGACCGGTTGCCGCATCACCGAAGGTTACGGCCTGACCGAAACCTCGCCGGTGGCCTGCACCAACCCGTACGGCGACCAGTCGCGCCTCGGCACGGTCGGTCTGCCGGTACCGGGCACGTTGCTCAAGGTCATCAACGATGATGGCGTCGAGCAGCCGATGGGTGAGAGGGGCGAGCTGTGCATCAAAGGCCCGCAGATCATGAAGGGCTACTGGCATAAACCCGAGGCCACCGCCGAAGTGCTGGATGCCGAGGGCTGGTTCAAGTCCGGCGATATTGCGGTGATCGATCCGGACGGTTTCGTGCGCATCGTCGACCGCAAGAAGGACATGATCATCGTCTCCGGTTTCAACGTGTACCCGAACGAGATCGAAGACGTGGTCATGGCCCACCCGAAAGTCGCCAACTGCGCGGTGATCGGCGTGCCGGATGAACGTTCGGGCGAGGCGGTGAAGTTGTTTGTGGTGGCGCGGGAAACCGGCGTCAGCCTTGAAGAGCTGAAGGCCTACTGCAAGGAGAATTTCACTGCGTACAAAGTGCCGAAACACATTGTGTTGCGCGAGTCGTTGCCGATGACGCCGGTCGGCAAGATCCTGCGCCGCGAGTTGCGCGATATCGCTTAACGTCTGAAAACGAAAAGATCGCAGCCTGCGGCAGCTCCTACAGGAAACCCATCCCATGTAGGAGCTGCCGAAGGCTGCGATCTTTTGCTTCTAAGCCCCAAATTCCGGGGTTCTCAGGGTGTTATAGGATTTTTGCTCTAAAATGACCGCTGGCAAGTCTTGAGTCACAAATATGACTGTATGGGCCGCTTTTGGCTCTAGTCGACCCTCGGCAAAGCTGCTACTCTCGGCGCGCTTTGTGACTTCTCGGCCTATCTGAAAGCCAGATTCACCAATACAAAACACACACCAATAATAATCGCATCAAATGCGGTGAAGAATTCGCGTTGCTGAGGAGTGGGCTTCCATGATCGAAGACTTTTGGAAGGATAAATACCCGGCTGGAATTGCTGCCGACATCAATCCAGACGAGTATCCGAACATTCAGGCAGTGTTGAAGCAATCCTGCCAACGCTTCGCCAACAAACCGGCTTTCAGCAACCTGGGCAAGACAATCACCTACGGTGAGTTGTACGAATTGTCCGGTGCGTTTGCCGCGTATCTGCAACAGCATACCGACTTGCAGCCCGGTGATCGAATCGCCGTGCAATTGCCCAACGTTCTGCAGTACCCGGTGGCCGTCTTCGGTGCGATCCGCGCCGGGCTGATCGTGGTCAATACCAACCCGCTGTATACCGCGCGGGAAATGGAACACCAATTCAACGACTCCGGTGCCAAAGCCCTCGTTTGCCTGGCAAACATGGCGCACCTGGCCGAAGCCGTGGTGCCGAAAACCGGCGTCAAACACGTCATCGTCACCGAAGTCGCCGACCTGTTGCCGCCGATCAAGCGCCTGCTGATCAACAGCGTCATCAAGTACGTGAAGAAGATGGTGCCGGCTTATCACTTGCCTAAAGCCGTCAAGTTCAACGACGTGCTGAGCAAGGGCCAGGGCCAGCCTGTGGCTGAAGCCAACCCGGACAGCGGCGACGTCGCGGTGCTGCAATACACCGGCGGCACCACCGGCGTGGCCAAGGGCGCGATGCTGACCCACCGCAACCTCGTCGCCAACATGCTGCAGTGCAAGGCGCTGATGGGCTCCAACCTCAATGAAGGTTGCGAGATCCTGATCACGCCGCTGCCGCTGTATCACATCTATGCGTTCACCTTTCATTGCATGGCGATGATGCTGATCGGCAACCACAACATCCTGATCAGCAACCCGCGCGACCTGTCGGCGATGGTCAAGGAACTGTCGAAGTGGAAGTTCAGCGGTTTTGTCGGCCTGAACACGTTGTTCGTGGCGCTGTGCAATAACGAAGGTTTCCGCAAGCTGGATTTCTCGGCACTGAAAGTCACTCTGTCCGGCGGCATGGCCCTGCAACTGGCCGCTGCCGAGCGCTGGAAAGCAGTGACCGGCTGCTCGATCTGCGAAGGTTACGGCATGACCGAAACCAGCCCGGTGGCCACAGTCAATCCGATCCAGCACATCCAGATCGGCACCATCGGCATTCCGGTGCCGTCGACTCTGTGCAAAGTCATCGACGATGCTGGTGTCGAGCAGCCGCTGGGCGCGATCGGCGAGTTGTGCATCAAAGGCCCGCAAGTGATGAAAGGTTACTGGCAGCGTCAGGAAGCCACCGATGAAATGCTCGACAGCGAAGGCTGGTTGAAGACCGGTGACATCGCGCTGATCCAGCCGGACGGCTACATGCGCATTGTCGATCGCAAGAAAGACATGATTCTGGTCTCCGGTTTCAACGTTTATCCGAACGAACTGGAAGACGTGCTGGCGACCCTGCCAGGCGTATTGCAATGCGCGGCCATCGGCGTGCCGGACGAGAAGTCGGGCGAGGCGATCAAGATTTTCATCGTCGCCAAACCGGGCGTTACGCTGACCAAGGAAACGGTGATGGAACACATGCGCGCCAACGTCACCGGCTACAAGGTGCCGCGTTCGGTGGAGTTCCGCGATGCGCTGCCGACGACCAACGTCGGCAAGATCCTGCGCCGTGAATTGCGCGATGAAGAGCTGAAGAAGATCAAGGCGAAGAACGCCGCCTAAACCAAAAAGCCCCGCAGATGCGGGGTTTTTTGTTGGGGCGAGCAAGGCTTGAGTTATGCGGTGAACCTGCCCCTCACCCCAGCCCTCTCCCGAAGGAGAGGGAGCTGATCGGGGGCTTTTCAGAATCTGAGTTCGACTCGATATTTCAGGTCGGCGTACCTTGCCCAGACACCTCGGTCAGTTCCCTCTCCCTTGGGAGAGGGCTAGGGTGAGGGGACGGGGGGCGGTACAAATCCTACTGACGGAACGGCGCGAAATTCACGTTGGTGCCCGCCGGACGCATGTCCTGCAAATACGAATCCTTGTCCGCACTCAATTCCAGGCTCAATGCCGCCTTGCGCTTGCCCTCGTTGCGAATCACCAGCCCCTCGAGCTTCTCACGCAGAAACACCGTCGGCACCTTCAGGTGCAGCAGTTCGTCGGTGGCCGGTGTGTGCATCAACAGGTGAATCCACTCGTACTGACCAATCGCCAGACGCGACACCGGCAGATCGAACCACCAGATGTTGCGGTTGCGGTTCAGTTCGGCGAAGTGGCAGTTGTTGGTGCCGAGCACGGCGCCGCCCAGTTCCTTGTTTCGACGGGCGATGGCGAGCGTTTTATCGAGTTTCATAACATTCCTGCGGGATCGGTTCATTGGCGCACGGCGCCCATATGTTGCGCATTCTCGGGGCAATGCACACAAACATAAAGCCCAACCTGCACGCCGCGACGAAATGAACCTGCGAAAAATAAATGAAACTTGGCGCAAACCCGGCCAGTCAATCATTACGTACTGACTTTTCCCCCTTAATGCACCAAGGAGAAACACCATGAGTAGCACAGGCGATAAAGTAAAAGGCATGGCCAACGAAGCCGTCGGCAACGTCAAGCAAGGCGTCGGTAAAGCCACCGACAACACCAAACTGCAAGCCGAAGGCAAGGTTCAAGAGAAAAAAGGCGAAGCCCAACAAGCGGTCGGCAAAGCCAAAGACGCTATCAAGAAAGGCGTCGACAAGGCGTAATTCAGCCTTGAACGAACTACACGAGCGGCCATCCAAGGATGGCCGTTTTTGTGTCGAAATTCTGCTGACGCCCATCAAGGTTCGCCAAGTAAGCTACCTTGATGTAAAAAACGGCCCCTGAGTCGCCACGACTTCAAACCTGTATAGCGGCGAAAGGAGACGCGAATGATATTCCCGGACATGAAAGGTCTGCCTCTGCACCGCGTGATGGTGCGCACGGTCACTGAGTTCGTCGACGACGAGATGTCGACCTACGCCTCGGCGCTGGCCTACCAGATGCTGTTCTCGCTGTTCCCGTTCATCCTGTTCCTGATCGCGCTGATCGGCTTCCTGCACCTGCCGGACTTCTTTTCCTGGCTGCGCCTGCAATCGGAACTGGTTCTGCCGCCGCAGGCGCTGGAATCGGTCAACCCGGTAATCGACCAGTTGCAGCAGTCCAAGGGCGGCTTGCTTTCAGTCGGTATCGTCATCGCCCTCTACACTGCGTCTGCCGGTGTGCGCTTGATGATGAGCGCGATGAACGCAGCGTACGATGTGGTCGAAGGGCGGCCGGTCTGGAAGCGCTTCCCGTTGTCGGTTTTCTACACGGTCGGCATTGCCGGCATGTTGCTGATGGCCGCCGCGCTGATGGTGCTCGGGCCGCAGGTGATGGGCTGGATCGCCGCGCAGGTCGGGCTGGAGGAAGTCATCGTCACCGTCTGGACCATCGCGCGCTGGCCGGTGATCGTCATCCTGATGATGGTCGCGGTGGCGCTGATCTATTACGTGATGCCTGACGTCAAACAGGAATTCCGCTTCATCACCCCCGGCTCGGTACTCGCGGTGGTGGTGTGGATCATCGCCTCGTTGGGCTTCGCGTTTTATGTGAAAACCTTCGCCAACTACAACGCGATGTATGGCAGCATCGGCGCAATCATCGTGCTGTTGCTGTACTTCTACATTTCCGCTGCGGTGCTGTTGCTCGGTGCGGAAATGAACGCGGTGATCGAGCATATGTCCAGCGAGGGCAAGGACCCGGGCGAGAAAGTCCCCGGCGAACTCGATGAACAACCCAAACAACACGTCTCGGGCCTGGGCCGCGATCATTCGCTCAAGCCGGACACTGACGAAGCCTGATCATGATCCGTGAAATTCTGAAAATGGGTGACGAGCGCCTGCTGCGCATTGCGCCGCCGGTGCCGGCCGAAATGTTCGACAGTCCCGAGCTGTGGCAACTGATCGACGACATGTTCCAGACCATGGAAAGCGTCGGTGGCGTTGGGCTTGCCGCGCCGCAGATCGGCGTTGACCTGCAACTGGTGATCTTCGGTTTCGAGCACAGCGAGCGTTATCCGGACGCCGAAGCCGTGCCGCAGACGATCCTGATCAATCCGCTGATCACACCGCTGAGTCCGTTGACGGAAGAGGGCTTTGAAGGGTGTCTGTCGGTGCCAGGTCTGCGCGGCGCGGTGGATCGCTATCAGCAGATTCGCTACGAGGGTTTTGATCCGAAGGGCGAGCCGGTGGTGCGCGTTGCTGCGGGCTTCCATGCGCGCGTTGTGCAGCACGAGTGCGATCACCTGATCGGCCGGTTGTACCCGTCGCGCATCACCGACTTCAGCAAGTTCGGTTACACCGAAGTGATGTTCCCGGACCTCGATCCCTCTGCCGACGATTAATTCCGGGATACCACAACCCCCCTGTAGGAGTGAGCCTGCTCGCGATAGCGGTCTGTCAGTAAAATTTTCGGTGACTGACAGACCGCTATCGCGAGCAGGCTCACTCCTACAAGGATCTGCGTCAGGTTGAAGGTTTGAGTTCCATCGCAATCATCGGCTTGCTCCGCGCATACCGGCTCAACCGCTCCGCCATCGCCTGGGGCAGGGCCGGGTTGAAACTGAACCCGCGCCGCTCATAAAACCCGCGCAAATCCGGATGACAGAACAGCCACACCGGTTCGCGCACTTCCTGCACCGCCGCCGCGATCAACTGCGCGGCCAGCCCTTGTTCGCGACACCCCGGATCAACGAACAATCCGGTCAACCAATGCCCGCCCGCCACCGGCCGCAAACACAGTGCCGCGACAATTTCGCCACGGCGCGCCACCCACAATTGCGCGTCACGCACGGCTTTCATCGACGATTGGTGGCTGCGGTAAAACTTGTTCATCAACGGCCATAAAGACTCGTCGAGCAGGCTGTATCGGGTGTCGTGCATAGGTTCGGACTGTCGGTGGGAAAAGCGCCGATTATAAAAGAACGCGCGCCGGCGGATAGGTGTATACCTGACCTCACATCCCCTGTGAGTGGAGTACGCATCATGTCCAAAGGTATGGATTCAAAGAAAGCCGCGAAGAAGAAACCGGCCAAGACCGCGATTGAAAAACGCGCGGAGAAGAAAGCCAAGAAAGTCGACATCTTCGGCCACTGATCACGCCTTTCCGGAGCCCGGTTCTCGGGCTCCTGCCTGAACCTGAAAATAATCTGCAAGATTCAGCGACGTCGTTGCACAGCAGGAGAAGATCCCTGCTGTGAGTACAGCCATGTCCCATTATTTCGACGCCGCCCACCGCCAGCACATCGAAGCCCTGCGCCAACGCCTGACTGCCCGCACCGAATGGCCGACCTGGCTGTTGTTGATCGGTGTGTATGGCGGCTGGTTTGCCATCGTACTCAACAGTGCATGGCTCGGCCGCGGCTGGAGCACATTGCTGCTGATTCCTTTGTTGGTGCTGTGGTTGTCGGTGCAACACGAATTGCTCCATGGGCATCCGACGCGCTGGATTGCTTTCAACAAAGTGCTGGGCTATGCGCCATTTGCCGTGTGGTATCCGTACACGCTGTATCGCGACAGCCATTTGCTGCATCACCGCGATGAGGATCTGACTGTGCCCGGCGTCGATCCGGAAAGCCGTTACCTGACCCGCGCGAGCTGGCAGGGCAGTTCGTTGTTCGAACGCAGTCTGCATCGGCTGAATAAAACCGTGCTCGGCCGGTTCCTGATTGGCGCACCACTGGCGCTGTTGGCGCTGGCTGCGCAAGAGCTGCAACGCTTGAAAAACCGTGAGCGCCAGGCCTGGCTGATGTGGTTGACCCACGGTTTTTTTACCTTGCTGATGCTCGGCTTCATCGCGCAATACAGTGCGTTACCGGTGTGGCATTACCTGCTGCTGATCAGCGTGCCGGCGCTGTCGATCGCGATGATTCGCTCCTACTATGAACATCGTCCGCACGCGCAACCGGAGCAGCGCACCGTTTTGAATGAAGCCGGTTGGCCGTGGCGCTGGTTGTTTCTCAATCTGAATTTTCATCTGGTGCATCACGACTTGCCCAAGCTTGCATGGTACGACTTGCCCAGGGTTTATCGAACGCATCGCGCGCAATGGGTGGCACGCAGCGGCGGGTTTGTGGTGCAAGGGTACGGGCAGTTGTGGCGCCAGAATGGTTTCAAACCCATCGACAGCCCCGAGCATCCGTTCCAATGACCCAAGAACACCATCGACCCCTGTAGGAGTGAGCCTGCTCGCGATAGCGGTGTGTCAGGCACCGAAGATGTCACTGACACACCGCATTCGCGAGCAGGCTCACTCCCACATTGGAAATCAGTTGTCAGGGAATATGTGTATGACCCAACACCACGCCGAACTGTTGATGTACGTCGCCCCCGAACCGATCCGCGTGGCCAATGAACGCTGGCTCGCGCGCATCCTCGAACACCTCGGCCACACCCGCCTGAATGCCGAACAACTGTCACTGCCACAACTGTGGTTATCCCCTGATCTGCTGCTCACGCAAACCTGCGGCTACCCGCTGATGACCGCGCTGCGCGGCAAAGTACGCATCGTCGGCCGGCCGCGCTACGAACTCCCCGATGCCAGCGCCGGCAACCACTGCAGCCTGATCCTCAGTCGTGCCGATGATCCACGCAAAACCCTGGCAGCATTTCGCAACAGCCGCGCGGTGATCAACAGTGAAGACTCCAACAGCGGCATGAATCTGTTGCGCCAGCGTCTGGCGCCGTTGCATCGCGACGGGCAGTTTTTCGCCACCCTTGGCATCAGCGGCGGTCACCGCGAAAGCCTGCGTTGGTTACGTAGCAAATGCGCCGACCTGGCCGCCATCGACAGCGTGACCTACGCCTGCCTCGCGCAATATGCGCCGGAAGAAGTTCGCGGTTTGCGAGTGATGGCGCGCAGTGCGTTCAGCCCGACCTTGCCCTTTATCACCGTTGCCAGCGCCACGGATCAACAGATTGAAAGGCTGCGTCAGGTGATGAACCAGAGCCTGCATGAGCTTCCCGATGTTGCGCAGGTGTTGGGTTTGCCAGAAGTGTTGCCGGCCAACGAAAGCGATTACCAGGTCGTGCTCGACTATGAACATGAAGCTGAAGATTTGGGTTACGGCCGTTTACGTTAAAAGATCGCACTCCTGTAGGAGCTGCCGAAGGCTGCGATCTTTTGACCTTATATCTCCAAATAGAATAACTGAATGAAATTTAAATATTATTAATGCATAAGGCGCCTTGCTACGATCGCGCCACCGGAACACCGGACATTCAGCGACCCTTCATCAAGGAGCCCCTATGTCCGGCGCCGACTTTTCCCATCATCACTCGGTTGACGGCCTGTTCCGCGCCCATTACCGCTGGCTCTGCAATTATCTGCGGCGTCATCTGCTCGACACCGCGAGCGTCGAAGACATCGCCGCCGAAACCTTCGCGCAACTGCTCGAAGCGCCCAGCCTCACGGCGATTCGCGAACCTCGTGCCTTGCTCACCACCATCGCCCAGCGCCTGCTTTATCAACGCTGGCGGCGTGCCGATCTGGAGCGCCGTCATGCGCAGCAGATCGACACAGACGTGGCCAATTCGCCCGAAGAACTCGCCCAACTGGCGCAAGCCCTGAAGCGCCTCGACCACAGCCTGCAACGACTGCCCGGCAAGGTTCGCTCGACCTTTCTGCTGGCGCGCATCGATGGCCTGACCTACCCGCAAATCGCCGCCGAACTGGGGATCTCCCAGCGTTCGGTCAGCGTGTACATGAACCGTTCCCAAGCGTTGTGCGATCGCCACAGCGCCAATCAATTTTTGACTGACAAGAGGTCCGCATGAGATCGATCACAACCCTGCTTGGCCGTTCGCTGCTGGCGCTGAGCCTGAGTGTCGGCGCCGTTTCAGCGGCGCAGAAAAGCGCACCGATCCACTTTGGCGACATCACCTGGGAGAGCGGCAGCTTCATCACCGAAGTGCTGCGCCTGATCGTTGAAAAAGGTTACGGCTACCCGACCGACACGCTGCCGGGCAGTACCGTCAGCCTCGAAGCGGCGTTGGCGAAAAACGACATCCAGGTGATCGGCGAAGAATGGGCCGGGCGCAGTCCGGCGTGGGTCAAGGCCGCCGCCGAGGGTAAAGTGTTTGGCTTGGGCGACACCGTCAAAGGCGCCACCGAAGGTTGGTGGGTACCGGAATACGTGATCAAGGGCGACCCGGAACGCGGGATCAAGGCGCTCGCACCGGAGCTGAAATCGGTGGCCGATCTACCGCGCTACAAGGACGTTTTCCGTGACCCGGAAGACCCGACTCGCGGGCGTTTCCTCAACAGTCCGACCGGCTGGACTTCGGAGATCGTCAACAGTCAGAAGCTCAAGGCCTATGCGCTGAATGACAGCTTCGTCAACTTCCGCACCGGTTCCGGCGCGGCACTGGATGCCGAGGTGGCGTCGTCGATCAAGCGGGGCAAACCAGTGCTGTTCTACTACTGGTCGCCGACGCCGCTGCTGGGCCGTTTCAAACTGGTAAAACTGGATGAACCGCCGTTCGACGCCGCGGCCTGGAAGACTCTGGCCGATGCCAATAATCCCAATCCCAAAGGCACACGCTCGATGCCGGCGAGCCTGGCGATTGGCGTGTCAGCGCCGTTCAAGGCGCAATACCCGCAGTTGGTGACATTCTTTGAAAAGGTCGATCTGCCGATCGATCTGTTGAACCAGACCTTGGCCGGTATGAGCGAAAAACGCCTGCAGCCAAGAGTGGTGGCCGAAGCCTTCCTGCGTGATCAGCCACAAATCTGGAAAGCCTGGGTGCCCGCAGAAGTCGCCAGCCAAGTCAGCAACAGCCTCTAACCACAACTCCCCCCTGTAGGAGCTGCCGCAGGCTGCGATCTTTTGATCTTGTCTTTAAAATCAAAAGATCGTCCGATCGCGGCCCGAGCCTGCGGCAGCTCCTACACGGAGCGAATTCATTTCTAGCTGAACCGTTTCTTGTGCAAAAAGTGCCAGATACTGGCCGACTAATGGCCTTGCGCAAGGCCTTGCGCTGTCTATGCTCACCTGTAACTAACTATGTCGACCGTGCACGGTTAGTGAGTGAATTCATGCTGCCAGAGTGCGCAAGCCAAGGCACCGACACTGAAACGACAAGGAGCATTTTGTACATGGAAGTTCTTCAACGCGTTAGGGCTGGCCCCGGTGCGGGCTATCAAGAGAAGGATGTCTTGATTAGAGCGTCGCTATATGGACTCTCCGATTGACCATCATTTATCACCTGACAACTTCCTCCCGTGGAGGAATGCGTGCGCCTGTTCTGTGGAACGTAGTGGTAGATCTTGAAAGAACTGAACTTTCATCAAATCAAAAGACCGCGCAGAAGGTGATTCAACCATGTTCAACCTACATCACAAGGCTGACCTGCAGGAAATCGAGCGATTCAGCTGTGCCCTGACCGAGGCCAATGCCAAGTTGGCAGCGATCAGCCGTTCAATGGCAATGATCGAGTTCACCCCCGAGGGTATCGTTCTCGATGCCAATGAAAACTTCTGCAAAACCATGGGCTACAGCGCCGAAGAAGTCCGTGGCAAACATCACCGGATCTTTTGTGAAGAAGCGTTCTATCGCAGCGAGGATTACGCCCGGTTGTGGCGGGACCTGGCCCGGGGCGAGCCGATCAGCGGGACGTTTCTGCGCTTGAACAAGAGCGGCAAGGAAATCTGGCTCGAAGCCAGCTACATGCCGGTGTATGGCGCCGACAAGCAGGTCAAAAGTGTGATCAAGGTAGCGGCGGACATCACCGCACGGGTCAATAAAGAACACGAAGAAGAAAGCATGCTGGCGGCGATCAGCCGTTCCATGGCGGTGATCGAGTTCACTCCCGAAGGCAATGTCATCAGTGCCAACGACAACTTTCTGCAAACCATGCAGTACTCGCTGAACGAAATCGTCGGGCATCATCACAGCCTGTTCTGCCATCGCGCCGAATCCGAATCGGCGCAGTACAAGGCATTCTGGGCCTCGCTCAATCGCGGCGAATATCACTCCCATCGCTTCGAGCGCAAGAACAAGTCCGGGCAGATGGTTTATCTCGAAGCCTCTTACAATCCGCTGTTCGACGCCAAGGGCCGCTTGTACAAAGTGGTCAAGTTCGCCAGCGACATTACCCATCAGATGACCACTTTGCAGAACGCTGCCGAATCCGCCCACAGCACTTCGGTGCAAAACGACGCCTGCGCGCAAAAGGGCTCGCAAGTCGTGCAACAAACCGTGCAGATCATTCAGGACATCTCCCGCGACCTCAACGAAGCGGCGGTGAGTATCGATGCCGTGAGCAAGCAGTCGGACATCATCGGCACCATCGTCCAGACCATTCGCGGAATTGCCGATCAAACCAACTTGCTGGCACTGAACGCGGCGATTGAAGCGGCGCGGGCCGGTGAACATGGACGTGGTTTTGCGGTGGTCGCGGATGAGGTGCGCAGTCTCGCGGCACGGACCAGTCAGGCAACCCTGGAGATCGTCGACGTGGTGCGCAAGAACCATGATTTGTCGTTGAGTGCGGTGTCGAGCATGCAATCGAGTTTGAGCCGCACCGGGCTTGGCGTGGAACTGGCGAACGAGGCGGGGGCGGTGATTCAGGAAATTCAGCAGGGATCGCGGCATGTGGTGGATGCGATCAGTCAGTTCAACGAGACGTTGCAGTTGAATTGATGCTCTGAAATCGCGAGGGCCATGTTCTAAAAGCCAAGGGCAGTAGCGACTGCCCTTGTTTTATTACTTGCACACCTGTTACTTCATTCGTACTTACCACTGAACGTACCCTTGAAGGCAATCAACCGCCCCAATTCATCAAAGTAGGTAGCGTCAATCGTTCCTTCTTGGGTATCCAGATTCTCCCCGATGGTGACTTTCCCGGTTCCAGTTAATTTGAGCATTCTTATTCCATTCTGATATTCCAGCTGAGGAACTCCATCATGAACAAAAGTCAGAAGGTGTTCACCGGGTTCTAGGTTATCGGGTGCATAGACCATCTGGACTAAATTTGTGTTCATGGTCGCTTGAAAAGTTCTTTGATCAAAAACAACCCGCTCTGTATTAAAGTCCGTTCCGACCGGGTTTCCGTTGTAGGTGGATTTGCAATCGCAATGACCGGTGAATGCTTTGGCTTCCATGATTCTCTCCTGATCCTGTCTTGTGATCACGAGTGTGATCACTCGTTCTATTGAACACGCGCAGTTCAAACGAGCACCACTGTCAGTTCTTACAGGTGATACGATTTTCTGATGAAAGGTAGCAATCCGGAGGGAAGGGAGTGGGACAGGACAGAGGCCTCCGTGACCTCCATCCACTTGTCACATAATCACAGCGCTGCGAGAAACTTGTCCGCCAACTTGTCGCTGTCCTTCACATCATTGACGTTGTCTTTGTCCGCCTGCGCCAACTTCATTTTGTCCTGCAAACGCTCGGCGATCTCTTTACCGATGGCCAGTTGTTTCTCCGGAGGCATGGCTTTGATGTCGTCTTCGGTGATGCCCATGCTCTGGAGGATACTGTCGCGCAGGCGCTGTTCCGGCGACTTGCTCATGTAGTCCTTGAACTGATCGGTGGCCGAAGTGCCGGTGGTCTTGGTGGCATCGGAGGTATCGGTAGATTGCAGGCTGACGCGCGTCTTGGCGAAAGCCTCGTCGACGTTGTCGCTGATGCGCGTCGCTTCGCTGACTTGCTGCGTGGCGATCTGGGTGGCCGACGCCTGCACGGTGGAGGCGGTCTGCGTGGATTGCAGTTGGGTCTGATTCTGCAGGGTTTGCAGCATGGCGCCGTGCAGGCCGCTCTGCAGACCGGCGGCCGCAGTGGCCGTTGCGTCGTCATTGACCTGCTTGGGCAGGTGGATGATTAGCGGTTGTTTGGCGTTGACCAACATGATGACTGGACCTGTGGGTAATTGCTGACGGCGGTTACGCAGCAATTACCGTGCCTTGCGGATAAGTCCTTGTATTTCAATTGTTTGTTGTCTTTGCTCAGAAGTGAAGCGGTCATCCGTTGCCGTTGCGCGGCAGACGATGACCGCTGCCTGCTCAGCGATGGGCAATGTTCTCCAGCGCCAGATTACGAGTGCGCGGACCGTAGTAACCGATGGTCAGCATCACGATCAGCATGCTGCTGGCGATGAATGCCAAGACGCCGGGCGTGCCGAAGCTGTCGAGGAAAAAGCCAATCAACAGGCTGCTGAATACCGTCGACAAGCGACTGAACGAATAACAGAACCCCACCGCCCGTGCGCGGATGTTGGTCGGGAACAGTTCGCTCTGGTACGAGTGATAACTGAAGCTCAGCCAGGCGTTGCAGAAGGTGATCATCACCCCGCAGAAGATCAGCCCGAACGCCCTGGTCTGCAGGGCGAACAAGGTGCCGAAGGTCATGGCGCCGAGGGCCGAACCGACGATCTGCCATTTGTTCTCGAAGCGGTTGGCGAACTTGACGAACAGCAGCGGCCCGAGCGGGTAGGCGAGGGTGATGATGAAGGCATACATCAGGCTGTGGGTGACGCTGACGCCCTGTCCGGAGAGCAACGCCGGCAACCAGTTGCCGAAACCGAAGAAGCCGATGGCCTGGAAGATGTGAAAGACGATCAGCATCAACGCGCGACGGCGATACGGTGGCTGCCAGATATCGGCGAAGCGGCCCTTGCCTTCGACGTCGACGGCAACGGCTTCGGGAGTGTCCAGCGGTTTGCCGTGATCCTTCGCGCAACGTGCCTCGATGTGGTCGAGAATCCGGTTCGCCTCATCGAAGCGGCCATGCTGCGCCAACCAGCGCGGCGATTCCGGCAGACGCTTGCGCAGCCACCAGATAAACAATGCAAACACCGCGCTGGCCAACACCACCCAGCGCCAGCCGGACACCCCGAACGGCGCTTGCGGTACCAGCCACCAGGACATCAACGCCACCGCCGGCACCGACAGAAACTGCACGAAAAACGCGAAGGCAAACGCCGAACTGCGCATGCGTTTGGGCACAAGCTCCGAGAGGTAGGCGTCGATGGTCACCAACTCGATGCCCAAACCGATGCCGACCAGAAAGCGCATGCAGATAATCCCCAGCGCCGAACTCTGAACGCCCATCAACACCGTCGCGACCGTGTACCAGATCAGCGCGAAAGTGAAGATCGCTCGACGGCCGAAACGATCCGCCAACGGGCTGAGCAGACTGGCGCCGAGGAACAGGCCAAGAAATGTTGCCGAGGCAAACGCCGCCTGATCGGAGAAACCGAACACACCCTGATTTCCGGTGGCGAAGATGCCGTCGCGGATCAGGCCGGGGCTGATGTAGGCAGTCTGGAACAGGTCATAGAGCTCGAAGAAACCACCGATCGACAACAGCGCCACCAGCCGCCAGATCGTCGCGACCGCAGGGAGGCGGTCAATGCGGGCGGACACCTGAGCGGCGCGGATCGGGTCGATGCCGTCGCTTTGCGCGGCGGCGGAGGCGTGTGCAGTCATGGGCAGATCCATTTTTTATTGATGGAAAAGCTTAGCCTGCTATCGGAGTTCACGGATTGTGAAGATCAGCGATTTGCGCCGGGAAAGTGCTGATTTCTTGCAATATCTCCTTACTAATTAACGATTTATGCCGCAGCCGCCGAATCTGGCAGCGCCGAGGCCGGCAAACCGAAAACCCGGTCGAACAGCCAGTTGAAGGCGAACGTGTAGCACGGGATGAAAATGATCAGCGCCAGATCCAGCAAAAATGCCTGCACCAGACTGATGTTCATCCACCAGGCAATCAACGGGATCAGGAACACGATCAACGTCAGTTGAAAACCGATAGCGTGAGCGATGCGGCGTTTGACCGTGCGGGTGCGCGAGACCTGGCGGCTTTCCCAGTGTTCGAACATCGAGGTGTAGATGAAATTCCAGGTCACGGCGATGGTGGTGATGATTACCGCCAATGGCCCGGTGCTGCCCGGCGAAGTGCCGGACAACAGTGCCAGGCCGAGGGCGGAGAAGGTCATGCCGATCACTTCGTAAAGCGACACGTAGACCAGTTTGCGTTTGACGCCTTGCATGGGAATTGCCTCTTTGTTGCCGTTTGTTGGCCAGCGGGGACTGGCGAAGGCGACGAAAGATAGCTTCAATAGGGCTGACAGAAAAAGTCGGTAGCTTTCAGATTTATTGATAGGTGCGCGAAGTGAATTTCAACAGTGACAGTATCGAGCTGTTCCTTGCAGTCATTGAACGCGGTTCATTTTCTGCGGCAGCGCGAGCATTAGGAAAAGTCCCCTCGGCGGTAAGCATGGGCATTGGCAACCTTGAGGCTGAACTCGGTTATTTGTTGTTCGACCGCAGCCATCGCGAACCGCAACCCACGGCGATGGCGCTGGCACTGGTGCCGCATGCGCGACTGATTGCCGAGCAGCTCAAGCAACTGCAAGTGCATGCGGTGGAGTTGTCGCTGGGACTGGAGAGCAAGTTGTCGATCGGTGTGGTGGCCGACATCGACCGGCGGCGCTTGCTGGCGGCGATCAAGGTGATCGCCGAGCGTCATCCGCTGCTCGACATCGAAGTGCTGACCGCGCCACAGGATGACGTGCTGGCGCTGTTGCACAGTGGTCGCGTCAGTGTTTGCCTGGCGTTCGCCGGGTTGAGCGTCAACGTGCTGGAGCGCTTTCAGTTCGTCGGCAGCGAACGGATGATCGCCACGCTGGCAGCGGACAGTCCGTTGTTGCAGGGGCAGGATCTGTTTCTCGAGGACCTGGTGCATGTGCGGCAGATCATCGTCGCCAGTCGTGATTTGCCGATCAGTGAAACGCGGCCGTTGGTGGCGCAGTCATATTGGCGCACGGACAGTCTTGAGACCGCGATGGAAATGGTCGAGGCGGGTTTGGGCTGGGGCAATTTTCCGTTGTCGGTGGTGCAGCCGCGACTGGACAACGGAAGGCTGAAACGCCTGAATTTCCGCAACATCGAAAATGGCCTGGTGATGCCGGTGCATGCGGTATGGCTGAAGAGCCAGCCACTACAGAAAGGCGCACTGGCCCTCGTCGACCTGTTGAGTGGTTGATCGTTCCCACGCTCCGCGTGGGAACGCAGCCCGGGACGCTCTGCGTCCCTTCACTGCCGAACGCGGAGCGTCCGTTGAGGCATTCCTACGCAGAGCGTGGGAACGATCGGATTGCGAAGCGTCACGTACTTTCGCGGATCTTCAGTTCAAAGCCCATGTCTTCAACCGGCCGCGCCACGCTGTTACCGGCCATCAGCGTCAGCATCTGCTCCGCCGCCCGCCGGCCAATCGCCTCGCGCGGGGTGTTGATGCTGCTCAGGCGCGGCACCATGTGCTCGGACATCGGCAAGTCGTTGAAACCGAGAATCGCCACCTGCTCGGGAATTTTGATGCCGTGGCGCAACGCTTCGAGCAGCGCACCCTGCGCCAGGTCGTCGTTACCGAAGAAGATCGCATCGACATCCGGATGCGCCGCCAGCAGTTGCAAAAACAACTCGCCACCCAAGCCAACGGACGACGAACGCGGCGTCAGCACTTCCAGATCCGGGTCATAACGCTCGGCCTTCTGCAGCGCTTTGCGGAAACCTTCACCGCGCAGCAAAGTACGTTGATCGAGTTGCGCGCCGATATACGCCAGGCGCTTGCGTCCACGCGAGAGCAAATGCTCGGCCGCCGTTTCACCGGCACTGAGCTGCGAGAAGCCAACGCAATTCACCCCGGCGGCGCTGTCCAGTTCCATCATGTACACGCAGGGAATGTTGCTGGCCTCGATCATCCGCCGCGAACTTTCGGTGCGGTCAAACCCGGTCAGCAACAAGCCGCGCGGCTGATAAGCCATGTAGTTGCGCAGCAGGTTTTCTTCTTCGTCACGCGAATAGTGGAAGTTGCCGATCAGCACTTCAAAACCCTTGGGCGTCAGCACGCGATGAATGGCTTCCAGCGTATCGATGAACAACAGGTTCGACAGCGAAGGCACTAACACCACAACCGAATGGCTCTGCGCCGAGGCTAAAGCGCGAGCGGCAGGGTTGACCACGTAGTTGAGTTCACTGGCGGCTTTCTGCACTTTTTCCACCAGTTCGGTGGCCACGGTGCTGACGCCACGCAAGGCGCGGGAGGCGGTAATCGGACTGACACCGGCCAGGCGGGCAACTTCATTGAGGGTGGGACGGCCGGTGGTGCGGGTATTTTTATCGTTTTTAGGGGTGGTCATCGACGGCTTGCCAAACAAAAATCAAGGCACTAAGGTAGCGCTGTCCTGATGCAGCTGTAAATGCGTAAGCGAGGTCCTGCCTGATCTTCGCTTTTTGGCGTTGGGCGCAAACCTGCTGCAACCCAAAAAAACGACAAGAAGGCGTCGGCAACTTCTGCCTGTGCACTAGAGTCATAGCTAGCAAAGGTAGCGCTGTCTGCGCGCTGAGGTGTTATATGAGTCATCCCATCACCGCCCTGGTCATCATGGGCGTTGCCGGTTGCGGCAAGACGTGCGTCAGCGAGGCCCTGTGCCAATTGAGCGGCGCCACTGCCATTGAAGGCGATACTTTCCATCCGGCCGCGAACATCGAAAAGATGAGCGCGGGGATCCCCCTGAACGACGACGACCGTGCCGGCTGGCTCGACAGCCTGTGCGTTGAACTGCGTCGTGTCGATGCACTGGGCGAACGCCCGGTGCTGACCTGCTCGGCGCTTAAACACAGTTATCGCGAAGTGTTGCGCAGTGCCTTGCCGGGCCTGGGTTTCGTGTTTCTTGAATTGACCCCTGAAGTCGCCGCTGAACGTGTCTCCCATCGTCCGGGCCACTTCATGCCGGCCACGTTGATCGAAAGCCAGTTCGCCACCCTCGAATCGCCCAAGGGCGAGCCGCTGACGTTGGCGTTGAATGCCTCGATTCACAGTGTTGAAGAACTGGCGTCCCAGGCTCACGTCTGGTGGCAGGCCCACGGTCTGAAACAGGCGGTATGAGTGTGTTGAAAGAGCTAGCGCGGTCCTCACGACTTCTGTTTAACCCGCTTTAATAACAACAACAATCCAGGAGACACCCCCAATGTTTGGCATGTCCCACGACGCCTTCCTGCTGCTCGATGCAGTGGTCACGGTAATCGGCCTGATTATCCTGATTACCAAATTCAAGATTCACCCGTTCATCTCCCTGACCATCGCCGCCGCGTTCCTCGGTCTGACCTCGGGCATGCCGATCGGCACCATCATCAAGGCGTTCCAGGACGGCTTCGGTGGTGTGCTTGGCTTTGTCGGCATCATCCTCGCGCTGGGCACCATGCTCGGCAAGATGATGGCCGAATCGGGCGGGGCCGATCAGATCGCCCAGACCCTGATCCGTGCGTTCGGTAAGGAAAGAGTGCAGTGGGCGATGATGTTCGCTGCGTTCCTGGTGGGCATTCCGCTGTTCTTCGAAATCGGCTTTGTATTGCTGATTCCGCTGGTGTTCATCGTTGCGCGCCGCACCGGCGTGTCTATCATCAAGATCGGTATCCCGCTGCTCGCCGGTCTCTCCGCCGTGCACGGCCTGGTGCCGCCGCACCCTGGCCCGCTGCTGGCCATCGGCGTGTTTGGCGCGGACATCGGCAAGACCATTCTCTACGGTCTGATCGTTGCGCTGCCGACCGCCATCATTGCCGGGCCGATCTTCGGTACGTTCATCGCCAAGCACATTCCGGGTCATCCCAATCAGGAACTGGTCGATCAACTGGCCCGTGAAACCGATTCGAGCAAACTGCCGAGCTTCAGCATCACCCTGATCACCGTGCTGTTGCCGGTGTTCCTGATGCTGCTGAAAACCTTCGCTGACGTCGCGCTGCCGGACGGGCACTTCTTCCGCACGTGGATGGACATGATCGGTCACCCGATCTCGGCGCTGCTGCTGGCATTGCTGCTGTCGCTGTACACCTTCGGGCACAAGCAGGGCATCGGTTCGCAGCAGATCCTCAAGTGGCTCGACGCGAGTCTGGCGCCAACCGCCGCGATCATCCTGATCATCGGTGCCGGCGGTGGCTTCAAGCAGATGCTGGTCACCAGCGGTGTGGGCGACGTGATCGGCCACATGGCCGTGAGTGCGCAGATCTCGCCGATCCTGCTGGCGTGGCTGGTGGCGGCGGTGATTCGTATCGCGACCGGTTCGGCAACGGTCGCGACCATCACTGGCGCGGGCATTGTGGTGCCGGTGGTTGGGATGATCCCGGGTGTTAACCGTGAGCTGCTGGTGCTGGCTACCGGCGCCGGTTCGTTGATTCTGTCGCACGTCAATGACGCTGGTTTCTGGCTGGTGAAGCAATACTTCAACATGACCGTGGCCGAGACGTTCAAGACCTGGACGGCGATGGAAACCATCCTGTCGGTGGTTGCGCTGGGCTTTATCCTGCTGCTGTCGCTGTTCGTTTAAACAGCGTCTTGCAGGCACAAAAAAACCGCAGCGATGCGGTTTTTTTGTGGGTGGATCGTTCCCACGCTCTGCGTGGGAATGCATCCCGGGACGCTCTGCGTCCCAAAGCGGACGCAGAGCGTCCATTGCGGCATTCCCACGCAGAGCGTGGGAACGATCAGGCAGTGGGGATAGGCGTCAGGCAGAGGTTTTCGGGGCCAGGCCATCGGCCCGGAACATGCCGCGAATGCCGCGCACCGCCTGACGAATGCGATCCTGGTTTTCGATCAGCGCAAAGCGCACGTGATCGTCGCCATACTCACCAAAACCGACGCCCGGCGAGACGCAGACCTTGGCCTCGGCCAGCAGTTTCTTGGCGAACTCCAGCGACCCCAGATGCGCATACGCCTCGGGAATCTTCGCCCAGACATACATCGAAGCCTTCGGGTTCTCGACCATCCAGCCCAGTTCATGCAGGCCTTTGACCAACACATTACGACGCTGGCGATACTGCTCGGCAATGTCGCGCACGCACTGTTGATCGCCTTCCAGCGCGGCAATTGCCGCCACTTGCAGCGGAGTGAAAGTGCCGTAGTCGTGGTAGCTCTTGATCCGCGCGAGGGCGTTGACCAGTTCCGGATTACCGACCATGAAACCGATGCGCCAGCCGGCCATGTTGTAGCTCTTGGACAGGGTGAAAAACTCCACCGCGATGTCCTTGGCGCCCGGCACTTGCATGATCGACGGGGCTTTCCAGCCGTCGTAGACGATGTCGGCGTAAGCCAGATCGTGAATCACCAGCACGTCGTATTGCTTGGCGAGGGCGATCACTCGTTCGAAGAAATCCAGTTCCACGCACTGCGCAGTCGGGTTCGACGGGAAGCCGAGGATCATCATTTTCGGTTTCGGAATCGAGCCGCGAATCGCCCGTTCCAGCTCATCGAAGAAGTCCACGCCCGGCACCAACGGCACCGAACGCACCTGCGCGCCGGCAATCACCGCACCGTAGATGTGAATCGGATAGCTCGGGTTCGGCACCAGCACGGTATCGCCCTGATCGAGGGTCGCCAGCATCAAATGCGCCAGGCCTTCCTTGGAACCGATGGTGACAATGGCTTCGCTTTCCGGGTCGATATCGACCGCGTAGCGATCCTTGTACCAGTTGGAAATCGCCCGGCGCAGGCGCGGAATGCCCTTGGACGTCGAGTAACCGTGGGTGTCTTCGCGTTGCGCAACCTGTACGAGTTTTTCGACAATGTGCGGCGGCGTGGCCCCGTCGGGGTTGCCCATGCTCAAGTCGATGATGTCTTCACCACGACGACGCGCGGCCATCTTCAGCTCGGCGGTGATGTTGAAAACGTAAGGGGGGAGTCGATCTATGCGCGCAAAGCGGCGCGGCGAACCTTGTTCAGCCATTGTTGCCTCGGATAACGTAAGCGCCCGGAACCGTCCGAGCGACGCTGGTCACTGCGGTGACCTGTGGCGGAAGATAAGGGCAGTGATGGCATACTGTCCAGCGCGTTTTTCAAACATATTTTCCCAAGGAAATCGGTAGATGGAATTCACCAGCGGCTTCTTGCTGAGCCTTTCGCTGTGCCTGGATATCGGCGTCGCCAACATCGCAATGATCACATTGGCGATGCAGCGCGGTTACTTTCAGGGCTTCGCGCTGGGCCTCGGCACCTGTGTCGGCGACCTGATTTATGCGGTGCTGGCGCTGGCCGGAATGACCGTGTTGCTGCAATACGAAAGCGTGCGCTGGGTGCTGTGGATCGGTGGTTCGGCGCTGCTGATCTACTTCGCGGCGAAGATGATTTACTCGGCGATTCACCACGAGGCGCAGTTGGCGGCCACGGCGGAAGTAGGGCAGAACTCCCATCGCAAGGAGTTCTTCCGGGGGATTTTCCTCGCCATGTCGTCGCCGAGCGCGATTCTTTGGTTCGCTGCGGTAGGCGGTACGTTGATCGCCCGTTCCGGCGGTGGTGGGCCGCTCAGTTCGGCACTGTTCCTCGGCGGTTTCCTGTGCGCCGGACTGCTGTGGTCGGCCGGTTTGTGCTTCGCCGCCAGCCACGGTGGCAAGCTGCTGGGCGACAAACTGTTGCGCTATTCCTACATGGCATCTGCGGCGATCTTCTGCTATTTCGCGGTGTACGTGATCGTATCTGGTTATAACGAGTTCGTCGGTTCAGGTGCCGTCGAGCAGTTGCACGCGCTGTAAACGTGCGAATTGGATTGGGCTTTCTATACTCCCAGCCGAACCCCTTTTTTGTGCCAGGAGTCGAGTCATGGATGAGCAAACACGCGTCGAAGTGGCTGAACCTCGCTTCGAACATGGACACTTCCTGCTGATTGCAGGTTTTCGTGGTCGATTTACCCAAGACACCGCAAAGGACATCCCGGCGCTGTGGGAAAAATTCTTGCCGCACCTGGGGAAGATACAGGGGCAAAAGAACGAAGTGACCTACGGCGTCTGCAGTAATTTCGACGGCAAGGGTGGCTTCGATTACATCGCCGGGGTGGAAATCAGCAAGCTCGATGACCTCGATCAGAAGGTCTACCAGTGGGTCGAAGTGCTGCCTCGCCAGTACGCGGTGTTTGAACATAAAGGGCCGCTCGATCAATTGCCGCAAACCCTGCAATACATCTACAAGACCTGGTTGCCGACCTCCCACTACGTGGAACTCAACGCCCCGGAGCTGGAGCGTTACAGCGCCGATTTCAATCCGCGGCTGCACACCGGCAAACTGGAAATCTGCGTGCCGGTCGATACCAGACAAGCCTGAGCAGACAACAATGAGGCGGATCAATGATCCGCCTCATGCTTTCAGCGCTGTTTGCGCCGCGTGCGCAGCAAATCCACAGCCAGCGTGATAAAGCCGAAAGTACTGATGCCCAACACCATCAACAGACCAATCTGAACGCTGCTCATTAGTTGTTTCCCCCACGGGTGATCAGAGACAGCTCACAGCAATAGCCGCCCGCGAACCCGAAGAAAAGCGCTTATACACAGGCTTTACGCAGCCCGTGCGCATCGATATGCCGCGCTTATTCCTTTATCCTTTCGGCACTTTCTTCTGCTGATTTGCGAGCTGCCATGAACACCATCATCCGCAACGTCACTGCCGCCGATCTGGATCGTTGCTACGCCATCGAAACCGTTGCCTACGAAGGCGACGAAGCGGCCACCCACGAGAAAATCGCCAAGCGTATTGCCACATGGCCGGAAGGTTTTATCGTTGCTGAGGTGGACGGCGTGGTCGCCGGTTTCGTCAATTCCGGTGCGGCGTTTGACGTGCAGATGTCGGACGAGGCGTTCAAGGAGCTGATCGGCCACGATCCGAAAGGGCCGAACGTGGTGATCATGTCGGTGGTGGTGCATCCGGATTATCAGGGGCAGGGTTTGGCGAAGCGCTTGATGGCCGAGTTCATCGAGCGTATGCGCGGGATGGATAAAGCGACGATTCATTTGATGTGCAAAGAAATACACATCCCGCTGTACGCCGGGTTTGGCTTCGCCTACATCAAACCGTCGGAGTCCGATCACGGCGGCATGGCGTGGCACGAGATGATCCTGACTCTCTGATTCAACCCCGATGCTGATCGTTCCCACGCTCTGCGTGGGAACGCCTCCTGTGACGCTCTGCGTCGCGACTTTGGGACGCAGAGCGTCCCCGGCTGCATTCCCACGCAGAGCGTGGGAACGATCATTTACGGGGGTATCAGTAGAGGGTGTCGCTAACTCGTTTGGGGGCTTCACGGTCGTAAGTGTCGGCATCGAACTCGCCGTCGTTCAGACGTTTGTGGAAGGCGCCGGCACTTGGCAATGCCGAGCGTGGCAGGTGCGTTTCAGGATTCCACGCATCGGAGCGGACGAAGGCTTTCGAGCAATGAAAGAACGCCGCTTCCACCGTCACCAGCAACACCGTTTTCGCTGGTTTGCCATTCACCGCAAAACTCTCCAGCAACACCGGCTCATCGCTGATCGTCGCCGTACCGTTGACCCGCAACGTCTCGCCAATCCCCGGAATGATGAACAACAACGACACCCGCGAATCCTGCAGCACATTGCGCAAGGTATCGATGCGGTTGTTGCCCGGGCGATCCGGCAGGGCCAAGGTGTTTTGATCAATGATCCGCACAAAACCCGGCGCATCCCCGCGCGGCGAATTGTCCAGGCCATCGGCGCCCACCGAGCTGACGATCACCAGCGGCGAAACCCGCACCATCGCCTGATAGTCCTCGTTGAGAAAACCGATCTGCTTGCGCACCGCGCGGTCATGGGGCAGTCCGTAAATCGCTTCCAGCGCTTCGATTGAGTCGATCATCCTTGCTCTCCCGCTGATTTAGAAAAACAGGCCCATGCGTCGTTCGTAACCGATCCGGCCCTTGTACGCTTCGCCGCTGTCGACGTAGCCATGTTTGGCGTACAGCGCGATGGCCGCGTCGTTATCGGCATCCACCGACAATTCCAGCCCCTTGATCTCCGGCCACGCCTGCCGCGCAACCTCGGGCAGCGCTTGCAGACATGCCTTGCCGTATCCCTTGCCTTGCGCGCGTCGATCGACCTGCAATGCATGCAAAGTGGCGCTGTGTTCATCGGCCCAGGCTGGCAACACTGGCGGGCGCTTGAGCAGCAGAAACGCCACCGGCACTTCATCCGCCAGCAGCGCAAAACCCTTTACACCGGGGCCGGGTTTCGACAGCAGCGTGTGCAAGGCGCCGTGGATATCGCCGGAAAACTTGATCTGTTCGGCATGGATTTCAATCGCCTCGACTTGCTCACGCTGCAAGGTGTTAAGGCTGTCGTACGGCACGAGTTGCGCTGACACGGGAATTTCCTTTTTCCTACAAGGTAAGTCGCCGATTCTAGCGATTTTGTTCTTCGTGGAATTTTTTTGTTTCGTCTGTCGATCTGCCCGTTTGCCGAACGACTAAGGGTGTCTTCACAACAAAAACCACGGAGAACATCATGAGCGCACACACTGAAATCCAGACCCTGATCAACACCTACCGCGAAGCCGTGATGAAAAAGGACGTGGAGAAAGTCATGGCGCTGTACGCCGACGACATCGTCTCCTTCGACGCGATCAAGGCCCTGCAATTCAAGGGCAAAGCCGCCTACCGCGAACACTGGGTGGCGTGCATGGAAATGTGCCCCGGCCCGCACATTTTCGAGTTCCACGAAATCGCCATCGAAAGTGCCGACAACATCGCCTTCGCCCACTGGGTGGCCAACTGCGGCGGCACCAATGACAAGGGCGAAACCCAGAGCTGCTGGATGCGCGTCACCGCCTGCTATCGGCAGGTCGGCGGGGCGTGGAAAATCGCTCATGAACACTGGTCGGCGCCGTTCGATCCGATGAGCGGCGCGACCCTGTTCGATGTAACTCCCTGATCTTCAGCCATAGTTGATCCGTCCGATTCAGGAGAACGCCATGAAGTATTTATGCCTGATCTACAGCGATGAGCGCCTGCTGCATTCGTCGCCCGACAGTCCGGAAGACGCCGAATGCTGGGCCTACGCCGAGTCGATTCAGGGCAGCGGGCGGATGGTTGCCGCCGAAGCATTGGAGTCGGTGCAGACCGCTACCACGGTGCGGATGCGCAACGGCAAACTGTCGATCACCGATGGCCCATTCGCCGAAACCAAGGAGCAACTGGCCGGTTTCTACCTGATCGACGCCAAGGACCTCAACGAAGCGATTCAGGTCGCCGGCAACATTCCGGCGGCGCGGGTCGGCAGCGTCGAAGTACGCCCGGTGCGACAGCTGAATGTCTGAGGTCAGGGCGCGGGTCGAACAGGTCTATCGCGAAGACTCGCGGCGGATTCTGGCGACACTGATTCGCCTGCTGGGGGATTTCGACCTCGCCGAAGAAGCCTTGCACGAGGCGTTCTTCATCGCGGTCGAGCGCTGGCAGCGCGACGGCGTGCCGGACAATCCGCGCACCTGGCTGGTCTCGACCGGGCGCTTCAAGGCGATTGATGTGTTGCGCCGCCGCGCCCGGTTCAAGGCTTCGCAGCCGTTGCTGTTGGCGCAACTGGAAGAACTGGAACAGGCCGACTGGAGTGGCGAGGATGTGGAAGACGATCGCCTGCGACTGATCTTCACCTGTTGTCACCCAGCGTTGGCGGCGGATGCGCAAGTGCCGCTGACGTTGCGTGAGGTCTGCGACCTGACCACCGAGGAAATCGCTCGCGCCTTTCTCTCTGCTCCGGCGGCGATAGCCCAGCGCATCGTCCGGGCGAAGGCCAAGATTCGTGACGCGAAGATTCCTTATCAAGTACCGAGCCTGAGCGAATTGCCCGAGCGCCTCGACAGCGTGTTGCGGGTCATTTATCTGGTGTTCAACGAAGGCTATTCGGCGTCGGTTGGCGCGGAGTTGACCCGTGAGGATCTGACGCGTGAGGCGATCAGGTTGGGGCGCTTGTTGATGGAGTTGCTGCCGGAGCCGGAAGTCATGGGGCTGCTGGCGATGATGTTGCTGCATGAATCACGTCGCTCGGCGCGTACCTCGCCGGACGGCGAATTGGTTCTGTTGGATGATCAGGATCGCTCATTGTGGGATAGCGAGTTGATCGCCGAAGGTTGCGCGCTGGTCGAGCGCGCGCTGACCACGCGGCGGTTTGGGCCTTATTGTTTGCAGGCGGCGATTGCGGCGGTGCATGCCGAGGCGCCGTCGGCGGCAGAAACCGATTGGGAGCAGATCGTTGGCTTGTATGACGTGCTGTTGCGCGCGGTGCCTTCGCCGGTGATCGAGTTGAACAGGGCGGTGGCGGTGGCCAAGCGGGATGGCGCGTTGACGGGGTTGGCGTTGATTGAAGGGATTCTGGAGCGCGGTGAGTTGCAGGATTACCATCTGGCGCATTCGGCGCGGGCGGAGTTTTGTCGGCAGTTGGGGCGGGTGGAAGAGGCGCGGGAGGCGTATTTGCGGGCGCTTGAATTGACGCGGCAGGAGCCGGAGCGGCGGTTTATTGAAGGGCGGCTTTTGGCGTTGAAATTGCCCTCACCCTAGCCCTCTCCCGGAGGGAGAGGGGACTGAATGGGGGATGCTGTAGAAGTACACCGACTTGAAAAATCAACGGTGAATCCATAATCAACTCGATATTTCAGGTCGATGTAAACCGCAAGACACTGCGGTCGGCCCCCTCTCCCTCCGGGAGAGGGCTGGGGTGAGGGTAGGCTTTTGACTTCAGGCCTGCTGGCGGGTCGCGGCCATCACAATCTCGCGAATGCACACCCCCTGCGGCTGCCCATACGCATACTCAATCGCCGTCGCCACATCTTCGGCACTCAACACCGTGCCGCCCATGTCCTGCTTCCACGCCTGATACCCGGTCTTGATCGCCTCGTCTGTGGTGTGGCTCAACAATTCAGTCTCTACCGCACCCGGCGCAATCGTCGTCACGCGTACGTTATGCGGCGCCAGTTCCTCGCGCAGATTCTCCGACAAACCATGCACGGCAAACTTGGTGCCGACATACGCGACATGGTTGGGGAAGGTCTTGCGTCCGGCCACCGAACTGACGTTGATGATCGTCCCGCGTTTGCGCTCGATCATTCCGGCGACCACCGCGTGCACGCCGTTGAGCAAACCCTTCACATTGACGTCGAGCATCCGGTCCCACTGCGCCGGATCCTGCTCGCTCATCGCGCCGAGCAGCATCACGCCAGCGTTGTTGATCAACGCATCGGCCGGGCCGAATTGCGCTTCGGCTTCTGCCACGGCGGCGAGCAAAGTGGCGCGATCAGTAATGTCGACTTCACGGCTGAGAGTATTCGGCAACTCCAGCGCTTCCAGGCGTTCAATGCGCCGCGCCAGCAACAACAATGGGTGACCGGCCGCGCTCAAACGACGGGCGGTGGCTGCGCCGATGCCCGAACTGGCACCGGTGATGATGATCAATGGCTTGCTCATGGAGGAACTCCTGAAATAAGAATTTCAAATGACTGAACGATGAACGCAGTATATTTAGCTCGATCAAGGCTGAAAAATGCCTTATTCCTCTGTCAGCTATCGGAATCTCCTATGGATATCCGCCATCTCAAAGCCTTCCTCGCCGTATTCGAGGAGCGCAACATCACTGCGGCGGCGCAGCGACTGTTCATCAGCCAGCCGACGTTGTCGGTGACGATCAAACAGCTTGAAGAAGAGTTGGGCGCGACGTTGTTCGTACGTCTGCCGCGCGGTGTCGAGGTCAGCGATGAGGCGCGGCTGCTGTATCCGCAAGCGCGGCGGATGGTTGCCGAGTCGGAGGCGTTGAGCCGGATGTTTCGCGGACGCGAAAACCGTCTGCCGCTGACGCTGGGCATCGAGGGTGATATTGCCGCCAGTCACATCGAGGCTTTTGTGCGCATGGCGCATCTGGCGCTGCCGAACTTGCTGTTGACGCTGGAGGAGGGCTGCCACGGCGACGGTCGATTGGCGGTTGAGGAAATGTGCTGCGAGGACGAATTGTTCCTGCCGCTGTGGGAAGAATCCTATGTGATGGCGCTGCCGGCGAATCATCCGATGGCGGCGGTGCAAGCGAATTGGGCGCCGATCGAGGATTGGATTACCTGTCCGCAGCATCCGTCGCATCAGCGCTTGATGGCGTTGTACGGGCGCTCGCCGGAAGCGGTGGCGGGGCATGCCGGCTCGTTGCAACAGGCGTTGCACATGGTCGCGGCGGGTGTTGGTGTGGCGATGTTGCCGCAGTCATTGGTGAGCGGGCATGCGCGGGTAGTGGTGCGTGCGTTGCACTTGCCTGCGCCGACCCGGCGGGTGGGCTTGTGTTATGCGGCGCAGGCGCTGGAGATGCCGGCGATGCGTGGGTTGCATGAGTATTTTTTGCAAAAATCGACCGGTGGTGATCGAAGCGGCTTGATGGGGTGTCTGGGCTGACGCCTTCGCGAGCAAGCCCACTCCCACAGTGTCCGAGTCGCACACAAAATCAATAAACGCCTCGGTACCTGTGGGAGCTGGCTTGCCAGCGATTGGCAGCGCCGCTATTCCAGCATCTTGCTCAACAGCCAACTCCCCGCCGGCCCCGGCGGATACAGCCGCGACCACAAGGCATCGACAAACACCGGTTTCGGCCAGCCTCGCACCTTCAATTCCACCAGCAAATCATTGCCAAACCGCTGGGCCAGCCAGCGCGGCAGCGGCGCCCAGCCAAAACCTTTCTCGGCCATTTCCAGCAGCATCAGATAACTCGGCGCCGACCACACCCGGCCTTTGCCGCGACTGTCATACGGATTGACGATGGTCGCCAGGCGCAACTCGCGATGCTGTTCCAGGATGTGCTGATCAACGTGCTCAAGCTTGGCCAGCGCATGGTCGCGATTGACGAACAAGGCGATTTCCGTGCGCTCGGCCACCGTCGACGTCACCAGATCCGGCGGGTAGTTCTCTTGCATTTCGGCGAAGGCCAGATGCGCGCGGCCGCGCTGGACCAGTTCGATCAGGTCTTCACATTCGGCAATCAAACACTCCAGTTCCAGATCCGGGTAACGCTGCTCGAAACCCGCCAATGCCGCTTCGAATCGGTACGACTGATAGGTATCGGAAATCGCCACCGTCAGCTTCGGCTCGACGCCTTGCGACAGTTGCCGCGCCGTCATTTCCAATCGACTGCTGGCCGCCAGAATCGCTTCGGCGCGTTGCAGCATCACATGACCCGCCGGCGTCAGCGTCGGTTTGCGGCTGCTGCGATCGAACAGCACCAGGTCCAGATCAATCTCCATGCTTGCCACCGCCGCGCTGATGGTCGACTGACTGCGCCCGAGTTTACGCGCCGCCGCCGAAAAAGAACCTTGCGTGGCCGCCTGGACAAATGCCAACAGCACTTCTTGCGAGATCATCAACTATCGCCTTGATCGATGGTTATTGATTATGAAGTATCGGTTTGAGGATAGATCATGGCAACCATCTTCACTAAGGAGTCAGACCATGACTACCAATAAGTCCATCACTGAACGTATTTTCCAGGCCGTTGGTTTCGAACTGCTGGCCATTCTGATCTGCACGCCGTTGCTGGCGTGGTTAATGAAAAAACCGATGCTTGAAATGGGCGCTGTGACAGTGTTGATCGCGCTGCTGGCGCTGGGCTGGAACGTGGTGTTCAACCGTTACTTCGACCGCATGCTTGCCCGCATGAATATCGCCCATAGCGCTTGGGTGCGCGTGCTGCACGCCTTGCTGTTCGAAGGTGGTTTGATCGTGATGGGCGTGCCGCTGATTGCTTGGTGGTTGTCGGTCAGCCTGTGGCAGGCGTTTTTGCTCGACATCGGCGTGCTGCTGTTCTTCCTGCCGTACACCTATGTTTATCACTGGGGCTACGACGTGCTGCGCGAACGCTTCATGACCCGCAACGTCTGCCAGAACTGACCCCCTGTAGGAGCTGCCGCAGGCTGCGGTCTTTTGATTTTGTTTTTAAAGACAAGATCAAAAGATCGCAGCCTTCGGCAGCTCCTACAGGGGTAGGTTTTCATTGACGTTAGAGGAACATGCCGCCGGAGGCTTCGATGCGTTGGCCGTTGATCCATTGCGCACCCGGTGACAGCAACAGTGCCAATGCCCCGCCAATGTCATCCGGCTGACCGGCGCGGCCCAGTGCGGTGTTGTCGGCGACCATCGCATTCACCGCCGCATTGTCGCGCACGGTACCGCCGCCGAAGTCGGTTTCAATCGCGCCGGGCGCCAGGGTATTCACGGCAATCTGCCGTGCGCCGAGCTCTTTCGCCTGATAGCGGGTCAGGACTTCAATCGCGCCTTTCATCGCCGCGTAAGCACTGGCGCCCGGGATGGTGAAGCGGGCGAGGCCGCTGGAAATGTTGATGATCCGCCCGCCATCGTTGATCAGCGGCAGCAACTGCTGAGTCAGGAAGAACGGCCCTTTGAAATGCACGTTCATTAGCATGTCGAATTGCTCAACGCTGGTTTCAGCGAAACTCACATGCAGTCCGACCCCGGCGTTGTTGATCAGGAAATCAAAACGCTGGCGTTCGAAGGTTTGCTGTAACGCCTGTTCAACCCGAGTACCGAAATCGGCAAAGCTTTCGCTGCGGCCAACGTCCAGTTGCAGCATCACTGCGTTGGCGCCGAGTTTTTCCAGCTCCAGCACCACCGCCTGCGCTTCATCGGCGCGGCTGTGGTAAGTGCCGATGATGTCGACACCTTGGGCGGCGAGGTGCAGGGCGGCGTTTTTGCCCAGGCCACGACTGGCGCCGGTGATCAATGCGATTTTGCGGTTCATGGGACTTCCTCGATTGCGGTAAGTGGTGGTGATGGAACTCAGTTTATTTATCCGCCGGGAGGTGATAAACAGGCTGAAATCGGAATCACTGATCGGCTCAGTCGAACAATCAAAGGCCTGCCATGAACAAACTGGAACTGCTGCGCACCTTCGTCCGGGTCAGCGAACTGTCGAGTTTCACCCTCGCCGGGGAAAATCTCGGCTTGCCGCGCTCGACCGTGTCCGAGCATGTGCAGGCGCTGGAAGCATTGCTCGGCACGCGTCTGCTGCAACGCACCACGCGCAAGGTGCAGGCGACGCAGGATGGTCTGGTGTTGTACGAGCGCAGCAAGGACCTGCTCTCGCACATGGACGAGATCGAAGGTTTGTTCCGCCAGGACGAGGCGTCGCTGACCGGGCGCATTCGGGTCGACCTGCCGAACATTCTCGCGCGGCGCCTGGTGATGCCGAGCCTGCCGCAGTTCATGGATCGCCACCCGAACCTGGAACTGGAAATCAGCAGCACTGACCGCCGCGTCGATCTGCTCAGCGAAGGTTTCGATTGTGTGGTGCGCATTGGCGCGCAGCCGGATCAATCGGTGGTCGCGCGGCACCTCGGCGATTTCCCGATGGTCAATTGCGCGAGCCCTGCGTACCTCGCGCGCTATGGCGTGCCGCAGACGCTGGAGGATTTGGCGCAGCATCGGCTGGTGCATTACGTCGGCGTATTGGGTTCGCGTTCGGAAGGGTTTGTGTACGAGGAGGGCGGTCAGGTGAAACGCTTGCCGATGGCTGGCAGCGTGACGGTCAACAGCACTGACGCTTATGAGTCGGCGTGTCTGGGTGGATTTGGTCTGACGCAGGTGCCACGCACCGGCATGCAGCCACATCTGGACAACGGCGAACTGGTGACGGTGTTGCCACAATTCACGGCGCCGGCGATGGGCATTTCATTGCTCTATGCCAGGCAGCGACATTTACCTCTACGAGTACGGGTATTCATGGACTGGCTCGGCGATCTGATTCGCTGCGCGCTCTAACCAATACCCCACATCCAACTGTAGGAGCTGCCGCAGGCTGCGATCTTTTGATCTTTAAAAACAGGATCAAAAGATCGCAGCCTGCGGCAGCTCCTACAGGGGAATCATCAGAAGATTTGGGTGAACAGCCAGTAGAGGCTGCCCGACAGCAGGATCGCCGCCGGCAGTGTCAGCACCCACGCCATCAGCAGATTGCGGATGGTCTTCATCTGCAAACCGCCGCCGTTGGCGACCATGGTCCCGGCCACGCCGGACGACAACACATGCGTGGTCGACACCGGCAAACCGAACATGTCCGCCGCACCAATGGTCAGCATCGCCACGGTTTCCGCCGAGGCTCCTTGCGCATACGTCAGATGGGTCTTGCCGATCTTCTCGCCGACCGTCACCACAATCCGCTTCCAGCCAACCATGGTGCCCAGCCCCAGCGCGATGGCCACGGCGATCTTCACCCACAGCGGAATGAACCGCGTGGCGTTGTCGATCTGTTGCTTGAACAGTTGCAGCTTACCGCTGGTGTCGGCGTCGAAATTGCCGACCTTGTTCTTGTCCATCAAACGAATGCTTTCGCTGGCCAGGTACATGTCGTTACGTACGTTGCCCATGGCTTCAGCCGGGACTTTCGCCAGCGAGCCGTAGCCTTTGACCTCTTCACCAATGTGCCCGGTGAGGGCGGCGAGGGCCGGGATCAGTTGCGGCGTGGCTTCCTTGCTGCGCACGTAATCGGAGAGCACTGCACGCGGATCGGCTGGCGTCGGCAGCGGCGCACTTTTCACCAGCGCTTGCTGGGTGACTTGCGCCACGGCGGCGAATTGCAGCGATTGTTCTTCCGGCATGGTGCGGTTCAGCGCGTAGGCCATCGGCAGTGTGCCGACCAGAATCAGCATGATCAGGCCCATGCCTTTCTGCCCGTCATTGGAGCCGTGAGCGAAGGACACGCCGGTGCACGTGGCGATCAGCAAACCGCGAATCCACCATGGCGGCGGCGCGTTGCCTTCCGGTGCTTTATACAACGAGCGGTTCTTCACGAACGCACGCAGCGCCAGCAGCAACAGCGCCGCACAACCGAAACCCACCAGCGGCGACAGCAGCAACGCGTAACCGATCTTGGTCGCCTGCGCCCAGTCGACACCGCTGGTGCCGTCGCGGCCGTGCATCAATGCATTGGCCACACCGACGCCGATGATCGAGCCGATCAGCGTGTGTGACGACGAGGCTGGCAAACCCAGCCACCAGGTGCCGAGGTTCCACAGGATCGCCGCGATCAACAGGGCGAAGATCATCGCGAAACCGGCAGACGAACCGACTTGCAGAATCAGCTCCACCGGTAGCAAAGCGATGATGCCGAACGCTACTGCGCCGCTCGACAGCAGCACGCCGAGAAAGTTGAAAAAGCCCGACCAGACCACCGCGACATTCGGTGGCAGCGAGTGGGTGTAGATCACCGTGGCGACGGCATTGGCGGTGTCGTGGAAACCGTTGACGAACTCAAAGCCCAGCGCAATCAACAGCGCCACGCCGAGCAGCAGAAACGGCGTCCAGGTGGTCACCACCGTGCCGAGTTCGTGCATGTCGTGCATCAGGCTGTAGGCGGTGAAGAGCATCCCCATCGCCAGCACGGCGAAAAAGATCACGTAGGTGAACGGGCCGGTTTTCTTGTCGAGGGCCGGCCTGCCGCTGGCGGCGGACGCGGGGCTGGCGGTCAGGGAGGGAGTAGCCATGAGCGGACAATCCTGAGCGAGGGAAGGAGTGTCGCCCATGATCATTGCAGAATGTTACAGAGAGACTGCGCCATGTCAGTGTTTGGCTGAATAGCCTGACCGTTGATCTGGAGGCAAAATCAAAAGATCGCAGCCTTCGGCAGCTCCTACAGGGGGAACTCATTCCAAGGTAGGAGCTGCCGAAGGCTGCGATCTTTGCTCTTAGTAATCCCCGCGCTTGCGAAACGCCCAACGCCCGGCAATCACGGTAAACGTCGCCACCAGCGCGACCAGTATCCAGAACCCTTCCGGGTCCTGCGACAACGGCACGCCGCCCACATTCATCCCGAAAAAACCGGCAATGATGTTGATCGGCAACGCCAGCACCGTCACCACGGTCAGGGTGAACAGCGTGCGGTTGCTCTGTTCGTTAAGGTTGGCGGCGATCTCCTCCTGCAACAACTTGATCCGCTCGCCGAGGGCGGTGAGGTCGTTGATGATCAGCGCAAACTCCTCGGTGGATTTGCGCAGCTCCTTGACGTCCTCCTTCTGTAACCACGGCGGCGGGCGATTGAGCAGGCGCAGTAACGAACCCGGCTCCAGCGCCAGCAGCCGTTGCAAGCGCACCAGCACCCGGCGGTTGGCACCGAGTTCGGCGCGGTTGGTCGACAGCCGCGAGGACAGCAATTGATCCTCGACCTGATCAACGCTGAGGCTGGTCTTGCGCACGATCTGCGTGAGCACTTCACCTTGATCACGCAGCAGGTGCACGAGCAGTTCCGAGGGTGAACGAAAGCGCTCGCCGGCCTTCACCGACGAGCGCAATTTGTCCACCGAGTGCAGCGGTTGCAGGCGCGCGCTGACGATCAGTTTACTGCGCACACAGACCCACAGCGTCGACACGTCTGAGGAGACCATGCTGCTGAGGTTGAACACCACGTCGTTGACCACCGCCAGCAACGCCGAGTCGACATGTTCGATGCGCGTCGAACGCGAGCCTTCGTGCAGCGCTTCGAAAAATTCTTCGGGCAATTGCAGATGACTTTTCATCCAGCGCTCGCACGCAGCGTGAGCGAGGTTGAGGTGTAGCCAGAGGAATTCGCCGCTGTCGTTGTCGTCCTGCAAACAGCGCAACGCCGTCGCCGAATCGACTTCGCGGCCGCGCTCGCCGGGCAGAAAACGAAAGCCGTAGAGCAAGCCAAACAGGTCAGGATCGCGATGGCTGATATCGAGGCTGTGGTTCATGGAGGCTCGCTGCGAAGAGGGTGCGCCGGGCGCGCAAATGGCAGGTTCACTGAGCCGCATCTTCGCAATGTCACATGACGTTTGTGTGACAGCAAAATGACGTCAAAACAAAGCGTTACCGGCGGTCGGAGAGATTCTCAAGAAGCGCTCTGGCGCGCCGATCACAGGTGAGTTAGGTTGCGCGCCATTGGCCTTGAGCCTAGGTTCGCCGACAGGGAAGTCCGGCCACTTTTCACGCTCGTTTCGGGCGTGCCTCATCCCTGTCCTGAGTACCTGCGATGCTGCAAAAATCCCTGAGAGCGCAAATTCTCGCCCTGCTGAGCGGCAGTCTGCTGGCTATGCTGTTGATCGCGCTGGCCTGTTTTCACTTTCTGTCCAACGGCGTGCAAAGCTACAGCCAGTTGATCGCCGGCCCGTTGCACACTTCGCAATTGATCGATGAGGCCAACCTGCAATTCAAGGTGCAGGTGCAGGAATGGAAAAACGTTCTGCTGCGTGGCAAGCAACCGGCGGACCTGGCCAAGTACTGGAGCCAGTTCGAAGACCGTCAGCGTGATGTGCAGAATATCCTCGGTGAACTGGCCAGCCAGAAAGGCATCGAGCCGAGCCTTAAATCGCGCATCGAACGCCTGCGTGATGAGCATCGTCAACTGGGTAGCGCTTATCAGAAGGGCCGCGATGCCTATGTGGCTGCCGGGGGCGATCCGACCGCAGGCGACAATGCCGTTAAAGGTGTCGACCGTGCTACTAGCGACCAGATGAGCGAACTGGTCAGTGAATTGCGCAAACAGGGTAACGATCAGTCTTTGCTGATCAGTGCCGAGGCCGACCGCACGGTGCTGTTCGGTCTGCTGGTGATGCTCGCCTCGGGCTTGCTGATTGGTCTGCTGAGCCTGTGGCTGGTCAATCGCAATCTGGTCGAGCCGATTCGCAAGCTCATCGACTACGTCACTCAGTTGAGTCGCGGCAAACTCGCTGAACGTGTGGTCAGCGACCGTCAGGATGAGCTGGGCAACCTCGCCGCAGCCGCCAATACCCTGCGCGATTTCCTCGCCGACACCTTCACCCGTCTGCAGCGCAGCGCCAGTGATCTGGACAGCGCCAGCGGCGAGTTGAATGCGATCGCCACAACCATGGCCGGCGGCACCAACGAGCAGTTCAACCGCACCGATCAAGTGGCCACGGCGATGAACGAAATGTCCGCCACCGCGCAGGAAGTGGCACGTCACGCCGCCGATGCCGCGCGTGCTGCGGACGATGCCGACCAGTCCGCCCAGCAGGGCGAAAAGGTCATGCAGAGCACCATTCACTCAATCACGCAGATGCGTGGCGAGATTGCCAACACCGCCACGGTCATCCGTCGTCTGGAAGCCGACAGCGGGCGTATCGGTAAGGTGCTGGAAGTGATTCGCGGGATTGCCGAGCAGACCAACCTGTTGGCGCTCAACGCGGCGATCGAAGCGGCGCGTGCCGGTGAAGCCGGGCGTGGTTTTGCAGTGGTCGCTGATGAAGTGCGCAACCTCGCCCAGCGCACTGCCGAGTCGATCATCGAGATCAATCAGATCATTCAGAGCGTGCAGACCGGTGCGGTGGATGCCGCGCAAGCCATCGACAGCGGCCAGACGCGTAGCGATGAAAGTGTCGAGCAGGTGACTCAGGCCGGCGCGATGCTGGAGCGCATTACTCACGCGGTGGAGGCGATTCGCGACATGAACCGTCAGATCGCGACCGCGGCCGAAGAGCAAACGTCGGTGGCCGAGGATATCTCGCGCAACCTTACCGAGATCACGTCGATTGCCAGCACCAACCTCGACAACGTGCAGCGCACCGAAAGTGCCAGCCAGAATCTGCATGGTTTGTCTGGGCAACTGAATGAGGTCACCGCGCGCCTGAGCGCCTGACGCAAGTCGACGTGTACCGGTTCGGATACCGAGTCGGTACACAGTCGATCTCAAATTGACGCGGCCATGGTCGATGACCGGTTATTCATAACCGGCATTGGAGCACTCCCATGGTCAGCATCACCTCTGTTTCGATCAACCAGACTGTCACCGCACCTACCAGCAAAACCTCGATCACCGACGTCGGCGACGACACCTCGACCGGTGCAGCCAGCAGCACTGGCGCGACCGCTGACACCGGCAAAGTCGCGGCGGGTGGCGGTGCGGCCCCGGCGGGTGACAGCAGTTCCAGCAGCAGTGAAGAATCGGATTCGGTGAAAGAACTGCGCAAGCAGATTGCCGAACTGCAAAAGCAATTGCAGGAGGAGCAGCAAGCGTTGCAAGCGGCGCAGGCGAAGCAGGAAAGTTCTGATGCCAAAACTGCTGAAGTCGCCGCAGCGCAAGCGCAGATCACCGCCACCTCGGCCTCCCTGTCCACCGCCACAGCTTCATTGTTGCAGGCGTTGCAGGACTCCGACTCGAGCACTTCGGGTTCGTTGGTCAGCACCTCGGTGTGATGCCTTTTCTCCTCACCGTAGCCCTCTCCCAAGGGAGAGGGAACTGACCGCGGTGACTATTCGAGCTACGCTGACCTGAAATATCGAGGGGCACTCAGGTCCTTGGTGTTTCCTTGTCGGCTGCAAGATTGCGAGTCGAACTCAGGTTTTGAATAGCCCCGATCTGCACCCTTTCCCCCTCGCCCCATTGGGGGAGAGGGCTGGGGTGAGGGGGAGAAAATCTCACTGACAACACATCAAAAAAGCCGAACACAAAAAAGCCGCACGATTTCTCAATCGTGCGGCTGTCCATATTCGCTGTATCAAGTGTCTTGCTTGTTGCTCAGCACTTTGCCGGTGGTCGCATCAAAGTCCACATCGAACTCTTTGCCATCAGCGGTCTTCAGTTCAACTTCATACTCGTAACCGTTGAAGTGGTTATCCAGGTCGGTGTCGGTGATGGTCGCGCCCGGGTGCAGTTTCAGCGCTTCGGCGTTCATCGATTCCAGCGACTTGATCTTGCCTTCCTTGACCAGTTGCGGAATCTGGTCGACGCGGACATCAGCTTGAGCCAGGCCAGCGGTGAGGGTCAGGGCAGCGGCGGTAAACAGGGCAGTCAAGGTTTTCATCGGTTCAATCCTTTAGGTGATTCGTTTAAGTGGCCTCAGGTTAACCGGCGCAACTTAACTCATCCTTAAAACCCCTTACTCAAACAAAACGGGCATGCCATGCACCTGCACAAAACGTGTGGGAGCGTGGCTTGCCCGCGATGAAGGCGCCTAGATTTCAGATCAGAAACCGTTGTTCTTCAACACCTGATCGACACTGGCAGCCGCTGGGCGTTTGTAGAATTTCAACAGTTCGCTGGCACGGTTGGTGAAGATGCCATCGACGCCTGCGGCCATGACTTTCTCGAAGTCCACCAGCTCGTCAACGGTGTAGACGTGCACCAGCATGCCCTGATCGTGGGTGTATTTATTCATCCACGGTTGCACCAGATCCGAATAGCTCTGATCGCCGCCGTGCGTCAGCTTCGCCGAAGGGCCGGTGCCGATTGCACCCTGGGCCTTGGCGTAGTCGATCCATTGCTTGAACTCAGCTTCGGACTTCGGCTCCTGCTTACCGTAGAAAACGTTTTTGTCCTTCTCGCCGGATTCGGCAAAGGTCACTTTCGACTTCGGCTCGATGCTGCCTTCACCGACCCACAGCAGGAGGATTTTCGGCACTTGCGGCATTTCCTTTTGCAGCAGTTCGAGGCTGTTTTTCTCGAACGTCTGCAGGATCACTTTGCCTTTGCCCTGGCCAACGCCCAGTGCGCTTTTCGCCAGTTTCGAGCCGGCCGGGCTCAGCCAGCCGCGATCCTGCAATTTCTCCTTGAGGTCTTTCTCGATCCCCGGGAACAGTTGCGGCTCTTTGGTCTCGATGTACAGGCCCGGCTTGTGTTGCGGGTTGGCCTGGGCGATGTCGATGATTTCATCGAGGGTGAGGATTTTCAGCCCGGCGTAGGTCGGGCGGGCACGATCCGGGTAAGCCGTGTTGTACCAACTGCCGGCATCGAGGGTTTTCAGCTCGGCCATGGTGAAGGCATTGGCCGGGCTGTCCTTGCGATCCGGGAACTTGGTCGCGACGTCGGTGGTGCGTTGCAGGTTGTTGTCGTGGAGGGCGAACAGCACGCCGTCCTTGCTGCGCTGCAAGTCCATTTCCAGGTAATCGGCACCGAGATCACGGGCCAGTTTGTACGACGCAGCGGTAGATTCCGGTGCATCGAAGGAAGCGCCACGGTGGGCGATCACCGCCGGGTGCGGGATGCCATGCGCTGCGGCCACAGCGTCGGGATCGCTGTGAGTGGCAGCGTGCGCCTGACCGAGGCCGAGCAACAGGCTCAGCATGAGGGCGCTTTTGGTGAAAGTGGCGGACATGTTCGAGATCCTTTCGCAGGGTTTTTCAAAGACGTACCTTTTAACAACTGAATCGATTGCGTGCTATCGCAGGACCGACATAAACGTATTAAAAGGGTTTTTTCCTGCACTTTTGTGGCGCGGTTTGCAGTACGCTTGCTCTCGGCAGACGTCCCGGCAGAGGGCGCGCCGTACAGTTGCCCTGCGTGTAAACCATCGATCATTTTTCGTGAGGTTTACCATGCGCATCACCTCCCAACTCATCTGCCAGGCGGCCGACGACCTCAAAGGCTTTGTCGGCCTCAACCGCAAGACCGGTCAGTACATCGTGCGATTCAGTGAAGATTCGTTTGGTATGGACGTGGCCGATGACGGCATTATTCCCACCAGTGAATTCGTCTGGGCGCCGACGACCGAGCAAACCATGACGCTTAAACGCGAGTTGATTCAGCTGCTGCTGGATCAGCACATCGATGAGCGGATCAACATCAGCGAGCCGTTGCGGGTGTACATGAGCAAGGTTGAAGTGCCGGAGATTGTTGCGGTGCGCAGTCTGGTGCGCGGCTGAAGTTTTGCTGTGAGGGTGAGGGCCTCTTCGCGAGCAGGCTCGCTCCCACATGGGAACAGTGGTGTTCACAAATCCCCTGTGGGAGCGAGCCTGCTCGCGAAAGCGGCCGTCAATGCGCCGCCATTTTATTGCCCGAACCGATACTCGCGTTCGACTTTGCACACCCGCGTATGAAACGCCGAATACCACTGCGCCCGCCCACGCTGCTGAATCAAGCGATGCTCGGGATGTTGCCGCCACGCCAGAATCGCCGCTTCGCTTTGCCAATACGACACGGTAATTCCGACGCCATCCGCCCCGCGAACCGACTCCACGCCCAGGAACCCCGGTTGCTCACTCACCAACGCGGCCATGCGCTCAGCCGTCTCGGCGTAACCGTTGTCGCCTTCGGTTCGGGTCGAAGTGAAAATCACTGCAAAGCAAGAAGTCATCAGCTTCGCACCGCGCAAGCTTCGACAAACGCCCGAACAAGTGGCGGGATCTGTCCCTTCAGCGCGGCACGTTCCGGTTGAAACAACGTGGCGACAAAAAATGGATGATCCTTGAGTTCGATCGCGCGTAAATCCCCCGCTGAATCATGACCCACCGCCTGTAGCCGATCCCTCAACAGTTCCTGTGCGAACAGCGGATTCACCCCGAAGCGGCAGCGATAGCCTTCACTGATTTGCGAAGTTTCGTACGCCTTGGCGATGATCGAACCGGGCAACAGATGAATGCTGTCTACGGCCTCGACCAGCGAACAGCTCAAGGGCGTCAGCACCGCGCGCTCGGACTCGGGCGAAGTCTCGCCATGCTCGGCATCGCTCCAGCCCAGCACGTTGCGGGAATACTCCAGTACCGCATGCTGAAAACCGCCGCAGGTGCCGAGGAAAGGGCGCTGTTGTTCGCGGGCAAAACGAATCGCGCGCAGAGCACCGTCTTCACTGTTGTAGGGGCTGGCCGGTACGCACCAGAAACCATCGAAGTGCTCGAGTGACGTATCGGCGTGGATCTGCTCGGTGGGCAGCCATTCGAACTGCACGGTCTGGCCGAGGTGTTCGGCGATCAGGCCAAGAGCCAGCGGAATGGCTTGATGAGCAGTGACCTGCGGGTCGTAATCGCCGATCAGGGCGATGGAAATGGCGTCCATGGAATTTCCTTTTCTACATCGGTGAGTTGAAACGTACCTGTGGCGAGGGAGCAAGCTACCTCGTCACAGGTTGTCGGTTGCAGGCACTCACTATAGATTGGCGCTCACGCACTCAATATGGGCGTTTCCCCAAGTGATCAATGCAGTGACGCACTATCAACTCGACCATGCGGATCTGGCGCTGATCCTCGCCCTCGTGCGCGGCGGCTCTCTGGCACGGGCGGCGCAGCTTTTGAAAGTAGACGTCTCCACGGTATTTCGCGCCGTGCGCCGGCTCGAAACCGCCCTCGGCCAGCAACTATTTGAAAAAAGCCGCGCCGGTTACTTGCCGACGACGCTCGCGCAGACGCTGGCCGAGCAAGCCGAACGCGCCGAACAGGCATTGGAAGCGGCGCGGATTGGCGTGGAGCAGGGCGGTGCTGTGGTCAGCGGCACGGTGCGCCTGACCTGCACCGATTCGGTGTTGCAAGGTTTGCTGCTGCCAGCGCTGGCGCAATTCATGCCCAATTACCCGGCGCTGACGATCGAGCTGAGCACCTCCAACGATTTTGCCAACCTCAGCCGCCGCGATGCCGACATCGCTTTGCGCCTGACGCGCACACCGCCGGAACATCTGGTCGGACGGCAACTGGCGAAGATTTCCTACCGGGTCTGCGCCAGTACGCATTATCTGCAGAACGTTGATCCCGCCGACCTGACCGCGCTGACCTGGATCGCCCCCGACGACTTTTTGCCCGATCACCCGACCATCGCCTGGCGTCGCCAGCACTTGCCCGGCGTGACTCCGGGCTATCGCTGCAACAGCATGCTGTCGGTGACCGAACTGGTACGCGCCGGACTGGGTGTGGCGGCATTGCCGGACTTTCTGATCAGCGATGGTTTACAGGCTTTGGGCGAGCCGTTGCACGGTTATGACACGGCGCTGTGGCTACTGACTCGCCCGGATTGCCGGGCATTACGTTCGGTGGTGACGCTGTTCGATGAACTCGGCCGGGCGTTACGCTTGCCGTGATCAGCGCTGCGGGTTTTGCCGCATGTGATCGTGCAACTCGCTGGTCAGGCTTTCGATGCGCTCGGTCAGGCTTTTGGTCATCTCGGTCAGGCGAGTGTTCTGCTCCAGCAGTTCGAGCAATTGCGCGCTGTTCTTCGCCGCTTGAGCCTGGCGCTCGGTGTTGGCCTGGGCCAAGGCCTCGCGGTGTAGCGCATCGGCATCTGCCTGCGCCTTGTCGCGCGCCGCCTGGCGGGTTTGCGCCAGCAGGATCAACGGCGCGGCGTAGGCTGATTGCAGGCTGAACGCGAGGTTCAACAGAATGAACGGATACACGTCGAAGGTGGTCACGCCGAACACGTTCAGACACACCCACAACACCACGATCAGGGTTTGCGCACCGAGGAAAGTCGGCGTGCCGAAGAATCGTGCAAACGCCTCGGCGCGCAGGGCGAAGGTGTCGTTGCCGAAGGTTGTGGCCAGATGGGCGTGAGGGCGGTGGAAGCGCAGATGATCGACGGGGGCTGTTTCAGGTGTGGCGGGTTTTTCTGTGGTCATGGTGCACTCGGCAGGACGTAGGACGTGTAGTCACTATAGCTCTGCGTAGTGGCGGCCGGCCTCTGCGCGGGCAAACCCGCCCCCACAGGTTCAGCGGTCGTACACAAAAAGTGTGGTTGACCCGGTTCCTGTGGGAACCGGGCTTGCCCGCGATGGCGGCGACGCGGTCTATCTGCCTTTAACCCGGCGCCCGCTCATTGGCAAACATGCTCACGGCATCCACCGCTTCACTGGCGCCGTCGCGAATCTGCAGAATCACCGTGCCTGCCTGATCCGCCAATTCAACACCCTGCGCAGCACGCCCACGAGTGCCCTCCATGCTCTTGATCGCCTGGCGGGTCTCGCTCTGGATCAAGCCGATCATGCTGGAAATCTCCGCCGTCGAACCGCTGGTGCGCGCCGCCAATTGCCGGACCTCATCCGCCACCACGGCAAACCCGCGACCTTGCTCACCGGCGCGCGCGGCTTCGATGGCGGCGTTGAGCGCGAGCAGATTGGTCTGATCGGCAATCGCGCGGATGGTGTTGACGATCGCGGTGATCTGCTCGGAGCGTTCGCCAAGCTGGGCAATCAAGGTTGAAGACTGCGCGATGTCTTCGGCGATGTCGCGCATTTCACTGGCGGCTTGCTGAATCACCTGCGTACCTTGTTCGGCGACTTTTCGGGTCGCCACCGAGATGTGATAAGCGGCGCTGGCACTGCGCGCGTCCTGTTCATGTTGCTCGACCCGCGCGGTGACGTCCGAGGCAAACTTGACCACTTTGCACAACCGCCCGGCAGCATCGTAAACCGGGTTGTAATTGGCCTCCAGCCACACCGTTTGCCCACGTTTATCGACACGTTCGAATTGTCCATGGAAGAACTCGCCCTGATTCAAGCGCCGCCAGAAATCCTCATAGGCGCTGCTGTTCGTCAGTTCAGCGGTACAGAACAATCGGTGATGTTTGCCCTTGAGCTCGGCAAGGGTGTAACCCATGCGTGTGAGAAAATTCTGATTGGCCGTGAGAATACTGCCGTCGAGGTTAAATTCGATCACCGCCATCGCCCGGTCGATAGCCTGCAGTTTGGCGTTGGATTCGCTTTCCTGCTGCATCTTTGCGGTCACGTCCATGGCGTACTTGACCACTTTCACCACACGTCCCGACGCATCCTTGATCGGGTTGTAGCTGGCCTCAAGCCAAATCGGTTGTCCCTTGCTGTTGACCCGTTCAAACGTGCCGGACAGGAACTGGCCGTTTTTCAAGCGTGACCACATCTCGGTGTATTGCGCGCTGCGCCCGAACGCCGGCGCACAGAAATGCCGATGCGCCTGACCAATCGCCTGTTCCGCCGTGTAGCCCATGGTCTTGAGAAAGTTGTCATTGGCGCGCAGCACCACGCCGTCGAGGTCGAATTCAATCACCGCCATCGAGCGATTGATCGCATCAAGCAGACCGTTCTGCTCGGTAACGGTGTGTTGGAGATCGTCGAGGGCGGACTTCTGGCGATTGAAGAACATGCGTGCAGTACTCTGGAAGTAGGGAAGATGGAGGATTCAGTCCCTATTTCCGCGCTGGCAGACCGAATGCACAGCTGGCATTCGGCGGTGACTGCTCAATGCCAGTGTTCCTTGCTGGCAGTTAGCTACTTATACAAAACTTCAGAAACTTGTACAAGAAAGTCATTTTATGCGTTTTTGTACAAGTTTTCAGGCGCTGGCGTGATTGGACGCAGTGCGCGTCAAGGCGACGCTGACAGTATTGCGGCCCGTGTGTTTGGCGGTGTAGAGCGCTTTATCGGCATCGTCTAGCCATTCGAGTGCGTCCGTATAAGCGTTTTGATAACACGCCAGACCGATACTCAGGCTCACTCGCAACTCGGGAACGTCGGGGTGACGATACTGTTGCAGGGCATTGCGCAACTGCTCCATCAGTGTTTCGGCCTTGTTCAGCGGCAGATTCGGCAGAATCACGCAGAACTCGTCACCGCCATAACGCCCGGCCAATTCATGCTCATCGAGCAGGTTTCTGAGCTCCTTGCTCATCTGCCGCAACGCGGCATCGCCGACGATATGTCCATAGCTGTCGTTGATCATCTTGAAGTGATCGATGTCGATCAGCGCGAGCATCGCTTGAGTGTTGTGCTGGCGACACTGTTGAAACTTCAGGTGCAGCAGGTCTTTCCAGGCGCCGTGATTGAGCAGGCCGGTCAGGCTGTCGGTTCGGCTCAGGGCACTGAGAGCGCGTTTGTGTTGAGAGAGTTTGATCGCCAGGCGATAGCAGACCATGCCCAACGCCAATGGATACAGGGTGAGCATCGGCAGACAGGCCCAGACTTGTGTCTGCGTCATGGTCAGGTTGAATTTGACGCCGAAGATCGACCAGCCCAGTAGCACACCGGCGAGCTGGGCGAGGGCGCCGAACACGAACAGTCGATAGCCGCCGGCGGCGACGTTGTTCATGGTCATCATCGACAGGATGGTCACGGTAGTCAGCGGGCTGAACTGAAAACTCGCCGCCCAGAATCCCCCGCACAGCGAGTCATACAACAGGTTGCGGCGTTCGGCCTGATAGGGGAATGCCGAGCGCGTCGACACTTGATAGGCCAGATGCGGCCAGAAAAAGCCGTTGAACACCAGTAATGCCCAGAGCCAGCCCGGCAGGTTCAGCGGATACAACGCGGCCCCGACGCTGAAAAAACCGATACCTAGCCCAATGGCCCGTGGCAGGTAAATGCGTCTGGCGAATGACAAGCCTTTGCCGCGTTGGTTTTCCATGGTGCCCTGCGCGAAATTCATCCTGAAATACTTTGCAGTATATTTTTTCAGGTCGACCGTCCGTCGGTCGATTGTCGGACATTGTCATTTATTCCAACGGGAATAATCAGTGTCCTTCCGAGCCATTTACGCGAAGGCAGGTGCAGGGGGGAGGGTTTTACAGTTGGTAGTGCGCGAGGAACATCTCCAGCGCCGACTCCGCCACCGTGTTCTGCATCTCGACATCAAGCGCCGCGCGGCCCATCGACATCTGCGGCCAGAAACCAAAGGTCTTGAGCAAGCCCTGCACCTGATGCGCAGCGAATTGCGGATCGACCGGTTTCAAGCGGCCATCGGCCTGCGCGGCACGAATCCACACGGTCAGGCCTTCCTCGCGCTCACCCATGCGCTCGACCATGTTTTGCGCGCGTTCCGGCGAATGAATGGTCGCGGCAATCGCCACTCGCGCCAGGGTCAGGAAGTTTTCGTCAGCCATCATCTGCACTTTGGCCTGGAGCATCTGCCGCAATTGCTCGCGCAGTGGCTGTTCAGGGTTGTACGTCACCGCCTGCTCGGCGCTGATCCGCGTCCATAACTGGTTGAGAATTTCGGCGAACAGCTCTTCCTTGCTGGGAAAATGGTTGTACACCGTGCGCTTCGACACACCGGCGGTGGCGGCGATCCTGTCCATGCTGGTGATCTCGAAACCGTTGTCACGGAATTCGGCAATCGCCGCCTGAATAATGGCTTCGCGTTTACGGTCGGTGAGTCGCTGTGGAGCTGTCATAAGTACGCTTCGGCAGAGAAAGGTTGAAATTACACTTGGTAGTTTACTTGTCATCCACTTTGATGCAACCTAGAAACTACACCGACCAGTGTAATGTTGCGTTAATCCCCGCAACCTAAAAAACAGAAAGTTCGGCCTGTGCGTGCAGCCTTGGCCATTTATCGTCCCACCGCGAAACACCGTGAATTACACGGTGTTTCTGGAGTCATTCAGTCATGGCCAATCCAGTTTCTCTCCCGGATCACACATCCACGCCTGAAGCCTCTCGCCAGGATCAAGGGCTGTTCCGCAACCACGCGCCAGTGCAGCGTGAAGGCCTGCGCAAAATGCTGCGGATCATGTGGAAGATGATTTTCCACAAGCCACGCAACACCCGCCCGGCTGCAGCGATTCCAGTACAACCACTGACCCGCGAAGAGCTGCTGGCGGCGCCCAACCACAGCGTCTTTCGCCTCGGTCATTCGACCCTGCTGCTGAAGCTGCGCGACAAATTCTTTATCACCGACCCGGTCTTCGCCGAGCGCGCATCGCCGGTGCAGTGGGCCGGACCGAAACGTTTCCATCAACCTCCGATCAGCATTGACCAGTTGCCGCCGATCGAAGCGGTGATCCTCTCGCACAATCACTACGACCACCTCGACTACGAAGCGGTGCTCAAACTTGCCGCCAAGACCAATTACTTCCTGACCCCGCTGGGCGTCGGCGACACCTTGATCAAATGGGGCATCGACGCCAGCAAAGTGCGCCAGTACGACTGGTGGCAGGGCACCGAAATTGCCGGCATTCGCTTCGTTGCCACGCCATCACAACACTTTTCCGGCCGCGGTCTGTTCGACGGCAACAGCACGTTGTGGGCGTCGTGGGTGATGATCGACGGCGACACCCGAATCTTCTTCAGCGGCGACAGCGGTTACTTCGACGGCTTCAAACGCATCGGCGAACAATACGGCCCGTTCGACCTGACCTTGATGGAAACCGGCGCCTACAACGTCGAATGGCCGCACGTGCACATGCAGCCAGAAGAAACCTTGCAAGCGCACATCGACCTCAAGGGGCGCTGGCTGTTTCCGATCCACAACGGCACGTTCGATCTGGCGATGCACGCCTGGCATGAACCGTTCGACCGGATTCTGGCGCTGGCCTGGGAACGTAGCGTTTCCATTACCACACCACGGATGGGTGAGGCGTTTAACCTGGCGCAGCCGCAACGTGGAGAGGCGTGGTGGTTGGCGGTTGAAGGGGAGAGCGAGGCGGTGGTACAGAGCGCCTGACGACCTTTCGCGTCAAGCAAACACCACTTCAATTCGGCCCTCTTTTCGGGAACGGGGAGCCGCCTTAACGACAATTTGCACATCTCGTCCGAGATGAGAAAGGCACTCCATCATTTTGGCCTCGCTGATACCGCGAAATTTCCCGCGCAGCATTTCGGATAGTTTGGGTTGTGAAAGTCCCAAAATCTCCGAGGCCTGAATTTGAGTGAGATGGCGTGCCTTGATGATCTCGCCGATCTTTGCCGCCAACTGGGCTTTGACCTGCATTTCGCTGCAATCAGGCAAGCCGAGATCCTGGTAGACGTTCCCGCTACCTTCTTCAATTTCTATCATTTTCTGATCCTTTCGCATGGTCCTGAGCGGCTCTAAGTCTGCTTCGGATTAGATCGACGTCAGCCTGAGCAGTCTTAATCCCACTCTTCGACTTCTTCTGAAAACAGTGCAACACATAAATGGCACTGCCGAAACGAACCGTGTAAATGGCGCGGTAGGTGTTGGTATCGAAGTCTTCGATCAGCTCCAGTACACCTGAGCCTCCAAACCCTTTCAGGGGTTTTGCATCTGGATGCTTCAAACCACTCTGGGCCAAATCCAGTGCATAACCAAAAACATCCTGTACGTCTTTGGGCATCTGCTTGAGATCTTTCTTGCTACTGCAGATCCACAAGAGCGGCTTCCTTGCACTCATGCGGAAATATACCTATTTCGGAATAAAGATCAACTCGTTCTCTCAATCAGCCATCGCATAATCCCCACGCCCCACCGATTCCGATGAAGCGCACTGACCACTCGCACTACGCCCCGGTGCAAATCCCGGAAAGAACACCAACCCCTGCGCCTCAAACCGGTAAGCCAACGCCAGCCGTGCCGCATCCGCGACCTCCTGCTGCGCCTCGAACCGTTGAATGTCTTCCACCGCAACCTCAGCCTCGCGCGACAGTTGCTCCGCGCTCCAGCCCAGCATCGCTCGGGCCTGGACGCAATGCGTCGGGGTGAACTGGAAAAGGGCAATGCGTTCGAGGATGTGGTTCATCGCAAGAGAGGCCATGGTGTGCTCCGGGCTCAAGAGTGCTGATTGAAAATGTACTGTGTTTTTGTACAGTTGTTTTCGGCCGGGATCAAACGCATTTTTTGATTTGCCCTAGTTCGCCGCCTGCAACCAGACGGACGGTGCCTGACCTAGGATCCGCCGGAACATCGTCGAGAACGCCGCCGGGCTTTCATAACCGAAGTCCAATGCAATCCGCGTTACCGCTTCGCCCGCCGCCAGCCTGGCCAGCGCGAGCACCACGCAGGCACGCTGACGCCACTGGCTGAAACTCAGCCCGGTCTGTTGGCGAAAGAGTCGATTGAAGGTGCGCAAGCTTACGTGCAACTGCTCCGCCCACTGTTGCGGTGTTTGATGCGCATTGGGTTGATGCAGAAAACTCTGACACAGCGCGAGCAGCTTTCCGTCAGCCGGCAGCGGAATGTGCAAGGGCAGCGGCGCACTGCGCGCCAGTTCATGCAGGAGCAAATCGATCAACACACCATCGCGGCCCGCCTCGTCGTATTCCAACGGCAACTCCACCGCCTCCATCAGCAAATGCCGTAGCAGTGGCGACACACTGATTACCTGGCAACGCTCACCCAGATCCACCGCTTCCGGTTCGATGTACACACTGCGAGTGCTGACCCCGAGCATCAACACCTCATGCGCCACCCCCGGCGGAATCCACACCGCCCGCTGCGGCGGCACCACCCAGTTGCCGTCATGGGTGCTGACCTGCATCACCCCGGTCGCGCCGTAGAGCAATTGCGCCCGTCGGTGCGTATGACGCGGTAACAGATGACCGTAGGAATAATCCGTACCGATTGCCACCACCGCGCGCGGCGTGTCATCCAGCAGATTGATCGAAACATTGCGCATCGAGCGATTCTCAAGGGTTGGCGTAAACGCAAACATTATTGGCTGAGTTGCTGAAGCAGGCCAAGTCGTCCCGCTCTATCTTCGTGAGCTTTCCCTAAAAGGACGCCGCGAAATGTTCTACCTCTTGCTCACGCTCTTCGGCTGCCTGACCGGCATCACCGCCGTACTGTTCGGCTTCGGCGGCGGCTTCGTCGTTGTGCCGCTGCTGTATCGCCTGCTCACCGCCAGCCACGGCGCCGACGACCCGATCGGCCAATCGGCAATGCACATCGCCGTCGCCACCTCGACCTGCGTGATGATCGTCAACGCCCTGATCGCCACCGACAAACATCGCCGCGCCGGCAACCTCATCCGCCATTACCTGTGGCCATTGGGTGGGTTTGTTGCCGTGGGCTCAGTGGTCGGCGCGATAGCGGCGGTGTGGGTCAGTGGCGAGGTGATTCGCTACGCGTTCATCGCCTACCTCGGCGTGACCATTGTCGACTGCCTGCTCAGACGCGGATTTCTCACTCAGAACGCAAACGTCATCCCACGCCGACTTGGCAGCACGGAAACTTCCGCAGGCGGTGTAGGCATCGGCGCCATCGCGACGTTTCTCGGTGTAGGAGGCAGCGTCATGACCGTGCCGCTGTTGCGCCGTTGCGGCCTGAGCATGTCGCAAGCGACGTCCATGGCCAATCCGCTGAGCGTTCCGGTGGCAGTGGCTGGGACGCTGACGTACATGGCGTTGGCCGGGTTCAGTCAGGCTGAGTTGGGCGCCTGGTTTGTCGGGTATGTGGATCTGCTCGCGTTTGCGGTGCTGACGGTTGGCTCGCTCATCGGGCTTCGATTGGCCGCGCCATGGATTGGGCGGATCCCGGATCGGGTGCATGCCTGGGTCTATATTGGTTTGCTGGTCTTGGTGATGCTGAGTATGTGGACGAAATGAACTGCTGCTTTGTATCTTTGGAAGTCCAGACGAAAAATTCGAACGCCTCAAGAAAAAAACGCGGAGAGAAACCATGTCGATCATTGAAAGTGACTGGAAGAAGTTCAAGGAACTGCGCAAAATCGCACTCGACCGGTTTTGCCAAGGCGTTATCACCGACACCAGAACCATCACTCAGCACGGAGCCCTTTCGGCGCATGCGCGCTACGGCATGATCTACGGACTGATCAATGATCGGAACCACGACATGGCCCGCATGTTCGATGACCTCGCTCGATCCTCCGCACTATGGAAGTTGACCTTGATGGTCTCGCATGACCTTTTGACTGACGCGGAGTTATCAATCTTGAGCGATGATGCGCGCAAGTTACTTTCTGATATTGAGCGTCGGCATTATGAAATTGAGTGGGTCGATGAAATTGCTCATGATGACTGACCATTCTCCCCAGCACTTTCCAGAGAATCAGAATGTTGATCTTCAATTGCACCGAAGCCGCCAGCAAGTTTTTCAGTCGTGTCCACAAGGGCAAAAAGATCACGCCGGTGGACACTAATCCGCCGTCCTCCATCATTGAAGATGATGAGTCGAATGGCGCTGACGAGCAGTGGCTGGTGCACGCGATAACGGTACAACGCAAGCATGTTTTGTTGGTCATTCACGTCCAGACCCGCTATTGCCTGATTTTCGCTGATGCGAAAAAGGCTGACACAGAAGACTTTGTTGATCGATTTGTGGATCGTTGGGTCAAGGGGATAGTGATCAACGCACATCATCATGACCTCGGGCAGTGCCTTAACCCTGAGTTGATGTTGGCGCGGCTGAAACAGACTTGTGAGCATCAACGGTTCTATCGACGTAGCCATCGCAGCGCGCAAAAACACATTGATGAGATTGCATGGATTTTCCAGGACAAGGTCGCCCATACGGCGTCTTTGCCGCCGGATGAAATCACAGCGATGGTATTTGACGAGCAAATGAATGACACGCCGAGGAACAGCAAGGGCGCCAAGTCTTACTACTTTCCGAATGAGGAAATGGCGCTTCACTGGCTGCGTCATTACTGCTTTCTTGATGACGTCCAGCTTCATGCTGCCAAGGAGCGTCGGCAACAAATGGTTCGAGAAATTGCTGCCCTCGAGCGCGAAGCCTGGCTTGAAAAGTACGAGCAAGAAAACTCGAATAGTTAAGCCGCCCCCGCCATAATCCGCAGCGTATTTTTCAGCGCCGGCGCCTGTGTGCCGACGCGACCTCCGACTCCTTCAAGGATTGATTCATGCTCAAGGGACTGATGCGCCTGGCACCATATGCCGCACCGCTGTTCACACTGATTTCCACTGCCCATGCCGAAGATGGCCGGCGCGTGTTTACCGGCACATTGGGCAAGACGGCGATTGTTGTTGAACTCAACACCACACAGCAGGACGAAGTCACCGGACGCTATTTCTACGAGAAATATCACCGCGACCTGGCACTCAGCGGTTCGCTGCAGGACAGCACGCTGAGCCTCGTCGAAGGCAATAACCGCTACGGTGACGACAAGCCGCTGCCGACCTTGAAGCTGGAAGAAACCGGCAGCGGCTGGCAGGGCGAATGGCAAAGTCCGCAGGGCAAAAAGCTGCCGGTGAAACTCACCGAGGCCAGACTTCTCGCGCCCACCTCAGCAACTTTGCCGTTCATTGCCGCACTGCAATACGGCGAGCCTTACGAGTATTTGCGCCTGCAGGGACTCAAGCTCAAACCGGCGAAGAAAGAAAACTTCATGGGCTACGACCTGCAGTGGTGGACGGAGCCTGAGACAAAGATTTCGCTGTTCAGCGTGGAGTCCGGATTGTCGAAAGATGATCAGCAACGGGTTAACCAGCAGTTGCTCGGGCGCCTCTGGAATGAAGTCATCAGTTACCACAGCTGCCAGTTACAGGGCGGGGAGAACGTGGAGTTCATGCAACAGGCAGAACCGAAAATGATCTCGCCAGCCGTGGTCAGCTTGAACATATCGACCAGCTATTACTGCGGCGGCGCGCATCCCGACTTCGGCGATTCACCCCTCAACATTGATGTAAAAACCGGTCACCCATTGTCACTCGAAGATGTGCTGTGGGTCGGAGAAGGCAAACCGCTGCTACATGCCGAGCGCGATAGCCAGGGCGACAAACCGCTGAGCAAGGCCGAAAGTGACGCGCGTTATCAGTATGAAAGCAAAGAGTTCGTACCTTGGGTGATCAAGCAATTCACCGCCCTGTACCCCACAGAAATGAAGAAACCGACGGGAGATGACGACTGCAACTTCCAGGATGAGAGCATTTGGGGCACTTCACCTTGGTACTTTACCGAGAAGGGCTTGTACCTCGGCGCCTACTTCGCTCGCGTGCAACGCTCCTGCGATAGCCCCGACTGGTCGATCCTGCCGTACTCCGTCATCAAACAACACCCCGGCGCCGTCAACCTGCAACTGCCCCAAAGCTAACCGTCACTCCAGCCCCGGCGCTTCACGAATAATGAAGTGATCCAGGTTCTCGATATTGGCATTGAAGACCTCGAAAGGCTTTTCGGGGTTCTTCTTGCCCGGCACCTGCTTCAACTCCGGCGTCACCCCATAGAAGAAACAGAACAACGCCTTGTCGCTATCCGCCGCGTGCTTGATCTCCTCCAGAAACGCCTTGCGCTTGCGGTAGTTGTCGATCAGCTTCTTGTTCAGATAAACGCTGACCGGGTACGGCTTTTTCTTACTGTCTTCGGGCTTCTTGAACCAGACCTTGTCCTCGAAATCGATACGAAAACTGGCGCCGCTGTGGAAGTCCTCGATCTTCTTGATCCGCCCCCAGTAAATCAGCCCATTGTTGTCCGTCAGATACTCGATCTTCTTGAAGAACGAACTGTACGGCGCCGAATGCTCGCCGACCTTGAACGGCATGCGCTTGAGCAACTCCTTGTCCGCGAAGTTCGAAACAAAACACTCCACCGGATGCGCAAACACACTGGTCTTGTCCGGCGCCGATTCACGACCCGCCGACTCTTTACCACCGTCCGCCACCACCCGCACCGGATCATCCCGCAACACATCCGCCGCCCCCGCTGGCGCGACAGGCTTGCGCACATATTCACGCCGGGTCAGTAGCAACTCTGAAGGGAAGTGTTCCTCGCGACCGTCATCCACCTCGCCATCTGCCGTCTCAACGCCAGACGCTGAAGCCTTCAAACTCACATACGGACAACCCGCCACATGCTGCGTAGTGGGCAGATTCTTGAAGTGGGGCGTGCGCACGTAATTCACGTTCTTGGCGTTGAACGTCCCCAGTTCGTTTGACGCCTCGAACGCCGAACGACAGGCATCGTTGGGGCACTGGAAGTGTTCCTTCGCCGAGTCAAACGCCACCGTCTCATCGAAATTGAGATCGCGAACATCATAGATCGACAACTTGTCGTCGAGGCTGAGGCAGTAGGCGAGATCGAATTTCATGGTGAGGCTCAAGTCCTTGAGTGGGGGAGGGGTATTAATAGCGGGAGGCGGGGCAGGTTGCACTGATTGTTTACAGGATGATGCAAAACCTGTAGGAGCCAGCCTGCTGGCGATTATCGGCACCAACCAAATTTCAATCCTCACACCGACAATCGCAGGCCAAACATCACCCTGTGGCGAGGGAGCTTGCTCCCGCTGGGCTGCGGAGCAGCCCCAAGCATTTTGAACCGCAAAAAATCCGCTGCTTGAAACCTAAGCAGCGGATCTTGAAACCATCAGCAACCGCGCAACAATCGCGAAGCCTTACGCCACCAGGATTCCTGTCGATTAAACGGATCATTCGCTAACAAACAGGGCATATCTCGCAACCGAATCCACGGCTCATCCTGCCAGTGCAACGTACTCAGCGACATCTGCGGCCAACTCAAAACACTCAACGTCGGACGCTCGACAGATTGCGACGGTCGAGCATCACGCAGCGTTGGCACAACCTGAAGCGTCACCCACTCACGAAGCTGTCGGTACTCAGGACAGTAGTGATAGATCAGCAAGGCGTACACGCCGGATTCACTCACCATCCACTGTTCTTCCGTTTCGCCGAAAAGCTCCACGCACATCAACTGACGCTGATCAGCATCGAGTTTGCGTAGCTGGCGCTCATCAAGATGTTTACCCATCAACCGGCCCAGTTCATGGACGCAGAACCACGCCTGGTTCTCCACCAGAAGGGCATGCAGGTGTGTTTTGTTGCGGGTAAACCGAGTTGGTAAAAGTGGCTCAGACATGGCGGGCCTCCGGAGTCGGAAGCGACGAGAGCGTTCTGCGGGTACAGCGATTCACCTTCATCATGAAGGTTTGGTATCCAGGCATTTCCATTTACCTCTGGCTGCTTTCTTAGGGCATTCGTTAGGGTGTCGGGAGCTAAGAAACCCACCAGAGACGGGCCGGACATATTCCCCTTTCGGGTCTTGTATTCGCCCACTCCCGACATAACGGGATTTTTCGCAGACGTAGAGAAACCGCAGACGAAAAAAAGCCGCATGACTGTCGGGTGCGGAGAACCGCTCTGGTTTGTAGAGTTTCTTAGGCTCGGAGCTGAGGGTAGGGGGATCAGGGATAGTCGTCAACCAGCGACTTTTCCTACTGGTCACGAGGCGAAAGGAAACCTGGACAAAGACGCAGAGTAAATTATGCTGTGTATGCATCCAGTATTTGATCGCCATTGAATCCCCCAGCACCCATATCCGTGTCGCCACGACCCATCTCACGGAATCCAGGAAATTTCATTTACTTTGAAGTTTTGCGGGCTAGAATGGTGACCATTCGTCACAGCTTTGACCCAGAGGAATTTCGGGCTCATGAATCTTTTTGAAACACCGTCTTTTGAATCCTTGAGCGAAGCAACCTCGGGTTCGTACGAGCCTGATACCCATCCCGTTACTGATCTGGCGCTGCTGCACAAGCTGCTGGAGATCTACGACCAAGGGCAGTTGGCTGAAATTCTCAACGACGTTAGCCCGAGCCACTGGTGCCGTGAAACCATCAATCGCTGGATCAAGGGAAAGGCCTCGCCGAAGCTCTCTCACATTGAGTTCACTCGTCTGAAGGATCTGCTGCCCAAGCGCTTGAACCACAAACCTTCATTCACCTTTATCGATCTCTTTGCCGGCATTGGCGGTATCAGGAAAGGGTTTGAAGCCATCGGTGGCGAGTGCTTGTTCACATCCGAATGGAACAAGTACGCCGTTAAAACGTACAAGGCGAACCACTACTGCGATCCTGCTCGTCATCGCTTCAATCTCGATATCCGCTCGGTCACGCTTTCAGACAAGCCCGAAATCAGCGACGAGGAAGCCTACAAGAACATTGATCGCGAAATTCCTGATCACGATGTTCTGCTGGCAGGTTTCCCATGCCAGCCGTTTTCTCTTGCAGGTGTCTCCAAGAAGAACTCCCTAGGGCGTAAGCACGGTTTCGAGTGCGAGACCCAAGGCACTCTGTTTTTCGACGTGGCGCGGATTATCGCCGCAAAACGCCCGGCCGCATTTTTGCTTGAAAACGTGAAAAACCTGAAAAGCCATGACAAGGGCAATACGTTCCGGATCATCTGCGAAGCGTTGGATGAGCTGGGCTATGAGGTTGCAGATGTAAATGCGCCAAAAGGATCAGATCCGAAGGTCATTGATGCCAGGCATTTCGTGCCACAGCATCGTGAGCGAATCGTGCTGGTCGGCTTCCGCCGTGATCTCAATGTTCACCAAGGATTCACCCTGCGCGACATCAGCAAGCTCATACCAAAGCAGCGACCTAGCTTTGGTGATCTGCTCGATAAAGAAGTGGAAGAGAAATACATTCTTACTCCGAAGCTTTGGGATTATCTCTACCGGTATGCCGAGAAGCACCGTGAGAAAGGTAATGGCTTTGGCTTCGGTCTGACGCGTCCTAACGATGTGGCTCGTACGCTTTCTGCCAGATACCATAAGGACGGCTCAGAAATCCTAGTAGATCGCGGGTTTGTAGATAGTTTGGAATTCCATAGTGAGCTTAATCAGCTCAACCGTCCGCGCCGGCTGACACCTCATGAGTGCTCTCGCTTGATGGGTTTCGACAAACCTGGGGAAAGTAAATTTGTAATTCCTGTTTCCGATACCCAAGCTTATCGCCAGTTTGGTAACTCAGTGGCAGTCCCGGTTTTTGAGGCTGTGGCTCGTTTGATGAAGGATCGGATATTGGCTGCGAAGGAAAAAAACGCGGAAGAGGAAAGACCACAGCTGGAGTTTGCGCTTCCTGAGTAAAGGGGAGCATCCTCGGCAGAATATGGAGTCTTGTGGTTCTCGTGACTCCTTTTCTAAATGCAATAGATAGCTCAAAGCGAACCTGGAGTATGCGGGCTCCGAGAGTACTCAAAACGAGCTGAGCTATCGACTGCACGGAGGTGAGTTTTGGTTGATGTCGTGGACGCTGTAACCCGCTCCCGAATGATGTCTGGTATTAAAAGTAAAAATACCAAGCCAGAGGTGTCGATACGCAAAGCTTTGCATGAACGTGGGTTTCGTTATCGTATACATGACAGTAATCTCCCGGGTAAACCTGATCTGGTGTTACCAAAATACAACGCGGTTATATTCATTCATGGCTGTTTTTGGCATCGGCATACCTGCCGATATTTCAGATTGCCTCAGACGCGCCCTGATTTCTGGTTGGATAAAATCGAAAAAAATCAAGCTAGAGACCAGATGCAAGAGTCCGCTCTCCTGAGCCATGGGTGGCGTGTTCTCATCGTTTGGGAGTGCGCTGTCAGATCAATGAATAGAGAAAAATCTTTCGTATTGATTGACCTGATAGCGGAGTGGCTGATAAATGGTAATGAGTATTTACAAATAGATGAAAGCTCATGTTCACCGACCGTATTAGCGACTATTTTGAAGGCGTCGCCGCCAAATATTTGAGTGCTGTGGATGCCGATCCGGGCCGTTCGAATCAGCATGAAATTGGAGGTTTGCCTGCAGCCGGGTTCAAGCAATATTTAGGTACACCTGGGAAAAATGACGAGTATCGGTTTAAAGCAAAGCAAATTTATTTTAAAGACGATTCTGATTCTCTCGAGATCAGTGAGGGGTTCGTTACGTGGTACGACTGTAGGCGAAAACAGCCTCATCGAAGTGCGGAGTTCCGTCTTTACTATTATTCAAGCGCTGTCACTGAGCTGATTGAAGAGGGTGATTTCCTCCTCGTGGCGAAGATGCTTGATGGAACATTGCTGATGATATTCACGCCTGCGGATAGCACGATTGAAAGTCAGCTACGTCTTGTTTTTGGTTTGAAAGCCGTAAGTGAGAGTTTTACTCCCGGTACATTGGATGCGGTTCAGTTGCTCTTGCCTCTTCGTCTGGTGTTGGAAGAGCTAGGCATTGAAGTGAGCCGACCTGAAAGGGGGGATGATGTTTGGCTTGAACAGCTTATAAATAAATTTGGTGGAGACTCCTTTCCAACCACCTCTGCATTTTCTGCTTACGCTAGATACTCAATACAAGATTCGGTGGATCCATGTGGAAGTCCGGATCAAACAATTGTTCAGTGGATGGAGCATGAAGAAAAACTATTTCGTATTTTTGAGCGATATTTAGTCCAGCAGCGTCTGAGCTTAGGATTCGGAGTGGGTGGGTGCGATGTTGAGGGGTTTATTAGTTTTTCATTGAGCGTGCAAAATAGGCGTAAATCTCGTGTTGGGCATGCATTTGAGGGGCATATTTACGAACTTTTTTTTCAGAATAAACTATTGTTTGAACAAGGGCGGGGAAAGGGAGGCATTACTGAAAACGGTTCCAGGCCAGACTTTATATTTCCAGGGTTCTCCTCTTATCATGATTCGGCTTTTTCAATCGATAATTTGTTTATGCTTGGCGCTAAAACCACCTGTAAGGATCGGTGGAGACAAGTTTTGAGTGAGGCCAAGAAAATTAAAAAAAAGCACTTGATTACTTTGGAGCCAGCGATCAGCCAGAGTCAGACGTGTGAGATGCAGTCTCACGATTTGCAGTTGGTTATCCCTGAATCAATTCATTCGACATATTCTGCGTCGCAGAGAGATTGGTTGCTTAGTGTCGAAGAGTTTATAGATTTGATCAGGCATAGGCAGGGCTTGGTGTGATCGATTTTGTAGCTTTAAGAAAAGGAATGTGAGTTGAAGGATTTAATCGGATTTGAGCGCGAAGTAGAGTGGGATAGGCCATTTTTCAAGGTTTTGAGAAAAAATGAAACGGGAGAAGGTGAGGGTAATCAGTCCGGATTTGTCGTTCCGGTTAGTTTAAGGCAGTATTTGCCATTTATTATCGGTGAGCCGACGAGCGAAATGCCTACAGTCGGGATGCGGCTGGACGTGAGTCTTTACTTGAAAGGCGAGTTGATAACCTCCGTTTCAACACGCTATCAGCTTCAGTCATGGCGGGGTAGCAATAAGCGCGAAACTAGAGTGACAGGAAAGCTAACTTCGCTATTGGATGATGCAAAAGAGAATGACCTGCTTGTTGTGAGTAGGAGGCGTAGCGCTATAAATTGCTATCGTTTTAACTTAATCCCTGAAAGTTCCGCAGAGTTTTCTCTTTATATTGGTCTGGTTAAAGGGCGGAGATGGGGGAGCTTGTGGGAATTTGAGGCGCCTGAATCATTTTATGAAGAGCTTGAGGTGGCCGAAGAGAAAGAGGAAGTGAGGGAGAGTTTGCCGTTTTCTTTATTTGATTTTGATAGAGAAAAAACTACAACCGTTGTGCAAAAAAGAGCAAGATCACAGGTCTTTAAGAGAAGGGTTATAGCAGCGTACAACTATAAATGTGCTGTCTGTGCTGGGGGGCTAAAGTCACCTGGCGGCTTTTATGAGTTGGAGGCGGCTCATGTCGTTCCTCACTCGGCGGCAGGCGCGGATGATGTAAGAAACGGTTTGGCCTTGTGTCGCTCACATCATTGGGCTTTTGATAAAGGGCTTTTTGGGGTGAATTCGAATAGAGAGCTCTTTGTTCCGGATTTGGTAATGGCGATGCCGGAGAATAATGATTTAGTCGGATACCATGGAAAACCTTTGTATGGGCCAGAGTCTGAGGATCTTCAAGTAGATCTAAGCGCCTTTAATTGGCATTGGGATAATGCATTTATAGGTTGTTAGGCCGCAGTGCTGAATTTTAGGAGCGTTAATTGTAAGGTGCTCCAATCGAATAAATAAAAACCCTGGTTTTTAGCCAGGGTCTTTGATGAGGTTAGATAGCAACTGCTAGGATTATCAATCCCAGCTCAACGCCCCACCAGTCTGATACTCAATAACCCGAGTCTCAAAGAAATTCTTCTCTTTCTTCAAGTCCATAATTTCACTCATCCAAGGGAACGGATTCGTAGTCCCTGGATACTCTTCTTTCAAACCAATCTGCGACAAACGACGGTTAGCGATGAACTTCAGGTAGTCCTCCATCATCGCCGCGTTCATACCCAACACCCCGCGAGGCATGGTGTCACGCGCGTATTCAATCTCCAGCTGCGTCCCTTGCAGAATCATCTGGGTCGCTTCTTCTTTCATTTCGGCATCCCACAGGTGTGGGTTTTCGATTTTGATCTGGTTGATCACGTCGATGCCGAAGTTCAAGTGCATGGATTCGTCGCGCAGGATGTATTGGAACTGCTCGGCGACGCCGGTCATTTTGTTGCGGCGGCCCATGGAGAGGATTTGGGTGAAGCCGCAGTAGAAGAAGATGCCTTCCAGAACGCAGTAGTAGGCGATCAGGTTGCGCAGCAGTTCTTTGTCGGTGTCTGGGGTGCCGGTTTCGAACTTCGGATCGGAGATCGAGCGGGTGTACTTCAGGCCCCAGGCGGCTTTTTTAGCGACCGATGGGATCTCGTGGTACATGTTGAAGATTTCGCCTTCATCCATGGCCAGCGATTCGATGCAGTACTGGTAGGCGTGGGTGTGGATCGCTTCTTCGAAAGCCTGGCGCAGGATGTACTGGCGGCATTCCGGGTTGGTGATCAGGCGGTACACCGCCAGTACCAGGTTGTTGGCAACCAGGGAGTCGGCGGTGGAGAAGAAGCCGAGGTTGCGCATGACGATGCGGCGCTCGTCGTCGGTCAGACCTTCCGGGTCTTTCCAGAGGGCGATGTCGGCGGTCATGTTGACTTCTTGCGGCATCCAGTGGTTTGCGCAACCGTCCAGATATTTCTGCCAGGCCCAGTCGTACTTGAATGGTACGAGTTGGTTGAGGTCGGCGCGGCAGTTGATCATGCGCTTTTCGTCAACGGCGACACGGGCGGAGGCGCCTTCGAGTTCGGCGAGGCCTTCGGCGACGTCGAGGGAGTTCAGTGCAGCCTTGGCGCGGGCGACAGCGGCCGAGTCGTCGGCGGTCACGGCGCGGGCTTCGATCGCGGCGGCACCGCCAGCGTTGTCGAGGCGGTCCATGTTGGCTTCAGTAGCGTGGCCGGCGTTAGCGCCTTTCACGGTTGCTACTTCACTGTCTTCTTTGTCGAATTCGTCCCAGCTCAGCATGACGTGTCGTCTCCTGCGTGAGGGCCTGTCGCCCGTGTGAAACCTGATTGGTTGGTTTTTCACACGGTCGTACAGACCGCGTTGGATCTAAAGGAATCGTTCTTTGCAGCAGCTAAACGCAGGCATCAAACAGAATTTTGTACGGGTTTCCGAGAGCCTCTGACGGGCGCAGATCACGTTGGACGCGACTGCGGGGCTTCAGAATGGCTTTTGATCCCTGTAAGGGAATATTGCTGACCCGATTAGGGCGGCATTATAGGGAAAAAAATGCACTCGTGGGGGAGGCGAATCAGCACAGGGCGGTCGATCAGGAAGGGGGTTTGAGTCGGAGCGAGGGTTTACAGGGCTTTCGCGGATGTTGGCCTGTGAGAATTTTTTTTGATTAATTTTTTCGTCGGGGTTTGGTTGTTCAAAATTTGAGCAAAAAACCGCGTTTTTCACTATATCTTGTGTTTTGCAAGCCTTTTGCACGACTTCAAACACAACTGAGCCCGACCTAAGTCGGGCTGGAATCGACCCTCAATGAGGCGCTGAGAGATCCAATTCGGTGCAGTCTGAAATCATCAATTGGTGCAGCCGTTGCCCATGACGCTGTAACGCAGGATGTGACGCTGGCCTTTGGAGTCGTCGTATTCCATTTTTGCCGGTACTACTTCGCAGACGTTCGGAATTTCACTCATCGATACGACGTTGGCGATGTCCAGGTGGGTGGAGTAAGTGTATTCCTCGATAACCGGTTGTTGCTGTGCGACATCAGTCGGAACCTCATCTGCCATGGCGGTTGCGCACAGACTGCTGAGGGCCAGAACCAATAAAGCTTTCATTTCAAATTTACCTTTTTAAGGTCGAGTGGGGTCACGCAACCTTTTTAGGGTTGCGTGTGGAACTTCATCATTTGCGGTTATTACTTGAGAGCTGGATTAACGGCCTTCGTGGGGGCTGTAACGTTGTTAATCGCGTTTGCCTTGTCGGCGAGGTGGATTTTAGGGAGATGGGGCGGGGGTAAACAGAGCGCGTTTTGATAAACACCTTTGGCAGATTTGGTAACAATCCCCGAAATCACCTCAATCCCCGTGTAGGAGCTGCCGGAGGCTGCGATCTTTTGATCTTGCCTCTAAACATCCAGATCAAAAGATCGCAGCCTTCGGCAGCTCCTACACGGGGGGTGAGGGGTTGTTACTACCATCGTCGAATGGTTCTATGGGGCCGGCCCGGCTACAACGGGGTCATACAAAAACAACTATTACACCGAGGTAGGAAAGATGAGTGCGGCTTCTCTGTATCCCGTTCGTCCCGAGGTTCTGGCTAACACGCTGACTGACGAGGCGACCTACAAAGCCATGTACCAGCAGTCGGTCGTCAACCCTGACGGCTTCTGGCGCGAGCAAGCCAAGCGTCTCGACTGGATCAAACCTTTCACCACGGTGAAACAGACTTCGTTCGATGATCACCATGTCGACATCAAGTGGTTTGCCGACGGCACCCTGAACGTTTCCTACAACTGCCTCGACCGCCATCTGGCCGAGCGCGGCGATCAAGTCGCGATCATCTGGGAAGGCGACGATCCTACCGAGAGCCGCAACATCACTTATCGCGAACTGCACGAGCAAGTGTGCAAACTCGCCAACGCCCTGCGTGGTCAGGACGTGCACCGCGGCGACGTGGTGACCATTTATATGCCGATGATTCCCGAAGCCGTGGTCGCCATGCTGGCCTGCACCCGGATCGGCGCGATTCACTCGGTGGTGTTCGGCGGTTTCTCGCCGGAAGCGCTGGCCGGTCGCATCATCGACTGCAAATCGAAAGTGGTGATCACCGCTGACGAAGGCATCCGCGCCGGCAAGAAAATTTCCCTCAAGGCTAACGTCGACGACGCCCTGACCAACCCGGAAACCAGCAGCATCCAGAAAGTCATCGTCTGCAAGCGCACCGGTGGCGACATCAAGTGGAACCAGCATCGCGACATCTGGTACGAAGACCTGATGAAAGTGGCGGGCACCGTGTGCGCGCCGAAAGAGATGGGCGCCGAAGAAGCACTGTTCATCCTTTATACCTCCGGCTCGACCGGCAAGCCGAAGGGCGTGCAGCACACCACTGGCGGTTATCTGCTGTACGCGGCAATGACCCACGAGCGCGTGTTCGATTACCGTCCGGGCGAAATTTACTGGTGCACCGCCGACGTCGGCTGGGTCACTGGCCACAGCTATATCGTCTACGGCCCGCTGGCCAATGGCGCGACCACGTTGCTGTTCGAAGGCGTGCCGAACTATCCGGACATCACCCGGGTGGCGAAGATCGTCGACAAGCACAAGGTCAACATCCTCTACACCGCACCGACCGCGATCCGCGCGATGATGGCCTCGGGTCAGGCTGCGGTTGAAGGCGCGGATGGCAGCAGCCTGCGTCTGCTCGGTTCGGTCGGCGAGCCGATCAACCCGGAAGCGTGGGATTGGTACTACAAGAATGTCGGCAAGTCGCGTTGCCCGATCGTTGATACCTGGTGGCAGACCGAGACTGGCGGCAACATGATGAGCCCGCTGCCGGGCGCTCACGCACTGAAGCCGGGTTCCGCTGCGCGTCCGTTCTTTGGTGTGGTGCCGGCGCTGGTCGACAACCTCGGTAACATTATCGAGGGCGAGGCTGAAGGCAATCTGGTGATTCTCGACTCGTGGCCAGGTCAGGCGCGCACGTTGTACGGCGATCACGATCGTTTCGTCGATACCTACTTCAAGACGTTCCGTGGCATGTACTTCACCGGTGACGGCGCGCGCCGTGATGCCGATGGTTACTACTGGATCACCGGGCGTGTCGATGACGTGCTCAACGTGTCCGGACACCGTATGGGTACGGCGGAGATCGAGAGCGCGATGGTTGCACATCCGAAAGTCGCTGAGGCAGCGGTGGTCGGCGTGCCGCATGACATCAAGGGGCAGGGCATTTATGTCTATGTCACCTTGAAGAATGGTGAGGAACCGACCGAGCAATTGCGTCTGGAGCTGAAGAACTGGGTGCGCAAGGAGATCGGGCCGATTGCTTCGCCGGATGTGATCCAGTGGGCGCCGGGGCTGCCGAAGACGCGTTCGGGCAAGATCATGCGCCGCATTCTGCGCAAGATTGCCACGGCGGAATATGACGGGTTGGGGGATATCTCTACGCTGGCGGATCCGGGTGTGGTGCAGCATTTGATTGATACGCATAAGACGATGAATGTGGCTTAACTGCTAAATCCTTAGGAGCCCTGTCCGGTTTGCCGGGTGGGGCTTTTTTGTGTCTGGAGGTTTTGTGGTGGTTGGGCTGGCTTCATTGATCGTTCCCACGCTCTGCGTGGGAATGCAGCAAGGGACGCTCTGCGTCCCAGAAGCCGACGCAGAGCGTCCAGGGAGGCATTCCCACGCGGAGCGTGGGAACGATCAGCGACTCAACCAATAATTATCGATCTGTGCTGTAAGACATTTCCCGCTGTTACCCAGCGCCTTCCACGTAACCGAATGTGTAACCGCCCGCCCCGCGACGGGGCGAAGGGAAACGCATCGCCCCGTTTTAGAGCCTTAAAACCCCCAGTGAAAAATAAGACATTACGCTGCGCTTGCCGGATTAGAAGGGTTTGCGAATAATAGGCCCGCAATTTGCAGCATAGATCGGTTCACTGTCTTTCGCTCTTGCATGAAATTGCAGGGCTGTCAATGTGCCAAAGTCGCTTTCTCTGTGCATCTGTAATTAGTTGTCGCATTGAAGAAATATCGGCTTCCGGCCTGTCGTTAGAATGCCGATCACTCGCTCATCGTGGCTGATGTTGAAATCTCTCCAGGTTTCAATGGGAAATTTCCTACCGATGCAGCAACCGATTTCCCGATTCACCCATTCGCATATTGGGCTGTCGCTCACTCTGCCGTTTTTGCCCTTTACCGATGGAGTCCCGAGATGAAGAAACTTGTGCTGCTTGGCGCCCTGGCACTGTCCGTGCTGTCGCTGAATGCCTTCGCTGACGAAAAACCTCTGAAGATCGGTATCGAAGCGGCTTACCCTCCGTTCGCCTCGAAAGCGCCGGATGGCAGCATCGTCGGTTTCGATTACGACATCGGCAACGCTCTGTGCGAGCAGATGCAGGTCAAGTGTGTGTGGGTCGAGCAAGAGTTCGACGGTCTGATCCCGGCACTGAAAGTGCGCAAGATCGACGCGATCCTGTCGTCGATGTCGATCACTGAAGACCGCAAGAAGTCGGTCGACTTCACCAACAAGTACTACAACACCCCGGCACGTCTGGTCATGAAGGCCGGTACTCAGGTCAGCGAAAACCTGAGCGAGCTGAAGGGCAAGAACATCGGCGTACAACGTGGTTCGATCCACGAACGTTTCGCCCGCGAAGTTCTGGCGCCACTGGGTGCCGAGATCAAGCCGTACGGCTCGCAGAACGAAATCTACCTCGACGTGGCCGCCGGTCGTCTCGACGGTACCGTGGCTGACGCTACTCTGCTGCAAGACGGCTTCCTGAACACCGACGCCGGCAAAGGCTTCGCGTTCGCAGGTCCTGCGTTCACCGACGTCAAATACTTCGGCGACGGCGTAGGCATTGCAGTGCGCAAGGGCGACGCCCTGAAAGACAAGATCAACACCGCCATCGCGGCCATCCGCGAAAACGGCAAATACAAAGCAATCCAGGACAAATACTTCGCCTTCGATATCTACGGCAAGTAACCCGTCTCTGCGACAAGTCCGAAATGGCGCAAGCAACAGGATCTCTGCGGTTTGCGCCATTTTTTCATCCCAACTTTCGAGGACCTGAATCATGTTGAAAGGCTACGGGGCTGTCATCCTCGATGGCGCATGGCTGACGCTTCAGCTCGCCTTGTCGTCCATGGCTCTGGCCATCGTTCTCGGGCTGATCGGTGTCGCGTTGCGCCTGTCGCCGGTGCGCTGGCTGGCCTGGCTGGGCGATCTGTATTCCACGGTCATTCGCGGGATTCCCGATCTGGTGCTAATCCTGCTGATTTTCTACGGCGGTCAGGACTTGCTCAACCGCGTTGCACCGTTGCTCGGCTATGACGACTACATCGATCTGAATCCGCTGGCCGCCGGTATCGGCACCCTCGGTTTCATCTTCGGTGCGTACCTGTCGGAAACCTTCCGTGGCGCGTTCATGGCGATCCCCAAAGGTCAGGCCGAAGCGGGCATGGCGTACGGCATGAGCAGTTTTCAGGTGTTCTTCCGGGTGATGGTGCCGCAGATGATTCGTCTGGCGATTCCGGGCTTCACCAACAACTGGCTGGTACTGACCAAGGCTACCGCGCTGATTTCCGTGGTCGGTCTGCAAGACATGATGTTCAAGGCCAAGCAGGCGGCAGATGCCACTCGCGAACCTTTCACCTTCTTCCTCGCAGTGGCGGCGATGTACCTGGTCATCACCAGTGTTTCGTTGCTGATCCTGCGTCAACTTGAGAAGCGCTACTCGGTAGGCGTAAGGGCGGCTGATCTATGATCTTCGACTACAACGTCATTTGGGAGGCGCTGCCGCTGTACCTCGGCGGCTTGGTGACCACCCTCAAATTGCTCGCGCTGTCGCTGTTTTTTGGTCTGCTGGGGGCTTTGCCGCTGGGGCTGATGCGCGTCTCGAAGAACCCGGTCGTCAACGGCGCCGCGTGGCTTTACACCTACGTGATCCGTGGCACGCCGATGCTGGTTCAACTGTTCCTGATCTACTACGGTCTGGCCCAGTTCGAAGCGGTACGCGAAAGTATCTTCTGGCCGTGGCTGTCCAGCGCGACGTTCTGTGCGTGCCTGGCGTTTGCGGTCAACACCAGCGCTTACACCGCTGAGATCATTGCCGGCAGCCTCAGGGCCACGCCGAACGGTGAGATCGAAGCGGCCAAGGCCATGGGCATGTCGCGCTTCAAACTGTACAAGCGCATTCTGCTGCCATCGGCCCTGCGCCGGGCGCTGCCGCAGTACAGCAACGAGGTGATCATGATGCTGCAGACCACCAGTCTGGCGTCCATCGTGACCTTGATCGACATCACCGGTGCGGCGCGTACCGTCAACGCGCAGTTCTATCTGCCGTTCGAGGCGTACATCACCGCCGGCGTGTTCTATCTGTGCCTGACGTTCATTCTGGTCAAGCTGTTCAAGCTGGCCGAGCGTCGCTGGTTGAGCTACCTGGCCCCGCGGAAGCACTGATATGGAACGCATCGATCACGTATTGCCGTGGAGCCATCTGGGCAGCGAGCGCAAGATTTCGGTGTTCCGTTTCGGACATGGCGAGCGCAAGGCCTATATTCAGGCCAGCCTGCACGCTGACGAATTGCCGGGCATGCGCACTGCCTGGGAGCTGAAAAAGCGCCTCGGCGAACTCGAAGCCCAAGGCTTGCTCAACGGTGTCATCGAACTGGTGCCGGTCGCCAACCCGTTGGGTCTCGGGCAGTTGCTGCAAGGCAATCATCAGGGCCGTTTCGAGGCCGGTAGCGGCAAGAATTTCAACCGTGATTTCGTTGAGTTGAGCGCGCCGGTTGCGGCGGCATTGGCCGACAGTCTCGGTGATGATCCGCACGCCAATGTGCGCCTGATTCGTCAGGCGATGGCCGATCATTTGGCCGCAATGCCGGAAGCGAGCAGCCAGTTGCAAGGCATGCAACGCGTGTTGCTCAGCCATGCCTGCACCGCCGATGTGGTGCTCGATCTGCATTGCGATGCCGAAGCCGCGCTGCACATGTACGCGTTGCCGCAGCACTGGCCGCAGTGGCGTTCGCTGGCCGCGCATCTGAATGTGCGCGTGGGTTTGCTCGCGGAAGATTCCGGCGGCAGCTCGTTCGATGAAGCTTGCTCGCTGCCGTGGTTGCGTCTGTCGCGGCAGTTCCCCGATGCGCAGATTCCGCTGGCGTGTCTGGCGACCACAATCGAACTTGGCGGTCAGGCCGACACCGGTCGCGCTGAGGCCGAGGCGTATGCTGAAGGCATTCTCGCGTTCCTCGCCGAGCAAGGTTTAATCACCGGCGAGTGGCCGAACCCAGCGAACGAACCGTGCGAAGGCATGCCGTTCGAGGGCACCGAATTGCTCCTGGCGCCTCACCCTGGCGTGGTGAGTTTTCTGCGCAAGCCCGGCGAATGGGTCGAGGCGGGCGATGAGATTTTTGAAGTGATTGATCCTGTGTCCGATCGGGTCAGCACGGTATGTGCTGGTACCTCCGGGGTGCTGTTTGCCATTGAACGGCTGCGTTATGCCCAACCCGGTTTCTGGCTGGCCAAGGTGGCGGGGCGCGAAGCGCTGCGTCACGGGCGCTTGCTCAACGACTGACTGACTGACTGTTTTTGTGAGAACCGACCGCATGTACAAACTTGAAGTCCAAGACCTGCATAAACGCTATGGCAGTCACGAAGTGCTCAAGGGCGTGTCCCTGAAAGCGGCAGCCGGCGATGTGATCAGCATCATCGGCTCCAGTGGCTCCGGCAAAAGTACTTTCCTGCGCTGCATCAACCTGCTCGAGCAGCCGCACGCGGGCAAGATTCTGCTCAACAACGAAGAGCTGAAGCTGGTAGCGAACAAGGACGGCGCGCTGAAAGCCGCTGATCCGAAACAGCTGCAACGCATGCGTTCGCGCCTGTCGATGGTGTTCCAGCATTTCAACCTGTGGTCGCACATGACCGCGCTGGAAAACATCATGGAAGCGCCGGTGCACGTGCTTGGCGTATCCAAGGCCGAAGCCCGCGAGAAAGCCGAGCACTACCTGAACAAGGTCGGCGTGGCGCATCGCAAAGACGCGTTCCCTGGGCACATGTCCGGTGGCGAGCAGCAGCGTGTGGCGATTGCTCGTGCGCTGGCGATGGAACCAGAGGTGATGCTGTTCGACGAGCCGACCTCGGCCCTCGATCCGGAACTGGTTGGCGACGTGCTGAAGGTGATGCAGGCGCTGGCTCAGGAAGGTCGCACCATGGTTGTGGTCACCCACGAAATGGGCTTTGCCCGTGAAGTGTCGAATCAACTGGTGTTCCTGCACAAAGGCGTGGTGGAAGAGAGCGGCAACCCGCGCGAAGTGCTGGTCAATCCGCAATCGGAACGTCTGCAGCAATTCCTCTCGGGCAGCCTCAAGTAATTCAGGGCTGCCGGTATGCACCGGAATAGTGCATGCTTCGCAACCTGAAGGCTGGCGCCAATCCACTGTAGGAGTTGCCGAAGGCTGCGATCTTTTGATCTGTTTTTGAGGATCAAAAGATCGCAGCCTCGTTTCACTCGTCAGCTCCTACATTGGGACAGGTATTGCAGTCCCGATAGGCGATCTGCGCCAGCCTCAAGATTTGTGTTCATTTTCGGGCTAGCATTGGCCCTTGCCTTCATCACTGTTCTTCGCTTCGGATTGCCCGCCCATGACTGCCCATCGAATTGGTTTCCTGATTTGGCCCAGCACTAAAGCGTTGACGCTGGCGCTGGCGGAGGAGGCCTTGCGTGTTGCTCAGCGTGTGCATCCGGACGTGGTTTACGAACTGTCGTTCCTGCAGGCCGAAGCCATTACCGGAGCCTCGGCCGAAGGATCCTGGCAATTGCCCGGTGAAGCCTGGACCGGCAAGCTCGAAAACTTCCAGAAACTGTTCCTGCTCGCCGATGAACCGCCGACCGCTCTGGCCCCGGCACTCAGCAGTGCACTGAAGCAACTGGTACGTGCCGGCACGGTCATTGGCGGTTTGTCCGCTGGCGTTTATCCATTGGCGCAACTCGGTTTGCTCGACGGTTATCGCGCTGCCGTGCATTGGCGCTGGCAGGACGATTTCGCCGAGCGTTTCCCGAAAGTCATTGCCACCAGCCATTTGTTCGACTGGGACCGTGATCGCCTGACCGCGTGCGGTGGCATGTCCGTTCTCGACCTGTTGCTGGCGGTGCTGGCCCGCGATCATGGTGCGGAACTGGCCGGCGCAGTGTCGGAAGAACTGGTGGTCGAGCGTATCCGCGAAGGGGGCGAGCGTCAGCGCATCCCGTTGCAGAACCGTCTCGGCTCCAGCCATCCGAAGCTCACCCAAGCGGTGTTGCTGATGGAAGCCAACATCGAAGAACCGCTGACCACCGACGAAATCGCCCAGCACGTGTGCGTGTCGCGTCGACAGCTGGAGCGGATCTTCAAGCAATACCTCAACCGCGTGCCGAGCCAGTACTACCTGGAACTGCGCCTGAACAAGGCCCGGCAGATGTTGATGCAAACCAGCAAGTCGATCATCCAGATCGGCCTCTCGTGTGGCTTCTCTTCGGGGCCGCATTTCTCCAGTGCCTATCGCAACTTCTTTGGCGCCACGCCGCGGGAAGATCGCAACCAGCGGCGCAGCAGCAGCCCGTTCGAATTGTCGTCGGTGCCGCCAGAGCGCGGTTGACAGGCCTAGGTCGGCGAGCAGGTTGATCACTCGTCGATCTCGGAATCCTCCGACGTCGACACTTCGAGTTCTGCCCGGTTGATGACCACCTCCACCCCAAAGTCCACACGATAGTTCCGGAAGTAAGCGAGCAGGCGCTGCACGCTCGTTTCGGAGAACGGGTTGTTGCGCAGATTGATCTTCTCGCCGCGTTCCGCTGGCAGCTCGAGGATGTCACTGGGGACGTCAGTGATTGCGTTGTCGTTCAGTGCCGCCAGGTCCAATTGCTCAAGCTGCAGCAGGCCCGATGGCAGCGTGGTGATCCCGGTGTTGTCGAGCAGCAGCCGGGTCATTTCCGTCATCTGACTGACGTCCGGTGTTTCGCCCAAGGGGTTGTCGCTCAAGTCGAGATGATCCAGCCGATGCATCTGCGCAAGCTCGACAACGGCCTGTGGCGTGAGCGTGATGTGGCACTCCGAGAGCGACAGATGAGTCAGATCGGCCATTCGAAATACCGCGTCGGGGATGTGCTCAAGTTGGTACTGACGAAGTGTCAGGCCTTTGAGTTTGGGAAACGTCTGAAGAAATCTCTCGATGCCGGATGTCCGCCCGGGACGGCTTGTCATGTAGAGATGTGATACATGGCTGAAGTCGGCGTCGAGTTCGGGCAGTTCGCCGTTGATGGTGGAGGTCAGGTTCAAGTCGTGGGTCGGCTCGTTGTCCTGATCGAAGTCATCTTCATCCATCTCCCGTTGCCAGCTCTGCTCCAGAATGCTTTTGAATTCATGCCGCGCTGCGTGCTCGCTCAGCACTTCGTCCAGGGTGAAGGGTTCACCGCTGATCGGATGGAGCGCAGGCAGATCGGTTACCCAGGTTGCCAGCCCGGAGCTCAAGCTGCTGAATTCGTGCTCTAGGCGCGCGACTTCGATTCGTCCTTCGGCCAACGTCCCGGGCAACAGGTAAAAAAACTCGCTGGCCTGCTCCTGATCCAGGTGCATGTACAAAGCTTGCACGCGTTGCAGGTCGGCCGGTTCGGCCAAAACGCCAAAGTCCTGCCGTGTCTGGTTGAAGTGGCGTTTGATTCGTTCGCGATCGGTCACATTAATTGGATTGCCGCCAAGATCGAAACCTTCCGGCACGTTGCCAGGCAGTTCGAAGAGCACTGCGGGCAATGCGTGAATCTGGTTGTCATTGAGCAAGGCGGTTCGCAATTGTGGGCGGCTCAGCAGGCCAATGGGCAATTGCTCAATGCCGGTTTCCGAGACGTCGATGTAATTCAGCTTCGGCATCTTTTCTACATTGGGTATGAGTCCGAGCGGGTTGCGGAACAGGTCGAGAGTTTTCAGCTTCGTCTGCTTGCCCAGGCTTTCCAGGCTTTGCGGTGTCAGGGTTATGCCGCAATCGGCGAGTATCAGTTCGTGCAACTGAGGTGACTGATTGATTGCCTCCGGCAGGCTGCCGAGGCGAAAGCCGCGCAGGGCCAGTCGATGCAGATCCGTAAAGCAGCGGAGGAATTGATGCAGGCCTTGAGTGTTCTCGGCGCCCTCCATGGTCAGGTGGTCGACATGGCTGAAGTTGACTTCGAGCGCCGGCAGTTCGCCGATGATCGGTTGAGCCAGACGCAAATCAATCATTTGCTCGGAGTCCGTTGGCAGCGAGACTTGTTGTTTCCAGCAATCCAGTAAGTCGACCCGCATCTGCCGGCGCCGGTGTCGCTGAATGGCATATTGCTCGGTAGTGAGTGGGGTGCCGGTTTCGGGGTGAACAACAGGAATCGCATTCACCCAGGGATTTAGAACCTCGTCGAGTCGACCTCGCTCGATGATCAATCGGTTCAACTCCCCGCGTGGCCCGCTTGGATGGCGTTGCAAGCGCTCGACAAAAGCCTCCAGTTCTTCGGGCAACAGATGCGGCAGCAGCCGGTGAGCATGGGATTGCAAAGTCGGAGTGTTAGTGGGCATGCGTTGAAAACCGGTCGTGCCGCCGAGCAGGCGCATGACGCTCGGGTCGTAGGCGGGTTTGCGGTTCGGGTTTTGCGAGAGCAGCGGCAGCAGTTCTTCTCGGCTCAGGGGGTGTTGGCGAATCAGCAGATTGAGTTTTTCACTTTCGCCGATGCCGACGTTCAGTGCCAGGCGCTCGGCATCAGGCAAGGCTTGCAGCAGATTGAAAAGCAGGTGGCCGGGAGCGCTAAGCTGTTCGCCGGCATCGTCAAAGGGCTGATATTGCCCCAGCTCATTCAGCACCAGGACTTTGCGAGTGGTGGCATCCAGCGGCCCGATGCTGTCGATCAGGGGGCCGGTATGTGCGTAGTGTCTGACTTCCAGGCGCAAAGATTGCGACCAGCCTGGCAGCCTCGGCAGCGAGTGCAGTATCAGGCGATCGGTATCCAGATTGTTCTGCGTGGCTTTCAGCTCCAGCCCTTCCAGTGCACGAGTCGCACGCACCTGCAGGCCGATTTCGCGGGTCAGTTCGGCAAGCCGACGGGGCAATACTGTGCGCTGGAGCTGTTCGCGTTCGAGCTCGTTCGTCGTTTCCAGTATCGATTGCGCCAGTGTCTTGGGCAGGTCCGGTTCGGCGTCCATCATCACCTGAACCAGTGGGGCAGCGTTACGTTGCAGGCTGCGATATTTATCCTCGAACAGGCTTTGTCTTTTGGTTTGTGCCAGTTCGACGATCCGTCGACGCAAAGTCCGGGTGCGGCTCTCAAGCGTCGGCGGCGTGGTATGGGGTTTTTCGTTCAGTAACGTTTTTGCATCGACTTCCGACAAGCGCAGCAGACAGGTCTTGAGCAGATCGCCGGCGTCGAGTCTTGAGGTATCAATCTGTAGAAGCGGCACGTCCGCCGTGGGCGTTTGCCAAAGTACCTTTCCTTTGCGACCAACCAAGTGCACACCTTTGTTGGCTGGCCAGTCGCCGCTCTCATGCAGTAGTTGCAACTGGATGGCCGGATCGGCCTGGAGGTAATCTTCCGCGCGTTCGCTACCGATTTGCTCGATGAATGTCTGAATGTCAGCGTCCAGCCGCCAGCGCAGCAGGGTGTCGGCCAGCAGAGGCGGCATCTGCCCAAGTTCGACGTGCATTTTGCGCAAGGCATTTTCCTCGCAGCCACTGATGTCCAACAGGCGCTCCTGCACACTGAGCGGCAGTTGGCGCATGTGCGGATCGCTACGGCTCAACAGCGTCTTGCGTTCCCAGTCCAGCGGCTGATCGAGTTCGGTTTGCCAGACCCCGGCCTGGTTGTGCTGGAGTCCGGGTTTATAGGCTTCGGGGCGAACGGGGTGGTCGATGCGGTATTGCGCTGACGGGCTGTCCTGGCTGACCGCGTAAAGTTTGTCTTCCAGGGCCAGCAGGGTTTTACCTTGATGAGCGTGCAAGCCCAGCGCATCGGGTTTTGCATTCTTGGGCAGGGAGGTGGTCTGCTCGTAAAGGTGCAGGTCGGGTTTCCAGTACCGTGAGGTGCCATTCGGCAGTTTCGCCGGGGTGAGCCGGTCAATGAACGCAACCACCGATTCCGGCAGTAGCGCGCGAAACTGGCTGGCAGCGATGACCCCTCCCGCTGCGAAAGTACCGACCTGAACGGCGGATTCCACGGCGCCCATTAAGTGTTCGAATGCCTCGCGGGACGCGCCTTGCGCCCAATCGACGATACCTTCAAAGGTTTCGTCGAGCAGTTGATAGGCGGTATACGCCAACATCAGTTCGCCGAGAAATGGCACGAATGGCAACGCGATGAAGGCGACAATGTTGAGCAGGGACGCAGCCACTTCGCTGAACGAATCCCAGAGCGCCCAGCGAGCCTGACAGTCGACCGCTGCCGTGGAGACGGCGACAACCCGTGCATCGTTGAGAATTTTGTCGAGTTTTCGTTGGTAGAGATAAACCCACAAGTCGCCTTTGATCGTTGTTGCGGCCATTTGCAGAGGCGCGCGCTCGACTGGATTCTCGCGCCAGGTGGGGCGCGGATCACCGCTGGAAACCGGTTGCCAGGTGATCGGCAGAAGGCGACTGTTCAACTGGCCGAAGAAATGCCCACGATCCTCATGATCGATGAACCGACTGAAAAAAGATTGATAGTCCGGATCTTGCAGGCGTTGTGTCAGGTGCCGGGCAAACTCGCCGGTGCTGGCGTACTCCCTGATCGGATGCTGCGGGTCATCCGGAATGTAGGCCACGACTCTTGATGTCGTGTGCGTAACCTCGAGACCCGGGGCGAACAGCACGATACCGGTCAGTCGGGCGTTCATGATTGTCAGCGCATGACATTGCCAGGACTGGCGATTCAGGCGCAGATACTTCAAGCCATCGAGCAAGCCGAGAATCAGCCGGTGGATATCGCCGCTCAGCAGTTTTTGCATGTAGGCCATTTGCAGCGCCGTTATCAGGGCCGCTTTGTCACTGGCTTTGACATTGGTTTGCAGAAGCGCTGCGACTACGGGATTGCTGATGCCCAGGTTGTCTTCCAGATAATTTTTGTAGCGCTGGCCGATGTCCAGATCACGGCACAGTTTCGTAAAGGCCTGGATAGGCATTTTTTCGCGAATCTTTGGCAACGCGCTGAACTGTCCCTCCGGTGTAGGGCGGCTGATATAGGCGGAGGTGGTTTCGAAGGCGTCGTCCGTGGTTTCGCGGCGTTCAAAGTTATGTAGTGCGGCGTCCACCAAGGCGACCGTCCAGGTGCGCGCGGCGCCCGACTTGAGCCCAGGCAACGGCGCATGCGCAGGGATGTAAAGGCGCATGAAGATTTGCCTGACATCGAGGTTCAGGCCGAAACGTTTTTCTATCTCGGCGCCTAGCAGTAGCTCGGCGAAGGACTGGGCATCCAGCAGGCGCGCGAGGTTTTGCTCGACACGGTTTTGCGCAGCCCACTGCAATGCATTGAGCGCGCGCAATTTCTCGTGCTCTTTGCGTGGCGCTTGCAGGAGCGGGGCGGAAAGCTCTGGCGTGGTTTTTTTCAGCGCATCGCGCCTGTGGGTCGGCGCCTGGCTGAGCCACGGCGCAATGGCATCGAGCAGAGGTTGATAGTGCCCGTCGGGCTTGGGCAGCAACGCTGAGTGGGATGGCGATGCGTGGAGGGCTGGATTTTCATCAATCATGGGAGCGGCCGTTTGCCTTGGAAAGTTCCATAGCAAACCCTGTGAAACGCATCGATGTGCGGTACATATATACCGCACAACGAAAAACACTCTTGAGTAAGATCTCCAGCAGTCCTGCGCAAACAGCGGCGTGCGGTTTAAACTGCGCCTTTGCGACGCTATATGTCGCATTGCCGTAAACCCGGGAAAATCCGGGGTTTGCGCTATAAGAAGTTGTCGCTTGGCGGCAAGGCCGGGCTGAAAACTGTCCTTACAATCCCCCCATCGCTCGCCAGTTTCAGGCGGGTGTTTCTCATCAGGAGACTCCGATGTCCGTTGAGCACGCTGCGGTACAACGCGCCGATTTCGACCAGGTAATGGTTCCCAACTACGCGCCTGCCGCTTTCATTCCGGTGCGTGGCGCCGGTTCCCGTGTCTGGGATCAGGCCGGCCGCGAGCTGATCGACTTCGCCGGCGGGATTGCCGTTAACGTATTGGGCCATGCGCATCCGGCGCTGGTTGGTGCATTGACCGAACAGGCGAACAAGCTGTGGCACGTGTCCAACGTGTTCACCAACGAACCAGCCCTGCGCCTGGCGCACAAGCTGATCGACGCCACGTTCGCTGAGCGCGTGTTCTTCTGCAACTCCGGCGCTGAAGCCAACGAGGCCGCGTTCAAGCTGGCCCGTCGTGTTGCATTCGACCGTTTCGGCACTGAGAAATACGAAATCATCGCTGCGCTGAACAGCTTCCACGGCCGTACCCTGTTCACCGTCAACGTCGGTGGCCAGTCGAAGTACTCCGACGGTTTCGGTCCGAAAATCACCGGCATCACCCACGTCCCTTACAACGACCTGGCAGCATTGAAGGCAGCGGTTTCCGACAAGACCTGTGCGGTCGTGCTGGAACCGATCCAGGGCGAAGGCGGCGTACTGCCGGCCGAACTGGCTTACCTGCAAGGTGCCCGCGAACTCTGCGACGCGAACAACGCGCTGCTGGTGTTCGACGAAGTGCAAACCGGCATGGGCCGCAGCGGCAAGCTGTTTGCCTATCAGCACTACGGCGTGACCCCGGACATCCTCACCAGTGCCAAGAGCCTGGGCGGTGGTTTCCCGATCGCGGCGATGTTGACGACTGAAGCGCTGGCCAAACATCTGGTCGTCGGTACCCACGGCACCACTTATGGCGGCAATCCGCTGGCGTGCGCGGTCGCCGAAGCCGTGATCGACGTGATCAACACCCCTGAAGTGCTGAACGGCGTGAATGCCAAGCACGACAAGTTCAAGGCGCGCCTTGAGCAGATCGGCGAGAAGTACGGCCTGTTCACACAGGTGCGAGGCCTCGGTCTGTTGATCGGTTGCGTGCTCAGCGATGCCTGGAAAGGCAAAGCCAAAGACATCTTCAACGCCGCTGAAAAAGAAGGCCTGATGATTCTGCAGGCCGGCCCGGACGTGATTCGTTTCGCCCCGAGCCTGGTGGTGGAAGACGCCGATATCGATGCTGGCCTGGATCGTTTCGAGCGCGCTGCGGCAGCACTGACACAAGCCTGATAGACCCTTCGGCGCTTGGAGTTTTTCAGGCGCCGAACCCAATTTTTGATGCCGGTGAGATTCATTATGGGAGCGAGCTTGCTCGCGAAGAGGGAGTTTCAGTCGCCATCTATGCTGACTGATACACCGCTTTCGCGAGCAAGCTCGCTCCCACAGTGTCCGGTGTTTTTTTCTGTGAATTTATAAGAGAAAGGAGTGACACCATGCTGGTGATGCGCCCTGCGCAAATGGCTGATCTGGGCGAGGTACAGCGTCTGGCTGCGGACAGCCCGATTGGTGTCACGTCCTTGCCGGATGACGTGGAACGTCTGAGCGACAAAATCGCCGCGAGCGAAGCTTCGTTCTCCGCCGAAGTGAGTTTTAACGGTGAAGAAAGCTATTTCTTCGTCCTCGAAGATTCCACCACCGGCAAACTGGTCGGCTGCTCGGCGATTGTCGCTTCGGCCGGCTATTCGGAGCCGTTCTACAGCTTCCGCAACGAGACTTTCGTGCACGCCTCGCGCGAGCTGAAGATCCACAACAAGATCCACGTGCTTTCGCAATGCCACGACCTGACCGGCAACAGTTTGCTGACCAGTTTCTACGTGCAGCGCGAGCTGGTTGGTTCGCCGTGGTCGGAACTCAATTCCCGTGGCCGTCTGCTGTTCGTCGCCAGCCACCCTGAGCGGTTCGCTGATTCGGTGGTCACCGAGATCGTCGGTTACAGCGATGAAAACGGCGACTCGCCATTCTGGGATGCGATCGGTCGCAACTTCTTTGATCTCAACTACGCCGAAGCCGAGCGCCTGTGCGGGCTGAAAAGCCGTACGTTCCTCGCCGAGCTGATGCCGCATTACCCGATCTACGTGCCGTTGCTGCCGGACTCCGCTCAAGAGGCGATGGGCCAGGTGCACCCGCGTGCGCAGATCACCTTCGACATCCTGATGCGCGAAGGCTTCGAGACCGATCACTACATCGACATTTTCGACGGTGGCCCGACCCTGCATGCACGTGTTTCGGGGATCCGCTCGATCGCCCAGAGCCGTGTGGTGCCAGTGAAGATCGGCGAGCCGGTCAAAGGTGCCGGGCGCCAGTATCTGGTGGCCAACGCGCAGTTGCAGGATTACCGAGCGGTGCTGCTGGAGCTGGATTACGCGCCGGGCAAGCCGGTGACTCTGGATCTGGAAGCAGCCGAAGCCCTGGGCGTCGGTGAAGGTGCCAGCGTGCGCCTGGTGGCGGTTTAACGCCTTAGCGAGTTTCACGGGTGGCGAAGGCGGCCCGTTTGAGGAGATAGCATGATTGTTCGTCCCGTACGCAGCAGCGATTTATCCGCTCTGATCGACCTGGCCCGCAGCACCGGCACTGGCCTCACGACTTTGCCGGCCAACGAAGAACGTCTGGCCCATCGGGTTGGCTGGGCCGAGAAGACCTTTCGCGGCGAAGCTGGCCGTGGCGATGCGGACTACCTGTTCGTGCTCGAAGACGATGACGGCCGCGTGGTGGGGATTTCCGCCATTGCGGGTGCCGTTGGCATGCGTGAACCCTGGTACAACTTCCGTGTTGGCCTGACTGTCAGCGCTTCGCAAGAACTGAACATCTATCGCGAAATTCCGACACTGTTTCTGGCCAACGACCTGACCGGTAATTCCGAGCTGTGCTCGTTGTTCCTGCACGCCGATTACCGCAGTGGCCTCAACGGTCGCATGTTGTCGAAGGCGCGGATGCTGTTCATCGCCGAATTCCCTGAGTTGTTCGGCAACAAGATCATCGCCGAAATGCGCGGTGTCTCCGATGACGCCGGCCGTTCGCCGTTCTGGGAAAGCCTCGGTCGTCACTTCTTCAAGATGGAATTCAGCCAGGCCGATTACCTCACCGGTGTCGGTAACAAGGCGTTCATCGCCGAGCTGATGCCGAAGTTCCCGCTGTACACCTGCTTCTTGTCCGAAGATGCCCGTAACGTCATTGGTCAGGTTCATCCGGACACCGAGCCGGCATTGGCGATGCTCAAGGGCGAAGGCTTCAGCTATCAGGGGTACGTCGACATCTTCGACGCCGGCCCGGCCATCGAATGCGAAACCGGCAAGATCCGCGCAGTGCGTGACAGCGAAGCACTGGTGCTGGCTGTGGGTACGCCGGGCGATGACGCCACGCCGTTCATCATCCATAACCGCAAGCGCGAAGACTGCCGCATCACCGCTGCGCCGGCGCGTCTCGCTGCCGGCACGCTGGTGGTCGATCCGCAGACCGCCAAACGTCTTCAACTCAACGCTGGCGATCAAGTGCGCGCCGTGGCGTTGTCCGCTGCACGGGAGTCGAAATAATGAATTCGCTATACATCGCAGGTGAGTGGCTAGCCGGTCAGGGCGAAGCCTTTCAATCGCTGAACCCGGTGACCCAGCAAGTGCTGTGGTCGGGGGAGGGCGCTACCACCGCCCAGGTTGAATCGGCTGTGCAGGCTGCACGTCAGGCGTTTCCGGGCTGGGCGCGTCGTTCGCTGGAAGAGCGCATTGGTGTGCTTGAGGCATTCGCCGCCGCATTGAAGAACCATGCCGACGAACTGGCTCGCACCATCGGTGAAGAGACCGGCAAACCGCTGTGGGAATCGGCGACGGAAGTGACCAGCATGGTCAACAAGATCGCGATCTCGGTGCAGAGCTACCGCGAGCGTACCGGCGAAAAGAGCGGCCCGTTGGGCGACGCCACTGCCGTGTTGCGCCACAAACCGCACGGCGTGGTCGCAGTGTTTGGGCCTTACAACTTCCCTGGGCACTTGCCGAACGGTCACATCGTGCCGGCGCTGCTGGCGGGTAACAGCGTGCTGTTCAAGCCAAGCGAGCTGACGCCGAAAGTCGCCGAGCTGACGGTTAAGTGCTGGATCGAAGCCGGTCTGCCGGCCGGTGTCCTGAACCTGCTGCAAGGCGCTCGCGAAACCGGCATTGCGCTGGCAGCGAATCCGGGCATCGACGGTCTGTTCTTCACCGGTTCGAGTCGCACCGGCAACCATCTGCACCAGCAATTCGCCGGGCGTCCGGACAAGATTCTGGCGCTGGAGATGGGCGGCAACAATCCGCTGGTGGTCGATCAGGTCGCGGATCTGGATGCAGCGGTTTACACGATCATTCAGTCGGCGTTCATCTCTGCCGGTCAGCGTTGCACCTGTGCACGTCGTCTGCTGGTACCGCAAGGCGCGTGGGGCGACAGCCTGCTCAAGCGTCTGGTTGAAGTCAGCTCGACTATTGAAGTCGGTGCGTTCGATCAACAACCGGCGCCGTTCATGGGTTCGGTGATTTCCCTCGGCGCGGCGAAAGCGCTGATGGACGCTCAAGAACATCTGCTGGCCAACGGCGCTGTGTCGCTGCTGGAAATGACTCAGCCACAGGCGCAAGCCGCGCTGTTGACGCCGGGCATTGTTGATGTGACCGCCGTTGCCGAGCGTCCGGACGAAGAACTGTTCGGCCCGTTGCTGCAAGTTATTCGCTACACCGATTTTGAAGCGGCGATCGCCGAAGCCAATGACACCGCTTACGGCTTGGCTGCTGGTCTGTTGTCGGATTCCGAAGCGCGTTATCAGCAGTTCTGGCTGGAAAGCCGCGCCGGTATCGTCAACTGGAACAAACAGCTGACCGGTGCTGCGAGTAGCGCGCCGTTTGGTGGTGTCGGTGCCTCGGGCAACCATCGCGCCAGCGCCTATTACGCGGCGGATTATTGCGCGTACCCGGTAGCGTCGCTGGAAACGCCGAGCCTGGTGTTGCCATCGGCCCTCACGCCAGGCGTGAAGATGGCGTGATGCCCTTTCGCGAGCAGGCTCGCTCCCACAAGGAAATGCATTCCAATGTGGGAGCGAGCCTGCTCGCGATAGCCGCGCCTCGGTCTTACCTAATTGTTACTCGATGCCTATAACAACAGATTCTCGTGGAGCCTCGCTGATGAAATCCTATGAAGTCAATTTTGACGGTCTAGTGGGGCCGACCCATAACTACGGTGGTCTGTCCTACGGCAACGTTGCCTCCCAGAGCAACAGCCAGCAATCCTCGAATCCGAAGGAAGCGGCGCTGCAAGGCCTGGCGAAGATGAAAGCGCTGATGGAAATGGGCTTTCAGCAAGGCGTGCTGGCACCGCAGGAACGTCCGGACGTGGCAGCTTTGCGCCGTCTGGGTTTCAGTGGCACTGATGCGCAAGTCATCGAGCGCGCCGCCAAAGAAGCCATGCCGCTGCTGGTTGCCAGTTGCTCGGCGTCGAGCATGTGGGTGGCCAACGCCGCCACCGTCAGCCCAAGCGCCGACACTGCTGACGGTCGCGTGCATTTCACTGCCGCCAACCTCAACTGCAAATATCACCGCAGCATCGAGCACCCGACCACCAGCCGCGTGCTGGGTGCGATGTTCGCCAATCAGCAGCACTTCGCCCATCACGCCGCATTGCCGGCAGTGGCGCAGTTCGGCGACGAAGGTGCGGCCAACCACACGCGTTTCTGCCGTGAATATGGTGAGGCCGGCGTCGAGTTTTTCGTGTTCGGTCGCAGCGCGTTCGACAATCGTTTCCCGGCGCCGCAAAAGTACCCGGCACGGCAGACCCTCGAAGCCTCGCAAGCCGTCGCGCGTCTGCACGGTCTGCGTGACGAAGGCGTGGTCTACGCCCAGCAAAATCCGAACGTGATCGATCAAGGCGTGTTCCACAACGACGTGATCGCCGTGGGCAATGGCGAGGTGCTGTTCTATCACGAGGACGCGTTCCTTGAGACCGAGCAGATGCTGGCCGAGCTGCAAGGAAAACTCGCCAAGGTTGGCGGCAACTTCCAGTCGGTGTGTGTGCCGCGCTCGGCAGTTACCGTGGATGACGCGGTGCGTTCCTATCTGTTCAACAGCCAGTTGCTGTCGCGCCCTGATGGCTCGATGTTGCTGATCGTGCCGCAAGAGTGCCAGGCCAACGAGCGTGTCTGGGCTTACCTGCAAAGCCTGACCAACTCCGGCGGTCTGATTCGTGAAGTGAAAGTCTTCGATCTCAAGCAGAGCATGCAGAACGGCGGCGGCCCGGCCTGCCTGCGACTGCGCGTCGCGCTTAACGAAACTGAACTGGCGGCGGTCAACCCAGGGGTTATCATGACCGCACCGTTGTACGGTTCGTTGACCGCATGGGTTGAAAAGCACTACCGCGACCGCCTGAGCGAAACCGATCTGGCGGATCCGCAATTGCTGCTTGAATGCCGGACGGCACTGGATGAACTGACGCAAATCCTTAAACTGGGCGCGGTTTATCCATTCCAGATCAATTGATGGCCGGCGCGTCGCCTGAACGCGGCGCGCGGCTTGTCTCCCCCAAGAGAGTAAAAACATGAGCGATTCCCTGCAGCTGATCCTTGAAGACACCGACGGCACGCAACTGCAAACCTCGTGCACCCGCGTCGCGGTCATGTGGCAAGGCAAGGAGCTGTGGATCCAGCAGGACGGCCGTGGCCAGTTGCTGATCGGCGTGGACGTTGAAGAAGGTGATGCCGAGTACGCCAACCTGCTGCTGCGCCCATTGGCGACTAATCTGGTAAGTCTGCAACTGGAAATGGAACCGGCTGACGTCGGCGACGACGAAGACCACGTGCACGGCCCGGATTGCAACCACGATCACTAAGGAAACCGCTCTATGCTCGCCCTCGGCAAACTGCTTGAACTGACCCTCGCCGGCCGCGAACCGGCGGAGAAGACTCAACTGACTGTCGAAGGCGTGCGGATGCGCTGGTTGAGCGAAGGTGCGCTGGAAGTCCGGCCACCGCAAGCGCGCGACAATGGCCTGGACCTGCTGCTGTCGGCAGGGATTCATGGCAACGAAACAGCGCCGATCGAGTTGCTTGATCGGCTGCTGCATGACATCGCTCGCGGCGATCTGAAGCCGCGCGCACGGATTCTGTTTCTGTTCGGCAACCCGGAAGCGATTCGCAAAGGCGAGCGCTTCGTCGAGCAGGACGTCAATCGGCTGTTCAACGGCCGTCATGAACAAAGCAGTGGCAGCGAAGCGCTGCGTGCCTGTGAGCTGGAGCGTCTGGCGGCGAGTTTCTTCAGCCTGCCGGATCGTCAGCGCCTGCACTACGACTTGCACACGGCGATTCGCGGTTCGAAGATCGAACAGTTCGCTTTGTATCCATGGAAGGAAGGTCGTCAGCATTCGCGTCTTGAGCTGGCCCGTTTGCGCGCCGCCGGGATGGAAGCGGTGCTGTTGCAGAACAAGCCGTCAATCGTGTTCAGTTCCTACACCTACGACAAGCTCGGTGCCGAGGCTTTCACGCTGGAGCTGGGCAAGGCGCGACCGTTCGGGCAGAACGACGGCGTCAACGTCTCGCTGCTGGAAACTCGTTTGAAGCAGATCATCGAAGGTACGGAGCCAGAGATGGCTGAGGAAGGCCTGGACGGTCTGCAGCTGTTCAGCGTCGCCCGGGAAATCATCAAACACAGCGATGCCTTTCGCTTGAACTTGCCGCAGGACATCGAGAACTTTTCCGAGTTGGAGCTGGGTTACGTGCTGGCCGAAGATCTGGCCAATACCCGCTGGATCATTGAGGAAGAGGGCGCGCGGATCATCTTCCCTAATCCCAAAGTCAAGAACGGCTTGCGCGCGGGCATCCTGATCGTCCCGACCGGCGACGAAAATCTCGCCTGACCTAACTGCAGGGATGGTCCACAAACTCTGGTACGCGGGCCAAACCCTGTAGGAGCTGCCGAAGGCTGCGATCTTTTGATCTTGTTTTTAAAAGATCAAAAGATCGCAGCCTCGTTTCACTCGACAGCTCCTACAGGTGATGATCGTTCCCGCACGGAGCATGGGAACGATCATCAGTGGGTCAGACGGCGACAGCGCGCGGCTCGGTGCGGCGCAGGGCGCGGATTTTTTGCAGCGTATCCGCGCAAGTCCGCGCCGCTTCCTGACCCTTGTGCACAAAGTGCTCAAAGAAGAACTTCTGATGCTCGTCACCCGCATGGAAGTGATGCGGGGTCAGCGACACCGAGAACACCGGCACTTCAGTTTCCAGCTGCACCTGCATCAGGCCGCTGACCACCGACTGGGCGACGAACTCGTGACGGTAGATGCCGCCGTCGACGACCAAGGCTGCCGCGACGATGCCGGCATATCGTCCGGTCTTGGCCAGCAATTTGGCGTGCAGAGGCATTTCAAAGGCGCCGCCGACTTCGAAGATGTCGATGTCCGATTCCTGATAACCCAGGGCAATCATTTCGGCGACGAAGCCTTTACGGCTCTGATCGACGATTTCCTTGTGCCAGCAGGCCTGGATGAATGCTACGCGCTCGCCGTGTGAGTGTTTGCTTTTGCTGTCGATAGCGGTGGGTTGCATGTTCTGACTCCTGTTTGTGTGAAAAACAGGGCGTTATGAATCGAAAGGGATTCAAGGGTGCGCACACGCACAACATTGCGCGGACGGCCCTTTGGCGTTAATCCCGTTCTCTCTTCATCCGGACTATGACCGTCGGCCCCGGAATCACACCGGGTCTGCTGACCTTGCCGCCGATCACAGCCTTTGCCGTATTCGTCGCCAAGCGCTCGCGGGCTATGCGCATTGCGCGCAATTACCGCCGGTGGGGAATTGCACCCCGCCCTGAGAACGTTTTTGCCGCCCTTTCTCGGGCGGCGCAGCGTTTTTATCACAGATTGTCGAGCAGCGCATCGCGCCTTTCTGATGATTGCCATCGAATTTTTTGTGAGGACGAAACGAAATTTCCTTGCGCAAGGGTTGATTAATCCGCGTCATGACCGCAGTAATCCCACTTCGTAAAGGGATTTCCCCTGTTGATTAGAGGCCAGGTTCATGAGCGTTATCGATCTTCGCAGCGACACCGTCACCCAACCGACCCCCGCCATGCTCGACGCGATGACCGCGGCAGGCACCGGTGACGATGTGTACGGCGAAGACCCGACAGTCAATCGTCTGGAAACCGAACTGGCCAAACGTTTGGGTTTTGCCGCCGCGCTGTTCGTGCCGACCGGCACCATGAGCAACCTGCTGGGCTTGATGGCGCACTGCGAGCGTGGTGATGAATACATCGTCGGCCAGCAGGCGCACACCTACAAATACGAGGGCGGAGGCGCGGCAGTGCTCGGATCGATCCAGCCGCAACCGCTGGAAGTGCAGGCCGACGGTTCGCTGAACCTGGATCAGGTCGCGGCGGCGATCAAACCGGACGATTTCCACTTCGCCCGCACTCGATTGCTGGCGCTGGAAAACACCATGCAAGGCAAAGTGCTGCCGCTGGAATATCTCGCTCGGGCGCGCCAATTTACCCAAGAGCACGGTCTGCAGTTGCATCTGGATGGCGCGCGTCTTTACAACGCGGCGGTCAAACTCGGGGTTGATGCGCGGGAAATCACGAAACATTTCGATTCGGTGTCGGTGTGCCTGTCCAAAGGCCTCGGCGCACCGGTGGGCTCGGTTTTGTGCGGTTCTGAGCAACTGATCGGCAAGGCCCGCCGTTTGCGCAAAATGGTCGGTGGTGGCATGCGTCAGGCCGGGTTGCTGGCAGCGGCGGGGCTGTACGCGCTGGATCACAACGTCGAGCGTCTGGCCGACGACCACGCCAACGCGCAGTTTTTGGCCGACGGTCTGCGTGAAGCAGGTTTCACCGTTGAACCGGTGCAAACCAACATGGTTTATGTGCAAATGGGCGACAAAGCCGAAGCGATCAAGGCGTTTGCCGGCGAACGCGGGATCAAGTTGAGCGCCGCCGCGCGTCTGCGTATGGTCACGCACATGGACGTCAATCGCGCGCAAATCGAGCAAGTGATCGCGACATTCGTCGACTTTTCGCGCAAGTGACAGCGTTCGCCGTCCAATTGACCGTTTCTATCGTATAAACACGCTGTACCCCGCGCGCAGGGCCGATATAATGCGGCCCTTTGCCGTCGCTTCGTCTGTTGACGTTTCGAACAGGCCTTTGGCCGCAGCCTCCGTGGAAGAACCTAATGAAAAGCGCAGAAATCCGTGAAGCCTTCCTTCGCTTCTTCGAAGAGCAAGGCCACACCCGTGTAGCCTCCAGCTCTTTGATTCCGGGCAACGACCCAACCCTGCTGTTCACTAACGCGGGGATGAACCAGTTCAAGGACTGCTTCCTGGGCCAGGAAAAACGTGCATACACCCGCGCGACCAGCAGCCAGAAATGCGTGCGTGCCGGTGGCAAGAACAGCGACCTGGAAAACGTCGGTTATACCGCTCGTCACCACACGTTCTTCGAAATGCTCGGTAACTTCAGCTTCGGTGACTATTTCAAGCACGACGCGATTACCTTTGCCTGGACCTTCCTGACCGGCGTTCTGAAACTGCCGAAGGAAAAACTCTGGGTCACCGTCTACGCCTCCGATGACGAAGCGTATGACATCTGGACCAAAGAAATCGGTGTGCCGGTCGAGCGCATGATCCGCATCGGCGACAACAAGGGCGCGCCTTACGCCTCCGACAACTTCTGGACCATGGGTGACACCGGCCCGTGCGGCCCGTGCACCGAGATTTTCTACGATCACGGCGACCATATCTGGGGCGGCCCACCGGGCTCGCCGGAAGAAGACGGCGACCGTTACATCGAGATCTGGAACAACGTGTTCATGCAGTTCAACCGCACCGCCGATGGCGTGTTGCATCCGTTGCCAGCACCGTCGGTCGACACCGGCATGGGCCTGGAGCGGATCAGTGCGGTAATGCAGCACGTCAATTCCAACTACGACATCGACCTGTTCAAGAACCTGCTGAAGGCCTCGGCTGAAGCTATTGGTTGCGAAAACGGCGATCAGTCTTCGCTGAAAGTAGTCTCCGACCACATTCGTTCGTGCGGTTTCCTGATCGCCGACGGCGTGCTGCCGTCCAACGAAGGTCGCGGTTATGTGCTGCGCCGAATCATCCGTCGCGCTTGCCGTCACGGTAACAAGCTGGGCGCCACTGGCAGCTTCTTCTACAAGATCGTCGCTGCGCTGGTTGCCGAGATGGGCGAAGCCTTCCCGGAACTGAAAAAGCAGCAGAGCAACATCGAGCGCGTGCTCAAGGCTGAAGAAGAGCAGTTCTCCAAGACTCTGGAGCACGGCCTGAAGATTCTCGAACAGGATCTGCTGGAGCTCAAAGGCACCGTGGTGCCGGGCGACGTGGTGTTCAAACTGTACGACACCTACGGTTTCCCGATGGACCTGACCGCCGACATCGCGCGTGAGCGCAGCTTGACGGTCGACGAAGCCGGTTTTGAGCGTGAGATGGAAGCCCAGCGTGTTCGTGCGCGCTCGGCCAGCTCGTTCGGTCTGGACTACAACACGCTGGTCAAGGTTGACGTGGCCACCGAGTTCACCGGTTACAAAGACACCAGCGGTTCGGCAAAAATCGTCGCTATCTATAAAGATGGCCAGTCGGTCGACGTCTTGAATGAAGGCGAAGAAGCGGTGATCGTGCTGAACCAGACGCCGTTCTACGCTGAATCCGGCGGCCAGATCGGCGACTGCGGTTATCTGCAGGCCGGCAGCAGCCGTTTCGACGTGCGTGACACCACCAAGACCGGCGGCGCGTTTCTGCACCACGGTGTGCTGGATTCGGGCAGCCTGACCATCGGCGCGCCAGTGGAAACTCACGTTGACGCCGAAGTGCGTCATGCGACTTCGCTGAACCACTCGGCCACGCACTTGCTGCACGCTGCATTGCGTCAGGTATTGGGCGAGCACGTGCAACAGAAAGGTTCGTTGGTGGATAGCCAGCGTCTGCGTTTCGACTTCAGCCACTTTGAAGCGATCAAGCCTGAGCAGATCAAAGCGCTGGAAGACATCGTCAACGCCGAAATTCGCAAGAACTCCGCCGTTGAAACCGAAGAAACCGACATCGAAACCGCCAAGAACAAAGGCGCGATGGCGCTGTTTGGCGAGAAGTACGGCGACAACGTGCGCGTGCTGAGCATGGGCGGTGATTTCTCCGTCGAGCTGTGCGGCGGTATCCACGCCAACCGTACCGGCGACATAGGCCTGCTGAAAATCATCAGCGAAGGCGGCGTAGCCTCGGGCGTACGTCGTATCGAAGCGGTCACCGGTGCACAGGCACTGGCGTACTTGAATGCTGCAGAAGAACAACTCAAGGAAGCGGCCAGCCTGGTCAAGGGCAGCCGCGACAACCTGATCGACAAGCTGTCGGCTGTGCTGGAGCGCAATCGCCAACTGGAGAAGCAGCTCGAGCAGTTGCAAGCCAAGGCAGCCAGCGCGGCGGGCGACGATCTGTCGTCCTCGGCACTGGACGTCAAAGGCGTGAAGGTTCTGGCTGCACGTCTGGATGGTCAGGACGCCAAAGCGTTGTTGGCACTGGTTGATCAGTTGAAGAACAAACTCGGCCGCGCAGTGATCCTGCTCGGCAGTGTCCATGAGGAAAAGGTCGTTCTGGTTGCAGGCGTAACCAAGGACCTGACTGGCCAACTCAAAGCCGGTGATTTGATGAAACAGGCTGCTGCGGCAGTGGGCGGGAAGGGCGGTGGTCGTCCGGACATGGCGCAGGGCGGCGGTGTTGATGCCGGCGCGCTGGATGGTGCATTGGCGCTGACCGTTCCATTCGTCGAGCAGGGTTTATAAGACGGTCCATCGCGCTCGCAGTCTAGTGGCGGGCGCGGTGGCTGTTCGAGTGATTATTGGGCGCCCTTCATGGGCAGAGGCGGCTTTGAAATGGCTTTGATCGTACAGAAATTTGGAGGCACCTCGGTCGGTACTGTCGAGAGAATCGAGCAGGTCGCCGACAAGGTTAAGAAATTCCGCGATGCCGGCGATGACCTGGTGGTTGTGCTGTCTGCAATGAGCGGCGAAACCAACCGTCTGATCGATCTGGCCAAGCAAATCAGTGGTGACGGTCAACCGGTTCCGCGTGAGCTGGACGTGATCGTGTCTACCGGTGAGCAGGTGACGATTGCCCTGTTGGCCATGGCGCTGATCAAGCGCGGTGTGCCAGCGGTGTCGTACACCGGCAATCAGGTACGGATCCTGACCGACAGTGCGCACAATAAAGCGCGTATCTTGCAGATTGATGACCAGAAGATTCGTGGTGATCTGAAAGCCGGTCGCGTTGTCGTTGTCGCCGGTTTCCAGGGCGTCGACGAGCACGGCAACATCACCACTCTCGGCCGTGGCGGTTCCGACACTACCGGCGTGGCATTGGCTGCTGCGTTGAAGGCTGACGAGTGCCAGATCTACACCGACGTCGATGGTGTCTACACCACTGACCCGCGTGTGGTGCCGGTCGCTCAACGTCTCGACAAGATTACCTTTGAAGAGATGCTGGAAATGGCCAGCCTCGGTTCCAAGGTGTTGCAGATCCGTGCGGTGGAATTCGCCGGCAAGTACAACGTTCCGCTGCGCGTACTGCACAGCTTCAAGGAGGGTCCGGGCACCCTCATTACTATTGATGAAGAGGAAACCATGGAACAGCCGATCATTTCCGGCATCGCTTTCAACCGCGATGAAGCCAAGCTGACCATCCGTGGCGTGCCAGACACCCCGGGCGTGGCGTTCAAGATTCTCGGTCCGATCAGTGCCGCGAACATCGAAGTCGACATGATCGTGCAGAACGTCGCGCACGATAACACCACCGACTTCACCTTCACCGTACACCGCAACGACTATCAGGCCGCACAGACCGTGCTGGAAAACACCGCTCGCGAGATCGGTGCCCGTGAAGTGGTTGGCGACACCAAGATTGCCAAGGTCTCGATCGTCGGCGTCGGCATGCGTTCCCACGCAGGCGTGGCCAGCCGCATGTTCGAATCCCTGGCAAAAGAAAGCATCAACATCCAGATGATCTCGACTTCGGAAATCAAGGTTTCCGTAGTGATTGAAGAGAAGTACCTGGAACTGGCCGTGCGCGCCCTGCACACGGCTTTCGAACTGGATGCGCCTGCCCGTCAAGGCGAGTAATTCCATTTCTTGAAGGGCGCGGTCTGACCGCGCCCTTTATTTTTTGAATGGCGCGAGCCCTGAACTGTTCTTTTGCTCGCGCTGGTCAATACTCAGGCATGTAGGGCTACGATCGCTCCGGTTGTAGGTCGGGTGCCTTTTTTTTGCAGACTGTTGTCCCTGAACTGAATTGCGTAAGGAGAAAGGTATGCTGATTCTGACCCGTCGGTGCGCAGAAAGCCTGATTATCGGTGACGGCGAAATCACCGTGACCGTGCTCGGCGTTAAAGGAAACCAGGTGCGTATCGGCGTCAACGCCCCGAAAGAGGTTGCCGTGCACCGTGAGGAAATTTACCTGCGTATAAAGAAAGAGAAGGACGAAGAACCAAGCCATTAATTTTTATCGATTTTTATGTTTGCAAACGGGGAAAAGGTTGGTTAAGATACGCCCCGTGTTGCGGAGAGCTGGCCGAGTGGCCGAAGGCGCTCCCCTGCTAAGGGAGTACACCTCAAAAGGGTGTCGGGGGTTCGAATCCCCCGTTCTCCGCCATTATTTGCTTAGTACGTCGTAATCTGGCTTTTTCTGTAAGTTGTTGAAATTAATAGAAAAAGTGGTTGGAATAGAGATTAGACGGGCTATAATGCGGCGCAACAAATGCACTCGTAGCTCAGCTGGATAGAGTACTCGGCTACGAACCGAGCGGTCACAGGTTCGAATCCTGTCGAGTGCACCATTTAAGAGTCAGTTACAGTAATGTAAATGACTTGGCTTCAACCAGATGTGATCTGGTCTAAAAACACAAATGCACTCGTAGCTCAGCTGGATAGAGTACTCGGCTACGAACCGAGCGGTCACAGGTTCGAATCCTGTCGAGTGCACCATTTAAGAGTTAGTTGCAGTAATGCAGATAACTTGGCTTCATCCAGTTGTGGTCTGGGCTAAAAACACAAAATGCACTCGTAGCTCAGCTGGATAGAGTACTCGGCTACGAACCGAGCGGTCACAGGTTCGAATCCTGTCGAGTGCACCATATACCGAAAAGCCCGCGTTTAACGCGGGCTTTTTGCTGTCCGGGATTTGGTTTTTTCCTTCACGCATCCTCTCTCATCAAAATCGACTTGAGCACTGCGACCTCGCTTGAGGTCGTAACGATAGCTGGTTGTCGATGTTCGAATATTTACCTTGTCTGGTTTGCCAAGCGCGCTTTCGACGTCTTGCTGGCTCATGCCTGCAATCACGCGCCGATTGATGATTGCCTCGCGTCGCTGCCTGGCATCGCTCAGATTTCCGCATCGATGTTCCGCGCGGCCAATGATGCCCGGTTCCCGACCCTTGGTTTTCATACTGGATGTTTCTTCGTGGTTGGCTTCCGGCATCACGGCTACAACCGAGCCGGGCGAATAGGGGTGAACCTCTTGGGTGGAGCGCAGTTCGCCGTGTGCGCAACTCATGCTGGTAAAGGTGATGCTGCCATCCGCAGCTTCGCAACGATGAAGGGTGGTAGCAGCCCCGGCAGGCGGCAGGTGGAGCAGGGTGGTGAGTATCAGGTGTGATGTTTTCAATGGCATTCGACGTCCTCCATGACGATCTACGCTGAAGGGTAGTCGCTACATTTTCCATTGCCGGTGTGTTTTCTTTTCAGGATGAGTCGTCGCATTTGCACGGATCAGGACGGTGCTCAGGTTTGTTTCGCAAGCGCTTGTTTCGGCCGTGATTTTTTAACGTTTAAAACCGTCAGGCGGTGTATCATTGCGCCCGTCAGCCCCGCCGGGGCTTGTGGAAAACCTCCATGGACTTACCCAGTAGTTACTCAGTAAACAGTTTCACCAATCATGAATTGACTGATTGATCCTTCCGGCGTGCCCCGCTGCTGGGAGTGGAGTTCGCCTATGTCTGAAATCGAAGTAAAGAAAACACAGGAAAGCCTGCAGGATCGCCTGGCTCAAGTCGTCGAGCTGCTGCAGCGTCAACGGGTCGTCGAAGACCTGACTCATCGCCAGGAAGGCGCGCATCACGACCGGGTTGAAAACCTGGTTCACCGGCAGAACCTTGTCGAGCTGCAACGCAAGCTCGATGATCTGCACTCCGCCGACGTTGCCTACATCCTTGAAGCCTTGCCGCTGGACGATCGTCTGACGCTCTGGCAATTGGTCAAGGCCGACCGCGACGGCGACATTCTTCTCGAAGTATCCGACTCCGTTCGTGAAACGCTGATCGCCGACATGGACGATCACGAGCTCCTGGCTGCGGCCAAGGACATGGACGCCGACGAACTTGCTGACCTGGCTTCCGAGCTGCCGCGAGACGTCGTCCATGAGTTGATGGAGAGTCTGGATAACCAGCAACGCGAGCGCGTGCGTTCGGCCTTGTCTTATGACGATGAGCAGGTCGGTGCGCTGATGGACTTCGAGATGGTGACCATCCGGGAGGATGTCAGTCTCGAAGTGGTTCTGCGCTATTTGCGTCGCCTTAAAGAGCTTCCTGGTCACACCGACAAACTGTTCGTGGTTGATTACGACGGTGTGCTCAAGGGCGTGCTGCCGATCAAGCGTTTGCTGGTCAACGACCCGGACAAGCAGGTTGCCGAAGTAATGGCCAGCGATCCGGTGAGTTTTCATCCGGACGAAGATGCTTACGACGCCGCGCAGGCCTTCGAGCGTTATGACTTGATCTCGGCCCCGGTGGTTGACAAGAACGGCAAGCTGATCGGCCGTCTGACCATCGACGAAATGGTCGATCTGATTCGTGAAGAGAGCGAAAACGAAGTTCTCAACATGGCCGGTCTGCGTGAAGAGGAAGACATCTTTGCTTCCGTCTGGAAGTCACTGCGCAACCGTTGGGCCTGGCTGGCGATCAATCTGATTACCGCGTTCATCGCATCCCGTGTGATCGGCCTGTTCGAAGGTTCGATCGAGAAACTGGTAGCGCTCGCGGCGTTGATGCCGATTGTGGCGGGTATCGGTGGTAACTCGGGCAACCAGACGATCACCATGATCGTTCGCGCGATGGCGCTCGACCAAGTGAGCACCGGTAACACTTCGCGACTGATGCGCAAGGAATTGGCGGTAGGCCTGATCAATGGCCTGGTCTGGGGCGGGGTGATCGGTGTGGTTGCTTATCTGCTCTATGGCAGTTGGTCATTGGGCGTGGTAATGACCGCGGCAATGACGCTCAACCTGCTGCTGGCTGCCCTGATGGGCGTATTGATCCCGATGACCCTTGCGAAAATGGGGCGCGACCCGGCGATGGGCGCGAGTGTGATGATTACCGCGATGACCGACAGCGGTGGCTTCTTCATTTTCCTGGGGTTGGCGACAATCTTCCTGCTCTAAATTGCTGCATCGAAACAGCCCGCCAAATTGGCGGGCTTTTTTGTGTCTGCAAAAACTCAAATTGCGCGCAAAAAAAGCCAGCAATTAAGCTGGCTTGAGATGTTCGGTATATCTCAGGACGCGTCTGCTGCCATTTCGGCGTCATGAGCGATCAGAGATACCAACGCGTTCTGCTGGCGGTGAGACAGTTGGCGGAATCGTTGCAACAGCTCGCGCTCGTGCAACGACAGCTCCGGGCTGTCGAGGCGCATGCTCAGCTCTTCGCCCAGTGCGCCTTCCTGAATAAGACTCTGCTCAAGGCGCGCAATGATCTCGGAGTTCATGCTGCGATGATGATTGCGAGCCACCTCGGCAATGCGTTCACGCATTCCGTCTGGCAGACGTACGACGAACTTGTCAGCCGTACGGCTGGAATAAATTGCCTGTTTCAATGGGCGCATATATTTAACCGGTTAGTTCAGGGGAGCGGTTCTCGGGATTGGCCGCAGGATGTGTGGTAGGACAAGCATCCGCGCCAAATGGTTCAACCTGAATTGTTAAGAGGCCCGCATCATGCCTCAAAATTGCCAGATCATTGGCGTCAATTCTGTGACAAATATTGAGCTGGGTAAAGGCGTAATGCCAGCACCAATTATCAGAAATGCGGACTGGTTTGAAAACTTCGCCCTGGTCTGCATCGCTGCCTGCGTCCTGGTGCATATCAGTTGATGTCCGAAGACGTCAGAGCGTGCATGCTATGCGGCTTTCTATCCTTGTTTCCTTGTCTTTACAGGATAGTGGCAAATTGCCGATTTACTAGTGGCTAAGGTGGTCTGGAGGGCGTTTTCAGGATGGATGGCAAGCTTATTTATCTGATGGGCCCCTCAGGGTCAGGCAAGGACAGTCTGATTGAGGCTGCGCGCGAACCACTGCGGGCGATGGGCTGTGAAGTCATGCGGCGAGTCATCACGCGATCAGCTGAATCGGTGGGTGAGGATGCGGTGGGCGTGACACCTGAGGAGTTTGAGCGGCGCGCGCGGGCGGGCGATTTTTCCCTGTCATGGCACGCGAACGGTCTTGCCTATGGAATCCCGGCGCAGATGGATCGGTTTTTGGCTGCGGGGCGCCATGTGCTGGTTAACGGCTCGCGCGCCAATCTGCGACAAGCGATGGGCCGTTACCCTGCGTTGGTGCCGGTACTGTTAACGGTAAGTGATGAGGTTCTACGTGGCCGCCTGCTCAGGCGGGGGAGAGAGACGCTTGAGCAGATCGAGGCTCGGCTTGCCCGTAACACCTTATTCAAGGATCGTAGATCGAGTGACGAGCCGGTGCTTCTGATCGATAACTCGGGTGAGCTGGCGGGGGCGGTGGAACAGTTACTGGACCTGATTCGGCTCAGCGCAGCACTGGATCAAACTTGATCTTGCGCCCGGCAGCCAGTGCCAGCACAAACAGCACCGAAAATACGCCGCAGACAATCAGGGGCAGGGTGACTGTGGTTTCCTCGAACAGCGAAAGATGCATTACGCCACTCAATAAGGCGAGGATCAGAAATCCTGCTGCTGATTTGGACATGCTGTACTCCTGAAGATATTTCAAAAAACCAGACGTTCTGTAAGTTGAGCTGGCAGGGCCTGATCGGGGGCGCTGACAGTCCTTGGGGCAAAGCTGCTCTTATCGGTCAGAATCGCCAGTTGGGGCTGTTTCTGCACCTGCAGATAATGCGGCATGCGCTGGGCCAACGTTTCCGGGGCATTGCTCGCAGGGGCAAAGTAAAAACTCAGCAAAATCGCCAGTGCAGTCGCGTTTGCAAGCAAGAGGGTGGTGTTCATGGGGCGGCGCTCCGATTGTTCTTCTATGGAACAGGCAAAGCAGCCGTCATGCCAACAGTCTAACCGCTGTTAAGTCCTTTAAAAACAACGATTTGGGAGGAAGAGTCGGATCGCTCGGGTTGCAATCTGCAATGATGGCTTTTTGGGAGGATGCAAAATGCACGGTAAATCTTCCCGCAGCGTTGCAGTACGCATGCCTACACT